>JAFMGZ010000024.1 GCA_017854855.1 Sulfitobacter sp. | reverse complement strand
AATTCCCCTCATGGCCTCACCCTGAGGGGAAATTTATTTTGACTATTGCCCCGATAGTGTCAGACAGGCAGTCTGCGCAGGGGCGATAGCAGGAGTTTTACATGACCGTTCATATTGGGGCAGAACCCGGCCAAATCGCGCAGACAGTTTTGATGCCAGGTGATCCTTACCGGGCCAAATGGGCGGCCGAGACATTTCTGGATGGGGCCGAACTGGTCAATGAGGTGCGCGGCATGTTGGGCTTTACCGGCATGTGGAAAGGCAACCGGGTCACCATTCAGGGGTCGGGCATGGGCATGCCCTCTTTGTCCATCTACGCCAATGAATTGATCAGCAGCTTTAACGCACAGACATTGATACGCATCGGGTCCTGCGGTGGCATGCAACCGCAGGTGGGTATTCGGGATGTGATCATTGCCATGACGGCCAGCACGATCACCTCCCCCTCTTCGGGCATTTTCAAGGAATTGAATTATGCCCCGGTGGCGGATTGGGGCCTGTTGCGGGCCGCAGTTGCGGCGGCGGAAAAGAAAGGCTGTACCACCCATGTCGGCGGTATCTATTCGTCAGATGTATTTTATGCCGAACGCCCTGATCTGGACGAACAGATGGTCCGGCATGGCATCCTAGGCGTAGAGATGGAGGCCGCAGAGCTTTATACACTGGCCGCGCGCCATGGACGCAGGGCCTTGGCGGTTCTGACCGTATCGGACCACCTGCAAACAGGCGAGGCATTGCCATCCCAGGACCGTGAACGCAGCTTTGGCGATATGGTTGAGATCGCGCTTGAGGCAGCCTTTCCTCAGGACCAATAGGGCGTTCCTCGGTTCGTCTGCAAGATAACCGATCACGTAACGCCTTGAGATATTGATTTCAGGCAGCGCTACGTGCGCTGGAGATTTCCGAAAACGCTTTGGCAGCCCTTTAGATCCCGTGGCTGCCATCGTATCCATTCTGCTGGTTGGCCCCACGGTCTGCCAAAACATCAACCTGCGGCGCAAACACTTCAACCAACAGCGGATGACACTGCGCTACATCTGATGAATGCTCGGCCGAACAATCCCCGCCGGGACAAGCGCTGAGCCCGCCAAGCAAGTCAATCTCGGCAAAAAATTCCAGAAAATCGCCCGGGCGCACCGGGCTGGCCTTCATGAAATATTGCCCGGTGTCGCGGGTAAATCCGGTGCACATAAAGACGTTCAACACGTCATGCACATGCGGCTCTGCCTCTGCGGGGGTGGCCCCCATATGTTCCGCCAGGGCCCGGGTCAGATTGGAATGGCAGCAATGATGATACTGTCCCCCATTCAGCAGGTTATGGGTGTAAGGGTCACAGCGCGTCCCGATCACGTCATGGACAGAGCCACCAAAGGCATCCATCCCATACCATCCCAGAGTGTCATGCGTGATCGTCGCCATTGGCCTAAGGTGTGGAAAAGACGACCACATCTGCTGACCTGTCGTGATATGCGTGCCGTGCAGGGCGCGGGTCTTGCCCGAATAAAACCGTTCGCCCAGATCAGCGGCGTTCCATAGGTTCAGGTCCCCCACCTGCGGCCCTTCAATCGAGGTGATGCGAAAGAAATGTCCCGCCGGGACAAAAAACATGCGCGCCTCGCGCGGGGGGATCATGATGGTATCGGTCTTGGTCAGGCTTTCACGCGCCTGGGCGTAAAGTGTCATGTTCGGCTTTGGCAGCGTTTCAACCGGATAGCAGATAACAGGGGCCACAGCCTTGCGATCTGCCGCGTCGTTGGGTGGGTTCGTCATCGAATGATCCTCATGCGTTTTGCCCTGCGATACGGCCTGAATACAGGCACCCGCCAAGGAAGGTCCCCTCAAGCGCGTTATAGCCATGATAGCCGCCACCGCCAAACCCACTGACTTCTCCAGCGGCAAAAAGCCCCGGCAAGATATCCCCCTGCGGGGTCAGCACCCGACCCTCAAGATCGGTATGCAACCCGCCAAGCGATTTTCGGGTCAGAATGTTCAACCGCACCGCAATGAGGGGCCCATGCGCCTTGTCCAGAATTTGATGCGGCTTGGCTGTGCGGATTAACCTGTCGCCTTTGTAATGCCGCGCACCGCGAATGGCGGTGATCTGGGCATCTTTGCCAAATGGATTATTGATCTGCAAATCCCTTGCGCGGATTTGGCTGCGAATATGGGACAGATCCAGCGGCTGCTCTGGGGTGATCGCATTCATCCCCGCCACAAGCCGCTCCAGATCATCCGCCACCACAAAATCCGCGCCATGTGTCTTGAACGCCTCAACCGCTGGCGTGGCCCCTTTGCCCAAACGCGCCTTGATCACATCCAGCCAGCCGCCTTCGGTCAGATCCGGGTTCTGTTCAGAGCCAGAAAGCGCGAATTCCTTTTCGATGATCTTTTGGGTCAGGATGAACCAACTATGCTGGCCTGCCGACAAGATGCGTTTCAACGTACCCAACGTGTCAAAGCCGGGCAGACAGGGGGTGTCCATCCTGTCGCCCTTGGCGTCAAACCACATGGACGACGGGCCGGGCAGCACGCGTATCCCATGATTGGGCCAGATCGGCTTCCAGTTTTGCAGACCTTCGCAATAGTGCCACATGCGGTCCTCGTTGATCAGACCCGCACCGGCCGCTGCTGCAATGGCGTGCATCTTGCCGTCCACATAATCGGGCACGCCCGATATCATCCGGTCCGGGGCCGGCCCCAGACGTTCTGTCGGCCAGTGTTTGCGCACAATTTCATGGTTGCCGCCGATCCCACCCGTCGTCAGCACGACAGCCTCGGCATCCAGTTCAAAATGGCCGATAACCTTGCGGGATGTGCTGTGCCCGCGCGCCAATGTGCTGACCTCAAGAATATCCCCACGCACGCCAGATACGGCACCATCCGTGGTGACCAATTCAGTGACGCTATGGCGAAAGGCAAGTTTGAGCTGACCGGCATTGGCGTATTTTGTCATCAGCCGGGCAAAGGGGGCCACGACGCCGGTCCCCGTGCCCCAGGTGATGTGAAAGCGCGGGACAGAATTGCCATGCCCATGCGCATGTGCGCCGCCGCGTTCGGCCCATCCTACGACCGGAAACCAACGCATCCCTATATCATGGCACCATTGGCGCATGTCACCTGCAGCCCAGTCGACAAATCGCTCGGCGTAGGCGCGGGGATTGGCATCTTCGGGGCGGTCAAACTGCGCGGACCCCATCCAGTCGCTCAGGGCCAGTTCAGCGCTATCCTTGATGCCCAGCCGACGTTGCTCAGGCGTGTTCACCATGAAAAGGCCGCCCAGCGACCAATAGGCCTGACCGCCCAGCGATTGCGCGGCTTCCTGATCCAGCATCAGAACCTTGCGGCCTCTTAGGATTGCCTCATGGGCCGCCACCATCCCGGATAGGCCTGCCCCTACAACGATCACGTCGGCTTTGAAATCTGTCATGATAAACCCCTGTCCCAAACGAACCTAGCCGCCCAGACCAGATCTTGTCGAGCGGGACGCGAGGTCAGAGCTTGGGGTGCCCTACTGCCGACAGGCAATTGTCTGGCGTGCCATTGCTGCGAAAGGCCTCGGCCCCGCAGATGACGCAATTGTATTTGATCAATGCGCCCTTGCTGCCCGCACGGCTTTGCCGCCAACGGCAGCGGCGCGTTTTTCTGTTGCGATGCGCATAAACTGCGACAATCACACCGACCAGAATTAGAAGAAAGAAAAGCGGCATGACCCGGTATCGCGGTCAAGCCTTGGCAGGCATCGCCCCACAGGGGCAAGACACGCCAAGGCCTGATAAAGCGACGTCAAACCCTGCGTTCGACCATCAATTTCTTGATCTTCGAAATGGCTGCTGCCGGGTTCAGACCCTTGGGGCAGGTTTTCGCGCAGTTCATGATCGTGTGGCAGCGGTACAGTTTGAAAGGGTCTTCCAAATCGTCCAGCCGCTCTCCGGTGGCTTCATCGCGGCTGTCGATGATCCAACGGTAGGCATGCAGCAGTGCCGCTGGCCCAAGATATCGGTCGCCATTCCACCAGTAGCTGGGGCAAGAGGTGGAGCAGCAGGCGCACATGATGCATTCGTAAAGGCCGTCCAGTTTTGAACGGTCTTCAATGGATTGCTTCCACTCTTTGGCAGGTGCAGGTGTTTCTGTCTCAAGCCAGGGCTGAATGCTGGCATGCTGTGCATAGAAATGCGTCAGGTCAGGGATCAGGTCCTTGACCACGGGCATGTGCGGCAGCGGATAGATCTTTACCGCGCCCTTCACCTCTGTCACGCCATAGGTACAGGCCAGTGTGTTGATCCCGTCGATGTTCATGGCGCAGGACCCGCAAATGCCCTCGCGGCACGAACGCCGGAAGGTCAGCGTCGGGTCGATCTCATTCTTGATCTTGATCAGCGCGTCCAGAATCATGGGACCGCAGGTGTCCATATCCACAAAATAGGTGTCGACGGACGGGTTCTTGCCGTCATCCGGGCTCCACCGATAGATGTGGAATTCTTTCAGGTTGGTGGCACCTTCGGGTTTGGGCCATGTCTTCCCGCTGGTCATGCGAGAGTTCTTGGGGAGCGTGAGCTGAACCATTTCGCTTCTCCTTTGATGGGCAGAGGCCTGCCCGTTTCATCTTGTGCGCCCCGTGGGCCGCGTTTCAGTCAGGCTGCGCCCTTGCGGACAAACAGCGTATTTTGTTCGGCTTCAAGTGTCACTTCAAAGCCCAGGTCCTTGATCTGGCCGACCAGATCAACATCCCACTCATCGGCATGATCGGTTTCGACCAACATGGCGTCGGGCAGCCAGCCGCCCGCATTCAGCAAGGGGGCCAACACCGCGACTTCGGCCCCTTCAACATCGATCTTCAATATTGAAACGTCGTGGCCTTCGGCCTCATGGACATAATCCAGCAAGGGCCGGATCGGGACCAATGTGCCGCCATCGCGCACCCGCCCTCTGATCGGCAGCAGTGACGCCTGACCAAAATTGCGCTGGCGGAAATTCAACAGGCCTTCGCCTGCCTTGTCAGATAGTGCACAGCCCTCAATCCGCACCACCTCGCCCAGATCGTTCAGGCGGATGTTATGCCCCAGACGGCCAATCATCGTGGGGTTCGGTTCAAAGGCAATCACCCGACTGCCCTCGCCCGCGGCAAGGGCCAGCGGAATGGCAAAAGCACCCGAGTTGGCACCGATATCGAGGATGAAGGCGTTCTGCCCCTCAACCAACTCAAGCAATGCCGTCAGTGACCGTATCTCAGGCGGATGGCCATCGCGCCAAATCATCCGGTCGGTGTAATTGTCGCGTGGGTCCACATACATGCGCACGCCTGCAAAGGATATTTCGGCAGGTGGCAGGATCGGAACCAGCTTTCGCCGCGTCGCCCGGTCGGCACCGCGAAACAGCTCGCGCAGCGCCTCGGCCGTCATTTCGGCGGACACCGGATCAATCAAGGGAGAGGCCTGCCCAGTCATCGGTCAGGTCAACCCAGTAGCAAGCGCGCGTGTCTGCAGACATTGCGCGGTTTCCGGACGCGACAGAACCGAACGGATCGTAGCGACCGTCTGATCATCCACACCGGCCAAAGCGGAGCGTGCGAAATCCTGGATCTCTGCCGCAGATGCATTGTCGATGATGCAATCGCTGAATGGTAAGATCAGTTCCTTGGGGACCTGCGGGAAACGGGTTGCAAGTGTCTCAATGACCAGCCCCTTGGTGCCTTTGCGCGCGGTGTTGTCCACCGCCTGCTGAACGGGGGTGCAGGCCGACAGGACCAGGGCACAAATGACGACAAATGCTCTCATGTCATCGTTTCCTCAATGTGGTCCCGCCCCATGGGCACAGATGCGCCGGCCAAAAGGGCCAGCGCATTCATAGGCGTTACCGCATGTCTCCCCGTGGGATGTGACATCAGTAAACGCGGGCCTTGGGCGCGATTTTCTTAAGGTCGATCCCGCCTTCGTTATGGCTGGTCAGGGGCTGGGTATGAACACCCCGGAAGCCCAGCGAGGCCTCATTGCCTTCAAACCAGATGAGCGAGTGCTTGCGCCAGTTCTCATCATCGCGGTCAGGGTAATCCTCATGGGCATGTGCACCCCGGCTTTCCTTGCGCGCGGCCGCTGCGGTGATGGTGGCCACCGCGTTTGGCATCAGGTTGGTCAGCTCTAGGGTTTCCATCAGGTCAGAGTTCCAGACCAGCGTCTTGTCGGTCACGTGAAGATCGCTCAGCTTGCCTGCGACGCCCTTCATCTTTTCCTCGCCCTCGGCCAGCGTCTTGTCGGTGCGGAAGACGGCAGCATCGGCCTGCATCGTCTTTTGCATCTCAAGGCGCAGCTCGGCCGTTGGCACATGACCATTGGCATAGCGCAACCCGTCAAAGCGGCTGAAGGCCGCCTCGACCGAGCGTCTGTTGGGTGTCGGCACGGCGGTCTTTGGATCGACAATCTCTGCCGCGCGGATGGCTGCGGCACGGCCAAAGACAACAAGGTCGATCAGGCTGTTTGAACCCAGACGGTTCGCGCCATGCACGGATGCACAGCCCGCCTCGCCCACGGCCATAAGTCCAGGTGACACGTTGTCCGGGTTGTCCTTGGTCGGTGCCAGCACTTCGCCCCAATAGTTCGTGGGAATGCCACCCATGTTGTAATGAACCGTTGGCAGAACCGGGATCGGCTCTTTGGTCAGATCCACACCGGCAAAGATACGCGCGGATTCGGAAATGCCCGGCAGGCGCAGATCCAGCGTCTCTGGCGGCAGGTGGTTCAGGTGCAGGTGGATGTGGTCCTTGTTCTCGCCCACACCGCGCCCTTCGCGGATTTCCATCGTCATGCAGCGGCTGACAACATCCCTTGAGGCGAGGTCCTTGTAGGTGGGCGCATAACGCTCCATGAACCTTTCGCCTTCCGAGTTGGTCAGATAGCCGCCTTCGCCCCGCGCGCCTTCGGTGATCAAACAGCCCGCGCCGTAGATGCCGGTGGGGTGGAACTGAACGAACTCCATGTCTTGCAGGGGCAGGCCCGCCCGCGCGGTCATGCCGCCACCGTCGCCCGTGCAGGTATGCGCGGATGTCGCAGAGAAATAGGCGCGGCCGTAACCGCCGGTGGCCAATACGACCATCTTGGCGCTGAACAGGTGCATCGTGCCATCGTCCAGCTTCCAGCACAGAACGCCCTGACAGACACCGTCATCCGACATGATCAGGTCAATCGCGAAATATTCGATATAGAACTGTGCGTTCTGCTTCAGGCTCTGGCCATAAAGGGTATGCAGGATCGCGTGACCGGTGCGGTCCGCAGCGGCACAGGTCCGCTGGACGGGCGGGCCTTCGCCAAATTCAGTGGTATGACCGCCAAAGGGGCGCTGGTAGATCTTGCCCTCTTCGGTGCGCGAAAACGGCACGCCGTAATGCTCAAGCTCGTATACCGCCTTGGGTGCTTCGCGCGCCAGATACTCCATCGCGTCGGTATCGCCCAGCCAGTCCGACCCCTTGACGGTGTCGTACATATGCCACTGCCAGTTGTCCGGACCCATGTTGCTGAGAGAGGCGGCAATACCGCCCTGTGCCGCGACAGTATGCGAACGCGTCGGGAACACTTTTGAGATACAGGCAGTGCGCAAGCCCTGCTCTGCCATGCCCAATGTTGCACGCAGGCCAGCGCCGCCGGCACCCACAACAACCACGTCATATTCGTGGGTTTCATAATCATATGCGGCCATTTTCGGTCTCCCTTAGGGAATGAATGGATCAGAGTGCCAGCTTGGCGATGGCGAAAACGCCCACCGCTGCTGCACCATAGCTGAGGCAGGTCATCAGGATAATCGCCACTTTCTGGCTGGTCCCGTGAACGTAGTCCTCAATCAGGGTTTGCACACCATCGTTGAAGTGTTTGAAGCCCACGACCAGTGTCAGCGCCGCGATGATCGCAGGGCCGGGACGGCTGTAGTAGGCGATGATTTCCTCGTAGGTGCCCCCAAGAGCGGCACCGAAGGTGAAGACGAACAGCGGGATCAGGATCAGCAAAGCAACAGAGCTGACTTTCATTGCCCAGAAGTGTTCCGTGCCGGTCTTGGCCGAACCAAGCCCCATCGCGCGTTTGCGGTCTGTCAAATATGCCATCATATGCTCCTTATGCGACCGCGACGACGGTGATCAGTGTCAACAGAACCGATCCACCGATGCAGGCCCAGCCCAGCTTTTCCGCCGTTGGAATATCAAGTCCGATGCCATTGTCCCAGATCAGATGCCGCACACCAGCAAGCGTGTGGTACCAAAGGCCAAGCACGGAAAAGAACATCACCAGATCCCCGAACCAGCTGGTTACGAAACCATTCGCGATGTTGAAATAGTCCTCCGAACTGGCTGCGGCTAGGAACCACCAGACGATCATCAGTGCCGCAATCAGCATGGCATTGCCAGTGATACGCGTCAGGATCGACGTCATCGAGGTCAGTTGCGGGCGGTATATCGTCAGATGTGGCGACAGGGGACGGTTGCCCCGGTTTACATCGGCCATGGCATGGTCCTTTGAAGTGGGTATGTTACGTCTGTTGGCTAGGGTAAGTCATAGCGGTTTTTGAGGCCGTGTCACGGGCTAGGGTTGATTTGTCGCAAGCAATTGCTGTCTTTATGCAGCAAAATCAACCAAATTCATTCGGATTGCCCGCTTTGTGATCACAGCCTCAACCGTGTGATCACATCAGCCCTTTCTACTCCAACCGACTCAGTTGTTTTGTCGTTTCGCGCCGCAGCTTGCGTATGATCTGCTCTGGGTAATCCTCAAAGCCCGTGGCAGTGATCACAAAGGCTCCCTCCCCGACAATCAGGTTCTCGAAAAAGTAGGCGGTCAGGTCATCCTCTTCGGTTTCAATGGCCAAAGCATTGACGGTAATGCCACTTTCCACAAGCAAGGAACGCAGCTGTTCCGGTGCGATACCTTCGTTTGATCTGCCGTCGCCTGAAACGTCGATCACTTTGCGTCGGCAATGCGCCACCGGGTCGAATGATGCTATGGATACGGTCAACGCTTCGCCAATTGCGGTAGAATAATTCCGCCACTGGCGCGGGTCCGTCGCAACCCTTTGGGCTAGGTCGGCCACTTCCTGCTCTGACTTTAGCGCTGTCCAGCCGATCGTCTGCTTTTGGCGCGATGATCCTGACCACTGAAGTAGCGACACATGCGCCTGTTGGGAAATCAAAGCATCAACCACGATCCCATCGCGCAGTGCCGTGGCAAGGCCCTCCATCTGGATGCGGTATTCCTGCCGGTCCACCGAGCCTGAGACATCAACAGCCAGAACCAAGGCCAGACCGCAGCCCAGCGCCCGCATGGGAAGAACAAGCAAAAGGAATAGCAGCATCACCGGCATGACCCGCAGCTTAGCCAAATGCCGCAGATCGCGCATCAGATAATTGGAGGCATATTTTGCCTGCGGTTCACTGGCGGGGCGTACAATAGCAGGCCGTAAAAAAACGCGCCCCGGATGGGACGCGTTCTAAAGATTCTATAATCGTCAGGCTTTAGCTCAGGCTATTGTCGATACCCTTGCAGGCTTCAACCAGACCTTTGACCGCATTGACGGAATTGTCGAACATTGTCTGTTCGTCCTTGTCCATCGAAATCTCGACCACGCGTTCGATACCACCGGCACCGATCACTGTCGGCACGCCGACGTAAAAACCGTTCAAACCGTAGGCTCCATCCACGTAGGCGGCACAGGGCAGAACGCGCTTTTGATCCTTCAGATAGCTTTCGGCCATCTCAATCGCGGATGTCGCGGGGGCGTAGAAGGCGGACCCTGTCTTGAGCAGGCCAACGATCTCTGCGCCGCCATCACGGGTCCGCTGAACGATCGCGTCCAGTTTCTCCTGAGAGGTCCAGCCCATCTTTACCAGATCAGGCAGCGGGATACCTGCAACGGTGGAATAACGTACAAGCGGCACCATCGTGTCGCCGTGGCCACCCAGAACAAATGCAGTGACATCTTTCATCGACACGTTGAATTCAGATGCCAGGAAATGACGGAAACGGGCCGAATCAAGCACGCCGGCCATGCCGCATACCTTGTGGTGCGGCAGGCCAGAGAATTCGCGCAGCGCCCAAACCATCGCATCAAGCGGGTTGGTGATGCAGATGACAAAAGCATCGGGTGCATGGGCGGCAATGCCCTCGCCCACGGACTTCATCACCTTGAGGTTGATGCCCAGCAGATCATCACGGCTCATGCCGGGTTTGCGGGCCACACCAGCGGTGACGATACAGACGTCAGCGCCTGCAATATCAGCATAATCTTGCGTGCCGGACAGGGTCGCATCGAATTTGGCAGAGGGGCCAGATTCAGCGATATCGAGCGCTTTGCCTTCCGGCGTGCCCTCTGCGATGTCGAACAGAACGACGTCGCCCAACTCTTTCAATGCTGCAAGATGCGCAAGTGTGCCGCCGATTTGCCCCGCGCCGATAAGCGCGATTTTGGGTCTGGCCATAGTGGTATCTCCGATAGGGTTGCGTTGGGGCGGGGATAGCGAAATGCGCCCCTTCCTGCAAGCGGCCTACGCTGCACTGCAACAATTTGATGGGTTATGGCCCATAGACAAGGCCCCGACTTTGCGGTGATGTGCGTCATTCATCCTGTCCCGATTGGCCTGAATTGATGCTGACACTTGATCTGTTCTTCTTTCTGATCGCCGGACCGGCCGTTCTTTTTGCAGGCATCTCAAAAGCCGGGTTTGGCTCTGGTGCGGCATTTGCTTCGGCCACCGTTCTGGCGCTGGTGGTGGAACCGGGGCTGGCATTGGGGGTGATGCTGCCCCTGCTAATGCTGATCGATGCGGGGTCTTTGCGGCCCTATTGGCGTAAATGGAGCACGCGTGACGTTGCATTGCTGGTGCTGGGTGGCCTGCCGGGTGTATTGATCGGGGCGCTGCTGTACCGGGTCGCCAGCCCTGATCTGTTTCGCTTGTTGATCGGCGGGGTCGCTGTGGGCTTTGTGCTGTGGCAGCTGACACTCAAGAGCGGTTTGTTGACGCTGGCACGGGGCCGCATGCCGGATTGGGCCGGGGTCGTTTTGGGAACGGTTGTGGGCTTTACCACGTTTGTCAGCCACGCAGGCGGCCCGCCTGCGGCGGTGTTCCTACTCAGTCGGGGACTGACAAAGACACAGTTTCAGGCAACGACCGTGCTGCTGTTCTGGACGCTGAACATCGTCAAATTCTTTCCCTATGCTGCCCTTGGCATGTTCACATCCCAAACCCTCATCGCAAATCTTGTTCTGGCGCCCTTTGCACTGTTGGGCACCTGGATCGGTGTAAAAGCACACCGGTTGGTGTCTGAACGGCTGTTCTTTGGACTAACCTATGTGCTGTTGCTGGTTACGGGATGTAAATTGATCTGGGATGGCCTGACCTGATTTCATGCCATGCGGCCGTCTGTCAGGTCCCGAATAGCCCAAGGGGCAGAGACACTTTTGTGCTTCTGCCCCAAATTCAACAAGATCCCCTCACACCTAGGCCTGTCAAACCTCAGGTATCAGTCTTTTTGACGGGCAGGGTTTCAACGACGGCTTCATATGATTGCCCCGATGCCACCAGACAGGTCAGCCCGCCGGGCATGGTCATCGTGATTGTCCAACTGCCTGTTTCGGACGAGGCAAATACCTCCACCACCGTGTTATTGGCCGCGACCCCGATGGATTGCCGGCTTTCGCCGTATCCCGTGGCCAGCCGTTCGACCACCACCGCACGGGGGCCGCAATTGCGCGCCGATTGTGCGGCCACATCCGTTGTGGTTGCCAAATAGACTGCGGCGGCCGCCGTCAGCCCCCCAAATCTGAACATTTTTCCAACAGTCATCATCCTCTGTGCCTTTCTTCGAAAGACCGCGCCTTAGGTCCTCGGACCAATCCCGGGTTTTCCCGGCGGAACCTAGGGTGGTCCAGATTTCACCATGTGACTGCACGTCCCATACCGCGTTTTCCGGCGGTCTTGCCGAAACGGCCCTCCCCTTGGGGTGCAACGGGAACACTCTGCGGGGCAGGACTGAAGTAATGGTTAACGTAGCGTCCTGCGCGGCCCCTGCTTTCGCAATTTGCTGCGCTGCGGCGGGATTGGGGTTGAACTTTTGTGCAAATAATGGCCCCTTGCGCGCAACATTATGACTCGGTCGCTGGCCGAAACCCTTTGCCGCTTGAATGGAACGTCGCCCATGCCCAAAATCTCCCGCCCCCTCCGCTCTGTCCTCTATATCCCCGGCTCAAAACCCCGTGCGCTGGACAAGGCACGTACCCTTGCCTGCGATGCGATCATCTTTGATCTTGAGGATGCCGTGACCCCCGATGAAAAAGTCGCAGCCCGCGCCACATTGTCCGACGCCCTGTCCGAGGGCGGATATGGCAACCGCTACAAGGTCATTCGCATCAACGGGTTGGACACCCAATGGGGCAAGGATGACGCGGCGGCTGCAGCCAAGATGCAGGCCGATGCGATCCTGCTGCCCAAGGTCGGCAGCCCCGCCGATCTGGAGGCGTTGGCCGAAATCGTAGGCGACATCCCTCTTTGGGCGATGATGGAGACACCCGGTGCCATGCTGAACGCCCCCGCCATCGCCGCGCATCGGCAGTTGGAGGCGATGGTCATGGGCACCAATGATCTGGCAAAAGATCTGCAGACCCGTTTCCGCCCCGACCGCCTGCCGTTGATGACCGGCCTTGGCCTGTGCGTTCTGGCAGCCAAAGCACATGAATGCGCCATCATCGACGGCGTCTACAATGCGTTCAAGGATGATGAGGGCCACAAGATCGAATGCGATCAGGGCCGGGATATGGGCATGGACGGCAAAACCGTCATCCATCCTGCGCAGCTGGATGTGGCCAACGCGGCCTTCTCTCCTTCTGACGAAGAGGTCGAAACCGCGCGCCGCCAGATCGCCGCTTTTGAACAGATAGAGGCCTCTGGTCAGGGGGTTGCAGTGGTCGATGGTAAGATCGTCGAGAATCTACATGTTGCAACCGCCCGCGAAACACTGGCAAAACTCGATGCAATTGCATCCCTGAACGCGGAGTAGCCCCTATGTTTTTCCTGATCCTCGGCCTGATCCTCTGGATAATCGCGCATTGGTTCAAAAGGCTTGCGCCGGATATGCGCGCGAAAATGGGCAATCCGGGCAAGGGGGTCATGGCCGTCTTGATCGTGGTCTCATTGGTGCTGATGATCATCGGGTACCGTGGCGCTGACTTTATTTCCGTCTGGTCGCCACCTTCTTTCATGACCCATATCAACAATCTGGCGATGCTGATTGCATTCTGGGTCTACGGGTCTTCGGCTGCCAAGGGGGCCAAGGCGTGGCCTGCGTACAAGACACGTCACCCCCAATTGCTGGCCGTCAAGATCTGGGCCGTTGCGCATTTGCTGGTGAATGGCGATCTGGCGTCCATCATCCTGTTCGGCGGCATGCTGGCATGGGCCGTGGGCAGCGTGATCCTGATCAACCGGGCAGAGCCTGCCTGGACAGCACCGCCCCCTGCGGGCCGTGCGACCTATATCCGGTTGGCCGTGATCAGCCTGGTGTTGTTCAGCGTCGTTGCGGGCATTCACATCTGGCTTGGCGTCTCGCCCTTCTCTTCCTAAGGACTTCGACCATGAAACTTTATCGCTTCCTCTCCGAAGAGGACACGCAGGCCTTTTGTCACAAGGTGACCGATGCGTTGAACAAAGGATGGGAGCTTTACGGCTCTCCCACGCAGACATGGGATCATGCGGCCGGGATCATGCGCTGCGGGCAGGCCGTGATCAAGGATGTGCCTGGCACCTATACCCCTGACACCAAGCTGGGACAGCACTGATGGCCAAGACGAACGCAGGACGCTTTTTCGAAGACTATGTCGTAGGCGAAACCATCGAACATGCGGTGCCACGCACGGTGCAGATGGGCGAACGCGCGCTTTATCACATGCTCTATCCCGCACGTCATGCGTTGTATTCTTCGGATCAATTCGCGCAGGCCTGCGGGCTGCCAGGCAGTCCGCTGGATGACATGATCGCCTTCCACATCGTCTTTGGCAAAACCGTGCCGGATGTGTCGCTCAATGCCGTGGCGAACCTTGGCTATGCCCAGGGGCGCTGGCTTGCACCTGTCTGGCCCGGCGACACCCTGCGCAGCCAGTCAGAGGTGATCGGGCTGAAACAGAACTCCAACGGCAAGACCGGCGTGGTCTATGTGCGCACAACCGGCCTGAACCAGCATGATGAGCCGGTTCTGGAATATGTGCGCTGGGTCATGGTGCGCAAAGGGAATGTGGATGCAGCGGCCCCTGAAACGGTCGTGCCTGATCTGCCCGGTGCACTGACAGCACAACAGCTGGTGGTGCCGCAGGGCCTGGATTTCACCAATTACGACTTCACCCTTGCAGGGGAACCGCACCGCTGGGGCGATTATGAGATTGGCGAACAGATTGATCACGTCGATGGCGTGACTGTCGAAGAGGCCGAGCACATGATGGCAACACGGCTTTGGCAGAACACAGCCAAGGTGCATTTCGATACCTCTGCCCGGCCTGACGGGTCGCGGCTGATCTATGGGGGACATGTGATTTCGATGGCGCGCGCTTTGTCTTTCAACGGTCTGGCCAATGCACAAATGGTTGTCGGGCTGAATGGCGGGGCACATGCCAACCCCTGTTTGGCGGGCGATACCATCCGTGCCTGGTCCGAAGTGTTGGACAAGGCCGAAACCTCTGCTCCGGGCGTCGGGGCAATCCGCCTGCGCCTGGTCGCAACAAAGGGGGGGGATGCATTCAAATTGCGCGGTGAGGATGGCAAATATCTGCCCGACGTATTGCTGGACCTCGATTATTGGGCACTGATGCCATTGTGAGAAACCTGCTGGCCGCCCTCCTTTTTATCCTTGCCGGATCTGCCCATGCGCAGTCCGCCGAGGATGACTTTGTCGAGGCCAATATTCTGTCGGTATTCTACCATGAACTGGGCCATGCCCTGATCGACGTGATGCAATTGCCGGTCTTTGGTCAGGAAGAGGATGCGGCCGATACGGCCTCTGTCTTGTTGATTGACATGATCTTCAAGGAAGAGGCGGCACAGGGCATCGCCAAGGACGCGGCATTGGGTTTTGCGGCAGAGGCGGAACTGAGCGAGGGATATGAAACCGCGTGGTGGTCGCAGCATGGTGCCGACCTGCAACGTTTCTACAACCTGGTTTGTCTTTTTTACGGGGCTGACCCCGATCTGCGCGATGATTTCGCCGAAGATATGGGTTTGCCAGAAGGGCGCGCCGAGACCTGCCCAGAAGAGTTTGAGCTGGCCAATGAAAGCTGGGGCCCGGTTTTCGATGAATTGATCGACGGGGAGTATACCGGCAAATTCTACTTCAATGGCGCAAACGACAGTTTTCTGGCGGATATATTGATGGTTGAAGTTGAAGACCTGAACGAACGCATGGGATTGCCGACCTCTATCGAAGTGGTGGTCGAGACCTGCGGCGAGGCAAATGGTTTTTATGATCTGGAAAAGCAACAAATCATCATTTGCCAGGAATTTGAGCCCTATCTGAGGGAACTAGCGCGGGTCAGCCGTTAACTTCAGCGTCAATTCCACTAAGATTTCGTGAAATTCCCCAAATTTGTGATCACACGATTTTAGCCCGTGATCACAAATGTCACTTTACCCTAGTAATGGCGCAAAAACTGCGAAAAATGGCGGTCAACCATAAGACTCACTGGGCAGGCAACCGGTGACTTGAACCAAAACGGGACCGTTTTTCATGAACATCCACGAATACCAGGCGAAAGCCCTTCTGCGCAGCTATGGCGCACCTGTCTCAGATGGCCGCATTGTGCTCAAGGCCGAAGACGCCAAATCTGCCGCAGGCGAATTGGACGGCCCATTGTGGGTGGTCAAGGCCCAGATCCACGCAGGCGGGCGCGGCAAAGGCAAATTCAAGGAAGCCGATGCCGGCGAAGCAGGCGGCGTTCGCCTTGCCAAATCCGTTGAGGAGGCCGCAGAGCAGGCCAAGAAGATGTTGGGCCGCACCCTGGTGACACATCAGACCGGCCCCGCCGGCAAGCAAGTCAACCGCATCTACATCGAAGATGGCTCTGGCATTGAAACCGAACTCTACCTCGCTTTGCTGGTTGATCGCCAAACGTCTCGTGTTTCTTTTGTCTGCTCCACAGAGGGTGGCATGGACATCGAAGAAGTGGCCGCATCGACCCCTGAAAAAATCCTCAGCTTCTCGGTCGATCCGGCAACCGGCTATCAGGCGTTTCATGGCCGCCGCATCGCGTTTGCGCTGGGCCTTGAGGGCAAACAGGTCAAGCAATGCGTTGGCCTGATGGGTCTGCTGTACAAAGCATTCATCGAAAAAGACATGGAGATGCTTGAAATCAACCCGCTGATCGTGAGCGACGGCGGTGATTTGAAAGTGCTCGATGCGAAGGTCGCCTTTGACGGCAACGCGATGTACCGCCAAGCGGATATCGCCGAATTGCGCGACACCACCGAAGAAGACCCAAAAGAGCTTGAAGCGTCAAAGTATGACCTGAACTACATCGCGCTCGACGGTGAAATCGGCTGCATGGTCAATGGTGCAGGTCTGGCGATGGCCACGATGGACATCATCAAACTCTACGGTGCCGAACCTGCAAACTTCCTTGATGTAGGCGGCGGTGCCACCAAAGAAAAAGTCACCGAAGCCTTCAAGATCATCACCTCTGATCCACAGGTCAAAGGCATCCTTGTCAACATCTTTGGCGGCATCATGCGCTGCGATGTGATCGCAGAGGGCGTTGTCGCCGCGGTCAAGGAAGTGGGGCTGAAGGTCCCGCTGGTCGTGCGGCTTGAGGGAACAAATGTTCAGCAAGGCAAAGACATCATCAACAACTCTGGCCTAGATGTCATCGCTGCCGAAGACCTCAAGGACGGTGCCCAAAAGATCGTGAAAGCGGTCAAGGGTTAAGTCGCCCGTTAAAGGAAGCCAGATGCATCCTCTCGCTACAACACTACGCAAGCTTGCCCTGATCGTCATGATCGGGGCCAGCCCTGCTGTTGTATCTGCGAAGGATACGCATGTCGCCATTTCAGCCTTCAACAGCTGGTGTTTCAAGGCGGGGCAGACCCCCGCACAGGCACGCGCGAACATGGAACGCACAGCAGGCGCACCTTTGCCTTTTGTGCTGACCTTCTGGGATGACAGCCTGGCACCGCGCCCGGCTGACGCACCCAAGGGCGTGGAGCGGCGCTGTGAGGTCCGTTTTGACGGCGATCATACGGATCAGGCGATCCACGCGCTGCGCAAGCAGATGCAGACGCCGCCGGTCTTTGGCACGCTGATCGCGCTGCCGGCAACCCATGCCGCCATTGACGGGACCGCGCTGATCGAAGGGCGCGCATTGCTGCGCGGCCGCGTTGCGGTTGTTCATGTCGGCACGGATGGGGCGCAAACCTTTATGGCTGTCGACAGGCTTTACTCCGATTGGGAGGAAAGCTAAGCCATGGCACTCACGCTCTATTGTGAAATGATCAACCTTGCCCGCGCCCAAGAACGGCGCAGGCATATGACGGCGGAATTGTCCAAAGCAGGCATATCGGCAAAGTTCTTTCCAGCCTTTGATTACAAGGAAAACGGGGCCGAGGCGATGCTGGAGCATTGTCGCGCAACCGGCCCTTGGGGTCCGTTTCATACCAACAACATGGCCATTACCATCAGCCATGCACAGGTTTGGGAAAGATTTCTGGAGACCGGAGACGACCTATGTCTGGTGATGGAGGACGATGTGTTCCTGTCGCCCGAACTCAGCGACTGGCTGAACGATCTCAGCTGGTGGCCACAGAATGCCGATATCGTCAAACTTGAGCGCTGGGATTCCCCATCGCTCAAGGTTTTGATGCAACAGGCCGTAGGCCGCCACAAAGGCCGCAGCATCCAGCGCATCTTGTCCCGCCACGTGGGGGCCGCCGGTTATATTCTGACGCGCAAGGCAGCCCGGCAGTTCCTGGCACAAAAGCCGTTCAACATCACCATCGACAACCTGCTGTTCAACTTCAACGCCTCGCCGGCGGCGCGGCGCATGCAGGTCTACCAGGTGGCACCTGCATTGATCGTCCAGGGCAATGAGCCCCCTGATCAGGCCGTCAACACCGGCGTCAGACTGCGGCCAAAAGGGCTCAGCCTGATCTCGCAAAAGCTCAAACGGGCTTATTATGAAATCGCCTACCCGCTGCCGATCATCTTTCAGGCACTGACCGGCAAGGCGAAACTCGCCCAGATACCCTATGAACCCTATGCGGAATCACAGACATCCGCCTCTCCAAAAGATTGACCTAAAGGAAAGACCAAACAATGGCCGTACTCGTAGACGAAAACACCAAAGTCATCTGTCAGGGCCTCACCGGTTCCCAAGGCACGTTCCACACCGAACAGGCCATTGCATACGGCACGAAAATGGTCGGCGGTGTGACCCCCGGCAAAGGCGGCCAGACCCATCTGGACCTGCCGGTCTTCAACTCTGTGCATGAGGCCAAGCATATGACACAGGCGAATGCCTCGGTCATTTATGTACCGCCACCCTTTGCCGCCGATTCCATCCTTGAGGCGATCGATGCCGAGATGGAGCTGATCGTCTGCATCACCGAAGGCATTCCAGTTCTGGACATGATGCGCGTGCAGCGCGCGCTGGAGGGATCCAAGTCCCGCCTGATCGGGCCTAACTGCCCCGGCGTCATCACCCCCGGTGCCTGCAAGATCGGCATCATGCCCGGCCATATTCACAAGCGCGGCTCTTGCGGTGTTGTGTCACGCTCCGGCACACTGACATATGAGGCGGTCAAGCAGACGACAGATCTGGGCTACGGCCAGTCTTCGGCTGTGGGCATCGGCGGCGACCCCATCAAGGGGACCGAACATATTGACGTCTTGGAGATGTTCCTGGCGGATGATGAGACACAATCCATCATCATGATCGGTGAAATCGGTGGTTCCGCCGAAGAGGAAGCCGCACAGTTCCTGGCGGATGAAAAGAAAAAGGGGCGTTGGAAACCAACGGCCGGCTTCATCGCAGGTCGCACTGCCCCTCCCGGTCGCCGTATGGGTCACGCCGGTGCGATCGTCGCAGGTGGCAAAGGCGGTGCCGAGGACAAGATCGAAGCCATGAAATCTGCAGGCATCATCGTCGCAGACAGCCCCGCCACATTGGGCGAGGCCGTCAAGGAAGCGATTGAAAAGTCCTGAACGCATCGGGTCGGGCATCTGTGCCCGACCCTCCCTCCGACGCGAGAGGCGACAGGCCCCTCACATCTCTTTGCAACTGACCAGCCCCGCATCCTGACAGCAAGGTGACGATATGACCGAACAACCTGCAAACGACCACTTCCACGCATCCTCCTTTATGGAAGGGGACAATGCGGAATACCTTGAACAGATGTATGCCCGCTATGCGGCCGACCCGTCCTCTGTAGATGAAGCGTGGCATGCGTTCTTCAGGGCCCTGGGCGATGAGCGCAAAGAGGTAGAGGCAGAGGCAAAGGGGCCGTCATGGGCCCGCAGCGATTGGCCCCCCGCCCCGGTTGGCGATGTGATGGGCGCGCTGACAGGCATCTGGCCCGAAGCTGCCGAAGCCGCCGCTGCCGGAGACAAGATCAAGGCAAAGGCCGCTGAAAAAGGCGTCGAGATCACCCAGGACCAGATCAAGCAGGCCGTGCTGGATTCGATCCGCGCGCTGATGCTGATCCGTGCCTACCGTATCCGGGGCCATCTGGCGGCCGATCTGGACCCCTTGGGCATGCGCGATATGGGTGATCATCCCGAACTGGACCCAAAGGCCTACGGTTTCACCGATGCCGACATGGATCGCCCGATCTTTATCGACAATGTGCTGGGGCTTGAAATAGCTTCGATGAAACAGATCGTGGACATCGTCAAATCCACCTATTGCGGCACATTTGCCCTGCAATACATGCATATTTCCAATCCGGTAGAGGCCGCTTGGCTGAAAGAGCGGATCGAAGGCTATGGCAAGGAAATCAGCTTTACCAAGAACGGGCGCAAGGCGATCCTGAACAAGCTGGTAGAGGCCGAAGGCTTTGAGAAGTTCCTGCATGTCAAATACATGGGGACCAAGCGTTTCGGTCTGGATGGCGGTGAATCCCTGATCCCCGCGATGGAGCAGATCATCAAGCGCGGCGGCCAATTGGGTGTGCGCGAAATCGTGATCGGCATGCCGCACCGGGGCCGTCTGTCGGTGCTGGCCAATGTGATGCAGAAACCCTACCGCGCCATCTTTAACGAATTTCAGGGTGGCAGCTTCAAACCCGAAGACGTGGACGGTTCAGGCGATGTGAAATATCACCTCGGGGCTTCTTCTGACCGGGAATTTGATGACAACAGCGTCCACTTGTCGCTGACGGCCAATCCCAGCCACCTTGAGGCGGTGAACCCTGTGGTGATCGGCAAGGTCCGGGCCAAGCAGGACCAGTTGAACGACGCTGACCGCACGGCCGTCATGCCCATCCTGCTGCATGGTGATGCGGCATTTGCGGGCCAGGGCGTTGTCGCAGAGTGTTTCGCGCTGTCCGGCCTGAAAGGGCACAAGACCGGCGGCACGATGCATATCGTGGTCAACAACCAGATCGGCTTTACCACCGCGCCGCATTTCTCGCGCTCTTCCCCCTACCCCACCGATAACGCGCTGGTGGTTGAGGCCCCGATTTTCCACGTCAACGGCGATGATCCTGAGGCGGTCGTCCATGCCGCCCGCGTTGCAACGGAATTCCGCCAGAAGTTCCACAAGGACGTGGTGCTGGACATCATCTGCTACCGCCGCTTTGGTCATAACGAAGGCGACGAGCCGATGTTCACCAACCCGGTGATGTACAAAAGGATCAAAGGCCAAAAAACCACCCTGAGCCTTTATGCCGAACGTCTGGTCAAAGACGGTCTTGTCCCCGAGGGCGAGATTGAGGACATGAAGGCCGACTTCCAGAAACGGATGAACGAAGAGTTCGAGGCCGGCAAGGACTACCGCCCGAACAAGGCGGACTGGCTGGACGGCAAATGGTCTGGCCTCGACCGCTCAAAGGAAAAGAAATACCAGCGCGGCAAAACCGCCATCTCGCCGCAGACGATGGCAGAAGTGGGCAAATCTTTGTCCACGCCTCCGGAAGGATTTCCGCTGCACAAGACCGTGGGCCGCCTGCTGGAAGCCAAGGCCGAGATGTTTGCATCGGGCACCGGGTTTGACTGGGCCACAGCAGAGGCATTGGCCTTTGGCTCCTTGTTGACCGAAGGCTACAAGGTCCGCCTTGCCGGACAGGACAGCACGCGGGGCACATTCTCTCAGCGGCATTCCGGTCTGGTCAATCAGGAAACCGAAGAACGCTATTACCCGCTGAACCACATCCGCGAGGGTCAGGCAGAGTATGAAGTCATCGATTCCATGTTGTCAGAATATGCGGTGCTGGGTTTTGAATATGGCTACTCTCTGGCAGAACCCAATGCCCTGACCCTGTGGGAAGCGCAGTTCGGCGATTTCGCCAATGGTGCGCAGATCATGTTCGATCAGTTCATCAGCTCAGGCGAAAGCAAATGGCTGCGGATGTCAGGCCTCGTTTGTCTGTTGCCACATGGTTATGAAGGCCAGGGGCCAGAGCATTCCTCAGCCCGTCTTGAGCGGTTCTTGACCATGTGCGGCGGGGACAACTGGATCGTTGCAAACTGCACGACACCGGCCAACTACTTCCACATCCTGCGCCGCCAGCTGCACCGCAGCTATCGCAAACCCTTGATGCTGATGACGCCAAAGTCGCTGCTGCGCCACAAGCTGGCCGTCAGCCGGGCAGAGGAATTCACCACCGGGTCCAGCTTTCACAGGGTCCTTTGGGACGACGCACAGCAGGGCAATTCCGACACCAAGCTGGTCGCCGATGACAAGATCAAGCGCGTGGTCATGTGTTCCGGGAAGGTCTATTTTGACCTTTTGGAAGAACGTGACGCCCGTGGCATCGACGATGTCTACCTTTTGCGTTTCGAACAGTTCTATCCCTTCCCCGCGCAATCTGCGGTGAAAGAGCTGGAGCGGTTCAAGAACGCCGAAATGGTCTGGTGTCAGGAAGAACCCAAGAACCAGGGGGCATGGACCTTTATCGAGCCCAACATCGAATGGGTTCTGGGCCGGATCAACGCCACCCACACCCGCCCCGTTTATGCAGGCCGCGCCACCGCTGCCTCTCCGGCCACAGGTTTGGCCAGCCAGCACAAAGCACAACAAGCAGCCCTCATCGATGAGGCGCTGACCATCAAAGGAAAATAACCATGACTGAAGTACGCGTACCGACGCTGGGCGAATCCGTGACCGAAGCGACCGTGGCGACATGGTTCAAGAAACCCGGTGACGTGGTTGCCGTGGATGAAATGCTGTGCGAGCTGGAGACTGACAAAGTCACCGTCGAAGTGCCAAGCCCCGTGGCTGGCACCTTGTCCGACATTGTCGCCGCAGAGGGTGAGACCGTTGGCGTCAACGCCCTGCTTGCCAATATTTCAGAAGGCGCAGGCGGCACAGAGGCGGCACCAAAGCCCGCCGAGGCCACGAAGGCACCGGCAGCCCAGGCCGCTACACCCTCCTCATCCAGCGTGGATGTGATGGTCCCGACGCTGGGCGAAAGCGTCACAGAGGCGACAGTCAGCACATGGTTCAAAAAGGTGGGTGACACCGTCGCACAGGACGAAATGCTGTGCGAGCTGGAGACCGACAAAGTCAGCGTTGAGGTGCCTGCGCCCGCCGCAGGCACGCTGACCGAAATTCTGGCCGGTGAGGGCAGCACGGTAGAGGCCAATGGCAAACTTGCCGTGATCGCGTCTGGTGCCGGCGCGGCAGCAGCGGCGCCCGCGCCACAGGCAGCACCTGCACCCGCGGCTGCGGCCGCCGGTGGCAAAGACATCGAAGACGCGCCTTCAGCCAAGAAAGCCATGGCCGAGGCCGGCATCAGCCGCGATGCGGTGACAGGCACAGGCCGCGATGGCCGCGTGATGAAAGAAGATGTGGCCAAGGCCATTGCAGCGGGCAGTGCGGCCGCTGCGGCACCCGCACCGGTGGCTGCCGCGCCCCGCGCACCCTCTGCCGCCGATGACGCATCGCGCGAGGAACGCGTGCGCATGACACGCCTCAAGCAGACCATGGCCCGCCGCCTGAAAGAAGCGCAGAATACCGCTGCAATCCTGACCACCTTCAACGAGGTCGACATGACCGAGGTGATGGCGATCCGGAACACCTACAAGGCGGATTTCGAAAAGAAGCACGGCGTGCGCATGGGCTTTATGTCATTCTTTACCAAGGCCTGCTGCCATGCGCTCAAGGAAATTCCTGAGGTCAACGCAGAGATCGACGGCACCGATGTGATCTACAAGAACTACGTCCATATGGGCGTTGCCGCAGGCACGCCCACGGGTCTGGTTGTGCCGGTGATCCGCAACGTCGATACGATGTCCTTTGCCGAGATCGAAAAAGGCATCAACGTCATGGGCAAGAAGGCCCGTGACGGCAAATTGACCATGGCCGATATGACCGGGGGCACCTTTACCATCTCCAACGGCGGTGTTTACGGATCACTGATGACTGCGCCAATCCTGAACCCGCCGCAGTCCGGCATCCTGGGCATGGCAAAGATCCAGGACCGCGCCATGGTCGTCGGAGGGGAGATCGTGATCCGCCCGATGATGTATATCTCGCTGTCCTATGACCACCGGATCATCGACGGCAAAGGTGCCGTGACCTTCCTTGTGCGGGTCAAGGAAATGCTGGAAGATCCACGCCGCCTGCTGATGGATCTGTAAGACATAAGGTGGAGGGGGCCTCCACCTTACCTGCCTCTCTCGTAAGGTGGAGGCCCCCTCCACCACGGTCCAGAAAAAACCAAGCAGCAGCGAAAGTGACATGACCCCAGAACTGACCACCCTCACCTTCGCTGCACTGCTCCAATTTGTGCAATTCGCTCTTTATGCCGTGCCTGCGAATATGGAGTTGGGCACAGGCTACACCATGTCACCGCGCGACCGTGAACCAACCCGCGAAATGTCGGTCCGCACAGCGCGGCTGGGCCGGGCCTTTGACAACCACTTCCAGGGTCTGCTTTTGTTTGCCATCGCTGTGGGCATCGTCCAGATGTCCGGCCAGAACAGCGCCCTGACAGCCCTGTGCGGCTGGATCTATCTGATCGCGCGCATCGCTTACGTCCCGGCCTATGTCTATGGCTGGAACCCTGCGCGATCCTACATCTGGTTCGCGGGTTTCGCGGCCACCTTTTTCATGCTGCTAGCAGCGCTATTCTGACGGCCCCCAGGGGCAAACACCCAAGGAGACACTCCAATGTCCAGCTATGATGTCATCGTGATCGGTTCCGGCCCCGGCGGCTATGTCGCCGCCATCCGCTGCGCGCAACTGGGCCTGAAAACGGCCTGTGTTGAAGGGCGCGAAACACTGGGCGGGACTTGCCTGAACGTGGGCTGCATCCCTTCCAAGGCATTGCTGCATGCCT
This sequence comes from Sulfitobacter sp., assembly GCA_017854855.1. Taxonomy (GTDB): domain Bacteria; phylum Pseudomonadota; class Alphaproteobacteria; order Rhodobacterales; family Rhodobacteraceae; genus Sulfitobacter. The sequence continues at coordinate 26,142 of JAFMGZ010000024.1, read as the reverse complement.
CGCACATGCTGCATGAGGCGGAACATAACTTTGCCGAGATGGGCCTCAAGGGTAAATCTCCTTCGGTCGATTGGAAGCAGATGCAGGCCTACAAACAATCCACCATCGACACCAATACCAAGGGTATCGAATTTCTGTTCAAAAAGAACAAGATCGACTGGCTCAAGGGCTGGGGATCCATCCCAGAGGCCGGCAAGGTCAAGGTGGGTGATGATGTCTATGACGCCAAGAACATCATCATCGCCACCGGATCAGAGCCTGCAGCGCTGCCCGGAGTAGAGGTCGACGAGAAGGTTGTCGTGACCTCCACGGGTGCGCTGGAGCTGGGCAAGGTCCCCAAAAAGATGGTCGTCATCGGCGCGGGTGTGATCGGGCTGGAACTGGGCAGCGTCTATTCGCGTCTTGGGTCAGAGGTCACCGTCGTAGAGTTCCTGGACGTCATCACGCCCGGCATGGACCCTGAGGTGCAAAAGACATTCCAGCGCATGCTGAAAAAGCAGGGGCTGGAATTTATCATGGGTGCCGCTGTGCAAAAGACCGAAAGCACGAAGTCCAAGGCAAAGGTCCATTACAAATTGCGCAAGGACGACAGTGAACATGTGCTGGATGCCGATGTTGTTCTGGTCGCAACTGGACGCAAGCCATTTCACGACGGTGTCGGTCTTGAGGCTCTCGGGGTCCAGCTGACCAAACGGGGCCAGATCGCGGTGGATGCGCATTGGCAGACAGCCGCCAAGGGCATCTATGCCATTGGCGATGTGATCGAAGGCCCGATGCTGGCGCATAAGGCCGAGGATGAAGGCATGGCCGTCGCCGAAGTGATCGCTGGCAAACATGGTCACGTGAATTACGGCGTGATCCCGGGCGTCATCTATACCCATCCCGAAGTCGCCAACGTGGGCGAGACCGAAGAAACGCTCAAGGCTGCTGGCCGTGCTTATAAGGTCGGCAAATTCAGCTTCATGGGCAATGCGCGGGCCAAGGCAAACTTTGCCGGCGACGGTTTTGTCAAAATTCTGGTGGACAAGGAAACCGACCGGATTCTGGGCGCGCATATCATCGGGCCATCTGCCGGTGATCTGATCCATGAAGTTTGCGTCGCCATGGAATTTGGTGCCTCGGCTCAGGATCTGGCCATGACCTGTCATGCGCATCCGACCTATTCCGAAGCGGTGCGCGAAGCGGCCCTGGCCTGCGGCGACGGCGCGATCCACATGTAAGCCTCTTGGGTGGGCGATACGCCCACCCAAAGCACGTCTCGATATGCCTGATAGACCACCCATGCCGTGCCGGGTTGAAATCTTTGATTTCATTCAGCGCCACATGCATCCGGTCTTTATGCGAAAACGGACTGTACCTTTGGGGAAGTTGCACTGCTGCATTGCGGTTTGACTTTGGCGCTAGCTTCGTAAGGTGGACGCATCGTCCACCTTTGCCAAAGGATCACCACATGGTTTTTTCGGCCCGCGCAGACCATGCGTCGTCATAGGGCGCACCGCCCTCTTCGCCGCTGGTCATCTCTGCCAGAATCTCACCAACACTCGGCAATGCCAAACTCTCGTCCTCCGCCGACCAGATGCGCGCACGCATCAAGGCACGGGCACATTGCGAATAGATCTCAGCGATCTGTATCACGATCACCGTCGCCGGTTGGCGGCCCGCTTTTTCAAAGCCCGCCCGCAGATCCGCATCGTCAGTGACAAAAGCCGTGCCATTGACCCGCACAACGTTATGCGCACCCGCCACCATGAACAGCAGCGACACCCGGCCGTCCTCAACGATGTTACGCAAGGAATCCAGCCGGTTGTTCCCACGCCAATCCGGCATCAACAGCGTCTGCTCATCATGCTCCACGACCACGGGCCCATCGTCACCTCGCGGACTGCCATCCGTTCCGGCAGGGCCAACCGTGCTCAGAATGCACAGCTTTGACGCCATGATCCACGCACGGTACAGCGGGGTCATCCGGGTCGCCACCTTGCGCATGGCAGGCGCGCCGGGCACGCCGTATAGCGCCTCCAGCTCTGCGATGCTGGACAGTTTATTCATGGATCATTCATGCGGCTGCCATCCCGCCTCCTTGAGCAAAGCGTTCGAAGACGCTTCGACAGTCTGTTCCAAACGGGCCATGAACGCGTCTTTTGACAAGCCCGGCTGGATCGGATCAAGGAACTCGACCACCGCAAGCCCCGGACGCCGGTACGCCCCTCGGCGGGGCCAGAAGTGCCCGGCATTGGTGGCCACCGGCACACAGGGCTGCTGCAACTGATCATAAAGCACGGCAGTGCCGACCTTGTAGGGTACTTTGGCCCCCGGCGCCACGCGTGTACCTTGCGAATAGATCACGATCTGCCCCGGCTCGATCCGGCCTGCATGCACATCTTCCATCATCTTCGAGATCGCCTTGCCGCGTTTGCCCCGGTCGACCGCGATCATCTGCATCCGCTTGGTGTATTGCCCGATCACCGGGGTCCAGAGGATTTCGCGTTTCATGATGAACTTGGCGCGGGGCAATGCGTGAAAGATGATCAGGATATCCAGAAACGATTGGTGTTTGGCGGCAACCAGCACCTCGGTGGTGGGGACATTGCCACGGACTTCACAGCGCAGACCGATCAGCCAGCGGGCGGTCCACATGCACCAGGCAGCATAGGCCTTGCAGGCGGCATAGGCCCCGGTCTTGGAAAACATCGCCCAGGGCGCAAAGGCCAGCCCGATGACCGGCATCGCTACAGTGGCTTGAATGATGTAGATGAACGACCGGATCCATTGCAGCATTATGCCAATTCCTTCAATGTGCGCCGGGCCGCAGCGCCTGTCGCGGCAAATGCGACGGCCCCGGCCAAAAATGGTATTAAGATTGGCCAAAGCCAATGGATCCCCTGAAAGCCCAAGCCCGTCAGAAACCCGCCAGCGTCAGAGGCCGAGGGCAGCAACAAAACCGCCAACAGGCCCAGGACGGTACCCGTAACCGCCCCCCAAAATGCACGCAGCGTAAACCGCCGGATAAAGGCGCGCGCGATGTAGTCATCCCTGGCACCGACCAAGCGCAGAACCGCAATGACCTGCGCATTGGCTGCCAATGCGGCATTGGCGGCAAGCGTGATCATCGCCGCGACCGCCGCTGCGATCAAAACGATCGACATCCACCCCAACAGCCGCAACCTTGAGGCTGCCTGAACCAAAGGTTCGCGCCAGCGGCTGTGATCATCCAATACGGCACCCGGCACTTCGGCCGCCAGTCGCAGACGCAGGCCCGCAGGATCCATGCCCTCGGCGGTCTCGATCACTTCGATCAGGCGCGGCACGGGCAGCGTATCCAGTGCCAGATCAGGCCCGAACCACGGGGCCAGCAGGGCCTGTTGTTCTGCATCGCTCAGGGCACGGGCAGATTGCACACCCTTGGTGGTCTGCAGAATACTGAGCGCCGCATCGGTCTGTGCGCCGCGTTGGTCCAGGGGGGCCACAATCCGAATTGTTGCCGACCGGGCAAGCGCATCTCCCCAGCGATCCGCAAGGCGGCCCGCGGCCAGTGACAATGCCAGGGCAAACACCGCCAAAAAGGCCATCGCTGCTGCGGCAAACAAGGTGAGCTGCGCCGTGAAGCCGGTGGGCGGCACCACACGATCCGCTTGGCGGTCGCCCGCAACAAGCGCGGATAGATTGGCGGTATTGAACATCACAAATCCGCACCGGCAAGCTGAATGCGCCGGTTGGCGATCCGCAAGACCCGCGCCTGGACATGGGCCTTGGTCGCGCGGATCAGGCTCAGATCATGGGTCGCGATCAATACGGTCTTGCCCATTTTGTTCAGCTCGATCAGCAGGCGCAGCAGGCGCTGCGACATCTCCCAATCGATGTTTCCGGTGGGTTCATCGGCCAGCACCACATCGGGTGACATGATCACCGCACGGGCCAATGCAGCCCGCTGGCGTTCGCCTCCGGACAATTCGGGGGGCAATGCGTCAGCGCGGTTGGTCAGGCCGACCCATGACATCAGCTCGCCCAGATCACCGGACTGGGTTTCGGCCTGGCGGCCCGACACCATCAGCGGCAGGGAAATGTTGTCCGTCACGCTGAGGTGATCAAGAAACTGCACGTCTTGGTGGACAACACCGACACGCCTGCGCACCACGGCAATGTCATCGCGGTCAAGCCCGCGCACATCCGCGCCAAACAGCCGGATATGCCCGGCCGTGGGCAACAGCGCCCCGTAGCATAGTTTCATCAATGTGGTTTTGCCGGCACCCGACGGACCGGTCAGGAAATGAAAAGAGCCCGGCGCAAGTTTCAGCGATATGTCAGAGAGCAACTCACCCCCACCATAGCTGTAGGCCACATTTTCCAGCTCGATCACGTTTGCACCCCGTATCAACGGGTCTGTTGTGCCTCAGCACCGCTCAGGATTCAATGCAGCACTTCAATGCATTGGCGACAGTTAGCACTTTTACTGGCGTATTGTTGAACTTATGTTAGGTAGACGTGCACAACCTAGCGATAAGTGAGCGACGAATTCCCAAATGAGGCTGACTTGCCCAAACTGTGACGCCCAATACGAGGTACCCGATGAGGTCATCCCGACCTCGGGTCGGGACGTGCAATGTTCAAACTGCGGACAAACCTGGTTTCAACACCATCCAGATCACGCCCCCCCAGAGGAAGAGCCGGAGCTGGAAAACACGGCACCAACCCCTGATGAGGAAGTGACCGTGCCGTCGGAATACAGCCGTGATCCACAGCGCCGACAGCTGGACCCAACGGTTGCCGATATCCTGAGACAAGAGGCAGAAGCCGAATTCGAGGCCCGCAAGCAACGGCAATCGGAGCCGCTGGAAAGCCAGCCGGATTTGGGGCTGGATACGGGCGAGGAACCAGCAGCACCGCAGCCAACCGCGGCAGAGGTGCAAAAACGCGCCCTTGAAGCGAAAGAGCGTATGGCGCGGATGCGCGGAGAGCCCGCAGCGGCGGCGGTATCGTCGCGGCGTGAACTGCTGCCTGATATCGAGGAAATCAATTCAACCCTGCGCAATGATACAACACGCAGCGGCATCGACCCAAACGGGCCAGAAGCCCTGGGCGCGGGCGGTGGGCCAAAGCCGAATAAAAACGGCTTTCGGCGCGGGTTTTTCGCAATGGTGCTGATCGCGCTGGTATTGGCGGTTTGCTATCTCTACGCCCCCCAAATTGCCAAGCTTGTCCCGGCTGTTGATCCATTTCTGAGCGCCTATGTCACCTGGGTTGACCAAATGCGCCTGTCTTTGGATGGTCAGCTCAAATCCCTGCTGAGCTGGCTCGACACGATGGCATCGCAATCCGCGAATTGATCCGCCCGATCAATCAGCTGTCAGAAACGGTCCAGCAGACGGTTCAGATAATCGCGTTCTACCTCAGGTCTTTCGGTTTCACCTGACCGGCGGCGGATCTCGTCCAGCAATTCGCGTGCCCGACCGGCACCACCGGGACCCATCGCCAGGGGCCCCTCAGAACTGGATGAGCCGTTGCTGCCCTGCTCGCGCCCCAGCGGATCGCGGCTTTGGGCGCGCTGATCGGTTTCTGCCGTGCCCTGACCCGGCTGCTGGTTCTGCTGCTCCTGCGCCATAGCCTCGCCCAAGGACCGCATGCCGTCGCGCAGCGCTTCCATGGCCTGTGCTTGATTGTCTATCGCATCGGCCAGATCTCGGTTGCGCAACGCTTGTTCGGCCTGATCCATGGCCCGACCTGCACGGTCCAGAGCATCGCGGGCGGCGTCCCCTTCGGGCGTGCCTTGCCCGGGCAAATTGCCCTGCTGGCGGCGGAGTTCATCGCGCAGCGCCTCTTGGCGTTCGGCCAAACCCTCTTCGCCCTGCCCTTGGCCCTGCTGAGTGCCGTCGGGGTTCTGGCCCTGCTGCTCGCCGTTGCCCTGCCCCTGACCGTTCTGACCTTCATGGCTTTCACCCCGGCCCTGACCGCCATTGCGGCCCTCATTGCCTTGGTTTCCGCCTGCCTGCGCATTTGGATTGAACTGTTCTTGCAGATCGCGAAAGGCCTGATCGCTCAGCCCTTGCTGCTGGCGCAATGTATCTGCCAGCCCCTCCATCGCCTGTTCACCCGGAGATTGCCCACCCTGCCCCTGCTGGCCCTGGGTCACGCGCATGTTCTCCATCAACTCTTGCAGCTGCTGTAGGGCTTCTGCCGCCTCTGCCATGCGGCCCTGTTCCATCAATTCCTGAATACGGTCCATCATGCGCTGCAGGTCATCCTGCGTCATCTGCATGCTTTCGCCTTGCTGCTGCTGTTGCTGGCCATCCTCGCCCTGCTGGCCTTCTTGGGCCTGCTGGCGCTGCAACTGCTGCAGATATTCCTCGGTGGCGCGGCGCAATTCATCCATCAACTCGGCGATTTCCTCGTCAGAGGCACCGTTGCGCATGGCCTCCTGCAGCCGCTCTTGCGCCCGGCGCAGCCGCTCCAGCGCATCAGCCAGCACGCCTTCTTCCAGTTCGATGGCCAGTCCCCAAAGGTCCTCGGCGATGTCGTTCTGCACCTCTTCATCCAGACCGTAGCTTGCGCGAATTTCCAGCCGCTCGATCAACCGCTTGACCCGAAGGGCCGTCGTCTCGCTGCGCAATACGTCCTCGGGGCGGTATGAAACGGCACGCAGCACCTGCGCCATGCGGGGGGCGTTGGATGTCGACCACAACAGGTCGCGGCGCATCTCAATCATCGCGGCAGCCGCAGGATTAAAGAACCGCCTGCCCGGCAAGACCATATCCGTAGGTACGCTCTGGCCTTGCTGTTCCGCTGCATCCAGCACGCTGAGGGTCAATTTGACAGGCAGGTTCGCCCAAGGATGTTTGGAGAAATCATCGATCATGTTCTCCTGGAACGACGCCCGGTTGCCGGCAATCGGGGTCGGCAATTGCACGACGATCTCAGCACGCGGATCAGGTTCTGTCTGCAATCCAAACCGCCGGTCAACCGCCGCCAGATCAAGGATGATGCGCGCCTCGCCCGCCTCAACCCCGTAATCATCCTCTGCCGCAAAGGGCAGCCGCATTTCGCCCAAGGCGGCCACCTCTGCCGCCCCCAAGACCTCAACCTTCGGCGGCGAATCAGCGCGAACGGTCACGTCCCAGACCCTGCCTCCCGGCCCCTCAACTGCAATGGTGCCGTCCTGCAAGATTGCAAAATCCTGCGCCGGTGCCGCCGCTGCAGGCAAATCCACCGTGCGCCCAGAGACTGTCTCAGCCAAACTCAGCGCACCGACATCGCCGTAAAACCGCAACGTGATCAACGTACCCTGCGGCAACTCCAGCGCGCCCTCAGCTTGGTCATTCAGATAAAGCGTGGGCTTGCCGGTGTAGCGCGGCGGCTCCGCCCAGCCCTCCCAGACCGGACCTGTGGCCAGCCCACCAGCCCCCGGTGTCATCTCTGTCACCGATCCCACGCGCAAGATTGAGCCGAAAATCACGGCCACGGCAAAGGCCAGCACCGCGACATAGCGCAGGGCAAAGGGGTCACGCCGAGACACCCGCAGATCCGCCGGCACAGCACGCGCTTGGGATGCACGCATCGCCATGCGCGCTTTATGCGCACGCCACACGGCCATGGATGCCTCATCTTCGGCCCCGATCACGGCATCATCCAGCATCGCCTGAATGGGCCGTCCTGGCAGGCTGGCATCCAACCGCTCCATCGCATCGGACATCGACGGAATACGGAACCTGCGCGCGGCATAAAAAGCAGCGCCAAGCCCCGCTGCAGCGGCAAGCGCGATCGCGGCCCAGACAACCTCGACCATGACCTGATCCTGAAGGCCCAGCATCAATGCAGCCAGGACCAGCAGTACCACACTCATCAAGGGCCAGAAGGCCTGCACAACGGATTCAGACAGCATGCCAAACCAGGTTCCGCGCAAAGGCCAACGCAATTTGCGCAAACCGCGGCGCAGATCATTCGGTGTGAAAGTGCTCATCTGGCATGCTCCTCAATGGTTTGAGGCACGATAGCCTCAAAGCCATTCCGGAATGGTATCTCGATTTATCATTTCGTCAAAGGTCGGGCGTTGCCGGATAACCGCGAATTGATCACCTTTGACCAAAACTTCCGGAACCAGCGGCCGCGAATTGTACTCAGACGCCATCACGGCACCATAGGCCCCAGCCGACCGAAAGGCGACCAGATCACCGGCGTGCAACGGCGGCATGGGTCGTTGCTTGGCAAATGTGTCACCGGATTCGCACACCGGCCCCACAATGTCGATCGGTTGCGGCTCTATGCCAGGGGCTGCTTCGATGACCGGAATAATGTCGTGATAAGCGTCATACATGGCCGGACGGATCAGGTCATTCATCGCACCATCAAGGATCAGAAATTCCCGCCCCTCACCCGATTTGACATAGATGACTTCGCTGATCAGCAATCCGGCATTGCCCGCAATCAACCGGCCCGGTTCTATCTCGATCTCACAGCCCAGATGGCCCAAAGTGCGCTTTACCAATGCGCCGTAATCCGAGGGCAGAGGGGGGTCCGCATTGCTGCGCTCATAGGGAATACCAAGGCCACCACCCAGATCCAGACGGGTGATCTGGTGCCCGTCGGCACGCAGCTCCTCAGTCAGTTCCGCAACTTTCTGATAGGCCAGTTCAAACGGGGCCAGATCAGTCAGCTGCGATCCGATATGCACGTCAATACCAATGACCTGCAGTCCCGGCATCTGCGCCGCAAGGGCATAGACCTCCCGCGCACGGGCAATCGGGATGCCAAATTTATTCTCGGATTTACCTGTCGCGATCTTGGCATGGGTCTTGGCATCCACATCAGGGTTCACCCTTATGGTGATCGGCGCAACCCTGCCCAATTCCTGTGCAACCGCATCCAGAACCACCATCTCCGGCTCGCTTTCAACGTTGAATTGGCGAATGCCACCCTCAAGGGCTGTGCGAATCTCCTCGCGGGTCTTGCCCACGCCGGAAAATACGATCCGGTCCCCCGGCACACCTGCGGCACGCGCCCGGCGGTATTCCCCGCCCGATACCACATCCATTCCGGCACCGGCCTGGGCTAGGGTCTTCAGAACCGCCTGGTTGGAATTGGCCTTCATGGCATAGCACACCAGATGCTCCATCCCGGCCAATGCCTCATCAAACAGGCGAAAATGCCGCAACAGCGTGGCTGTGGAATAGACGTAAAAGGGCGTGCCAACAGCCTCTGCGATATCGGAAATGGCGACGTCCTCGGCATAAAGTGCGCCGTCGCGATAAAGAAAATGATCCATACTCTTTTTGGCCTTAAATACCTTTGCGCACCCTATTTAACAGGCGCTGTCCTGAGGAAAAGGTAAAGCGGCAAGCCGCAGCTCACCCCGATACAAAAGGTGGCGGGAATAGCGACAAGCGCAATCCAGTTCCGGCGCACGGCCACTTCGGCAATGATCCAGACGGTCAGGGTGACGGCGGCGATGGTCAGATCCCAAACCAGCCCACTGGCTGCGGCATTCACATGCCATGCATCGACCATGGCCATGATGTCATAGCCATGCGCATTGAACCAGGTGATGAAATAATACATCGGGTGGATCGCGCCCCAGACAGCCAGCGCCAAAAAGATCATTCGCAACGGTGACACTTCAGAAACTCCTAACAACGCCGACATTGACATGGCCCGACACGTGAACCCCCGGCTGATAATTGCTGGGCTGCTGGCGGGTGTCCGAACGCCCGGCCGGTGGCCGGTCCGGATTGGGCCCGCCACATGCGGCCAGTGCTGCGATCACCGCAAGCAACGCGATCCCCCTCAAAGGCCCAGCCCCAGCGAAACCGACAGCGGGCCTTTTGCAAGGCCCACCTGCGTTTTCGTGGAAAGCCCTGCTTCGGTCAGGGTGATGGTGGCATTGCGCGTGGGCTGGACAGGGTCGCCATCCGCCCCGCATCCCGAAACCGCCGCAGCCGTCAGCAGTGCCAAAATCCATCTCATGCCAAAATGCCCTTCCAGCGTTTGATCTGCGCGCGCACCTGTGCGGGTGCGGTTCCCCCATAAGACATACGCGAGTTCACGGAATTTTCCACGCCCAGCACGCCAAAAACATCCTCAGTGATATCACCATGTACCGATTGCATCTGCGTCAGCGTCAGATCGGGCAGATCACAGCCCTGTTTTTCCGCCATCCCGACCAGTGATCCCGTGATGTGATGGGCATCGCGAAACGGCAGGCCCAGCACCCGGACCAGCCAGTCGGCCAGGTCGGTCGCGGTGGAAAAGCCGCTGCCCGCCGCCGCTGCCAGATTGTCACGCTGCGCGGTCATATCGCGCACCATGCCCTCCATCGCCGCCAGCGCCAGCATCAGATTGTCGGCCGCATCGAACACTTGTTCCTTATCTTCCTGCATGTCCTTGGAATAGGCCAGCGGCAGGCCCTTCATCACCATCATCAAAGCGGTATTCGCCCCAAAGATGCGGCCCACCTTGGCGCGGATCAGCTCTGCTGCATCCGGGTTTTTCTTTTGCGGCATAATGGAGGATCCGGTCGAAAACCGGTCCGACAGCGCCACGAAACGAAACTGCGCTGAGGACCAGATCACCAGTTCTTCTGCAAAACGGCTCAGGTGCATGGCGCTGATGCTGGCGGTGCTCAGGAACTCCAGTGCGAAATCACGGTCGCTGACCGCATCCAGCGAATTTGCCGCTGGCCGGTCAAAGCCCAGCGCCTGCGCCGTCATGTCGCGGTCAATTGGAAAAGAGGTCCCAGCTAGGGCCGCCGCCCCCAGGGGGCTTTCATTCATCCGCGCGCGTGCATCGCGCACGCGGCTCAGGTCACGGCCGAACATCTCGACATAGGCCATCATATGATGGCCCCATGTGACCGGCTGTGCCGTCTGCAAATGGGTGAAACCCGGCATGACCCAATCTGCCCCCGCCTCTGCTTGGCCCAGCAATGCATGGATCAGCGCAATCAGCCCGCCTTCGAATGCATCGAACTGATCGCGCACCCAGAGTTTGAAATCCGTGGCAACCTGATCATTCCGGCTGCGCCCCGTGTGCAGACGCCCTGCAGGTTCTCCGATCACCTCCTTCAGACGCGCCTCCACATTCATGTGAATGTCCTCAAGAGCTGCGGAATATTCAAACTTTCCGCCCTCGATCTCTGACAAGATCGTGAGCAAGCCTTCCCGTATCGCCTCCGCATCACTATCACGGATGATACCAGTTGCGGCCAACATCGCGGCATGGGCGCGCGAGCCTGCGATATCCTGCGCCGCCATACGCTTGTCAAAGCTGATGGAGGCGTTAATTGCCTCCATGATGGCATCGGGACCAGCGGCAAAGCGGCCGCCCCACATTTTGTTGGACGTGTTATCGGTCATGTTACAACCCTCGGAGGGACAGATGAGAAAATTAATGTTCGGCCTCGTGTATACGGCCCTTTTGGCGGGTGCAAACACTGCAATGGCAGCAGGTGCCGACATTCTGTCGCTTCGTGACGGCGATATGAAAAAACTGATCGTTCACGAGACACCGGAAGCGACGTCAGACGCCGCGTTCTTTCTGGCAGATGATGCCGGCACAGCAACCCTTGCTGATTACAGGGGTAAATATCTCTTGGTGAATTTCTGGGCCACCTGGTGCGCACCCTGTCGCAAGGAAATGCCGCAGCTGAACACCTTGCAAAAGGAATTCGGCGGTGATGATTTCGAAGTACTGACCATCGCCACGGGCAGGAATTCACCACAAGGCATCGTCAAATTCTTTGAAGAGGCCGGGGTAGACAGTCTGCCCCGCCATCAGGACCCCAAGCAGGCATTGGCCAGCCAGATGGGGGTTTTCGGCCTGCCCATCACCGTCCTGATCGACCCCGAAGGCCAAGAGATCGCGCGCCTGCGCGGGGACGCCAAATGGGATAGTGACAGCGCAAAGGCCATCATCAAGGCACTGATCGAGAGCCGCAGCGACAGCTAGGCCGCTGGTTCGTCGCATCCCGCCGCGTGCGGGCGGTGACTGTCTCTGCCCAAGTGTCCCCAAAATGCACCCGCATCTGCCGAGGTGCGTTTTGGGGACACCCGTCAGGCGACGTGGTTCAGAATAGCGGCCTCGGAAGTGGACAGGTTGCGGCGGGCGAAGTTGCCATAAAGATGCGGGTCATCCTCCAGTTCCGGGTGCTGTTGCAACAGCCGCATCCGGTCCTCTTCATCCAACGTCTTGAGCGATGCGGACGCGGGGTGGAAACTTTCGGTCTCGACGCTGTTGGCCCAGATCACCTGATGATGGTCGAACAGCAGATGCACATAAGTCACTTCGCGCATCTTCAGGTCGACTGTGACGGTCAAGCCGTTGATCAGGTCCTTGGCTGCCACCAGCACTTCGGAGGTATTGAACAATTCTCGGGCCGCCGCCCCTTTGACCACGATACGGTGCTCTGGCGAAACGACCAATTCTTCGTCCGGCACGCCATTGCCGAACAATCCGGGGGCGATGCGCACGGGGCGCAGCTTGGGCATCGCAAACAGCCGCGCGCCCGTCATCCGCCTGCTGCCGATCCAGCGGACCGGCTGTGGGCCATTGTCCTTGGTCTGCACCAAATCCCCTTCGCGCAGACTGTCGATCAACATTTCCCCCTTCGGGGTCATGATGCGGGTTCCAGGCGTGAAGCAGATGACACCACCCCGGCCTTCGGCATTGGTTTCATGGGGTGCCGCATTCAGGGTGTGATGAACAACCCACAGGTCGCAATCTCTGGGGGGCAGTTCATTGAGAAACATCAGCAAGGGCTGGCTGCCGCCGCCCACCTCGATCAAGGTAACCGTAAAACTCTTGGCCCCATCGGTGACCACGAAACTGTTGTCCATCAACGGCGTGGCGTCTAATGCGTCCTTGCTGATCTGGGACAGAACACGCGGCTCTTTCTCAAGCGCGGCACCAACGAGGCGGTGCACCATGCGCGATGCGCGTTTACGAAGATTTTCTGCCCCGTCTGCCTGATCAAGTCGCAATACATCACTTGGACCATCCACCCGGATGGCATCGCCGCGCCACGCCCAAGCAGCACCTGCCTTGAGCGATTGCATCGGTGCGGCCTCTAGACCGTCAAGTTCTGTTTGCGACCAGCTTATGACAAACGTGCCTTTAAAGCCCGTTTTCATTGCTCGTTCTGCCTGCCTCAAATTATTATTGATCGCACGCTAACAAACCCATGCCCATCTGTGAAGAAAAATATGCGCTGGCGTACGGAACCGGCCAGAATTTGATCATTTTGATCACATACCTGCATAAATCATGAAAATCTTGAGTGAACACATAAGGCAACATCCGGAAAGACCGGACCGCGTCAGCGCCCTCTCACCCAACACTTTTGGCCATCTGACAGTCTGAAACGATCTGAACGCTTGTAAAACGTCTGCAAATCGCTAGCGTTTGTCGGTAGAAACTTGGAGGAACCGCCATGACTGGAAGATCAAAATCACTACCTGAACGCCGGATCGTTTCCTCACGACATCTCGCCGAAGGCGACGGCTGGGAGGCATCCGAACTCGAATACGGCATGATCATTGCCTTCAACTCCTTCAGCCGCTGGATGTCACGCTGCATGGCGGCGGCCGGCAATGCCGACCTGACCCCACTTGAGATCCTGGTGCTGCATAACACCAACCATCGCGGCCGGGAAAAGCGTCTGACCGACATTTGCTTCTTGCTCAACATAGAAGACACCCACACGGTCAACTATGCGCTGCGCAAATTGTTGAAATCAGGTCTGCTTGAGGCTGAAAAGCGCGGCAAAGAAGTGTTCTACAAGACGTCAAAGACCGGCGCGGAACTCTGCGAAACCTACCGGGCGGTGCGAAAGTCCTGTTTTCTGGACGGGCTCAGCCGCATGGATACCAACGGCGATGACTTGCGTGAAATCGCAGCAGGGCTTCGGGCCATGTCGGGTCAATATGATCAGGCCAGCCGTGCGGCAGCATCGCTGTAGGCCTGATGGCGATTTGGTCACAGGCCCCACGCATTGAGTGACAAAAAGCTGATTATCCTACTGTGCATCATGCCTTTGGCTATCTTATAGAGAAATGATGAAGCTGACAGACCAAACAGTGATCGTAGCCGCAGATGGTGGCGGAACCGGATGCCGGGCGGCGGCAGGCACCCTTGAATCCGGTATGCTTGCAACAGCCACCGGGGGGCCGGGCAACGTCCATAGTGATTTTGACGGCGCGGTGTCTCATCTGACGGGGGCCATAGACCTGGCCTTGGCCGAGGCCGGATTGGCCGGGGTCCCCCGCGACAGGATCACCGCACATCTGGGTGTCGCCGGAGCCCATTCCGAAGTTGAAATGGCGGCCGTTCAGGCCGTTCTGCCCTATGGCCGCTCTGCGGTTACAGGCGACCGCGCGACATCAGTCAGGGGTGTGCTGGGCGAAACAGACGGCTTTGTCATCGCCTTGGGCACAGGCACCATCGTTGCGCGGCAGACGGGCTTGGCGATGCGCACCATTGGGGGCTGGGGGTTTGAATTGTCGGATCAGGCATCAGGTGCCTGGTTGGGTCGCCGCCTGCTGGAAGAAGCTGTTCTGGCCCATGATGGCATGACCAGTCATAGCGATCTCAGCCGCAGGGCGCTGGACAGCAAGGGCGGGCTGGTACCGACCCTTCACTTCAGCGCGCAGGCCGCACCCGGTGATTTCGCAGTGCTCGCCCGTGACGTGATCACCGCGGCCAAGGACGGCGATGTGCTGGGTCTGGCGCTGATGGCGGAAGGGGCGGATTATCTCATTCGAGGGCTGAATACGCTTGGTTTTACCGACGGCGACCTGTTGTCCCTGGCAGGCGGGGTCGGTCCGCATTATGCCCCCTATTTGCCCGCCGCCATGACCCGCAATCTGCTCTCGCCTCGCGGCAGCGCGCTGGATGGTGCCTTTGCCATGGCAGCACAGGCCGCCAGACAGGCCGCCAAAGAGGCCCGGTAATGCCCCATCGTGCGCTTGTCGGCGCACAGATATTCGATGGAAAACGCCTGATTTCAGATCACGCTGTGCTCATCTCTCAGACGCGGGCGACGATTGTGCGGCCCGCAGATTTGCCCGCAGACTGCAAACAGATCAGACATGCAGGCGGCACGATCATGCCCGGTTTTGTCGATCTTCAGGTCAACGGCGGCGGCGGTGTCATGTTCAACACGGCCCCCACCGTTGAAACGCTGGCAGCGATGTCCGCCGCATTGTCTGGCCTTGGCACCCATGCCTTCTTGCCCACCTTGATCACCGACAGCATTCACACAACCACAGCTGCGATCGCCGCCGCAACGCAGGCTGTGGCCCGCGGACTGCCAGGTGTTCTGGGCCTGCACCTTGAAGGGCCGCATCTGGCGCAATCGCGCAAAGGGGCGCATGACCCTGCATTGATCCGGCCCATGACACCCCAAGATCTGGATCAACTCTGCAGGGCCTCGGATCAATTGCCCAATCTGATGGTCACTCTTGCGCCCGAAGCCGTCACCCCGCAGCAGATCACCACCCTGAACGATGCCGGCGTTATCGTATTCCTTGGCCATAGTGACGCCGATTACGACACGGCGATGCGTTCCTTTGATGCGGGCGCGCGCGGCACGACACATCTTTTCAACGCCATGAGCCAGCTTGGCAGCCGCGCACCGGGTCTGGTGGGGGCGACGCTGGCCTCGCCCAAGACATACGCCGGACTGATCGCCGACGGCATTCATGTCCACCCTGCCACCATCCGTGCCGCACTGGCAGCCAAACATGGCCCAGGCGAGATTTTTCTGGTCACCGATGCCATGGCCTGTGCGGGTGCGCAGATCACCCAATTCACCCTCAATGGCAGAACTATCCACCGTGCGAAGGGGCGTCTGACCCTGCCTGACGGCACGCTGGCCGGTGCCGATCTGGACATGGCGCAGGCGATCAGAGTGATGGTGCGCTGCGTGGGGGACCCGCCCGAAAAGGCGCTGGCCAGAGCGACATCTATCCCAGCAGCTGTGCTGCGCGACCCAATGGGTGCGGGAAGCTGGCCAAGGACGGCTGAGGGGTTGATCTATCTCAACCGCGATTTTCAGGTGACCCCTGTGGCAATTCTGTAAGGGCCGGACCGGTTTCGCCCGCCCGCCGTTGATGCCCTGAACCTGCCGAAAATTAGCGATTTCGCCCTCAAACGCCGGATTTCGCCCAGCAGAGACAGTCTGCACTTGGCACCGAATGAAAACCGTTTTAGAGGAGCAGGCTCCGGTCGCAGCCTACCCGGATAACAAAACAAGGGTTAAAAAATGAAGACCATCGTCATCTGCTCCGGCGGGCTCGATTCTGTTTCACTTGCGCATATGGTTGCCCAGGAACAGCAGCTCACCCGCCTTGTGTCCTTTGATTACGGACAGCGTCACCGCAAGGAACTGGATTATGCGGCCCTTTGCGCCCAACGTCTGCAAGTTCCCCATGACATAATCGACATGCGCGGCATTGGCGCGGCCCTGACCGGGTCGGCGCTGACCGATGATATTGACGTGCCTGACGGGCATTACGCCGAAGAAAGCATGCGCATCACCGTGGTGCCGAACCGCAATGCCATCATGCTGGCGGTGGCCTTTGGCGTGGCCGCCGCGAACGATGATCAGGCCGTTGCCACAGCAGTCCACGGGGGCGATCATTTCATCTATCCCGACTGCCGCCCTGCCTTTACCCAAGCCTTCGAGGCCATGCAAAAGGCGGCGTTGGACGGCTATGCGAATGTGTCGCTCTACACGCCGTTCGTGCACCGCAGCAAGGCCGACATCGTCACCGAAGGGGCGCGCCACAACACGCCGTTTGCGCAGACATGGTCCTGCTACAAAGGCGGCGCGCAGCACTGCGGGCGCTGCGGCACCTGCGTGGAGCGGCGCGAGGCCTTTCATCTGGCACAGATTGCTGACCCCACGACCTACGAAGATCCCGATTTTTGGGTCGCTGCAATTGCACGAAAGGACCGTGGCTGATGTACCGTATCACAAAAGAATTCCACTTTTCCGCCTCGCATCAACTGTCGCATCTGCCCGAGGACCACCAATGCGCCCGGTTGCACGGCCATAATTACGTTGTGGTTGTTGAACTCGCCTATGCGACCCTGAATGCCGATGGTTTCGTGCGCGACTACGGAGAGTTGAAGGCGCTGAAAATCTATATCGACGACACCTTTGACCACCGCCATCTGAACGACGTGATGCAAGAAGCCTCAACCGGCGAAAACATGGCGCGGCATTTTTATGACTGGTGCAAGGCCCGCTGGCCCGAGACAAGCGCCGTCAAGGTCAGTGAAACGCCCAAGACATGGGCGGAATACCGGCCATGAGCCAATTGCGCATCGCGGAAATTTTCGGCCCCACGATCCAGGGCGAAGGCGCGCTGATCGGCGAGCCCACTGTTTTCGTCCGCACCGGCGGATGCGATTACCGCTGTGCCTGGTGTGACAGCCTGCATGCGGTGGACAGCGCCTTTCGCCACACCTGGGCTGCGATGTCCACGGATGCAGTCTGGGCAGAGGTACAGCGCCTGTCCAATGGCCGGCCGCTGACCGTATCCTTGTCCGGCGGGAACCCTGCGATCCAGGATTTCACGCAACTCATCGCGCTTGGCCAGGCCGCAGGCTACCGCTTTGCCTGCGAAACCCAAGGGTCGATTGCGAAACCTTGGTTTGGTGCGCTGGATACTTTGGTTCTAAGCCCCAAGCCCCCGTCAAGCAGTGAAACTGTCGATTGGGACGCCTTTGATGCCTGTCTGGCAGCGGCCAAGGGTGCGGGCAGCATCGTGATGAAAATCGTGATCTTTGACGACACAGATTATGGCTGGGCGCGGGCCGCGGCGGATAGATATCCTGATCTGCCGCTCTATCTGCAGCCCGGCAACCTTGAGGTCGATCCGGATATCGCGGTCGACCCGCAGCTGTTGGCGGACAAACTGTTGTGGCTAGTGGACAAGACCATCAGCGACAGCTGGTTCGCGCCGCGGGTCTTGCCGCAGTTGCACGTCCTGCTTTGGGGAAACAAGCGCGGGGTTTGACCCGCAAAAGAGGAGACGACCATGGAAACGATCTACAGTGATTTGAAGCAATTGGGCGGGCAGACCGATTTGCCGTCCTCCCCCGAGGATGCGACACTGGAACGTGTGTCAAACCCGCAGGCCGACGTGGCCTATTGCGTGCGTTTCACAGCACCTGAATTCACCTCGCTTTGCCCGATGACAGGCCAGCCTGATTTTGCACATCTGGTGATTGATTATGTGCCGGGCGAATTCCTGGTCGAATCCAAATCGCTCAAGCTGTTTCTGGGATCATTCCGCAACCACGGCGCATTCCACGAGGACTGCACGATCTCGATTGCGCGGCGCTTGGTCGATTTTCTGAACCCCCAATGGCTGCGGATCGGTGGCTACTGGTATCCGCGCGGCGGCATCCCGATTGATGTTTTCTGGCAAACAGGGGCCATGCCAGAAGCTGTGTGGATTCCCGACCAAGGCGTGCCGCCCTACCGTGGCAGAGGATAAAGCAACGGGCCGGTAGCGCCGCTACCACCGCATGCGATCAAGGGCATCGCGGCCCAGAGGAAGGCCTGGCAGGCTTGCGTGCCGTTCTCGGCATGATCCCGCTTGTCTGAACCATTTCCAGCTCACATAGAAACACTGCCAAATTGATGGATATCAATCTGGGTCCATGAGTTGACGATACACGTCGTTCGTTAGTGCATCAAAGTGACCTTATGGAGATGGATATGAGAAACAGATTAAGCGCTGCTGCTGCGTTTACCGCCACCGTGATGGCCGCTGCGCCTGCATTTGCAGGAAATTTGGGTGAGCCTGTGGTTGAGCCTGCACCGGCAATCGCGGTTGCCATGCCAATTGATTTAGGCGGCGACTGGACCGGGTTTTACGCCGGCGGCCAGCTTGGCCATCTTGATGTTGAAGGTGTCGGGCTTGCCTTTGGTACGAATGGTGATGAATTCACCTATGGTCTGCATGCGGGCTATAACTATGATTTTGGCCTTTGGGTGATCGGGGCCGGGCTTGATTATGACTGGACGGACCTTGACCTTGTTTCCGGCGGTGCGACGGTCGGGACCACGGATTCCGTCTGGCGGGCCAAGCTGCGCGGCGGCTATGACTCTGGCAATACGTTTGTTTATGCCACTGGCGGCTATGCCGAAGTCGACACATCGCTGGGCGATGCCTCTGGCAATTTCTGGGGTGTGGGGATGTCCTACCGGGTGACGGAACAGTTTATCATGAGTGGTGAATACCTGTTTCACAACTTTGATGACATTGGCGACGTGTCGGGTCTGGATGCAGATGCGGAAACTTTCACGATCCGGGCATCCTTTAAGTTCTGATTTGATTTCCTGAGCTTATAGCACTTTCGAACAGATCCGAATCGCCGCCCCCCGTCACAAGTCAAAAGCTTTGACGCGGTCGGTGATACATGATGCCTCGGGTCATTCGGGACCTGCTTTAAGGGACCCAGCATAGATTACCCCCTATGCTGGGTTTTTTTCTGCCTCATGGGTGTCTTGGGCCGTTGGCCCTGCGACGATCTTGCCCCCATTCGTGATTTGCCCCGCGCGCCCAAATCGGGCATAGTTCCCGCAAAGGCAGAATTGGACCACCAAGGGGCAAACCCCATAGGTCCGAACACAAGGGCAAGTGTCATGATACGATTGAGCGTCGCGCTGGTCGCAATTTTGGGGTTGGCCGCCTGTGGGGGCGGATCACGTTATTCGGGGAACGGCTACCGCACACCGGTCGTGCTGTTCGCCACCGGGCCTATTCAGCAGGCCTGTCAGTCGCAGGGCCGCAAGGCGGCCTCAAGAGCCAGATGTGGCTGTGTTCAGGCCGTGGCCGACCGCAGTCTGTCGTCATCAGAGCAACGGCGAGGGGCCTCCTATTTCAAGGACCCGCACCGCCTGCAAGAAGTGCGCCAGAACCAGGAAAACAATGCCAGCAACCGCCGCTTCTGGGCCGCCTGGAAGGCCTTTGGCCAACAGGCAGAGCAGCTGTGCGCGGCAACTTAGGTTAGGCGGCTCGAAGGTCGCGCAGCCAGAATTGCAAAGGCTTGGGGGTCTGCGCCCCCTGCCCCATATCTTTCCAATTGAATGTCGCGATAACGCCCTCCAGCGGTGAATATCCGCGCGCGCGCCAGAAGGTATCAAGCGGGCGGTAGTTTGGCGGGCGGTCAGGATGATCCTCGGGGCGGATTACGGCGCAGAAACAGGATTTGGTGAAACCCTTGGCGCGGGCGTGGGCCTCGCGCAGGTCAAAAAAGCGGTGGCCGATGCCCCTTCCCCGGTAGGCAGGCAGCAGCACGCTTTCGGCGCAATAAAAAATTTCCGACATGTCAAAGGTGGTGTGGGCAAAGGCGCTGGCAAAATCATCGGCGTGATCGACCAACGGCGTGCCCGTGCTGGCCCCGACCAATCTGTCCCCATCATAAGCACCGATCACCGTGGCAAGCGGGCTGTCGCGATAAGACTGCAGATAGCGCGCCTCATAGGCCAGATCGCCGTCATAGAGGTAGGGCCAGTCGCGAAACACCGCGATACGCAGGCCCGCGACATCGGGAAGTGCGGCGGCAAGGGCTGCACCGGTCAGGGGGGCCACCCTCATGCGACTTGCGCGGTCCAGTCGGACAGGTTGTAGCGGGTGGTGATGCGAGTGATCTTGCCGTCGCGGATGTCGAAGAACGAACCGGCAGGGATTTTGTAGGTCTGGCCGCGCGCCTCTGGCAGGCCCGCGTCAGTGGCCAGATAGGTGCCGTTGACGGTGAATTCTGCAGCCGCACGGCTGCCGTCCTCATTCACAAAGATCACCATATCGGTGAGATTCTCGCGGTAGCAGCGGGTCATATGCGCATTGAATTCGGCGAATTTTTCGCGCCCGATACGAATATTGCCTTCGTTGACGTGATGGGCCACATCGTCAGAAACACAGGCCAGCATGGCATCGGTGTCACCTGCGTTGAATGCATCGAAATAGGTTTGGATCAGCTGTTTCATGTCTGTGTGTCTTTGCAGGGGGGGCCAAAGCGTTCGATCAGTCGGGTCATGATCTGATCGCGTGCGGCACGGAATTGCGCGAGTTTGGCCTCGCGGGTTTCGCCAAGGCCCGTGGGGTCGAGAATGGGCCAATATTCCACATCAAGGTGGTAGAACCGCGTCAGTTCCAACGCCCGGCGCTGGCTGGCGGGAGACAGGGCAATCACAAGGTCGAATGACGACAGATCATCGCCCCATTGTTCCATCTCGTCAAAACTGCGCGAGCGGTGCCGGGCCAATTCGACATCCAGTTCGGCGCAGACGGCGATGGAAAACCCGTCAATCTCAAGGTCGTTCTTGACACCGACGGACTGTACGTAAGTACCTGTTCCATATAATTTTTTCATGATCCCCTCGGCCATGGGGGACCGCACCGCGTTATGGTCGCAGCAAAACAGGACTGACTGTGGCAGCTCTTGGGTCATTTACCCGCCGAAATGCAGAACGCAGATGAGGGTAAAGAGGCGGCGGGCGGTGTCTATGTCGATCTCTGCCTTGCCCTCAAGGCGTTCTTGCAGAACGCGCGAGCCTTCGTTGTGGATACCGCGACGGGCCATGTCGATGGTTTCGATCTGACTGGGGGGCAGTTTCTTGACCGCGTCAAAATAGGATTCGCAGATTTGGAAATAGTCTTTCACCACCTGGCGGAACGGACCAAGCGAAAGGTGGAATTCGGCGGCTTTTTCCGACTTCTCGGTCTCCACATCAAAGATCAGGCGCTTGTCGCGGATGGACAGGCCCAGATGGTAGGGCCCTTGCGGCACTGGGCGCTCATCGCGCTGCGGGATGACAAATGTATTGTCTTCCAGCAGATCGAACATCGCGACCTTGCGCTCTTGCTCAATCTCCGGCGTCGGTGGCGGCAGGTTGGCGTCATCAAGGTTGATATGGGTGATGCGGGACATTTGGCGCATCCTTTCGCAGATGGGTTTTGCAAGGGATACGCCACAGGGTCCGGCAAGGCAATGGTGCGGCAGCTCAGGTCAGGTTAAGATAGTTCCACACGATCAGGGCAATGCCCCCCGCCAATGTGGCAAAGCGCAGGCTGCGGGCACCGCCCACAAAGATGGTATCGCGGTTTGCCCCCATAAGGGTCAGGCTGAGGACGATCATGAAGACAAAGGGTTGGCTGCCCGACGCAGTTTGCACCCCTTGGCTGGTCCAGATCATCAGGCCCAGGATCGCGAGAAACGCAGGTGGCATCCAATGGCGCAGGCCGAAACCTGGACGCCCCTTGCCCTGACCGTAATGGCCGCGCAGCTGCAGCAGCGTGACCAACGGCATCGCCAGCAACAATGCGCCAGCAATCGACACATAGGTGTTCCAGAACAGGTGGTAGCCCGCCCCGCTGATCAACCCAAAGAGCAGCAGGGCATCAAAGCAAACCGTGCAGATGCGGCCGAAGATATCCTGCGCATTCAGTCCGTAAAGCGCGGTATAGGCCCGGAATTCCGCATCGCGCAGCACGATATTCGCCATCTGAAGCGCTGCCGCAAGCATGATCATGGCCATATTGGGCCACAGCGGTGCCGCCGATGTCAGCTGAAAAGCATAGGCTGCGATAGCCGCCAGGACCGGTGCGAAATACTGACCGGGTTGCAGTCTTACTTGTTCCATCTCAGCGGTTCAGCTTGTCCAGCCGGGCGGTGACAGACAGGCCATGCGCCTCAAGGCTTTCGGAACTTGCCAGCCGTTCGGCTGCGGGGCCGATGGCGCGCAGGGCCTCGGGGGTCATGCGCGCAAGCGTCGTGCGCTTCATGAAGTCGAGCACGGAAAGCCCGGAGGAGAACCGCGCCGAGCGGGCGGTTGGCAGCACGTGGTTGGGACCACCGACGTAATCGCCGATCGCCTCTGGCGTCCATTGGCCAAGGAAAATCGCGCCCGCATGGGTGATCTGTTCGCTGAGGGCCTCAGGGTCAGCCACGCAAAGCTCAAGATGTTCGGGTGCGATCCGGTTGGACAGCGCGGCGGCAGTGGCCAGATCGGGAACCGTGATGATCGCCCCGTAGTCGCGCCACGAGGGGCCCGCGATATGCGCGCGGGCAAGGGTTTGCAGACGTGTATCCACAGCAGCGGCGACCGCGCGGCCAAAGGCCGGGTCAGTGGTGATCAGGATGGATTGCGCGCTCTCGTCATGTTCAGCCTGTGACAGAAGGTCAAGGGCGATCCAATCGGGATCATTGTCGCCATCGGCGATGACCAGGATTTCGGAAGGGCCAGCGATCATGTCGATGCCCACCTTGCCAAAAACACGGCGTTTGGCGGCGGCGACAAAGGCATTGCCCGGACCAGTGATCTTGTCCACTGGCGCGATTGTTTCAGTGCCATACGCCAATGCTGCAACAGCCTGCGCACCACCGATGCGGTAGACTTCGTCGACCCCCGAGACATACGCGGCCAGAAGCACCAGCGGATTGAGCACACCGTCCGGGGCCGGCACGACCATGGCCAGACGCGGCACGCCAGCGACCTTGGCGGGGATGGCGTTCATCAGCACGGAAGAGGGATAACTGGCCAGACCACCAGGGACATAGAGACCGGCGGCAGACACCGGTGTCCAGCGCCAGCCGAGGGTGGCCCCGGCCTCATCCACCCATTGGGCGTCTTCGGGCAGCTGGCGGGCGTGGTAGGCGCGAATGCGGGTGGCGGCGAGTTCCAGTGCCGCTTTGTCCTCGGCGCTGACCTGCGCCATTGCTTGGGCGATTTCAGCGCTTGAAATGCGCAGAGTGTCTGGGGTCAGGGTGATGCGGTCAAATTTCGCTGTCAGATCAAGGACAGCAGCATCACCGCGCGCGCGCACATCGGCGATGATATCGGCCACCACGCTATCCACATCCGGGCTGTCTTCGCGTTTGGCAGAGAGCAGCCTGGTGAAGGCAGCTTCGAAGTCGGGGGATGTTGCATCGAGGGTCACAGGCATGGGCGCGGTCGCTCCAAAAGAATATTTTGCCTCCGGCGGAGGTATTGAAGGCCAAAAAGAGAAAGCATCTGGGTAGGAACTAGCTGGAAGGACGGCGATCTCAAGAGACGGGGGGTGTTGGGTCAATCCGGATGATGGGGGCGTTTCCCGGAGGGTGCCACATAGGGGCGGGTGACGTCCCTGAGCGTGGCCTCTATCGCTTCGACGGACAGGCGGATGGCACCGTCGCCTGCCAGGGTAAGCAGGATATGGCCTGAAGGTGCCTGGGTCTGTTCAAAGGCGATGTTGAGGATGGACAAGATTGTGTCAGCATCCCCTTTCAGGACGCCCTGACTGGCGACATGCTGGACGGTTTCGAACATCAGCACGGATTGGACACGTTCAGGGGCATGACGGGTCTTGCCCTCGTCCTCCCAACGGACACGGTTGATCAGCAGCGCGAAGCGGTTGGCGGCCCGATCCCAGCGCATTTCAGAAGCCGGAAAGACCGCATCCTGTGCGAGGGATGAAATCACCGTGAGGTCATCGGCGTCCAGAGCACCGAGGTTCAGCGGCGCTTCGCGGCCATCTTCGAAACGGGCGTCCTGGGTCATGATTCTTTGATCCGTTCAATATCGGCACCGACGCCGCGGAATTTAGCCACGACATGTTCGTAGCCCCGATCGAGGTGATAGACGCGGGCGACTTTGGTTTCGCCCTCTGCCGCCAGCCCCGCGAGGATCAGAGAAACCGAAGCGCGCAGATCGGTTGCCATGACCGGGGCCCCCTTGAGCCGGTTCACGCCGGTCACGGTCGCGGTGCCGCCGTGCACCTCAATGTCGGCCCCCATGCGGATCAGTTCAGGCGCATGCATGAAGCGGTTTTCGAAGATTTTTTCCTCAAGCACCGAGGTGCCGTCGGCGGTGCACAGCAGCGCCATCATCTGTGCCTGCAGATCGGTGGGAAAGCCGGGGAAGGGTTCGGTTGTGACATCGACAGCATGGATGCGTCCGTTTTTTCGCGCGACCCTGAGGCCTTTTTCGGTTTCCGTCACGCCGATGCCAGCCCCGTCGAGTTTTTCGCAAAACGCCGCCAGCAGATCGATGCGCCCCCCCAGCAGTTCAACCTCGCCGCCGCAGATGGCCGGGGCCAGCATATAGGTGCCCAGTTCAATCCGGTCGGTAACAACGCGGTGCGTGGCACCATGCAGGCGGTCAACGCCCTGAATGGTAATGGAGCTTGTACCGTCACCTTGGATCTGGGCACCCATGGCACGCAGGCAGGTGGCCAGATCGACAATCTCTGGTTCGCGGGCGGCGTTGTTGATGACGGTCGTGCCTTTGGCCAGGGTGGCCGCCATCATGATGTTTTCGGTCGCTCCGACAGAGGCAAAGGGGAAATCTATGACCGCGCCTTTGAGCCTGCCGCCCTGTGCCTTGGCGTGCAGATAGCCCTCTTTCAGTTCGATCTCTGCCCCCATCAGGGTCAGCCCATCGGTGTGAATGTCCATGGGGCGTGCACCGATCGCACAGCCACCTGGCAGCGACACTTCGGCGTGGCCCTCGCGGGCCAAAAGCGGGCCAAGCACCAGATTGGACGCACGCATCTTGCGCACGATGTCATAATCGGCGTGGGTGTTGATCGCCCCGTGGCTGGACAGCGCCAGCACCTTGCCTTCCTGCAAGGAAGTCACTTCGGCACCCAGAGACCCCAACAGCTGGGTCATGGTGCGAATGTCGCTGAGGCGCGGGGCATTGGTCAGCGTCAGCGGCTCTTCGCTGAGCAGGGTGGCGGGCATGAGGGTGAGGCAGGCGTTTTTTGCCCCAGCGATGGGAATCTCTCCGTGCAGCTCTTTGCCGCCTCTGACCAGAATTGAATCCATGTTATCTGCTTTCCTCGTTCGGGCTTTTATCGGCCGATTTATCCTGCATTTGTTCTTGTCGCGCGCGGGTTTGCGCCTTGCGCCGGGCCATATTGGCCTTGAGCGCAGCCTTCAGCCGCGCCTCTCGCAGGTCTGCTTTTGTTTTCGATGTCTGTGAAGTGCCAGCCTTTGTCATATGCGCTGTGTAGCCTAGGGTGACGGAGGCGTCCAGATTGGGCTTGCACCGTTTTTGGTTTGCCGCTAATGACCGCCCTCATCGGCGCTGCTGTAGCTCAGAGGTAGAGCACTCCCTTGGTAAGGGAGAGGTCGAGAGTTCGATTCTCTCCAGCAGCACCA
>JAFMGZ010000077.1 GCA_017854855.1 Sulfitobacter sp. | reverse complement strand
AAGCGCCTGCGCACCCCTGCGCACGCCCAGCCAATGGCGACAATGCAAGATGCCATCGCAATATCCCTACCCCCAGACCAACGGCAGGAATGGGCTGGAAGGGTTATGGTCAGAGAGGGCGGGAAGGTGGCCTGCGGTGCGATAGCAAGCACATCATTGCAAAGCTGTGAGAGCGGACATCAGTGCGCTGTTTATCAGCTGGATCCGCTTACCGACCGGTCCCACCCAAATGTACCTTCTCGACCTCCTCAGAGGTCAACAAGCTGCAAAACTAGAGATTTCAAATCTTTGTGCACCTCAATTTCACGAATTTCCCCCCAAAGATCATCTATCGACCTTCCAGAAGCCTTTAACTTATTATGCAACGCATCTTTGAAATCTCCTTCGAGTACAGGTGACGAATCAGGTAAGGCATTACCTAAGAAAGGCAGTGCCAGCTCAGTTTCCCACCATGTTTGGATATCGGGAATAGGGATGCCAAGGATCCGCGCCAAACAGTCAGGTATTAGGGCATAATTTTCTAATTCACGTCGCCTAAGCGTCCGTGAAGAGAAGTTTGCAAGCCCGTGATTGTCAGACTTGTCACGCAAAGTTTCTTCACACACCGTACTCAACGGAGCACCATCTCGATCGCGCAGGCTAAGAGCGCGAATTCCAGGGATGCCTTTCTCCAGTTTTTGGAAAAATTTACGCCGATCCTTATGGCTTTCTGTCGTCGGGTAGGGTTCGATGTTCGTCAGGGGGTGGCCAATCGATTTTGCAATAGCTTGAATTGCTCTCCAGTCTGAATCGTTCTCCACAAAAATAATCCGCTTCGCTTTCCGAACCCGGTCTATGAAAGGGTCATAGCTTTCTCCAAGACCAGAGAACATGCGAACCCTGTCAGCTTCGCTCGATAGGTATTTTGGTTTTGATTTTTCAAAGGAGATGATTTTCTCCAGTGGCGCGCCAAGAAGAACTTCTCGTGAATGCGTAGCTACAAGCACCTGTTTCTTTGTTGACAAAATTAGCCGATCAAGAGCATCAATCAGGACATTCTGGAGGCTTGAGTGCAGGTGCGCGTCAGGTTCGTCCAGTAATAATATGTCCGTGTCTGGATTCACCGCATAAGCGTAGACGCAAATCCACTGTAGAGCTCCAGCACCTTCAACCATCAAGTCGCGTTTTGCGCCAGCATTCCGGTATCGCTTGGAAGATTCATCATAGGTCACTGGCTGCGCGAAAGCTTGCAACGACGTATGGAATGTTTCATCGTATTCTGCGACGAGCAATTCGAAATTAAAAGTGCTACGCAACGTTGACTGAAGTAGTTCCCATGGATCGGTTTCTCGCAGATTGCGCAGATCAGAGGCAGTAATTTTTGCCTTACCTTGCTTTAATTCCTCGCGTTTGAGTTCGTTGGCTCGACGCAAGTCGAAGAGCACGTTTCTGAGAACTGATCCTGCCAATCCCCGGCCCAACATTGCCCGTCTTAGAGCTGGTGTAGCAAAGGCCTCCTTGGAATCGAGCCCTGCAACTGGTGGGAGGTACACAACTTCAGGAAGCGCGTCACAACTGGCTAATGAAGATTCATCTGCTCGAATGAACAGTCGGTCGTTCGTCAGAGAAAGGGAAATTCTTAGATGATGCGCTCCCTCATCGGGGTGATGCCAATTTAGCTTTATAGAAAGGGAATACCCTTCCTCCCCCGGAATCTGAGTTTTTAGACCATACCAAAGGTGCTTCAGGTCGGGAAGATTGATTGGATTAAAATCATCATCTGATATGCCATAACCTTGCCCGAAATAGTCGTCGCAAACAGCTTCATCGCCTTTACCGCGACGAAGGACAAATACGCAAAAACTCCAAACAGCTAACGCATGCAACAGTGTGGATTTGCCGCTATTGTTTGGCCCCGCTAGCAGCGTGGTGCCACTGCCCGAGATGCTAATAGTTCGTTTTTCGAAGCGTTTAAATCTTCGCAACTCAATTGATGTGATCATCTCCGGGCGCGCCTAACTACTCTATGCTTTAGATAAGAGATAGAAGCGTATTTTCTTGCCGCATGAAATGCCTTTCTTTTCGGACAGATTTTGCTCGTGAGCCCCGTCTGCTCTAAAGTCAGCTTTCCGGCTGCAATCACAGCACCACGAAGCGCTGACCAATATCCGCAATAGCCCGAAAATACCCTTCCCACCGCAGCGGCTCCCTGCCTCCACTCCCAACCTTGGATCACCCCAAGCCACCGCCGAACTCCCTGCTTCCCCCAGCATTAACCAAAAAGTCACATTCTCCACCGACCGTTGCGTTAACCCGGCAAATCCGGTCCATCGTATGCATGTGCGGTGTACGTCCGGTGTACGCGGTGTGACACCCGATTTTCCATAAAACACTGGCGTTAACCCCTTCCTTCAGGGAATTTGCCCAAACGCCCTCTTTCCCGTTGCGCGCCCGCTGCCCCTGCGCCTTAATGTGCCCATCACACAGCGAGGCATCCATGGACAACAAACTGCTCCTCATCATCCTTGACGGGGTCCCCTACCGGAACTTCCGCCGCCTGTTTGGCAACCTCGAAGGCTGGGTCGACAGCGGCGATGCGCGCGTCTGGAAACACCGCGCCGTGCTGCCCTCCATCTCGGCCTCCTGCTATGCCTCGATCCATACAGGCGTCGCACCGGCGGTCCATGGCTGCACCGGAAACGGCAATGTGTTCCGCCTCAAGGAAAAGGACGTCTTTGCCCAGGTGCGCGCCTCTGGCGGTGTCACGGGGGCCGTGGCCCATTCCTTCTGGTCCGAGTTTTTTAACCGCCATCCCTTTGATTACGTTCGCGATATTGAATATGATGAACCCGCCAGCAGCACCATCAACCATGGCCGTTTTCACACGATGACCGGCTACGGGCTGATCAACCAGATGACCCCGTCGGACGTTGATCTGTTTGCCACGCTGACCAACCTTTGCCTGCGCTTTGGGCTGAATTACGGCATGCTGCACACCTGTACCCTGGACAGTATGGGCCACCGGTTTTTCCACGACTGCCAAGAGATGGACCATGCCTGCGCCGTGATGGATGAGATGCTGGCCCCCTTCATCGGCAAATGGATGGACGCGGGCTAT
The DNA here is from genome assembly GCA_017854855.1 of Sulfitobacter sp. GTDB lineage: Bacteria > Pseudomonadota > Alphaproteobacteria > Rhodobacterales > Rhodobacteraceae > Sulfitobacter. The sequence continues at coordinate 7,805 of JAFMGZ010000077.1, read as the reverse complement.
GAGATCATCGTGACGGCCGATCACGGGCAGGATGACCGTGGTCACCACGGCGGGCGCAGTGCGTTGCAACAGGAAACCGCGCTCTATTACTTCGGCCCCGCCGAAGGCCCGCGCGAGGATGCGGTGATCAACCAGCTCCAACTGGCCCCGACGATCCTGCACCGCCTTGGCGCAAAGCCCGCTATTACCATGAAAGAAAAGAGTTTTCTCAGCTAAAGCTGTGCGGCACCGCTGGCCTCAATACGGCCAGCGCCCCTGCCCCAAATGCGCCAACCCATCGACCACCCGGTCAAAAAACACCGCCGCCCGCGCCGACATATGCCGCGCCCGCAAACAGGCATGCACCATCCCCGGCTCATTGAACCAAACCGCCCGCCCCCCTGCCGCCAGCAGGGCATCGCGGTAGGTTTCGCCGTCACTGGCCAGCGGATCACATTCCGCCGTCACGACAACAGTTGGCGGTAAGCCGCTGAAATCACTGTCTTTCAGCGGTGCAAAACGTGGATCATCCACAGGCTGCTCCGCGCCACCCGTGCGCACCTTGGCATAAAAATTGATATCCGCCATGGTCAGCTGAGGTGCCTCGGCATGGGTCACGAAAGACCCTTTGCTGTGGTCTCCGCCAAGCCCCGGATAGATCAGCACCTGCCCCTTGATCCGCCCGTCCACACGCCCCCGCGCATGATGCGCCACAGCTGCCGCCAGATTACCGCCCGCGCTGTCGCCGCACAGCAGCAGCTCACCGCCGCGCGCCGTCGAAATCGCGGCAAAGGCAGCCCATGCATCCTCAAAACATCTGGGAAAGACCACCTCGGGTGCTAGACTGTAATCGACTGAAACCACGTCATATTCCGTGCGAGCACATATCTCGGCACAGATGTCGTCGTGGCTTTCTAGGCCCCCCACGACAAAGCCGCCACCGTGGTAATAGACCACCGTCACATCGCGCCCTGCGCCGCAAGAATAGGACCGGCAAGGCACCCCGCCAAAGGCCTGATCGGTAGTGACCACACCTGCCGGGCGTGGCCGCTGAAACACGCGGCACATGGTGTCATATGCCGCGCGCTGTTCTGCTATGGTCATCTCGACCGCACCGGGCGGATAGCTGGCATCCAGCAGGTCGATATAGGCCCAGGTCTCAGCGTCGATCAGACGCTGATAATCTGTCTGGCTCACGCAGCTTCCCATGCGCCGACAAAGCGGCCAATCACCGCCTCGACATCCGCCTCGGAGGCTCCGTTCAGGGCCACCTGTGCCACCAGGCCGCGCTTCTTGTCGTCGATCACCGACGCCACCCGCGCGGGCGATCCGGCGTTCTCCAGCGTCTCGTCATAAATCCGGAAGATGGCGTCCTTGCGCAGGTCAGGCTTGAAGATTTTGCCCACAGCCGTCTTTGGCAATTCATCCATGATCTTGATGTGCTTTGGCTGTGCCGCACGTTCCGTCACATGTTCCTGACAGAAGGCCAACAGCTCTTCGGGCGTGACAGAAGCACCGTCCACCAGCTCCACAAAGGCGCATGGCAATTCCCCCGCATGGGCATCAGGCTGGCCGATGGCACCGGCAAAGGCGACCGCCGGGTGACCCAGCAGCGCCTCTTCAATCTCAGCCGGGTCGATGTTGTGACCACCCCGGATGATCAGGTCCTTTGACCGGCCTGTGATCCAAAGATAGCCATCCGCGTCCACCCGGCCCAGGTCGCCCGTGCGCAGGTATTTATCGTTGTAATAGAGGCCCTTGTTCTTGTCTGCCTCGGTATAGGTATTGCCCACGTAGACACCGGGGTTGGACACGCAGATCTCGCCGATTTCATCCACCTTGGCCTCTACCTCACCATCGGCAGTGCCCTTGATGATCTTGATATCCGTATAGGGGAACGGAATACCGATGGAGCCGACCTTCTTTTCGCCGTCCACCGGGTTGCCTGACACCAGACATGTGGCCTCGGTCATCCCGTAGCCCTCGACGATGGTCATCCCGGTCTTTTCCTCAAAACGTTTGAACAGCTCAAGCGGCAATGGGGCCGAGCCGGAAAAGGCTGTCTTGACCGAAGAGATATCCGCATTCACCGGCACCTGCATCGTGGCGGCAAGGGCAGTGGGAACAGAGACCACAAAGGTCACTTTGTAGCGCTCTACCAGCTTCCACAGATTGGCGAAAACGCCTTCGCCGCGATAGCCCTGCGGCGTCGGGAACACCACATGCGCACCAGAAGCCACAGCCCCCATCAGCATCACCTGACAGGCCATCACATGGAACAGCGGCAAGGGGCACAGCATCACGTCATCCGCAGACAGCAGCACCGTCGCCCCGACCCAACCGTTATAGATGGCACCGGAATACAGATGCTGCGCGACCTTGGGCATGCCCGTGGTGCCGCCCGTGTGGAAGTAGAAGCCAACGCGGTCTTCCTGAACATCCTCGAATGCCAGCTTGGTCGGCTGTTTGTTCATCTCAGCGTTAAAGTTCAGATACTTGGCCTGATTGGTCACGGTCATCTTGGGCCGGACCAGCGGCACGATCCAGGATTTGGGCGGGGTCAGATAGCGGTTCAGGTCAACTTCAAGAACCGTGTGAACACCGGGGGCCAGCTTGACCGCCTTGGCGGTTTTCTCAGCCACGTCCGTTTTGGGAAAGGGCCGTAGGGTCACGACAACCGACGCCCCTGTCTCGCGCAGGATGGATCCGATCTGTTCGGGTTCAAGCAGCGGGTTGATCGGGTTTGCAATGCCGGCAACGGCACCGCCCAAAAGCGTCAGTATCGTTTCATTCGAATTGGGCAGCACATAGGCCACGACGTCTTTGGGGCCAATGCCCAAGGAACGGAACAAATTGGCCGCCTGGGTGACTTTGCCATGCAGCTGTTTCCACGTGAAGGTTTCTGTCTTATCCGTAGCGCCGGACAACAGCTGAAAGCTGACGGCGTTGTGGTTTGGAAACTTTTCGGTGGTTTCGGTCAGCTGACCGTAAAGGGTTTTTGGCACATCGCGATCTTGCCACGGCATTTGGGCCTCAATCGCGTTACGGTCTTCCATCCCGGCGTATTTCATCGTCATTCCTCCCCTGAGACCTGTTGTCGGCCTTTTTAATTCGTGACGACGAAGATGGAATCAAAAGCAGATTTACGCAAGCATTCGCTTGAACGAAATAGGGTGACCCAACGTCCACCCGGATCACAAGAGCGTCAACATGATATGGCCGACGCTCTTGCTGTTCTATGCAGTGACGGCTCGCGCCAATCAGCTTGCCGGAATGCGCAGCACCTGGCCTGGATAGATCTTGTCAGGATGGCTTAGCATCGGGCGGTTGGCCTCAAAGATCTCGTTGTAACGCGACCCTTTGCCAAGCGTTTTTTCGGAGATGGCCCAAAGCGTGTCGCCCTTTTCCACGGTGTGGAACGTAGGCTCCCCTTCGCCGCCTTCGATCTCATCTTGCACTGCGGCCACGCCTTCGACGTTGCCGACCGCAAGGATGACTTTCTCTTTCATTTCCTGGCTCACGGCCTTGCCTGTGACCTTGACCTGATCCCCCTCTACGGTGATCTCAAGCCCTTCTGCATCCAGACCCAGCTCTTTCAGCTCGTCTTGCAGTGCGGCACCGGATACTTCCGCGTCATCACCGCCGCCAAAAACCTTTTTGCCGGCACCCTTTACGAAACTCCACAAACCCATGTCAGTACTCCCCTTGATCAATCGGTTCTCATCACCTTATGCGCGAGTAACTGATGAAGACAACAGGGGGAATTATTCAGCCGCGATGCCATCGGTGAACTGCAAGCGCGCCAGCCGCGCATAAAGCCCGCCCTTGGCCACCAGTTCATCGTGCGTGCCAATCGCCGCCACGCGGCCTGCGTCCAGCACGACAATGCGGTCGGCCTTTTTGACCGTGGCCAAACGGTGCGCCACGATCAGTGTCGTACGGTTCGCACTCAGCTGATCCACAGCATGCTGCACCGCACGTTCGCTTTCTGCATCTAGGGCGCTGGTGGCCTCATCCAGCAGCAAAACAGGCGAATCGCGCAAGATCGCCCGGGCGATGGCGATGCGTTGCTTTTGCCCCCCCGACAGCATCACACCCCGTTCGCCCAGATAGCTGTCATAGCCGTCGGGCAGCGCTGTGATGAACTCATGCGCCGCGGCGGCCTTGGCTGCGGCGTGTACCTCTGCGTCCGTGGCATCAGGTTTGCCAAAGCGGATGTTCTGCGCCGCTGTGGCGGCAAAGATGATCGGGTCCTGGGGTACCAATGCGACGGCGGTCCTGAACTCGGACCGCGCCACATCGCGCAGATCAACACCGTCCAGCGTTATGCGGCCCGATGCCGGATCATAAAACCGCAAGATCATCTGGATGATCGTCGTCTTGCCTGCCCCTGACGGGCCCACAAAGGCCACGGTTTCGCCTGGCATGATTTCAAGATCGACACCGTCCAGCGCCGCAATGGCGGGCCGGGACGGATAGGAAAAACGCACGTTTTCAAAGGCGATATGCCCGCGCACCGGCTGCGGCAGGGCCACGCTTTGCGCAGGGTCCAGCACGCTGTCTTCGGTTTGCAGCAGTTCCACCAGACGTTCCGTGGCCCCCGCTGCACGCTGCAATTCACCCCAGATTTCCGACAGGGCCGCCACCGCACCCGCGACCATGACCGCGTAGATGACAAATTGCACCAAGGCACCGGCCGTCATGTCGCCCGCGCGCACATCGCGCGCCCCGACCCATAGAACCCCGACAATGCCCGAAAACGTGAGGAAAATCACGATGGTCGTCATCAGCGCACGAATTTTGATCCGGCGCTGTGCGGCGTCATAAGAGGCCTCTGTGATCTGCGAAAACGCCTCGCGGCTGGCGCGTTCATGGGTAAAGGCCTGAACCGTCTGGACCGCTTGCAGGCTTTCGGATGCATTCCCCGAAGACGCGGCGATCCAGTCCTGGGTTTCACGGCTCAACACCCGCATGCGCCGACCCAGGGTCAGGATCGGGATCACCACGGCCGGCACAATCAGCAAGACCAGACCCGACAATTTGCCCGAGGTCAGCAGCATCAGGATCAGCCCCCCCATGAAAAGCAGCATGTTGCGCAGTGCAATCGAAACCGAAGAGCCGATCACCGACTGGATCAATGTCGTATCCGTCGTGATCCGGCTCAGCACTTCGCCGGTCATGACCTTTTCGTAAAAGGCCGGGCTCATCCCGATGACACGGTCAAAGACCGCCTTGCGGATATCGGCCACCACCCGTTCACCCAGGCGCGTCACCAAGGCATAGCGCAGCGCCGTGCCCACCGCGAGCAGACCCGCGACGAAAAGGGCCGCGAGAAAATACTGATCCAGAAGCTGCGCATCTTCGGTGCCAAAGTTATCGACCACCCGGCGCACCGCCAAGGGCAGTGCCAAAGACACCATCGCCGTCAGGACCAGCGCAAGCCCTGCGGCAATCATCAACTTGAGATAGGGCAGCATGAAGGGGGCCAAAGCACGCAATGCGCCCAGATGGCGCGACTTCTCGCGTTCCTCATTGGCTTTGTAAACCGGTGCTGGTGCTGCTTGCGGAGCTGCTGCTGGTGCGCGTGCCATTCGCCGTCCTTGTTTTACGTCAGGGCGGTGATGGCGCGGCTTTCCGGCAGGGTCAAGCACTCTAACTGTCACAGCAGACCGACACAGGCCCTCAAATTCGGTTTCGGGGGGCTGTTCAACACAGTTTCATGGTTTTTTGCAGGTGAACTGCACAACACGATCAACCTACTGGATGATGACTGTTGGAGGATGGCTGTTGGAGCGGGCGGCGGGAGCCTAACTGGGCTTTCGTGAAGTTTCAATCTGCCCATAAACCCTATATTTTATGAGGTATTATGCTTTTCTATTGTGCATGGCCTTTCATGCCCTTACGTTGCAGAACATGTTTAAGGGCAGAATGAAGGGCGGTCCGATATGCCACCACGTGCAAAAGAACTGACGCCAACGCAGATCAAAGGCTTAAAGCATCCGGGCGGTAAAAAGCCGGTAAGGGTGGCCGTGGGTGGCGTGTCTGGCCTTCATGTCCAGATCTGGCCGAGCGGAGCCAAATCATGGGTGCTGCGGACGCGATACGGCGAATGGGCCGAGACAACGCTTTCAGATGGCACCATCCAGCGGGGCCGCAAGAAACGTGAACTTGGCCTTGGGGCTTATCCTGATGTTTTACCCGGTGCAGCGCGTGACAAGGCCAGAGAGGCCAAGGCGAAGCTTGAAGCTGGTATTGACCCAATAGCAGAGAAGAAGGCCACACAAGCGGCGCTTATAGCTGCTGCGCGCAGGGGGATGACCTTTGCCGATGCATGGGAAAAATTCGCCGCCGAAAAGATCAAAGAATTCTCGACCGATCGATACCGGAAGCAATGGCAGCGCACGGTCGAAATTTACGCCTTGCCGGATCTTGGTAAGATGGCAGTGCAGGAGATTGGCTTGCAAGACGTGCTGCGTGTTCTAACCCCACTTTGGGATGACAAGACGGTGACAGCGGTAAAGGTGCGTGAACGGCTGGAAAAGGTGCTGGCCTATGCCACGGTGCAAGGCTTCCGCACAGGAGACAATCCTGCGCGCTGGAAGGGCAATCTTGACATGGTGCTGGCCGCGCCCGGCAAGGTATCCGGGGCCGAGAACTATCCCGCCGTGCAACTTGATGACGTGGCGCGCTGGTGGACCGATCTGCAAAGACGCGATGGGATGGGCGCGAAGGCGCTGGCCTTCCAAGCGATGACCGCAACACGATCCGGCGCGATACGCTTTGCAACATGGGATGAAATCGACCTTGAAACCCGCCTTTGGACGATCCAGCCGGGGCGGCAATCTTCCAAGATCACAGCCAAAGACACCGCAAAGCGTATTCCGTTGACCGATAGCATGGTGGCGCTGCTGGAGAGCCTGCCACGGCTGGCCGGTTCGAATCTCGTATTCTGGTCACCGCGCGGCGGAGCTTTGTCCGATGCGGCGATGGGCAAGACAATGCGGACGATCCACGAAGCTGACCTAGAGGCAGGCGGCAAGGGCTATGTGGACGCCAAGACAGGCGAACAAGCCGTTCCGCATGGGATGCGCAGCGCGTTTCGCACGTGGGTTGCCGAGCGCACCGCCTTTGATGGCGATCTGGCCGAGGTGGCGCTGTTTCACAAGGTCGGAAACAAAGTTGCGCAGGCATACAACCGCGCAGATCAGGTTGAAAAGCGACGTCACATGATGGCCGCATGGGGCAATTTTTTGCGGGGGATAGAGCCTGAGAAGGTGGTCAAGTTGGAGGCGCGGGCGTGAAAGCTTCAAGTCAATGGATAACCCCGCTTATTGTCAAGGCCGGGCGCAGCTTTGTTTCCGCTAAGGGGAAAGACCCTGCCGAGGAGGGCGCAGAGTTGGCAGAGTTTTTGCGCAGTGATGAACCGATAGGCAAAGAAGAACGCGAACTATTGGCGCAGCTTGTGACCGGCGACTGGAGAAACAGAAAAGGCCGTCCAGAGCGAATTGGGCCGGGCCACGCCTACGCAATTGCACTTGTTTCGGATTATCGCCGACGAATTGCAGAAAACGGGCCGAATGGAGAAGAGGCAGCGGCACAAGACACAGCAAAACACTTTGGAGAGACAACCCGCACTGTTCGACGCTACGCGAAAGAGACCCGAGATAGGGAAAAGGCAGTCGAAAAGGCGCAAGTAAAAGTTGCCAAATAATCAGTTTTTTTTGGCAACGACATTGTTTTGAAACGACGCGAAATCTGGTGAGATTGGGGGGCATGGCAATCGAAAGGAAGCACCATGCAGTCCGCGACCAGATCAGAGCAAACAT
>JAFMGZ010000023.1 GCA_017854855.1 Sulfitobacter sp. | reverse complement strand
TTTCGCCCACACCGATCTTGCCGCCCAGCTTTTGCTGGATATAGGGCGCGGCACTGAGGTGGTCGGCATGAACATGCGTCTCGATGATCCAGTCCAGCGTCAGGCCCCGGCGGGTGATTTCGTCAATCAACGCATCGGCGTGGTCATAGGTGATCCGGCCTGCGGCATAGTCGATGTCCATGACACTGTCGACGATGGCGCAATGGCTGCTGGTCGGGTCCTTGACGATATAGCTGATGGTATTGGTGGCCGCATCGAAATGCGCCGAAACGTCAGGTTTTATCGACAGGTCAACGGGATAGGTCATCGCATCGCTCCTTAATCTGAGACAAAGTTTGTGGCGATCGGTTCGCGCCGGTAAACAGGCGGCACATCTGCCCCGCTGGGGGTCAGACAAACGACTCAATCGCTCCTTCACATTCTTTGTAAGACTTTAGGGGTGCAAAATTCGGTGACATTGTCACACTGCATGCGCCAAACCGGAAAAACGCCCTAAACGCTTTGACCGGCAAGCTTTTCAAGCTGGATGCGGTTCAGCAGGCTGACGCTGCCCCGGGCCTGTTCGATCCAGCCGCGGCGCTGGAATTCCTGCAGCTGCCGCGAAATCACCTCTCGGGCTGTGCCCAGCTCGACAGAGAGTTTTTGATGGGTCGTCGCAATCTTTTCCTCTCCGTGGGAGAGTTCGATCAGCCTGTCCGCCAGCCGCACGTCAAGCCGCTGAAAGGCGACTTCGTCAATCATCAAGAACAGATCGGTGATCCGTTTGGAAAAGGCCGCAAAGACAAAATCGCGGAATTGTTTGGACTGGGCCACCAGATCGTCAAAGACACCGCGCGGCACAGCGGCGGCCTGCACGGTGGTTTCCGCGAAACCCTCGGCTGAATAATCCTCATAGGCCAACAGACAGGCGGTGGTCAGCACACAGCTTTCACCGGCATGAATGCGGTAGAGGACAATCTCATGCCCAGTGTCAGACACCTGTTGCACCCGCACCGTGCCATCCAGCAAGAACAGCATATTTTCGGGTGAATTGCCGGGACCAAAGATCATGGTGCCTTCGGGTACATCGACAATCTTGCTGCGGTCCAGCAGCAGCTTCTTGGTTGCGGGATCAAGGCGCGACAGCCCCGCAAAACGTTCTACCCATTCCGTATCAATCATTGGTCTGTATCCTGTGCAGCGGGCGCTTCTGGGGCACCCTGCAGGTGTTCCGATATATATGGCGCTGAAGTGTATAGCAATTGTGGGGATGCCGTTGATCCCGATCAAGGCTGAATGCCATCGGCACTGAAACAATGCCCATGATGGGCAGGCTTGCTAAACCCCTTTCATCAATGCCATATTCAAAAAAAGGAATTTGTCAGGAGAATGACATGAAACTGGAACGGCGACAGGTTCTATTGGGAATGGGCGGTGCTGCGGTTTGCGCCACGCCCTTGCGGTCTTTTGCGCAAACCACGCTACAGTTTGGCGCGATGGATGTGACCAGCGTCAGCGATGGCAATCTGGTCTTGCCCGGCTCGATGTTTTTTGACGGGCTGCCGGCGGATGAAGTGGCGGCGATCCTTGCCGCCCATGGGCTGTCCGGTGATCAGCTGGAGCCGCCCTGCAACCTGACGCTGCTGCGTCACGCCGACAAGACGGTGCTGTTTGATGCGGGATCGGGGTCCAGTTTCATGCCCACTGCGGGTGCCATGCTGGACAGCCTTGATGCCATCGGCGTCGCCGCAGCGGATATCACCCATGTTGTCTTTACCCATGCGCATCCCGATCACCTTTGGGGTGTGCTGGATGATTTTGACGATCCGGTGTTTCCTGATGCGGAATTGATGATCGGTCAGGCAGAGTGGGATTATTGGACAGCCCCCGAAACCGTGGACACCATCGGAGAGGCGCGCGCCTCTTTTGCCGTAGGGGCCGCGCGCCGGCTGGCAGCGGTTGAGGACCAGATGAGTTTCATCAAGGACGGTCAGGAAATCCTGCCCGGTGTGATGGCCCATGGCACGCCCGGCCATACGCCCGGCCATATGTCATTCGAAATCCGTGACGGCAGCAATGCGGTTCTGGTGGGCGGCGACATGATCGGCAACCACCATGTGGCATTCGCCCGTCCCGATTGGGCCAGCGGCGCGGATCAAGATACCGATTTAGGGGCCCAGACACGGATGCGCATGCTGGACAAATTGGTCACCGACAAGATGACCCTTTTGGGGTTTCACCTGCCAAATGGCGGTCTGGGTCATGTGGAAAGAGACGGCGATCACTACCTCTTTGTTCCGGAGGCCATCTGATGCGCGGGCTTTTCCCTGTCCTGCTGGCCGCACACTGCTTTGTGCTGCCGGTTCAGGCCAGCGAGGATATTGCAGATAAATACCCCCAGTCTCTGTTGTATGACAAACCGGTTGAGTTCATCCCCGGCGTCTTTTCCGCCATCGGGGCCACGGCTCCGCCGACCTATGAGAACGCAGGGCACAACAACAACCTCAGCTTTATCGTGACGGGTGACGGTGTGGTCGTGATCAATGGCGGCGCGGCCTACGGCCTTGCCAAGGCGCTGCACGACGAGATCAGGGCGATCACGGACCAGCCGGTCAAGCTGGTGTTTAACGAAAACGGTCAGGGCCATGCGGTGCTGGGCAACAGCTACTGGGCCGAACAGGGTGTTCCGATTGTCGCGCATGTCGATGCGGCACATGAGGTCGAAACCTATGGTGCCTCCATTCTGGAGAGCATGGAAAGGTATAACCGCGATCAGGCCGAGGGCACCAAAGTGCAAGGCCCGACAGAGACATTCGAGGAAACATACCGGGTTGAAATGGGCGATTTCGCGATTGAGGCGCTGCATCTGGGTCCGGCCCATTCGCCGGGTGATATCGTGATCTGGCTGCCCCGGCAAAGTCTGGTGGTTTCAGGCGATATGGCGTTTCACGAACGCATGCTGCCGATTTTCGAAGATACCTATACAGCCGACTGGATCGAGACATGGGATACCGCCTTTGAGCCCTTGGGGGCCACTTATGTCATTCCCGGGCATGGGCACCCGACCAACATGGCGCAGGTCCGGCGCTATACCCGTGATTATCTGGTCTATCTGCGGGCCCAGATTGCGGCGCATCTGGACGCAGGCGGCGGGCTGGCCGAGGCCTATTACGTGGATCAGTCACCCTATGCCCATCTGGACACCTTTGAGGAATTGGCAACCAAGAACGCAGGCCGCGTTTTTGAGCAGATGGAATTCGAATAAAGGTGCCCCCCTGTCAGGTCCGCCTGTCGGATGGGCCTGATAGATGATCGTCAAAGATGATCGTGGCAAACCAGACGGCCCGCGATGCGCAGCCCGTGGATTTGGGCCTGCCAAATCATTTTCGGAAAACTCTGACATCCTTGGCGCTGCCTGAATGCGTTGATTTCAGGCAGCGCCAAAGGCATCGTTAAGGATGAGGCATCCCCAGAACCGCTTTATTGCGCGGCCAGCGGCATGCGCGCCAACTCGCATCTTTCCCAAAGCGCGCCCAGCCCGGCAACAAGCTGATCAATATCCGCGTCTGAATGCACCGGTGACGGCGTGATCCGCAGGCGTTCGGTGCCCTTGGGGACGGTGGGGTAATTGATGGGCTGGATGTAGATGCCATAATCGGCCAGCAGCAGATCAGAGATATATTTGCATTTGACCGGGTCGCCCACCATCACCGGGATGATATGGCTTTCGTTACGCTCGTGCGGGATGCCAAGCTGATCCAGACGGTCGCGCAACTGGGCCACTTTCGCCTGATGCTGGTCCCGTTCTGTTTGTGATGTCTTGAGGTGCCGGATGGACGCTGCGGCCCCTGCTGCGACCGCAGGCGGCAGCGCCGTGGTAAAGATAAACCCACTGGCAAAGCTGCGCACGAAATCGCACAGATCGCTGGAGGCCGCGATATAGCCGCCCACGACACCGTATGCTTTGCCCAACGTCCCCTCGATCACGGTCAGCCGGTCCATCAGACCTTCGCGTTCGGCAATGCCGCCGCCGCGCGGGCCGTACAGGCCCACGGCATGCACTTCATCCAGATAGGTCATGGCGTTGTATTTATCAGCCAGATCACAGATCGCCGCGATGGGCGCGATGTCACCGTCCATGGAATAGACGCTTTCAAAGGCGATCAATTTGGGGCGGTCCAGCGGCAATGCGGCCAGCTTGGCCTCAAGGTCAGCCAGATCGTTGTGTTTCCAGATCATCCGTTCGGCGCGCGAATGGCGAATGCCTTCGATCATGGAGGCATGATTCAGCGCGTCTGACAGCACCACGCAATCGGGGATGCGCGCGGCCAGCGTGCCCAAGGCCGCCCAGTTCGACACATAGCCAGAGGTGAACAAAAGCGCGTCTTGCTTGCCGTGTAGATCCGCCAGCTCTGCCTCAAGCAAAACATGGTCGTGGGTCGTACCAGAGATGTTCCGCGTCCCCCCTGCCCCGGCACCGCACCGATCAAGCGCCTCATGCATGGCAGCCAGGACTTTGGGGTGCTGGCCCATGCCGAGGTAGTCGTTGGAGCACCAGATGGTGACGGGTTTGACAGCATCCTTGCCATGGGCAGCGGCATGAGGGAAATCACCGCACTGCCGCTCAAGTTCGGCAAATACGCGGTAGTTTCCTTCGTCTTTCAATGTCGTGAGGCTGGCGGCAAAAAAGTCTTCGTAGTTCATCTATTCCATCGCCTCTTTCACGATCTCGTCCAAAAGCGCCTGCACCTGCTGCATTTCGCCCATCGGATATTTACGGTAACCCACCATAACCTGCCCCGCCTGATCGGCGACAAAGATGCCATAGGGACAATGGGCGATGTTCATCGGGTTGGCTTCCATCACCTCGCGCGACAATTGGGCAGAGCAGAACAGGAACACATCTGCGGCATCAAACAGCACCACATCCGATCCAACATCCTGGCCTGTGCGTTTCAGCATTTCACCGGTATGGCTGATGTAGTCGATGACCAGCCCGCGCCCGACAATGGCACTTTCCACTGCAAAGGTTGCGTCGTCGAATGTGCCCTCAAAAGGATAGGTGATGGCCTCATCGGCCATGGCGGCTGTCCCTGTGACAAAGGCGGTGATCGCGGCAATAAAAAAGCGCTTCATTTTGTATCCTCTCAATTTACAGGGTGACAGTATCACGATTGTCCAACCTTTTGTTGATTTGGGTCAAATCCGCCGCTTGGCCCTGCCGCATTCAATCGGCAAAGCTGGCCAGATAGGCTGATACGGCTGCGATATCCTCTGCGTCTTTCAGGCCCCGGAAACTCATCTTGGTGCCCTTCATGAAACCCTTGGGAGAGGCCAGGAATTCTTGCAGGTTGGCCTCGTCCCAGATCAGACCATCCGCCGCCATCGCCATCAGGGGTTTGGAGTATTTGAACCCCTCTACCGCACCGGCCGCGCGCCCGACCACACCGTTCAGCTGCGGGCCGGAACGGTTCTTGGCGCCGTCGCCGATCTGGTGGCAGGATTTGCACTGGCGAAACACCTTTTCACCCGCCGCTATAAGTTCGGGATCAATCGCTGCGACCTGCTGAACCTGCGCTTCGTTTACCTCGGGTTCGGCTGCCGCTTCGACGGTGACCTGTTGCGTTTCAGCAGCGGCCTGTGTCTCTTCTTCCGGCGTCACATCCAGCACCAAGGCGCGCATGGTGACTTTTACCTCTTGCTTGCACTCGGTCATGCAGGGCTCGCCCACCCATTTGGAAAATTCTGTCTCGATCCGGTCATCGATGATGAAACCGTCTTTGTTGGGCATCTCGAATTCGGCAAAGGTCTCGTTCGACAGAACGAAATCGTCGTCCACCAGGTCATTGGAATAAAGGATATAGGCGACGATGGCATAGACTTCATCGGGTTTCAGCGACTGCGCATTCCCAAAGGGCATGGAGCGGTTCACATAGTCCCATGTGGTGGAAAGATACGGCCAGTAGCTGCCGACGGTTTTTAACGGGTCTTCGTGGTTCAGGGTCCCCCAGCCGCCCGCAAGCTTGGGCCAGTTGTCCACACCCTCGGCAAAATCGCCATGGCAGGCAGCGCATTGATCGGCAAAGACTTCCTCGCCGGTCAGCACATCGCCTGAGCCTGCGGGCAGGCCCGTGCCGTCGGGGCTGACGTCCAGGTCCCATGCCGCGATTTCTTCGGGCAATGCGGGACGGCCAAGGCCGAACCCTTCGGCAAAGGCCGGTGTGCTGAGCAGAACCAGCGCGGTTGCAAGCTTAAGATACTTCGACATTTTCCGCCTCCCCGTTCGGGCGCACCCACCAGGTTTGAATACAATTGTTGTGGTAGATCGAGTTCAGCCCGCGCACCTCGCGCAGCTGCGTCTTGGTCGGCTGGACATAGCCGGTTTCATCCATCGCGCGCGATTGCAGGAACATCTCTGTGCCGTCCCAGTCGGTATCGAGGTAGAAACGGGTCATCGCCATCCGCTCTCCCGGCTTGGCCAGACGGGCGGTTTCCCATGTCTTGCCGCCGTCTTTTGATACATCCACGCGTTTGATCGCGCCGCGCCCGGACCATGCCAGGCCCGTGATCACCAAGGGGCCGGAGCCATGGGTGATTGGTGATTGGGGGCTGGGCGATGTGACGACAGATTTCGCATCCATCTCCCATGTCCATTTGCGGCTGATGCCATTGGCCAGCGTATCGGTGTATTTGCTGGTTTCCTCGCGGCTTTCGACAGGACCGTCCGTGATCTCGATCCGGCGGATCCATTTGATCCACATGTTGCCTTCCCAACCGGGCACAACAAGGCGGACAGGATAGCCGTGTTCCTTGCGCAGCGCCTCGCCATTGGCCTTGAACGCCACCAGGACGTCATCCAATGCTTTTTCCATCGGAATGGACCGCCCGTTGGAGGAGGCATCAGCCCCTTCCACATAGACCCATTTATCCTTGAGGTCGCCTGCTGCACCCAGCCCCGCTTCCTCAAGGAGGGTGCGCAGGGGCACACCGGTATATTCCATGTTGTGGATCATGCCGTGGGTGAATTGTACGCCATTCAGCTGTGCGCCCGCCCATTCCATGCCGGTGTTGGCGGCACATTCGCAGAAATAGACGTGGTTTTCGCGCGGAAAACGTTCCAGATCAGCGTAAGAAAAGACAAGCGGGCGATCCACCAGACCGTTGATCATCAAACGGTAGTCCGCCTTGGTCAGCTCAATCGCGCCGGAATGGTGACGTTCAAAGGCGCAGCCCTGCGGGGTGATCGTGCCGTCAAGCGCATGGATCGGCGTAAAGTTGATCGAACTGATCGTATCGGCGGTCAGCCACTCCACATTGCGGCGAATGACGTCTGCCTCATGTTTGATCGGCAGGCCGTAGGGGGTGGCATCCACGCCATCCCCCAGACCCGAAGCCCATGGCTGCACTTGGGTGATCAGCGGATCAGGTGTCGCCGCCTTGGCATTGCCGGCAACGGTGACCGCCGCACCCGCAGCAAGCCCTTTGGTGAGGAAACCTCTTCTTGATGTCTTATGCGCCATCATTCACTCCGTTTTGTATCAGCAGCCTATGTCGCGTGATCCCAGGATCAGGGGCGGATATAGGCAAAATCCTGTTCTTGTAGTTCGATCAACCGGACAACGCCGGACGGGACGACAACAGCCTCGCTCATCAGCACGACATCATGGCCGGCCTTTTTGCTCATGTTGCGCAGGGTATTGCCGCAGGCCGCGAAAGACAGGTTTTCCATCTCAAGCGACATGGCTGAAATTCGGTCGGCCACGGGGCTTTTGTCGGCGACGAACATGTTCAGCCCGGGACCATAAGCCACCACTTCAACGATGACGGTGTCACCGATGCTTTCATAGTGCGCCGTCACATTGGACACGTTGTTAAGGGCCATGTTCATGACCTGCGGGTCGTTTTCATCAACGTGGATGGCCACGCGGTGGGTCATCCCCTCGGCAAAGGCAGCCGTCGCCAATACGGTCGCAAGAATGGCAGTTCCAAGCATTTTCATCATAGCAATCACTCCACGTTGGTTTCAGTTTATGCGCCGACAACCTCGACGCTGGTGTTCGGTTCAAGCTTAACCGTGCCCTGTTTGCGGATGTGGTTTTCGACCACGTCCCAGATTTCGGGCCCTTCGGTGCCTTCATTGACCGACGCCCAGCCTGCGACCTGATAGGTTTTGGCCGGGTCAATCTTTTCGCCGGTCTTGAGCAAGGTCAGTTCTGTGATACGGCTGCCCTGCGGCTGGGTGATGTCGATGCGGTAGCCAAGGCCCCCGGTGCGCACCATATCGCCGCCCTGTTGGTAATAGGGATCGGGGTTGAACAGGTTGTCGGCCACGTCTTCCAGAACCACATGCAGGAATTCACCGGTCATTTCAGTGCGGTATGCCTTGCCATAGGTCATGGAGGTGACGTTCCAGATGTCTTCGCGGGTGATGTCCTGACCGGGCAGAATGGAGGGGCCCCAACGGACACCGGGGCTGAGTGCAATATCGGCCTCGCGCTCTGACAGCAGCGCATCACAGATCAGGTCGTCCCATGTGCCGTTGAAATTGCCGCGACGGTACAGCAGGCTGTCGGTCTGGCCGATCACCTCTGACATCGTGTCCTGATAGGGTGCGCGCACGCTGTCGATGACGGCGGCGACCTCCTTGTCTGGCGTGATCACATCCGACAGGATCGGGATCAGCTTGTGACGGAACCCCATCATGCGACCGTTTTGCACGTCCAGATCCACGCGGGACACGAATTTCCCGTTTGATCCTGACGCCACAATAATCGTGTCGCCCACCAGCACCGGTTCGGGCAAAGCGTCATGCGTGTGGCCCGACAGGATCACGTCGATGCCCGTGACGATACCGGCCATCTTCTTGTCCACGTCAAAGCCATTGTGGCTGAGACATACAACCAGCTCCGCGCCCTGGGCCCTTACCTCGTCCACCATCAACTGCATGTTTTCATCCCGGATGCCAAAGGCATATTCGGGGAACATCCAGCCGGGGTTCGCGATAGGCATATAGGGAAAGGCCTGACCGATAACGGCGATCTTGACGCCGCCGCGTTCAAAGAATTTGTAGGGCGGGAACAGCTCTGCCGGTTCATCCCATTCCGCGTCAAAGATGTTCTGGCCAAGGGCGGCAAAGGGCAGCCCCTCGACAATCTCGGCCACGCGGTCAGAACCCAGAGTGAATTCCCAGTGAAAGGTCATCGCGTCAGGTTTCAATGCGTTCATCACATCGACCATGTCCTGACCCTGGGTGTGATAACAGGTGTAGCTGCCGTGCCAGGTGTCGCCGCCGTCCAGCAGCAGGGCATCAGGCCGGTCGGAACGGATCTGGTTGATCACGGTAGCCACACGGTCCAGACCGCCGACGCGGCCATAGCCTTTTGCCAGGGCCTCAAAGTCACCAGCAGACAGGGCGTAATGGGCATAAGAGCCATCCTCGATCCCGTACATCTTGCGGAAATCGGCACCGGTCACATGCGGGACCGCACCCTTGTTGCTGCCCACACCGATGTTGATCGACGGTTCGCGGAAATAGATTGGTTTCAGCTGCGCGTGGATATCCGTGATATGGATCAGCGAGACATTGCCATAGGTGTCAAACTGCAGCAATTGATCCTGCGTGACAGCCTGTTGGGCAGCAAGCCTGCTCCATTGTCCGAAACCCGAAGCTCCAAAAATTGCGCTGGCTGCCATACTGGTCTGGAGAAAGTCCCGCCGGGATATCATATGCGTATTCCTGAATGTATTTAGGGAAAAAAACCCCGCACGTCGCCGTGCGGGGTTTTCCGGATATTAGTTACGGATGGACGGGCCTTCGACCGACAGACCGTTACCGCGAGAGGCGACGTAAAGCTCAAGCGCGATGAACTCTGGGCTGCCCTCTTTGAAGGTTTCAGCGCGGGTGTCGCGGATGCAACCTTTGAAGCGTGAATGCGCCGAGTTCAGTTTGGTGTTTTTCAAACGATACGTCGGGAAACCGTTGATCTGCCCCTGGCTGAGGTGATCGGCGCGGATCATCATGCCATAGTTGGCCTCATGGCACGACGCGCAGGCCAGTTCCAGCTGACCGGTGCGGGTGTAATACAGTTCCTTGCCAGCTTCCCACGTGGACTGGGCCGGGCCATCAATGGCGACATTCACAGGCATACCGCGAGAGACCGAAGCCAAAAGCGCTGTCATGTTCACCATATCACCGCCAGAATACTTCCAAGGCTCTGCGCCCATCTGGTTTTCACGGCAGTCGTTGACCTGCATTTCCAGCGTGCGCACTTCGCCCGCCTTCTCGTTGAACTTTGGATAGACAGGGCGCACGCCGGCCATGGATGCCGGATCATTGTGGCAGCTTGAGCAAGACTTGCCCTCTGACCCTTCGGCTGTGTTCCAGGCTTCTTCGGCCTGTTCCACAAAGATCATGCCAGGATTGTCAAAGTCATCTGCCTGCATGGCACGCGTCTCTGTGCCGCGGAACAGCCAGCCTGACATCACCTCGTCCACTACGTCCGCCATATGGGCGGGTGCCGCAGTCCGCGTGACCATCGTGATTTCTTCATTCAAGATCAGCGTGTCATCGACCGGATCGGCCCAAAGCGGGGTGCTGGCAATAACGCTCGCCAGCAAAGCGCTTGTGAGTTTTTTCATTGTTGTCCCTCCCAAGACAAACAGATCAGCCAATGGCGATCATCTTGCTTTCCTCGTAGACTGACCCATCGTCGTCATACCACGTGAATTTGAATTCGCCTGCTTCAGGCACCAGTGCTTCGAACTCGAAATACGGGTTGGTCGAAATTGCAGGCTCCATCGCCACATCAATGACGTTCTCGCCGTTAAAATCGCAGGTAAAGCGGTTGATGATGGAACGCGGAATGGCGTTGCCCTCTTTGTCTTTACGCTGACCGGATTCCATGTTGTGGCTGATCAAGGTCTTGATCGTGATCGCCTCGCCAGCTGCTGCCGACTTGGGCACTTTAACACGGGGTTTTACATCTTTTGCCATGTTCTATCTCCTGATTAGCCGCCGCAGCCGCCGATTGTAACTTTGACTGTCGCGGATGCCTGTACAAAAGATCCGTCGTCCAGCTTGGCGATTGCGACAACATCCTGTGTACCAGCAAGGCGGATACGCGTGGACGCGTGACGTGCTGCTGCCAGCTTGCCAAATTTGAACTTGGCCACGCCGGGGGTTGGATTGCCCAATGCCAAAACCATGATTTCTGCCGCTGTGTCAGAGGACACCTCGATTGGCACGGTGTTGCCGTTTTCCGCGATCTCGGGCGCGGTCAGCTTGATGTCGCCCGCGCCAATTTCCGCGCCGCCCGTGAAGGCTGCGATTGCGTCTTCGCCTGCGGCGGAGACCCGCAATGGCAGACCAGCCACAAACAGTGCCCCGGCCCCCATTACAATTGCGTTACGTCTTGTCAGTTCCATGCGTGAACCTCCGATTTATCCCTTAGGGCGTTATTCTTTGAGGGTAGCCAGGTAGGCCACCACGTCTTCAACTTGCTGGGCACTCAAGAGTGGTCCGAATGTCTCGTCTGCGGCTTTGCCGGTGTAGGCATTGCCGGGACGAATGAAGCCTTCGGTCTTGTAGAAGGAAGGCATCAGGCTGTCTTCGAACATCATCTTGGCATTGACGACAATGCCGCGCAGTTCTGCTTCTGACCAACGATCTCCGGCACCATCCAGCATGGGGCCAATTTCCCCGTGCCAGGGCACGTCGGCCAGGTCTGTAACTTGATGGCAGGCAACGCAGTTGCCGAGGCCCTTGTTTCCAACAATGTTGCGGCCACTGGCTGCATCGCCAGGCACGCCTGTCAATGACGTAGCAACGCTACCGTCATCAAAAGCAACCTGGGTTGGGGCGATCTCTTCGGCGTTCACAGCAAAGCTTGATGCGGCAAAGGCCAGAGGTGCGAGGTATGTGAGTTTCATGCGTCCTCCCAAACACATTCAGGGTTTCGTATACCATAGGGCACAAAATCGTGAGGCGGCAAGAACAAATTCGAATACTTGAATTTGATTTTGTCTCAATCCGTGGATCCGCTGGCGCGCTCTTGAATGCGGCGTGCATGATATCGCTGAAAATCTTCATCGGAATCAAGCGCATAGCGCTCTTCCTTGACCCAGGTGAACATGTCTATCGTGGTCCCGGCACTAAAGGCACCCGGCATCAAGGCGACAGAGGCAGACTGCGCTGTGGCACCCTCCTCCACTTCTTTTGGCAGGAACAGAATCGACGGGGTGAAGAGCAGCCCCCATTTGCGCGTGGCTTGTTTCTCTGACAGCGCCTCGCCGTCAAAGTCGACGATTTCGGTGTCCCCATGCAGGTTGATCTGCACAACAAAGAAGTTCTCGCGAATGTAGTCGGCTACATCTTCTCGTGAGAAAACCTCCTTGTGCATTTTAGCGCAGTAGATGCAGCCGCGCTGTTCGACGATCAGGGCCAGGCGTTTCCCTTCGGCATTGGCCTCGTCCAGATCTTCGCGCAGGTCCTTGAAGGTATCGCGCATCCAATCGGCCTTGTGCAGACCGTCATCGCCCAGCTCGGCCGCCCATGCGGGCATGGCCAAAAGGCACAGCAGAAAAATGAAACGTTTCATCAGTCAGTCTCCTTAGATATTTTGAAAGGCAGGAAATGCTTCCAGCATCCATTGGGCAATATAGTTTACGCTATCCGTGGCGATCAGCGCGGCAAAGACAATCATCAATATGCCCATCGCCTTTTCCACTTTGGGCAGATGACGGCGGAATTTGGCCACAAATTTGAGGAACGGGCCGATAAACAACGATGCGATCATGAACGGCGTGGTCATCGCCAAACCAAAGACCAACAATAGCACCAGACCGCGCAGCGCCGTCGCCTCTGTGCTGGCGGTAAAGACCACAGCCGTCAGAACACCCCCGACACAGGGCGTCCAGCCCGCGGCAAAGGCAAAACCCACAACATAGGCCCCCAGCACCGACATGTTCTTTGTGTCCCCGGCATCCAGCTGGAACACCCGGTTCAAAAAGCCGATCCTGATAACACCAAGAAAGTGCAGGCCCATGATCAGAACCACAAGGGCGGCAAACAGGCGAAACTCTGTCTGGGCGCTCCGAAAGCTTTGTGACAATCCGTAGGCCGCGGCCCCCAGCAGCACAAATACAGTGATGATACCCAGCGAAAACATCACCGACGCCATGAATGCCCGCTTGCGCACGCCCGGGGCCAGTTCCCCTTCGGCGGTGATTTCCGACATGGAGGCCCCGGCCATGTAACTAAGGTAGAAAGGCACAATCGGTAGCACACAGGGCGAGAAAAAGACAATCAAGCCGCCCAGAAATGCCCCCATTAGACTGACGTCGAACATCGCGGCTTCTCCCGGTGCTTGAATGTGTTACATATTCAAGATATTCTATGTTTTGGTAGGACGTCAATCAGAACCCCTAAACGGAAACCTTATGAAGCAGATTGTTTATGCCATCGCGCTGAGCCTGATCAGCCTGCCGGCCTTGGCTGCAGAGCTGGTCATGGTCGAACAACATGGCTGCCACTGGTGTGCCAAATGGGATGCTGAAATCTCTGCCATCTATCCCAAGACCGATGACGGCAAACGCGCGCCGCTTCGGCGTGTTGAATTGCGCGATCTGCCGGACGATATCAGTTTTTCTTCTACGCCCGTGTTCACCCCGACATTTGTTCTAATTGACGCTGGAAAAGAATTGGGGCGCATCGAAGGCTATGCCGGTGACGAATTTTTCTGGTTTCTGCTTAATCGGCTCCTAAATGAACATTCAATAGCGATTAATGCAAAATCGTGAAGCGACCTGTCAGATGTAATTGACACAGGTTGCGGAAAAATTTGCTGTTTGGACGCCGTTTTGATATAAGGACTGGAAAATTGCTGGACGCTAGCCGCGAAATGTCATTGCCCGTCATCACTCAAGATATGCCTTCGGTCGAACTTGACCGGATGATGGAGAACGCCTGCGACGCCTCCAATTTTCTCAAGGCGATCAGCCACGAAGGGCGTTTGATGATCCTGTGTCACCTGTCAACTGGTGAGAAAACCGTCACCGAACTGGAAGAGCTTTTGTCGGCCCGCCAGGCGGCCGTATCGCAGCAATTGTCCCGCTTGCGCTTTGAAGGGCTGGTGGCCCCCCGCCGCGAAGGCAAGACGATTTATTACAGTTTGACAGACAGACGCGCTGTCAAGATACTCGAAGTTGTCTACGATCTGTTCTGTAAGGACGGATAGCGCGATTAGCCACGCCCGTAGACATACGGGAGGATAAAAATGTTTGACGGTCTTACGGATGCTGGCCTTTTGGCCATCATCGGCTGTGCTGGTGGCTTGGTGCTTGGGCTTGCCGCCCGATTGGGGCGGTTTTGCACATTGGGTGCCATAGAAGATTTTCTATATCAGGGAAGCGATGTTCGTTTGCGCATGTGGGTCTTGGCCATTGGCGTGGCGGGGCTTGGTGCCTTCACGCTGGTCAGTCTTGGTGCGCTTGACCCATCGGATTCGATTTATCATCTGGCACCTTGGTCGCCGCTGCTTGGCATTCTTGGGGGGCTCATGTTCGGCTATGGGATGTCACTGGCTGGCAACTGCGGCTTTGGTGCATTGGCACGGTTCGGCGGCGGCGATCTGCGATCATTTGTCATTGTCCTGGTGATGGGCATCAGCGCCTATGTGCTGTTGTCCGGGCCCTTGGCCTCTTTGCGCGTAGCGGCGATTTCATTTACCGAAATACCAACACAGGCCAAGAGTTACCCTGCCCTTCTCAACAGTATGACAGGCCTGCCCGTGGCGGTTTTGGGTCTGGCGCTCAGTGCGGCCATAACCGCAGCGGCACTTTGGTCCCGGGCCATCTGGTCTGACCCCAAGGCGATCTTCTGGAGCGCGATGGTGGGGCTGGCGATTGTCAGCGGCTGGGCCGGCACATATTGGGTGGCGCATCACGGGTTCAGCGGCACGCCCGTCGCCAGCCATACTTTCACATCACCGCTTGGCGAGACGCTGTTGTTCTTGATGACGTCCAGCGGGGGCGGCCTGAGCTTTGGTGTCGGTTCTGTTTTTGGGGTCCTGGCGGGGGCGTTTGTCGGCAGCCTGTTCAAGGGGCATTTTCGCTGGGAAGCCTGCGAAGACCCCCGCGAATTGAAACGTCAGGTGCTGGGTGCTGTCTTTATGGGCTTTGGGGCGGTGCTGGCCATGGGCTGCACCATCGGGCAAGGTATATCGGCCTTTTCCCTGATGACCCTGAACGCGCCCTTGGTGTTTGCATCCATCTTTGCAGGGGCCGCATTTGGCCTACGCCAACTAATCATGGGCCTGTCGTTCGGTCGCTGACGCATCAAGGGTTGGTAATGACCAACAATGCCGCGCGGCATACCGCTGCGCATGCAGGATCGCTGCCGGGTCTTGCCCCGGCGATGGTGAGGTCCTGCAGGGCGAGAATGCCCTGGGCAAACCTCAGGGCGTCTTCACATCACCGGCGATAGCATTTGGATTTGCTGCCGAAACCCGCAGGTGTACAGACGTATTTTCCACTTCCCGTGGTGATTGACACGGTCTTTGGTCCCGTCGCGGCCTGCACGAAAGTGCCGGCAAAAGACGAGACGGTCAAAATCGCTAAAACCAAGGTAAACTGGCGACTGAAAGGCCGTTTTAATGTTCGGGGCACTGCTCTCTCCTCATTTCGAAGCCACGGTCGGACGTCGCGATCTTCGTTATTACGAAAGAAAATGCGATAACTTGCCGTCCCCCGTCAACCCGACAGAAGGCTGCCGCTGCGGTTCAGGCCCTGAGCGCGGGTCCCGGCCCGCCCTATCCCTCAGCAAAGGAAATATAAGCACCCAGAAATCAAATTCTTAGCGCGCCGTATGGGGTGCAGGGGGCAAAAGCGGCTTTCCGCTTATGCGCCTGCACCGCCGCTTTGGCAGGTCAATTGAGAATGTTCTGTTTCACGCGCCAGTCCGGCAGCCCGAAATCATCAGGCCAGGGATAGACTTCTTGCTGGTTGAAATAGATCACCGCCTCAAGCTCGGGATAAAGCGCGCCTTTGCTGCGCACGTCTGCCTCCCACAGGGCGACGTGGTCGGCATCGCCAATATAGCCAAGTTCGGCCACCATGATCGGTTTGTTGAACTGCAGCGCACGTTCATAGCGCGGGGCAAAGATATCATCAAAAGTCTGTTCTTGGCCCAGGATCTGTACTTCCCAGGGGCCATTGCTGAACACAGACAGGCCCACGATATCGACGTAGTCATCGCCCGGATAATAATCCGCCATGTTTTCATAGCCAAGCGGGGACCACATGAAGGTCGCGTCAGGCATCGCCGCGCGACAGACATCGGTCATGCGGCGGTATGCCTTGATATAGACCTCAGGTTCCCAGCCAGCCCAGATGAACTGGCCGCTTCCGTCATCCATTTCCTGTGCCCAACGGATCGTCAGCGGCCGCTCAAGTGAGCCCAATGCGCTGCAGACGGTGCGCATGGTTTCATCATAGGCCCCCGAAAAAATGCCCGCCCGCAAGACGGATGGCGAATTTCTCTCATCACGGGTCCAGGTCCAGGGCTCAACGGTCACCAGCAGCGTGCGACCGCGCTGTGATGAATAGGTCTCCGCCTCTTCCAGGCTGGGCAGGAAAACGTCCTCCCAAGGCAAGAACAGATGCTCTATCGAGACGCCCTTGGTGTCGCTGAAATCACCACCGGGATCGAAAACGCCAAAGGGCAAATCACCCGGTGGCAGGCTTTGGCCGGAGGCCAGTGATCCAAAAATGGCCGCAGCGATCAAGAGCCCGGCGGTCATGGGCTTGTGTGCACTAATGCGGGACATGGTTTTCCCTTTCTGTTGTATAGGATTGAAACAGCTGCGACAGCCATTCGTGGTTGTAGGAGGTATGCAATTCTCCGCGCCCCCCCTGCCCTGCGCCAGCCACGATATGGCTAGAGCGGATAAGCTGCACCGTGCCCTGCGTGGTCGCCAAGGCGATCAGCGCGTCGCGCCCCTGCGCCATGGTGCCAAAACCAATCGCAACGCCCAGCACGGCAACACAGCCAAACTGGGCCAGCGCCTGCTGCGGCAAGAATTGGCCGGTGTCAGGATTTTCGACAAGCTGCTTGGTCACGACAATCACGAACAGGCCGGTGTAGATTGCCGCGTTGAACAGCGCAAAAATGTAGAAGCCGGCAGCCTCGGCTACATTTTCCACCAACAGAACCGGCAAAAGCGACAGCACCGCAAGGCAGAAATAGGGCAGCAGGACAGGCCAAGGCACCACGGAAGACACGCGTTCGCCTTTGGGGGTGACACGAAAGTCAACGAATTTGCCGCTTAGCCGGTCCCAGACCGCCATGACGCACCCCCACAAGACCCAAGGCCATTGGAGCGCGGCAAAGACCGCCTTTTCCCAGCCCAGCACCTTGGCATCCGACGGCCGGAAAAACCCATCTGCGCGGATCTGAAAAGCCAGCCCCACCAAGACGACAATCGACGGCAGCACATGCATCAGAAAGGCAGGATAGGTGACATCGACAAACCGCATGTCAAATATCAATGCCAGGATGGGCATCACGAACATGATCGCCATAAAGCTGGCGAACAGCGGATACCACAGCTGCGAGAACACAAATTGGAACCGCTGTATCGGGGGCAGATCGCGAAAGTACTTCGGCGTGTAGCTCAGCAAGAGCGTGACCAGACTGCGCGACCACTGAAACTCTTGCGTGACCAGATCGGACAGGCTGGCAGGCCCCTGACCTATGGCGATGGCCTTCATCGCATGCATGCCGCGCCATCCGCCAGCATTCATCAACATAGAGGTCGAATGATCCTCTGCCAGCTCTGGGCCCAACCCGCCGATTTGTTTCAGTGCGGCGGTGCGCACGGCATAATGCGACCCTATGCACATCGGTGCCCAGCCGTTCGAATAGCCCGCCTGCAGGACGCCGTGAAACATGGCCTCTGCGTGCAGGCGCGTCCGCGCGGCCCAACTGGTCTCGGCATTCTGCGAACAGATGCTGGGGGCGCTCACATATCCGACTGCAGGATCGGTAAAGGGGCGCAGGATTTGCCGCAGATAACCCGGTTGCGGGACGTGATCAGCATCAAGCTGCGAGACAAAGTCATATCTGTCGTACCCGTAATGATCATAGAAATACGCAAGGTTCCCTTCCTTGCAGCGGGTGCGCCGCGGCCACTGCGTCTGGTGGTAGGCCTCAACCCCCTTGCGAGAAGAGATGTTCACTCCGTTGTCGCGGCACCAGGCGATCGTTTCGGGCTGCGGATCTTCGTCAGCAAGCCAGGTGTCATGCGCGACATCCTGCGCCAGCATCGCAACAAGCGTGTCGCGCACGACGGGGAATGGCTCTGCCGGGGCCTTGGTCACCACCATCGCGACACGTGGCGCATCCAGATCCGCGACGCTGCGCGCCACCTGCTGTGCGCGCATGAACATGGCGATAAAATAGGCCTGCAGAAAGAAGATCCAGAACAGACAGGCACTGACCGCAAGGTACCTTATCCAGCCGATGTTGTGCTCGGGCCGCAGCCACCACGCCCAAAAGAAGATCGCGCAGATCACCCAGACGGTCACGAAACCCGCATAGGCCACCTTGCGCCGGCCTGTGACCACCGCTTCCCGATAGGCAAGCACCGGCTCTTTTCTGGGCAAGGCGATGTCTGACCTAATGTGCATGAGCGGCCTCCAACGCGAAACTGCGCGCGGCATCCGTGATGATTGTGGCCAAGCCGGACCGCCTGGGCACAAAACCCAACACATCCTTTGCGCGCGATATGTCGGCCACCAGCGCGGGTGGATCACCCGCGCGGCGCGGGGCGATCTGAACTGGCACGGGACGGTTGAGGATGCGTTCGACCATTCCCACGATCTCAAGGTTGGAGGTGCCCCGACCACTGCCAAGGTTCAGCGTCAGGTTGCCGCCCCTTGCCCTGAGGTGTTCAAGAGCCAGCAGATGCCCCTGAACCAGATCGGAGACATGAACGTAGTCGCGAATACAAGAGCCATCGGGCGTGTCGTAATCACCGCCAAACACCCGCAGCGCCGGCCCCTGTCCTGCTGCCGCGAAAAGTGTCAGCGGGATCAGATGCGTCTCGGGGTCGTGACGTTCGCGCAGGGTGCCGCTGCCATCTGCGCCGGCCACGTTGAAATAGCGCAAAATCGCATAGGACATGGCCGTTTGGCCTGCGATGTCTTTCAGCATCTGCTCGCAGATCAGCTTGGTCGTCCCGTAGGGATTGATCGGTCGCTGCGCGGTTGCTTCTGTTATCGGCACGCGTTCGGGCACGCCATAGGTCGCACAACTGCTGGACAGGACAAAGGTCTTGACCCCTGCGGCGGCACAGGCGGTCAGCAAGGACAGCATCCCGCCCACATTGTTGTCATAGTACTTTTGCGGGTTCGAGACAGATTCCCCCACATAGGCAGAGGCCGCAAAATGCAAAACCGTATCGACACCGTGGCGGATCAGCGTTTCGGTCAATGCTTCGGTCTGGCGCAGATCCAGCTTTGCCAGCGGTGCCCAGCGCACCGCATCGCGTGACCCTGTCGACAGATTATCGACAACCACGGCTTTACGCTTTTGCGCCGCCAGTGCCAGACAGGCGTGGCTGCCGATATAGCCCGCGCCGCCGGTCACGCATATGGTGCCCGGCCCGGTCATTCTGCCGCCCACAGCGCTTTGCTGTAGCGATTTGGCTCAGCGGCGAAATACGGAATGGTCAGCGCCAGGCCCTGGGCCAGAGTGACCTGTGGTTCCCATCCAATGACACGTTTGGCGCGTTCAATATTGGGCTTGCGCAGCTTTGGATCATCGGCAGGCAGATCGCTAAACCGTATCCGCGAGGGGGATTTCAGCGTCTTGATCACCGTCTCGGCCAGTTCCAGAATTGTGAATTCGACTGGATTTCCCAAGTTGACCGGATCGACCACGGTATCAGGGGCCGCCATCAGGGCCTTCAGGCCGCGCAACATATCGCTGACATAACAAAAGGAGCGGGTCTGGCTGCCGTCTCCAAAGACCGTCACATCCTCACCGGCAAGCGCCTGAACCACAAAGTTCGAGACGACCCGCCCGTCGCTGGGCGACATGCCCGGCCCATAGGTATTGAAGATGCGCGCAATCCTTGTGCGCAGGCCACGCTGTTTGTGGAATTCGTAAAACAGCGTCTCAACCGCCCGCTTGCCTTCGTCATAGCACGCCCTTGGGCCGACCGTATTCACGCAGCCGCGATACCATTCCGGTTGGGGATTGATCTCTGGATCGCCATAGACTTCGGAAGTGGAGGATTGCAGGATCGTGGCCCCCTTGCGATCGGCCAGCTCCAACAGGTTCAAGGCCCCGATAACATTGGTCTTGAACGTATGCAGAGGATCGGCCTGATACTTTGGCGGAGAGGCGGCGCATGCCAGGTTGTAGATTTGATCGACCTGACCAATATCGGGAAGGCGTGCGACGATATCATGTGTGATCAGCGTGAACATCGGATGATCAAGCAGATGCGCGACATTCGACAGACGTCCCGTCAGGAAATTGTCCAGACACACCACAAAATGACCATCCTTGATCAATGCATCACAAAGATGGCTGCCCAGGAAACCGGCCCCTCCGGCCACGATGATACGTTGACGTTCATCCTGAGTGCAGGCGTTTCTTCTGCTCGAAAAAATATCCATGATGTCCCCTTTCAAACGGTCTGAATAGACCCCCTAACCGGCAACCCGCGCCGCATTGCTGCGCTCAAGATTGCCTTTAGGTTCAGTTTGAAATTAGGTTTCGGATTGGGGTGCTGTAAGCTAGAAATAGGGTTAGCCACGTGATCATTCGGGATAGCCAAAGTCGCTAACCGTCTGCCATATATGGCGATTAATGGCAGCCAGTTCGTTGATTGCCTCTTGAACATCCTGCGCGGCTGCGGCGTCCAGATCGTTTACCTGACCGATCATCAAACGGTCTTTGCGGTCCGCAATCCGCATCAATATGGACCGCGGATTGCAGCCGGCTGTGTCAAAGGCATAGATGCAATGATTATACCGATTGCGCAGCCCCGATTGCTTCTTGATCTGGCTGGTCAGGGAAAGGATGCGGTCGCGCTCTTGCGGGGCGACGCGGTCCAGTTTGGATAGCCGGTCGACCAGATCAATCCGCGCGCGCGTGCTGTTCAGCGTCAAGAACACCACCGTGGCGGTTTCCTTGTCCATGCCAGACAGACCGGCGATCAAATGGATAAGCAGGCTTTCGGTGTTGGTCCAAGTATAGTTCAGTTTGCCGATCAACAGCAGGAAGGCATCAAAATCAATCGGCCGGCCAGCCTGGGGCATGATTACCTCCCCCGGCCATTCGCGTATCGGCCAAGATACCAGACAGCGGCTTCGGTGCGGTTGTGCACCCGCAGCTTTGCGATGATGTGATGCATATGCAGCTTGATGGTATGTTGCGACAGGTTCAATTCGTCTGCGATGATCTTGTTCTGTTTACCTTCAGAAGCAGATTGCAGCACTTGCAGTTCGCGCGCGGTCAGATGCACATCGGTTCCATCATCGGGCCCATCAGCTGCGGGCGATGCATCCCTGCCAGATGCATCCGGCTGGGCTGCCGGTTGCTGTTCGCGCTGCAAAAGCTCTGCGGGGATCAGGTATTCCCCCGAGATCAGCAGCTGCAAGACAGATAACCAGCAATCTATGTGCAGGTTCATCGGCAACAACCCGACCTGGCCCCATGACGGTTCGTGCTGCATCTTTTCCATCAGCTCGCAGGCTTTTTCGACATGTCGAAACGCCAGTGCGATATTGGCCTGAGGAAACTGCGTGCGCAGTCTGGGCAGCACATGTGTCAGACGATCCAGCATCGTTTCATCCACCGCAATCAGGCGCACGGTTTCTGAGCGGGCGTCGCTCATGAACAGCAGGTCATTCACGCCCGCCACGCGGATGCATTTGACCACCCCCATCTCCGCCTCAGCAAGGCGCAGCCCCCTTTCGGGAAAGCTCAGTGCGTCACCAACGAAAATGCCCGTAATCATCGATGTGTCAGATTTAATGTCCCCATCCATGGCAGGAATCCCCCTTCCTAATCAAATTGTTCATATCAGCAGCAGCATAGGCAGTATCTTCGCGTTTAGGTTTCACTTGCCCTGCCCCCATCGCTCTTGATTGATGTCAATTCAGGCAGTGCGTTTATGATATGTTCGCCTTATTTTCACCAAATGATCTACAGTTATCTATCTTTTGCCTCCGCTTCTTGGCTGGTGTGGAGGGGTGGAATGGCGAATGCCCCGGATCGCACCCGATCATCCTGCAAAGGTCGAATCATTGGCTATTCATATGATTTTATTTGGATTTTTAGTGCTTGGGCCAATTTCAAATGCGATCTGATTCTGCAGCCATCAGCGCGCGCTGCATCTTTGCCTGACAAAAGCACCGCGCCGATCCTTAAACCGATGGGGACGAAAGCACGTTTTGCGCCATTTTCCCGACCGTCTTGCAACGCCAAAGGGCATTCCGCAGGCCTTTCGGAATAGGATCAATTCGTGCCGATTTCCCCCAAGGATTAGCCCCTATAGTCAGCCCGGTGGAAAGCGCCACCAAGCCTACCCCTAGTTACTAACCACGACCCGAAATCGGGCTTGTCCACTTAAGAAATTATTCAAATTTCTCTATCCGGAACAGATGGTTAACCCCATTTTCGCGCCCGTAAATCCTATGTCTAACTTACCGATGCCACCGCAATCAAGGAAGCTGAACCAGTCACGAATGACCGTGATGGCAGACGTCTGAGACGACCTTTGCCGCGGCAAAACTCTGGGCCTGACGGGCCTTTTGCATGCCGTGAATGCCCTGAAACAGCGCGGAGGACACAGCATAGAGATACAAGCACTGCCGGGGTGAGATTTGAACACAGATCATCGTTCAAAGCCCCCGAACCAAATCACTCAATTGAAACCTGAATCTACGCGTTGGTCGCATCTTATAGAATGGCGGTCCCGTAGATCACTTTTACGGAGATACCAAAATGTCTGGACACAGAAATCACATGTTCCCAATGGGTGGCCATAGCCATCAGACCCAGGATCAAGATCAGGACCAGGATCAGGACCAAACGCAAGAGCAGGCCGAACTTCAGGCGCAGCTTCAGGCGCAGGGTCAGGAACAATCATCGTCAAATGACAACGACAATGAAAATGGCAACCAGTCGGGTAACGACAATGCCAACGGCAATGACAACGGCAATGGCAACGAAAACGGCAACAACAATGCCAGCCAGAACCAGAACGCCAGTCAGAACCAGAACGCCAATTCCAGCATGACCACCAGTTCGAACTCCAATGGCAGTACGAACAGCAACGCCAATGGCAACACCAATACCAATGCCAACGGCAACGCCAATACCTCTGACACTTCTGTGTCTGTTGGCATTGATCTGGACATGACCGGTTGGGATCCTTCCGATGATGATTTTGCCGATATCGATTTGGCGAACTCAAATGCTGGTGACTTCGTGATGTCGCAGGGCGCGATGAATTTCAGCCCCGGCGATGACATGAACATTCAGGACATCCTGAATGATGCGCTGAACGGTGCTGGCAATGATTCAGCGACCGTAAACTCGCAGTACAACAAGCTGACCGACAATGACGACCTGTCAAATGTGTCAAACAGCGGCTCACTGACCCAGAACAACACCTCAAGCGGTGGCCATGCTGAAGCAGACGACGGCATTTCTGCCGGCGCTGATGGCGGCAAAGGCGAAGGTTCTGCCAAGGCTGATGGTGGTGGCGCGATCGGTGGTCTGGCCCATGGCGGCCATGCCGGTGCAACCGGTGGTGCGGGCGGTTCAGCAGGCAATGCAAACGCTGCTGGCGGAGCCGGTGCAGCAGGTGCCAGTGGAACAGCCATGGGCTTTGGCATGGGCCATGGAAGCGCGGCTTCCGGTGCCGAGGCCACTGGCGGTGACGGCGGCAACGCCACATCCATGGCTGCGGCGCTTGGTATGGGTGTCGGCATGTCCGGTGCCGATGCTGACGGCGGCGGGGCTGGTGATGGCGGCGGCATGGGTGCCGGGTTCGGTGACGCCGATAGCGACGCCGACAGTGATGGCTCTGGCGGTGGTCATGGCGGTCATCAGATGCCTGTCAAGATGGGGCATGGTGGGCACGGCGGCGGATCGGGTGATACCGACGCTGATTCCGATGCAGATGCCGACGGATACGGCTCAGGTTACGGCGAAGGCGGTGACGGTGCCAACGCAGGTGCCACATCTACCGGCAATGGCTCTGGCTCTGGATCGGCACAGTCTGGCAATGCCAACAGCGGTGACGGTGGTTATGCCGGGGCAACCTCTGGTGCTACAAACAGCACTGCAGGCTACGGCGGCGACAACGCAGCCTACGGCGGCGGCGGCGGTGACGGCTATGGCGGTCACGCATGGGGCGGCGACAGCGGCGGCGGATACGGCGGCCAGGCAATGGTCGGTGCAGCCCAAGCGGGCGGTGGCACGGCAGGTGACGGCGGTGACGCCTTTGCTGGCGGTGGCGGTGCTGGCGGAAACGCCGGGATGTGGGGATCGCAAAACGGTGACGACGGGTATGTCAGCGGTGAATCCTTTGCCTCCGCTGCATCGCAGATCGATACATCTGCGTTCAACCAGACCATCGTTCAGGGTGCAAACGTGCTGGGCAATACTGTCGATATGACGGTCGTTGGTGGCTCGTTCAGCTCCAGCTACATCGGCGACGACGGCGACGGCGCATAAGCGTCAGGACATTGTCTGGGCCCGGCACAACCGGGCCCAGACGCACTGTTGAAAAACAATAATTTCAGCGTCGATCGCAGGTTTCTCAATCAGAACCCAGAGTAATGGGCCGCAACAGAGCCCTTTTGCACGCAAAGCGAGGCAGCGATGTTAATGGATCAGATGACCGAAATTGTCGCCCATATGGTCGGGATATTTCACGTCACCGTAGAAGAAGACCGGATGCGGACCAGCTATGACAAATTCGTGGCGTTGAAAGCATCCTATCCCGAATACGGCTCTTTTGACACAGCAGAGATTACCTTCACATCGAAATACGACCTTGAGGGGTTTACCCCCGGTCTTCGCTATTCCGACAAGATGGTCACCCATACCCACAGCACAGCGCAGGGTTCGTCCTTTGACAGTCAATCCTATCCGGTGGGCAATGTCACAACCGCCGCAACCCTCTACTGGCCCAACCAGACCCAAGAGAGCGCGGTGACCCAATATCCAATCTATACCAAGCCCCAGCTTCAACTTGAGCCGGCAGGCAGCGTTGTCACGATAACGCATCAGACATCGTTTCTGAACGATGATGATTTGCTGCTGCTGGGGGACGGCAAAACCGTTTTCACCCATCCTGATGTGTTCCTGGCTGAACTACAGCAGTATCAGACCATCACAGCGGCCATCGCGGCACCGCTCAGCGCGACGATGATCACACCTGGTGCAACCGCAGCGCAGGATGCCATTGCATTGCACCAACGCATCACGACAGCACAGATACCCACCTTGACCGGGGTTTCGGCGACCATGCTTTCAGGTGCCGATGCCTATGGCCTGCACATCAACGGGGAAACCGCTGACACCGCCCCCAACGTCAGGGACCTGCTGCCAGCAATCAAATCCGACGGTGCAGAGGATACGGACGATGCCTTGCCAGATCCCTTTGAAGGTTTGGAGACACCGATCCGCGATGCCCTTTATGAAATCCAAGACGGCCATGCGGTCGTGACCGGTGCCAACACGCTGGTCAACGAGGTTCTGATCTCCACGGCGTGGATCGATGCGCCGGTCATTTCGGTGATGGGCGATGTGGTCGACCTCAATGTCATTTCACAGATCAACGTCCTTTTTGATCACGACGCCGGCGGCGTTAACAGCAACATCAACTCGACCGTGATGAACGCGGCCACGCTGACGGCCAAGCCGACCACACCTGCGCCTATTAACGAACCAGCTGCCGCCGATGCCAAAGATTTGGATCTGCCCCACAATTGGGTCGTCACCAAGATTGAGGGCGACCTGGTCTGCGTCAATCAGATTTCGCAGTATAATTTCATCACCGATCATGACCGTGCCGAGATCACATTTGACAGCACCAATACCTTCATCGCCATGGGCGATAATACCGCAACCAACCTGGCGGACCTGTCGGAACTGGGGTTTGGCTATGACCTGATCATGATCGGCGGCAGCATGATTTCCGTCAATTGGATCACTCAGATCAACACTATGATCGACAATGACCACGTCACTTTTACGACGGGTTTTGAGGGCGGCGACAACCTTTTGTTCAATGGTGCCAGCATCACCAACACGGGCGTGGATAGCTACGGTGCCATGCAAGACAGCTTTGTGCAGGCAGGCAAGGACCTCGCGGCAGGTGGGGAAACGATAGAGGAGGCCGTTGCACACAACAGCCTTTTTGATGGAACCGAAATCCTTCGCGTTCTTTTTATCGAGGGTGATATGACGGCGCTGAACTGGATCGAACAGACGAATATCCTGGGCGATTCTGATCAGGTTCATCAGGCGATGAACGCCTTTGAGACGGCATTTGGCAGCACCGCTTCAGTAACCACCGGGTCAAACTCCACGATCAACCTCGCCAGCATCAAGAATTTTGGCATAGATTCAACAGTCGCCGTGAACGGCAATGTCTATGATGACGCGACCCTCTATCAGGCCGAATTGATCAGCACTGACGCGGCTCCGCTAGGGGTCAGCATGCCTGCGCTTTTGTCCGAGGCCGTCGTGTTTCTGGCCGAGGATATGCTGATGCCCGAAATGGGCGACATGGACATGATGATCACCCCAACGGCCCCCGAAAACGTATCAACCCCCGACATGATGCAAGTCATGCTAGCCTGACAGGATACCCGATTTCATGGATTTCCCAGAGACTGAGCCGTTGGACAAGAGCCTGCGCGCTGGCCGCAAGAACGGCCCTGATGCGGCATCTGCCCCGGATACAAACGCGGCCGCCAAACCCGCGCCTGCCCTGCGGCTGACGGATGAGCAACGCATGAAACCGCAAGCAAAAGCCACGCCGGACAATAACCCGATGCATACCCGGGGACTGGGCGGCGAACAGATCGAAGGCAGCACGGGCCCGATGCTAAAGCAAAGTGGTGGCGGCAAACCACCCGATGCCTCTGGCGGCGGCAAGGGCGGTGGCGGCGGCGGTGGTGGCAACAGCAGGGGCACGCCCAATTTTCACAAACGCGCTGCCCCCGATCAGTTCGTCCAGCAGCTGCACACCGGCACGCGGGTGGTGAAACGCAACCTTGGCTTTGTGATGCTGCTGACCTGCGCGACAAATCTGCTGGTCCTGGCAATCCCGATCTACCTTTTCCAGATCTCGGACCGGGTTCTGACCAGCCGGTCGCTGGATACGCTGGTGATGTTGACGACGGTGATTGTGGGGGCCGTGGTGGCGCAGGCGGTCTTTGACGCCGTCCGCCGCTTTATCTTGATGCGCACGGCGGTCGAAGTGGCGGTCAGACTGGGGGCACCGGTTCTCAGTGCTGCGGCGCATTCATCCTTGCATGACAACGGCCGCCAATATCAGACGCTGGGCGATCTGCAGCAATTGCGCGGTTTTCTGACATCGGGCACGCTTATTTCGTTTCTCGACGTCCCCTTTGCGCCACTGTTCATTTTTGCGATCTTTTTGGTCCATCCGCATCTGGGCGTCATCGTGGTGACCACCGCGCTGGTTTTGATGGTGATTGCGATCATCAACCAAAAGGTGACCCACAAGCCCTTCGCCAAGGCCAATCTGGCCCAAAGCAAAGCGAACATGCATCTCGATTCAATGTCGCGCAACAGTCAGATCATCAATGCGCTGGCCATGGTTCCCGAAGCTGTCGAAATCTGGGGCCGAGACACCGCAGATTCGCTGCGGGCGCAGGTCAAGGCCCAAGACCGCAACATCGCCTGGGCTGCGGTGTCACGCGCGACGCGCCTGCTGACCCAGATCGGGATGCTGGGATGGGGGGCATTCCTGGCCATTCAGGGCGAAATCACAGGCGGTATGGTGATTGCCGCCTCGATCATCGCCGGTCGTGCCCTTGCCCCGATTGAGGGCTCCATCGAGGGGTGGAACGGCTTTATTCTGTCGCGGGCCGCATTTGGGCGGGTCAGCGCGCTGATGCATAATTCGGTGCAGCGTTTTGAAAAGCTGGTCTTGCCCGATCCCAAGGGGCGGCTGAACGTAGAGCGGCTTTTGTATGTGCCCCCCGGCACCAAGCAGGTGATTTTGAACGGGGTGACCTTTTCGCTGAACCCCGGCGAGTCGCTGGGGGTTATCGGAAACTCGGGGGCTGGCAAGACGACGCTGGGCAAGATGCTGGTGGGTTCAATCCTGCCGACATCCGGCAATGTCAGGCTTGATCTGATGGACCTGCGCAACTGGGACAGCCGCCAATTGGGCGAGAACATCGGCTATGTCCCGCAGGATGTGCAGCTCTTTCCGGGGTCGATCAAGGCGAATATCGCGCGCATGCGGTCAGACGCCAAAGACGAAGACATTCACCGCGCGGCGGTTCTGGCGGATGTTCACAACATGATCGCGATGTTGCCGCATGGTTATGAAACGATGGTTCAGGCCGATGGCTCGCCGCTGTCGGGGGGGCAAAAACAACGTATCGCTCTGGCGCGCGCATTCTTTGGCAATCCCAGCCTTCTGGTTCTGGACGAGCCCAACTCCAACCTCGATACCGCCGGGGATCGCGCCTTGGCGAATGCCATCAAACACGCCGGTGAAAATGACATTACGGTGGTGGTGATCACGCAAAAGCCATCAATCCTGAGTGTCGTGGACAAGATCATGCTGTTGGCGGATGGCAATATTTCCATGTTCGGGTACCGCCAGCAGGTGCTGGAGCAACTGGCCCAGCGCACCCAGCCCGGAGGCAACCTGCCAAGGCCGCAAACAGGACCGGGAGGTCAGAACAATGTCTAATGTCACCCTCTATACGCCCGCCCCCGAATGGTACGATGAAGTTCCCCGCTCCATTTCCAAGCTGGTTATCTTTGGCATCGTGTTGTTCTTTGTGACCTTCGGCGGCTTTGGCGTCTGGGCCTTTCGTGCGCCCTTGGCCGCCGCTGTTATCGCGCAGGGCAGTTTCGTTGCGACCGGACGCAACAAGATTGTGCAGCACCTTGAGGGCGGCATCATCAAGGCCATCCTTGTTGAAGAAGGCGATTCAGTGACCGAAGGCGAGCCGATCGTGCTGCTGGACGAGACTGCGGCACGCGCGACCGAGCGGGAATTGTTCTTGCGAAAAATCCGCCTTGAGGCGATGGAAGCGCGGATTCTGGCGGAAAATGCAGCGGCAGAGCAGCTTGTCTTTCCGGACCATATCGAGGCGCTTCGCGGCGATCCGGCAGTGGCCGCCATGCTGGAGTCCCAAACGATCACCTTTGATGCGGCGTCCCGTGCGCTGCGCAATGAAATTGCCCTGCTTGAACAAAGCATCGTATCCCTGAATGTCAGGTCAACAGGCTATGATCTGCAGCTTATCGCCCTGTGCAAACAGATTGATATTCTGCGCGAAGACTTTGCCAGCAAGCAAGAACTGATGGAACGTGGTCTGATCCGTCAAACCGAGGTCAACACCATCCGGCGTGCCATCGCGGATGCCGAAGGCCAGATCGGACGCCTGAACGCCGAGATTGACGAGATCGCCGAGGTGAACAAACGCTACGAGGCCCAGATCGTCCAGACCCTGAGCACGCACCAAAGTGTCGCCCTGGACGAGCTTCAGCTGGTGCAGGCGGAGTTGGAAAGTATCCGCGAACAGGCCCGCAGGGCCGAGAATATTCTGGAGCGTTCCGAAGTGCTGGCTCCGGTTTCGGGCACTGTTGTCACGCTGCATTATCACACCGCAGGTGGCATCATCGAAAGCGGCAAGGCCATTGCCGAAATCCTGCCCACAGGCGATCCTTTGATCATCGAGGTCAGCATCCCGCGAAACGAAATCGATGTGGTCCAACAAGGACAAGAAGCAACGGTGCGGTTGACCGGCCTGAACGCACGTACAACCCCGATCTTGCAGGGTGAAGTCTATTATGTTTCCGCCGATGCCATTCTGGACCGCCGACAGGAGCTGCCTCAAGAAATATACATTGCGCGCGTATCGGTATCGCCCGAACAGATGAACCGGGTCCATGGGTTTTCGCCCACCCCCGGCATGCCTGCCGAGATCATGATCCAGACCGAAGAACGGACATTCTTTCAGTATCTGATGAAGCCTGTGACAGACAGCATGAACCGCGCCTTCAGAGAGCAATGAAATACACCGCCCGGATACACACTGGCGACAAAGTCTGGCTCCAAGTCAGGCGCGCGGTTCCCTCAGGGGCTGGAGATTGGCGGGATCGCGCGGCGGGGCTGACCCGTCGGGATGCGCATCAAGGCCGCATTGACCGGGTCGGAAGCCTGAAAATTTCCACCAGAAATGCCGTGAACAGCCCAAAGTTCAACAAACCATGGGTCGCGGTCATTCCGGCAAGCAGCCTCCAGCCCGGCTCAAGCACGACATCGCCGTAGCCCACCGTGGTAAATGATACGATTGAAAAATAAAGCGCCGGCTCAAGCGTGTCGAAAAGCCCCAACTCCATATAAAGCAAGGCCCAACCCCAGACCGCCGAGGTCAGCACAACAAGGATACAGGCCGTCGCCATGCCAAGATCGAAGGCCAGTGGCATATGGGAATACCAAAAGGCCTGCGATTCATCCAACCATCGCAACAGCCGCATCGCCACGCCGAACAGCACAATGGCCACAGCGAGAGATACGATCATCATCGCTGATCCGACCAAGAGCGCAAAAAGCATGCTCAGAGTTTGTCGGTGGAAAGGCCAAAGACCCTGTAGATTGGGCAAAACCGGAACAATGATGTCAATATCAGCACCCCGCCAATACCCATGCTGGCAACGGCGAGGGTTGAATTCGCCCAGATGTTCGGCATGTTCAGCAAAGGTGCCACAATCAGTGCAACGCCAATCAAAAGCCGCACGATACGGTCAATACTTCCCAGGTTGGTGGTCATTTCGAAATTCCTCCGATGGAGCGGCCCGGTAAAGGGAGCCGTGAAACATACGGTCAAAACGCCGTACTTCTGTCAGGACCGGAAAGGGATTGAGAGACGCTTCACGCCTCCCCTTCCCGCCCCTTGCGTTCATTCATACTATGGGTTTGCCCAAAATGTTTTGATACGGATCAACCCGCATCGCATTTCCCCGTAATTTCGGGGGCTGTTTTTGTCATGCCATTGCAGGCGCATAATGCCCCGGACTGACCTTAGGTCTTGTCGCCCCGTTCCTTTGGCGCGAAAGCCTTGGTGCTCATCTCGATCAGTTTGCCGGTTTCTTCCTGATATTGGTTCAATGCTTTTTGAATGAATTTCGCCTGAACACGCTGAACCTCGGTCATGTTCTTGCATTGCATGATCTTTTGCTGGGTCTGGACGTCTTCCTTGATCCGCTCGGCTGCAAAGGTTGTTATCTCAGCGCCCATGCTGCTTAGGGTTTCGATCCATTCGGTGCTCATGTTGACGATACTGCCAAACCCGCTTTGCTGCAGTTTTGCCAGCGCCGTCATCGCAGCATCCGGTCTTGGGTTTCCATCCGTATTTGAAATCTTTGACATCATCCGTCCTTCCGTCATGACCTGAGAATTCCATTTTATCCCGGCCGAAACCGGGGGATTTGATCTTGCTCAATGACGCAAATGATCGGCAAGGATACTCCGAAACAACGGGCCTGTGTTGGTGCCGATGTCAGCGGCCGCGTGTGGTCAGCAAAGAGCGCGAGCTGTCGATGGCACAGGTGCAATGCCCCGGCTGAGTTCAAATTGAGCAAAATCAGTTAACCGGTTTTCCACTGCGCTAAACTTCCTCCCAGATTTGAGGACCACCATGTTTGCAAACGCCATAAAGCTCTTCTCAATCAATGGGTTCGACATCAAGATTGACCCCAGTTGGCTGGTGATTGCCACGCTTGTCACCTGGAGCCTGTCGCAGCAATATTTTCCCGACGTTCTGCCGATGCTGCCGCAGGCCACCTATCTGATCATGGCCATTGCTGCGATGCTGTGCTTTTTTGCATCGCTCTTGCTGCATGAACTTGCCCATTCCGTCGTCGCGCGGCGGTTGGGCCTGCCCATCAAAAGCATCACCCTGTTCCTGTTCGGTGGCGTGGCCGAACTGGAGGCGGAGCCAAAATCCGCCCAGGTGGAATTCTGGGTTGCGCTGGCGGGCCCCGCAATGTCGCTGGGCCTTGCCTTTGGCTTTTGGGTATTGGAACAGGGGGTCGCACTTGTCTTTGATGCGGCACCTTTGAGAGTTGTGCTGTCTTATCTCGCGCTCATCAATCTGGTGCTTGCGCTATTCAATTTGGTACCCGCCTTTCCGCTTGATGGTGGCCGGGTGCTGCGGGCGTATCTTTGGCACCGCAGCGGCAATGTCCTGAGCGCGACAGAAACGGCGGCAAAATCGGGTAGTGTATTTGGCTATCTGCTGATGATGTTCGGTCTTTTGTCCCTCTTTCAGGGGGCATTCGTGACCGGCCTTTGGCAGCTTATGATCGGCGGATTTTTATTGCTGGCGGCCCGGTCAAGTTATCAGGCGCAGTTGGCACATGTAGCCTTTGAGCGAAAGACCGTGCGCGACCTGATGACACGCGACCTGGTCACTGTCGGGCCCGAGATGACGCTTGCTGATTTCGTGAGCAAGATCGTGCTTCGACGCGGCGCGAGCATCGTTCCGGTGCTGGAGGCTGGTATCTTGTTGGGGCATATGGACCGTTCGGTGCTGTCGGGCATCGACCGGGAAAACTGGGACAGCACACAGGTCGGTGATGTATTCGCGGGGCTGGATGAGGAAAGCGTGGTGGCACCTGATTTGCCAATCCCGGACCTGATCGCCCGGATTGGCGCGACCGGCCGCCGCAAGTTTCTGGTGGTACAAGAGCATCACTTGCTTGGCGTGATCTCACTGTCCGACCTGACGCATCATTTGCAGGCCTCGGATTATATCCTGCATCACTCACATACCCGCTGACAGCCCCCGACCGTTCGATTGATGCAGGCGATCAGAGCCTGCATGCAAGCCTCATGCGCTGTTTTCCGACAAGCCCGAGCCAATGACCGATTGCACGTCACAGGCAAAGATATAGCCCACACCGCGCACCGTCTTGATCAGCTTGGGATCTGACGGGTCCCTTTCGATCTTTTTGCGCAGGCGGGCGATCTGGTTGTCGATGGTGCGGTCCAGCGGGCTCCATTCCAGCCCGCCGGTCAGATCCATCAGCTGGTCGCGTGACAGGACCCGCTTTGGACGGGTCAGAAATACGCTCAGTAGTTTGAAATCGCCACTGGTCAGACCACAGTCAGCGCCATTCCTGTCCAACAGCTCCATCCGGTCAGGGAATGCTGTCATTTGATCGAATATATAGTGTTTGCTCTCTTCGGCGGGATCAGAGGCTGTGGCAACTGGATGAACCAGTTTTTCAGTGCTAGTAGCGACCCTGCGCAAAACGCTTCTCACCCGGGCCACGAATTCGCGGATGTGGAAAGGTTTGGTGATATAGTCATCCGCCCCCACCTCGAGCCCGACAACGCGGTCAATGACATCGGCTCTTCCTGTCAGAATGATGATGGGGACGTGCGACATGCGGCGAATTTCGCGGGCAAGTTCAATGCCGTTATCCGCACCCAAATGAATGTCCAGAGTAACCAGTTTGATCGGCGTCGAATTGATGACTGCAAAGGCTTCAGCGGCCGTCACCGCCTCAAAGACACCAAAACCTTCGTCCTGCAGCACATTGCGCAGCAGCAACCTGATCTTTGGATCATCCTCTACGATGAGAACGTTTTGATTATTCATAACGTCGCCTAGGTCTTTATCCGAACAGCCTCCGCGCCTCTAGAAGTCGCGGAGTGTCATTCTGACGCAACGTGGAAAAAAATCCAGCCTTTACAAGCAGTCGCGACAAAAAAATACAGTTTGTTACAAAGCCATACATTTTGAATCCGACCGATACCCTTCGACGTCAAAGGAAGGTAATGGAAAGTACCTGACCTGTCCAAGGTAATCCCAACAAGATTGGAGATTCCCTAAGATGTATGTCACAATTCCCACAGATTACGCCGACGCCACACCCATCGTCCCTTTGGGGCGCAGGGGTCCTGCACGCGTCGAAACGCGGCTCAAGGCAGGGTCATACCTGTACTATCAGGGTGACCGTGTTGAATGGCTGTATCAGGTCACATCCGGTGTTGTGCGGCTGACGCGGTTGCTGGCGGACGGACGGCGGCAGGTGATCGCCTTTGGGTATCCCGGTGATGTCATCGGCTTTCCGGCAGGTGGAGAGCATCAAAGCGATTGTGACGCCCTGACAGATGCGCGCCTGCAGCCCTACCGGCGGTCCTGCCTTGAGAGTGCCGATTGCGATCCGGTGTTGCATAATGCGCTCTTGCAGGCCGCCCTGCGTGAAATAAGCGCGATGCAGGATCACTTCATGATGCTTGGCCGCAAGACCGCCGTGGAAAAAGTGGCCTCTTTCCTGAGCGTCTTGAGCGACCGTGTCGGAGAGGACCTGGGCGGGTTCAAGCAACTCAAACTTCCCATGTGCCGGTCTGACATTGCCGATTTCCTTGGCCTGACAACCGAAACCGTCAGCCGCACGTTCACGCAGCTGCGCAAAAGCAAGATCATCGCGATCGACAGCATCCATACGATAATCATCCTGCGCCCGACCGCCTTGCTTGGCCTGTCTTCCGGAGAGCATGACTGAAGGCACCCTGTATCACATCAGACCTGCCCCAAAGCGCCACAAACCCTATGTTTTGTGGCGCTTTGCCCGTCGTCACGGCGCGGGCCACAGATCACGCAAGGAAGACGGCAGGCTGGCTAGGACATCTTCGATCTCGCCCTTGCTGATGCGGGCATTGAGCAGGGCAAAGACACAAGCAATGTCCTGTGATCCGCGATATTCTTCGGTTTGCTCCATCTGATCAGAGATATGGGTGATGAAGGCAGCTGCGCGCCGTTCTTTGATGGGGGTGTTCTTTGGCACCCATCCTTCAAACATGATGCCCCGCAGAAGTAGCGGAAATTGGGCCGAAAACTGTGCCAATTCGTCAATCAGCAAGTGATCACGCACATGGTGCAATGTGACGCTCAGCAATCGCAAGGCGCTGCGCTTGGATGACCAGTCAAGCCGCTGTGCCAGCTCGTTGATCCACTCATGGGTGGTATGTACCGTATGATCGATGACTTCGAGGCCCTGTGCGGTCATGGTATTTCTCCGGTCTGAGGATTATTTTTCGATGGGTTTCATGTCTACATCCAGTGCGACGTCGGAATTGCCGATCAGATATTGGAACAGCGCATGCGTCATGGCCCCGATGCCAAGCAGAACCAATGTGTAGTTCACAACCCAACCCACGAAGGGAATGAAGTTCAGCAGCGAGATGGCGATGATCGCCACCGCAAAGACCAAGATACGGGTCATGTTGCCTGGCTCATCTTCGTCAGACAGACCAGTCCAGACCTTCATCGCGATGCCGTAAGCACCCAGCGCATAGCCAAGGGTCCACGCCACAATGATCAAGAGAACGACAATCGGAACGAAAGGCAGGCCTACAACCGTCAATGCCGTGATCGGCACCATGCCAAACAGCAGCGACAGACCAATCACACCGGCCAGAAATGTCTGTCCGGGCGCACGTGCTATATTCAGGCGCATTTTCTCAAGCCGTCTGGGCAGCAGGCCCAGCATCAAAACGCCCAGGAAAATGAAAAACAAAAGCAGGATGATGAACCCGAAAACGACCGACACGAAAGTGGGAAATATCGGCATATCCATATGCATGTCTTCGAATTCCTCCCAGAACATATCGCCTGAGGTCTTTTCAAATACGACACGCGTCGGGGGGGCGACCCTTTCGGGCACGGCAACGGGGTCTTGGGACATATAGGTCAGCGTGCCGGCAATCACCGCGTCAGGACCAAAAGACAAAGTCTGTGCCAGAATACGGGCATCCCCGTTGACAGGCCCGTTGAGAATGACATCCCGCCCCGCAATCAACAGCGCCCCGGCGATGTCCCCCTCTACGGTCACCGTATTGCCCAGCAGCCGTGCATTGCCCCCGGTAATGGACCCCTTTTGCACATGCACGCTAAAGCCTGCGGCAGACAGATCATGGCCGACACTGCCAGCCAGCACCACCGACGCGCCAACGGCATAGAGATCTTCGGCGGCGTCGGCGCTGATGGACACGTCAAAGCCCGAAACATGCAGATCACCTTGTGACCGGCCTGTGACATGCGCCTGCCGCGCAGCAACGAATGTATCGCCAGAACTGACCAAAGGTCTGGTGATCTGCGGTCCGGACACGAAAGTATCACCGCCGTGTTCCACCAGATAAGTTTCGGCCCGGGCCGGCAGGCACAGGCAAATCAGGAAGGCAACAATGACTGATGTGCGGTACGCTGACATGATGCATCCCTTTGAGAAATGAAACTTTCGGTCAGTGCTACTGCGTTTGCGGCAAAGTCGATTGACCAAGATCAATCCGCCCGGCGGCTCCCCCGTCTAGACAGGACACAGGGCCAAGTCACTGCGGGCTTTGCCGAAAGGCGATTTCACTGTGGTCCGGGTGACTGACACTTTGCCGCCCCGACGAACGCCGCCCAGACCAGGGTCCTCCAGACAAGGGCCCTTCAAACAAAGGAACACGCGCATGGGACTTAAGACACTTCTGGTTTGCCTGACAACGCCTGAAAACTCAGATGCCCTGCTTAAACTGGCGGTTCCGCTGGCCCGCAAACACAATGCCCATCTGATCGGCCTGCACACCGTTGAGGCGCTGCTGGTCTATCCCGGCATCGCCATTCACATTCCCGAACCCGCCTTTGCAAGCTTTCACGAAAGCCAGAAAAAGGCGTCT
Organism: Sulfitobacter sp.; assembly: GCA_017854855.1. Classification (GTDB taxonomy): domain Bacteria; phylum Pseudomonadota; class Alphaproteobacteria; order Rhodobacterales; family Rhodobacteraceae; genus Sulfitobacter. The sequence continues at coordinate 15,734 of JAFMGZ010000023.1, read as the reverse complement.
GACGCGATTGAAAAGGTGTTTCGCAAACACACCGCCCTTGAGGATTTCCCCAGTGAATTCCGGCTGGTCCGCGCAGAGGCTGTCTATGCAAGCGAACGTATGGTCGAAAGCGCCCGTGTCGCTGATCTTGTCATCATGGCCCAAGAGGACAGGACAGCGGATCGCTATGACCAGCGCAACGCACAGCAACATGTGATCCGCGAAAGCGGCCGACCGGTGATCGTTGTCCCGCCCGATTATGACGGCCCCGAGATCGGTGCCAACATCCTGCTGGGCTGGAACGATACCAAGGAAGCGGCCCGCGCCAGCCATGATATGCTGACAGTTGCACAGCCTGGTGCAACTGTTACCGTTTTGCGGGTCAGCAAGAGCCAGCAGGATATGCTGAAGGATTCAGTTGGTGTCGATCTGACCGAAATGCTGGCGCGGCACGACCTCAGGGCCGAATTGGAACAACGCAACCCGATGGGCGACAGCATTGCCGATGCCTTGAACAAGGCGGCCTTTGAAAAGGGTGCGGACCTGATCGTGACCGGTGCCTTCAGCCATTCCAAGGCATATGAATTTGTCTTGGGGGCCACCAGCCCCGCGTTGCTGCATGATGCAAAACTGCCCGTCCTGTTCAGCCAATAACGTCAGCCAAGGGCAGCGCAATGTCAGACCAGATCGGCAGATGGTCCGAGGCCCTGCGCGCCACTGCATCCTGTGCGACGCCCGCATCCCGCAGGTCTATGCCATGGGACAGGGCAAATCGGTCAAGGGCCGCGACAGGGCGTCGGGCATGAAAGGTCTGGCCCGGCGTGTGAACAGCAAATCGCGCGGCCAGCGGTTCCAGCCCGGTGCGCGACGACCATTCGTTAAAGTCCCCCGCAATCACCGTGGGCAGATGGCTGGCACGCAGCTGACAAAGCACGTCCAATTGCGCCCGACGGTCCCGACGCAGCAATCCCAGATGTGTGGCAATCACCCGCAGCCCGCCGCCAGTATTCGGATCAAGACCAGTATTCGGATCAAGACCAGTATCCAGATCAAGACGCAAGGCACCGCGCGGCTCCAGCCCCGGCAGAACAATGCGTTCAAAGCCGGTGATGTTGATGCCCTTGCGCACCAGCACAGCATTGCCGTGCCAGCCCAGGCTGATGGCATTTTCCGACACTTCCGCCAGATAAAAATCGGTTTCGGCCTCTATCATGCGTCTGGGGATGGCGGGGTGGCGCACCCCCATCCTCTTGTCGGCCTCTTGAAGCACGACAATATCTGCCTCAAGCCTGTTGATCACTTGCAGCGTGCGTTCAGGACGCCGCCTTTGGTCCAACCCGCGGGCCTTGCGTATGTTATAACTGGCGATGCGTAGCAGTTTTTCTGACATGTCTTAAATATAGGTGCCAAGATGCAAGAATTTAAGATCAGCCCGGCAGTGCCAAGATGCATTTGATCCGAAACTCCAGCCCCGTCATCCTCGTGATCTGGGCAGCACTCTTGATCGCAGGCCTGGTCGCATTGGGTCTTGCACGGTGGTCTTTGGCCTTTGTCAGCTTGGCAACGCTATCGCTTTCCCTGCTGCCCCCGCTCTTGGCTGCGCGCTGGTCACTTGCGCTGCCGCTTCCGTTTCTGGTGGCCACGACCCTCTTTTTCTTTGCCGCCATCTTTCTGGGCGAGGCGTTTGATTTCTACGAACGCCTGTGGTGGTGGGATTTGGCGCTGCATGGCTCTTCTGCCATCGGCTTTGGGCTGACGGGGTTCTTGTTGGTGTTCATGCTGTTTGAGGGCGACAGGCTTGCCGCACCTCCCTCTGCGATTGCCGCGATTACGTTTTGCGTGGCGATCACGATGGGCGCGATGTGGGAAGTCTTCGAATATGCGATGGACCGATCCTTTGGGCTGAACATGCAAAAATCAGGGTTGGATGACACCATGGGCGATTTGATCCTGAATGCCCTGGGCAGTCTTTTTGCCAGCCTGACGGGATATATCTATCTGCGCGGCAACTCTGCTGGCTGGTTTGGCCATAACCTTTCGCAATTCATCAAGCTGAATGCGCGGTTCTACCAAAAATACAAAAGCCGCCTCAAGAAATGAGGCCGCGCTGGCCGTCGTTTGACCAATCTCAATTGCAGCACCGCGATTTGGGTCATCGTCTGATCAGATGAAACCACCCCATGACAGGATGATCGCATGGCACCGCCATTGGGCGTCACGCCGGGGGCCATTATGTGCCGTCGGCACCCATCGGGGCACCTGAACAGTGACTGAAGGCGTCATGGGTTCAACAACCGGAGCAAAAATGCGTATTGTTGTAGCCTTGGGCGGAAGCGCGCTTGAAAAACGCGGTGAAGTGCTGACGGCCGAGGCCCGGCATGCAAGCATCAAGCTGGCTGCAGCCTCGCTTGCGCAACTGCTGGCCATGGGACATGAGGTGGTGATTACCCATGGTGATGGCCCGCAGGTTGACTACCTCAGCTTGCACACCGGTCGCTGCCCGCGGGACGGCGCGCGGGGACAGGCACGCGGGATGATCGGCGATGTGCTGCAACACGAACTCAACAAGGCCTTTGCCCCGGGCAAGCGCTATGCCACTCTTTTGACCCAGATTGAGGTCGATCCAATGGACCCGGCGCTTCAGACCCCGACAAAGTTTGTCGGCCCCGTCTACACACGGGAAGAAGCCACACGCCTGAACGGCCACCAGGGCTGGACCATTGCCAGGGACGACACCTGTTTTCGCCGCAAGGTGCCCGCCCCCTTGCCGAAACGCATTCTGGAACTGGATGTGATCCGGATGCTGCTTGAACAGGACATGGTCGTGATCTGTCCGGGTGTGGGCGGCATACCCTTGGTGCAACAAAGCGATGGCAGGATGGCGGGGATTGAGGCGGTGATCGATCATGACCAGAGCAGCGGTTTGCTGGCACGCCACTTGCAGGCGGACGCCTTGTTGATGCTGACGGATGTTGCGGGGGTGTTTCGCGATTGGGGCACGCCGGATCAGGCGCTGATCCCCCATACCACTCCGCAGGCATTGCAAGGTGCCAGCCTGCCGCCAGACACGATGGGGACAAAAGTGACCGCCGCATGCGAGTTCGTCGAGGCAACCGGCGGTTTTGCCGCCATCGGCAGGCTTGTTGATGCGCTGTATCTGATGGATGGGACAGCAGGCACCCGGATCACTTCGATGGTTTGATCTCAGGCTTTTGGGCCACTTTTTCGCGGCCCCCCCAGGTTTGCGCATGAATTTCACCCCGAACGCGCGCAGTTTGATCCAAATCATACGCAATGCTGGTGATTCATCTACTCTGGGTCCCAATGCCGCGACCGCACCCGGTATCGCAGCCCTTGGACGGAGAACTCTGGTGAAAAATGCAACGACCCTTCTGGTGATCGACCCCGAAACCCCCGACCGTGTTATCGCCGATCTGGCAGAAAGCGCGTATGAACAGCAGGCTCATCTGAGTTGCCTTATGTTGGGGGCAGCACCGGCCCTGCCCATGTACGCCTACGGGGTTCCGCCCTATGGCGGCATGAATATCCCCGACAATTGGACCGAAACGGTGCAGGCAGCGCAAGAGGCGCTGACACAGCGCGAGACCCAGATCGAAGCGGTGCTGGCCCGCAGCGGTGTTTCGGCCGATGTCCAGTCCATCCAATGCGCGACCATGGACATCAAACATGTCGTCGCCCGCCGCGCGCGGGTCAGCGACATCGCACATATCGCGCCAAACCTGCGCGACACGCCCGATGTCATGCGCGAGGTGACCTATGGTGTCTTGTTCAAATCACCGATCGGCCTGATGCTCAACGCCTCCCCATCCAAACCGGTGGACCGCATCTTTGTCGCATGGAACAGCAGCGCGGCCGCCGCAAGAGCAGTCCATGTCGCCCTGCCCTATCTGCGCGCGGCAAAGGATGTCGTCATTGCCTGCTTTGACCCCGTCACGATGACCGAACGGGAAGGACCAGACCCCGGAACCGACGTTGCTGCCTGGCTCAGCCATCATGGGTGTTCGGTCACGGTATCCCAGTTTCCCACAGGGGGCCTTGAGGTTGCACAATGCATCCAAAACCGCGCGTCAGAACAAGGTGCCGATCTGGTCGTGGCCGGGGCCTACGGCCATGCGCGGATGATGGAGGCGGTCTTTGGCGGGACCACGCGTACAATGATAGAACAAAAAGACCTGCCGGTCCTTTTGGCCCATTAACGCGGTCTTTTCCAAACGCACCAGGCCACAAGCAAAAGGTCAGGTCCCTGCGGGGCCTGACCTTGGCTCAACTGACCGTTTTGGCCGGGTGCAAGATACACCCAAGACCTGCCAGACGTCTTCAGAATTTCTCAAGCCGTTTGAAAAGCGATGAGGTGTCCCAGCGCCCGCCGCCCATTTTCTGCACGTCCTTGTAGAACTGATCAACCAGCGCTGTCACCGGCAGGCTGGCCCCGTTTTCATTTGCCGTCTCAAGGCAAATGCCAAGGTCCTTGCGCATCCAGTCCACGGCAAAGCCATGTTCAAAATGATCGTCCAGCATCGTCTCATAGCGGTTGGCCATCTGCCAGCTGCCCGCGGCACCCTGGCTGATCACCTCGACCACGTCGCGGCCGTCAAGGCCTGCCTTGGTCGCGAAATGCAGCGCCTCAGAAAGCCCCTGTACCAGCCCCGCGATGGCAATCTGGTTGGCCATTTTCGTCAATTGGCCCGCACCGCTTTCGCCAATCCGGCGGACCAGCTTTGCATAGATGTTCATCACCGGCTCTGCACGGTCGTAATCCGCCGCATCGCCGCCGCACATGATGGAAAGCTGGCCGTTCTCGGCACCCGCCTGCCCGCCGGAAACCGGCGCATCGACAAACGACAGACCCGCAGCCTTCGCCTTTGTATAAAGCTCAAGGGTCACCTTGGAGGACACTGTTGTGTGATCCACAAACAGCGCGCCTTTCGACATGCCGGCAAATGCGCCGTCATCACCCAGACAAACGGCACGCAAATCGTCATCATTGCCCACGCAGGCCATAACAAAATCAGCGCCCTCGGCGGCCTGTGCAGGCGTTGGCGCGCTTTTGCCGCCGTGCTGCTTTGCCCATGCCTGCGCTTTGGCGGCGGTACGGTTATAGACAGTGACGTCATGCCCCGCAGCCTGCAAATGTCCGGCCATCGGATAGCCCATCACGCCTAGTCCAAGGAATGCGATTTTGGTCATGGTAAAAGTCCTTTCGGGGGATTAGAGCAAGTCGCCCGGTGTCTTACCGGCAAAGAATGCATCAAGGTTATCAAGCGCACGAAAGCCCATGGCGTCGCGGGTCTTGCGCGTGGCGCTGCCGATATGGGGCAGCATAAAGATGTTGTCATGGTCTGCAAAGGCGGGATTGCCACCCGGTTCGGTCTTGAAACAATCAAGCCCCGCCGCCGCGATTTGCCCCTTGGCCAGCGCATCCAGCAGCGCGTCCTCGTCCACCAGTGCACCGCGTGCCGTGTTTACGATCACCGCACCTTCAGGCAGCAGGGCAAAGCGGTCCGCGTTCATCAGGTCTGTCGTATCGGGTGTTGCGGGACAATGAAGCGACAGGAAATCGGCAACCCCCAGCAGGCTCTCGACCGTCGCATGGTATGTGGCCCCCTGCGCCTGACCGGGCGGTAATTCACTGCGGTTGTAATAGTGGATTTCCATATCAAAGCCACGGGCCTTGGCCGCAAAGGCGCGCCCGACGCGTCCCATGCCAATGATGCCCAGACGCGCACCGGTCACCTGTTTGCCGACCATAAACGCGGGCGACCAGCTGTCCCATCCGCCTGTGCGCACGATGCGGTCCCCGGCGACGGCATGCCGTGCAGCCCCCAGCATCAGCAGCATGGCCAGTTCAGCCGTGGCATCAGACAAGACATCGGGGGTGTTGGTCACCGCAATGCCGCGCCCTTTGAGGGCTGGCAGATCGCAATGATCCACGCCAACGGAATGGTTTGCCACGATCTTGAGCCTTGGTGCGAATTGCGCGACAACTTCGGCGCTGAAATGCTCTGAATGACAGGGGATGATTGCATCAAACTCTGCACTTGCCGCGATCAGCTGTTCGGCCGTGCCGGGCAGATCCGCGTGATTGATCACGACGTCATAGTCACGCGATGCACGCTCCAGCGTGGCATCCGACAACCGGCGGGTAATCCAAAGACGTTTCTTGGTCATTTCTTGCGGATGCATTCGTCATAGAAATCATAGACCGCCATGCCGCAGACCACGATCGCGATGATCATGAAGGGCGCGCCGCCCTTGAAACCCGCAAAGCCGCTTGAGATGCTCTGCGACAGTCCACCGATAAAGATGCACAAGAAGGCCGTGCCGATCAGGCCGACAATCAGTTTAACTGTATATGACATTGGAATGTCCTTTCTGTTATTGCGCCGCTTCGGCCAGCTGGGTTTGCAGCCAGCGCGCGGTACGCAGAAGGCGGTTGTCTTTTTCGGCGGGGCCGATCAGCTGTACGCCGATGGGCAGCCCGGTCTCTCCCACCAGCAAGGGCAGGCTCACGCAGGGCAATCCGGCCAAGGTCCAGATGGTGCAGAAGATCGGATCGCCCGTGCCGCCTGCGTCAAATCTGGGGGCTTCGCCTGTGGCCGATGGCGCGATGATAGCGTCATATTCGGTAAAGAAATCAAGGAAGAACGCCTCTGCCGAGGCTTTTACCGCAAGCGCATCTTCATATTCAACTTGCGAAATCTGGCGTCCGCGTGTCACGACAGGTTTCAGGGTGTCACTGATCTGGTCCCAATGGGTCTCGAACACCTCCGCCTGTTGGGCGCATATCTCGTATTCGTGGATGCGCGCCTGCACCGCCACAAGGTTCGACAGCGTATCGGCAGGTTCCATCCGCGAAACGCTTGGCCCCAGAATATCCAGAACCGCTTCGATCCCGTCGCGCGCGTCGTCAGACAGCCGGTCATTGAAGGGCAGATCGAACCAGACCAGCGACGGCGTCACGGGCGCGTCTTGTGCTGCACCCTGTGCCATCGCGGGGCGCGGGCGGGCAAAGCTGGTGCTGTCACGCCCATCGTAGCCACCGATCACATCCGTCAGCAGGGCCACATCGGCCAGCGTGCGGCCAAAACAACCGACCTGATCCAGCGAATCAGAAGTCTGCAGCAGGCCGCTGCGCGAAATCACACCGCGCGTGGGCTTGAACCCGAAAGTGCCGCAAAAGGATGCGGGACGGATCACCGAACCATTGGTCTGCGTGCCGATGGACAGCGGGACATGATATGCGGCAACCGCCGCCGCGGATCCGCTGGAAGAGCCCCCGGGCGTGTGATCGGGATTATGCGGATTGCGTGTCTCATTGGGATGCACAAAGGCCAATTCGGTCGTGACCGTCTTGCCCATGATCACGGCCCCTGCCCCGCGCAAAAGTTCAACAAGGCGTGCGTCGTGATCCGTGCGGCGGCCCTTGAAGATGGGCGTGCCGCGTCCCGTCGGCATATCGGCTGTATCAATGATGTCCTTGAGCGCCACGGGAATGCCGTGCAGCGGCCCTGTGGCAAGCCCCGCCTTGCGAATGCGGTCGCATTCGGCCGCCTGTGCCAGAACCGCTTCGGGATCCAGATAGACCCAGGCGCGGATTGCATCATCCGTCTCGGTGATCCGGGTCAGGCAGGACTTGACCAGTTCGACCGACGAAAGCTTGCCCGAGGCGAAAAGCGATAACGCCTCGGTAGCACTGAGTTTATAGGCATCCTTGATCACGGGATGTATGGCCCAAAGAGATAGTCAGGGAACCAAAGTGCGATACCTGGGAAGGCATACATCAAGCACATGGTCAGGATCACGATGCCCAGATAGGGCATGATGCCTCTGAAGATTTCCATCAGCTCAATCTGGTTCTTGAGCACCCCTTTGAGATAATAGGCCGACATCGCCATCGGCGGGGTCAGGAAGGACGTCTGCAGGTTCAGCGCAATCAACATCGCAAAGAAATAGGGGTTCACGCCAAAGACATCGAGCAGGGGCAGAAAGATCGGCACGAAGATGATCAGGATCTCGGACCATTCCAGCGGCCAGCCCAGCAGGAAGATGATGATCTGCGCCAGGACCAGGAACTCCCAAGGTTCAAGGTCCATGCCGCCGACCCAATGGGCAATCAGGTCATGCCCGCCCAGATAGGAAAAGACAGAGGCAAACGTCCAAGAGCCCACGAACAGCCAGCAGACCATCGCGGTCGCCTTGGCCGTCAGGAACACGCTTTCCTTTAGCTTTGTCCATGTCATCGAGCGGTAGAGCACCGCCAGCACCATGCCCCCCAAGGCACCCATGGCTGCCGCCTCTGCCGGGGTGGCAAGACCGCCAAGGATCGATCCAAGGACAAGGGCAATCAACACGGTCAGCGGCACAAAGCTGAGCAGCAGATCAAGGTAGATTTCCTTTGGGGATGGGACGTCTTCCATAGTCGGCTTGGGGGCCAACGACGGATTGGACCAAACCCGCAAGATCACATAGACGATGTACAGACCCGCCAGCAGCAACCCCGGAAACACCGCAGCCGCATAAAGGCGCAGCGGAGACAGGTCCGCAATGGCGGCGTAGACGATCAGCATGATCGACGGCGGGATCAGGATACCCAAGGTGCCGCCTGCGCAGATCACGCCAGACGCAAAGCTCTTGTTGTAGTTGGCATTCGCCATCGCAGGAAAGGCCAGCAGCCCCATCAGCGTCACAACCGCCCCCACGATGCCAGAGGCAGTTGAGAAGACCGCGCAGGTCAGCAAGGCGGCAATCGCAAGGCTGCCCGGCAGGTTGCGCGCGGCCATGTAAAGAGAGAAGAACAGCTTGTCCACGATATTGGCGCGTTCCACCACATAGCCCATGAACAAAAACAGCGGGATCGCCACCAGCGTGGGGTTCTCCATCACCGAATAGGTATTCTGGTTCAGCAGGTAGAAGATATTGTTGTTGAAAATATCGCTGAACTGCTCAATCGGGTGGCCCTGATGGTAGGCATAATAGCCAAAGCCAACCCCCATCGCGAGCAGGGTAAAGGCAATCGGGAAACCAAGCAGGACCAGGACAATAAACAGTCCCAGCATGACCAAGGCGACTTCTGGATTTGACATCTTTTTATCTTTCGTAAATCGCGGACAGGCTTATTTGCGGCCGGGGGCGATGGCCATGATCGCTTCCAGATCATCCGCAGTAAGAAGGTCTTCGGTCTCTTTCACATCCGCCAGCCGTTCGGGCCAGACACCGCTGCGCAATGCCATGACACAGCGCACCAATTCAGCGCAGCCCTGGATGACAAGCAAGCCACCAGACAGCGGAATGAGAGATTTGAAGAAGTAGATCTGGATGCTTGCAGGGCTGTTAAAGCTGACTTCCTTGTAGCGCCAGCTGTCCGAGGCGATCTCGTAGCCGTACCATACAAGGGCAATGATGCCCGGAAAGAAAAACAGGAAATACAGGACGAAATCCAGACCGGCCTGCACCCGGACCGGAAACAGGCGGTAGACAACATCGGCCCGCACATGGGTATCTTGCGCCAGCGCATAGGCACCGCACATCAAGAACAATGCGCCGTACATCTGGATCATCATGTCAAACGCCCAGACAGTAGGCGCGTTCAGCACATAGCGAACGAATACCTCATAGGATACCGACAGTGTCAGGATCAGGATACACCAGCCAAAGGCGCGTCCGACCCAGAGGCTGAGACCCTCGATTGCATGTACGAATTTCATCTGTCCCGTGCTCCCCTCGTGATGGTTAGGACCGTTTCGCTGGTCCCAAGCGTGCAATGTCCGGGCACCTCTTGGGCCCCCGGACATCATTTTTTACTGTGAACAGATCAACCGAAGTAGTGCTTGTACGCCAGTTGGTAGTCGGGCTGGTTCAGGTTCAGATAGCCCATGACATCTTTGGCATAGGCTTTCTGGGATGCCATCACCTTGGCAAAGAACGGATCATCTGCCGCGATACGGTCTGCGACCTTGTCCCATGCTTCCAGCTGTGCCTGCATGACCGACTCTGGTGTGCGGTGAACCGCAACGCCGTCCTGCTCTTGCAGTTTGATCAGGTCATCGGAATAACGCTTGGTGTTGCCCCAGTAGAAGCCGGAGTTTTCGGCCATGGACGCGTTCTTGATGATTGCCTTGTGCTCATCGGACAGGCTGTTCCACTTGTCCTTGTTGATGGTCACCTCAAAGCATTCCTGCGACTGGTGATAAGACGCCAGCATGTAGTTCTTGGACACGTCCTGCATACCAAAGTCACGGTCTGAAGTCGGGTTGTTGAACTCTGCCGCGTCGATCAGGCCGGATTTCATCGCCGGCTGGATTTCACCACCTGGCAGCTGAACAACAGACATGCCCATTTCCAGCATGACGTCCGCAGCCAGACCAACGGTCCGGTACTTCAGGCCCTGCATCTGGGCTGCATCGGTGATCTGCTGGTTGAACCAGCCCAGTGGCTGTGCAGGCATCGGAGAGTTGAAGAAGGATACGACATTCAGGCGCAAATCATCCATCAGCTCTTCGAACAGTTCCTGACCGCCGCCGGCGTGGATCCAACCCAGCATTTCCTGGCTGGACCAGCCAAAGCAGGGGCCGGTACCGAACAGGGATGCGGATTTGGCCTTGCCGTACCAATAGGCCGGTACGTAGTGGGCCGCATCCAGAACGCCGCGGTGAACCGCGTCCTGCATCTGGCTGGTTTTCACAACCGCGTCCACCGACAGCACTTCGATGGTCAGCGATCCGCCGGACATCTCATTTACGCGTGCCGCAAACGACTGAGCGTTTTCAAGGAAGATGCCGCCACCCCAGGCTGCCTGCATCTTGATCGTTGTACCGTGGCCGTCTGCCAGTGCAGGTGTCGCCAAAGCTGCGGCACCGGCGACAGCCGACCCGCGCAGAAACTTTCTGCGGTTGATTGAGTTTGTCATTTTTCCTCCCAAGGAATTGTGTTTCGGAACCCGAGAATGGCCCCGAGCCAAGCAAGTTTTCTACGGCTCAAGTGTTCAGTCTGACCCCTGCGCAACCGGTTCCTCCTCCGTGCACAACAGGTCGCCTTCCCGCGCCTCGCGACAGTTTGATATGCATTGTGGGGACAAACAAGCGCTTCTTTGCGCTGAGCGTTCATCTGAGGATGGTGGGCCTGACCGGCATTTGGCCCTCCCAACGGGGTCCGCACCGCGGGAAATAAGACAGAAACTTCGACGCTTTATTAGGTAAACACTTGATAATTATGGACAAAAAATAGGCACTTCAAAAAGAAATCATCTTTGCCGCAAGAGCAAGCTGCCGGTCGCCCTGCCCCGGCACGCCACCATGCGGGTACCAGAAAAAAAATTTTGAACCGCCGCAGGAGGCAAGATGTATACAGTGTTGCGGAAGATTTGCAGCGATTCGGCTGGAACTGGCCATAAAGCTGCCGCTAATGCGTACCACTGTATACAATTTCCGTGCCCAGATCAGCCGGAGGGTTTCTGTGACCGACGAAAATCTAAGCCAATTGGACCGCGCCCTTCTGGGTCTGCGGTCACTTGCCCTGAGCGGTGAATACAGCGGCAAAGAGCGCCTGTCAGAGGTTGCAGTTGCCAAGCGGCTGGGCATCTCGCGCACCCCTTTGCGTCAGGCCATGGACCGGCTGGTCGCTGAGGGTTTGCTGGAACGAATAAAGACAGGGGGATGCCGCGTTGCCACCTTCAGCACAGAAGACATCGCCGACGCCATAGAGCTGCGCGGGGTGATGGAAGGAACGGCCGCACGGCTGGCGGCAGAGCGCGGGGTTGACCCTGACTTGATGGCACAAGCATCCGACGCGCTGGACCAGATAGACGCGGCATGGTCCGCCCACAACGGGTTCAACTTTGACGCCTATGTCACGCAAAACGCACGTTTTCACAGGCTGCTGGGACAATTCCCCAACAGCCCCATCCTTGAAAAAGAAATCGACCGGATCAGCCTGCTGCCCCTGGCCTCCCCGTCCGCGTTCCTGAGCGATCAGGCGCTCGTCCCTGACTTTCAGGACTCGCTGCGATTTGCACAACGCCAGCATCGTTTCATTCTGGATGCCATCATGCGGGGTGAAGGCACGCGCGCCGAGGCGCTGACGCGCGAACATGCACGACTGGCGCTGATCAATTTCGACTACCTCAAGGCAAGCAGACGGCAGCATGCAAAGGATTTGCCGGGATTGGCATTGGTCGCGAACGATTGAACCACGGTGCCCCGCAAGGGCGAGATATGCCAAAGCCTTGCCGCAATCGCGCGCGCAGCGGTATCCGCAGGCCGCAACCCCGAAATCATTGGGTTGAACGAAGGCACCGAAGATGACATCGTTTTCATCTACAGGAGCGCGCGAATTCGATGCTGGCCTATCTCACCTTGATCCTTTTGTGCCAACTGGCAGGAGAGCTGGTGGCAGGTGCATTAAGCCTTCCTGTGCCGGGGCCCGTTCTTGGCATGGTCTTGTTGTTTGTTCTGCTGATGCTGCGCGGCAAAATACCCCAAGGGCTGGACCAGACCGCCAATGGCCTGCTGCAGTCGATGTCGCTGCTGTTTGTCCCCGCGGGGACAGGTGTGATGCTGCATTTCAAACTGCTGGGCGAGGCTTTGCTGCCACTTGGGCTTGCTCTTGTCTTCAGCACATTGGCCACGATCGTGGTGACCGCCCGGCTGATGCAATGGCTCAGCAAGGAGCCGCAGGATGAATAATCTGCAAGACACCTGGGTTTATCTCAGCGCATCCCCCCTGTTCCACCTGACGATGACTCTCGTGGCGTTTCAGGTGGCAAACTACGGCTTTGAAAAGGCCGGACGGAACCCGCTGCTGAACCCTGTGCTGGGTGCCGTGATTTTGCTGGTGGGCATGCTTTTGATCACGGACACCGACTATGACACCTACTTTGAGGGTGCGCAGTTTGTGCATTTCCTGCTTGGGCCGGCAACGGTTGCATTGGCGATCCCGCTTTACCGGCAATGGCACCAGGTGCGGCAATCTGCATTGGCGATCACGGTCAGCCTGCTGGCCGGTTCGCTGACTGCCATTCTGACTGCGGTGGTGACGGCCTGGATCATGGGCGGCTCGCTGCCGGTGCTGGCCTCTCTGGCCCCCAAATCGGTTACGGCCCCGGTGGCCATGGCCATCGCCGAGAAACTTGGCGGTTTGCCGTCACTTACGGCTGTGTTGGTTATCGTGACCGGTATTTTCGGGGCCATGTTCGGCCCGATCATATTGAACCTGGTGGGCGTTCGGGATTGGCGCGCGCGCGGGCTTGCGATGGGCACGGCCAGTCATGGGATCGGCACGGCGCGTGCACTGCAGGTCAATGAGACGGCAGGCGCCTTTTCTGGGCTTGCGATGGGTTTGAATGCTTTGGCAACGGCGCTGTTGTTGCCAATCATCTGGGGTGTATTGCTGGTCTTACAGAGCGTCCCGGCCCAGCCCTGAGGCGTTTGTCGCGATCCCAGACAGATCCCGCATTCCTGGACGCGTTGACGTTTTTGATCACCGGCAGCGTCTGGGATTTGCGGTTTTTGCCTAACACGCAGTCGCCGCGCGATTTGACCTATCTCAAGGCGGCACGCCCCACAGCTGCCTAAGCTGGTCCAAGCATCAATTGCAGCCACAGGAGAGTTTGGATGTTGTTACGCATGGTGACGGCGCTGATGATCGTGGCCGGAACAGCCCCGGCCCAAGAAGCAAATATCGACAACGGGCGCGATACCTATTTGTATTTCTGTGCAGAATGCCACGGCAAGGATGCAGCGGGCATCGGGCCTATTGCCGAGATGCTGGCGTTTGAACCACCTGAATTAATCGGCCTTTCAGAACGCAACAACGGTATTTTCCCCACCCTCTATGTCGCGACCCAGATTGACGGACGGGCGCGGTCTGTTGGTCATGGCGACATGCCGATTTTCGGGTGGTCCCTGGACAGTGAAAAACAGGTTCCAATCAAGCTTGAGAATGGGCAGATCCTGATGGTCACCCAGCATCTTCTGGAATTGCTGGCCTATCTGGAATCGATTCAGGTCAAACCGTCAAAATAGCGCGCCTTTGCTTGACCAAAGTCAAAACTTTGGCAGCCGCCACGCTATAATGAACGCGAAAGACAGCATTCAACATCCAGCCTCAAGAGGGCGCAACCATGGATCAGGTCACGTCGCATCATGCCCGGTGGTACACATTCAAGCGGCAGACAGCATCGTCTTGCCTTGCTGCATTGATCGCGTTTGCCGCGCTGGTCCCGCCCGCCTTTGCCAAGGATTGGAGAAAGACCCAATGGCCGTTGGACACGCTGAGTTACGAAGAGGCAAAAGATTTGACCTCTGACCGCGTCTTGACCTTTCCGGGGCTGGGTCAATCGACATATTTTGATGATGGGTCCTATGCGTTCAAACGCGAAGGGCAAACGGAGGTGCGCATCGGTGCCTTCAAGATCCGCCGAGACGGCAGGGTCTGCGTCGATTTCCAGCCAAACAGCAGCAGGTGTGACGTTTTCATGAAGGACAGGGGGCTGTTGTTCTTGATGACCGAAGAAGGTGACAAGTTCCCCGTACATTTCAAATTCGAGTTCAGGTAAGCCCCTTGCACGATGCGGCGGCAGGCCAAGATAGGGTGATGGCTGTGAAGTCATTCATCTGCACAATCCCTCAAGAAAAGACCGCCTGCACTGCAGTTTGCCGACAGATGCCACAGGCCGATGCACCCGCATTCGCGTTCTCAGCAGATGGCCGCGCAGCGACCCGCGACCGGCAAGAATTCATCTGCAATTGATCGCGGTCTTTGTATCTGCTTTCCAAAGGTGGCCTGACAGAGTATTCATCCCAATCTTTGAGGATGTGGGGCAGATCATGGCGCAAAACGCCACCATTTATAAAGTTGAACTTTCAATCTCGGATATGGATCGTAATTACTACGAGACCCATAAACTGACCATTGCCAAACACCCTTCAGAGACGGATGAACGGCTGATGGTGCGCATTGTTGCTTTTGCGATGAATGCACATGACCATTTGGAAATGACCAAGGGGCTGTCAACGGATGACGAACCTGACATCTGGCAAAAAAGCCTGAGCGGCGAGCTTGATGTCTGGGTCGCGCTGGGACTGCCAAGCGAGAAGGTCCTGCGTCAATCCTGTGGCAAAGCCGCCAAGGTGATTGTCTATCCTTACGGCGGCCGGACTGCCGAGATGTGGTGGGACAAGGTCAAGAACAGCACCACCCGTTTTGACAATCTTCAGGTGACAAGTTTTTCCCAGTCAGACACAGACGCTCTGGCAAAACTGGCAAGCCGTGCAATGAAGCTGCAGATCAATATCCAGGACGGCGAAGTGATGGTCAGCGTGGATGAGGGTGTCGTTTACGTCACCCCCGAAAAATGGAAGAGCGCTGCATAATTCATCATCGGGTCATCATGGCCTGCCGTGCTGTCAGACCTGAATTGCCAATCAATGGCCCGCCATTCTCCGCTTTGGACAAGACCCGGTGCCGCCTGAATTTTACGACCAACGGCGGCTTGTCCGATTGGGTATTTGGGGCAGGCGCGTCCCTGTTTTCAGGTTAGATGACACCCGGTTCACGCGTTTTGTTGATGCCGCACTGGCACCGCTGTTCACCGCTATCCGGTGAAGGGATAAAACAGCGAATGCCGCGATCTAGGCCATCTTGGACCCGATGATTGACGACCAAACTCAGATCTCTTGCGTGAAAGCGCAAAAACCTGTATCGATTAACTATATTTTATAAGTATTTGGAGCAGTCTA
>JAFMGZ010000110.1 GCA_017854855.1 Sulfitobacter sp. | reverse complement strand
ATATTGTCACCAATCTGCGGCAGGTCTGGAATATCGAGGGCGAGATCTGACCCTATGACCCCGGGGTGCGGGGCCTCCCGACTGGCTGCGCGCCCCGATTACTTGACGGTTACGACACTGCACTGGGCGTGATGCAGTACTTTTTGCGACACACTGCCCAGCACGGTGCTTTTGAGAAGCCCAAGCCCACGCGATCCGATGACGATCATATCGACCTTGAAGTCATCGGCGGCCTGCAGAATTTCCTCTGCGTAATCGCCTGCACGCACGGTGGTCTGGATGTTCCTGACACCCTGTTCGGCGCAGCGGGTTTTCGCCCTTGCCACGATCTGCTCACCCAGCACGGTAATGATCGCGGCCGAGCGCGGGTCTGCCGCATCGCCGCCCAGCAATTCGGGATAGCTTCGGGGCACATAGGTCGTGTCGGGAGAGATGACAGCATGGGCCTCTTCTACCAGATGTTCGACCTCAGCCATATGCACCAATTCCCTGGAGGGGCGGCCATGCATCATCACATGGACGATGAATAGATCCGCACCCAGTTTGCCTGCCAGTTCGGCCGCCATGTCCGTAGCCTTTTGCGCGTTTTTCGACCCATCGACGGCCAGAAGAATTTTGCTGATCATTGTCGTGTTCCTTTCGAGGAATGAACTGTGGATGCCCTTTGTCGTCGCTGGGCATGCCGACCCCTTGCCGGTTATACATTGGGACCGGTCTGCAGCTTGCCCGGGTGCATGCGTCCCGCCTTGGGCAACCGGGCCGGGCGGGCGTTAAATCCTGTACTCAGGCCCCTGATCGCTATTTCAAGCGCGCAATGCTGTGCTGCGAATGAACCCAGAGGCCGTCGTCTGTCCCGCCAAGTTTTGCCCAAGAATGACCAGCCGTATTGACGCTTATCAATTGGCACCGGGATTTCGGATTTAGTTTGCTCGGGTGCGATCTGCCTGTCTGCAAGGACTGTCAGCGCGCAGCAGTGCTCTCATGATCACGGCAACGTCAGCCCCTTCGGTTGTGATCGGGGCAATGCCGGAGTGCCGGTGAAATCTTGAATCAATGTTCAAATACAGGGCAGGTTCTGTCAGTTTTGCGCATCAATATTCGTCGGCGCGGACAGAACTCACGGCGGTCCACATAGCACCCTTGCAATGACATCGTGTGATCGGCACGGTTACTGTCCTCCGCTAGCTCAACCCCAATCCTTCCACCGGAAACCAGCTTTGCCTTGCTAAGGCAGCTGTTCGCGAACACTGTAGCAATGAAATTTCTTGGAGTGCAAAAATGTCCGTTGATCTATGGAAGCTGTCTGCGAAAGCCCTGCGTGCAGGATATCTGGCAAAGGACTTCACAGCTGTGCAAGTTGTACAAAGCATCCTTGACCGCAGCGCAGAAATGAACCCGAAGATCAACGCGCTTGTGTCCATCGACAACCAAGCAGCATTAGACGCCGCGGCTGCTGCGGACATGACCTTTGACACTCAAGGAGCAGCGGCCCCCGCCCTCACGGGTATTCCTGTAACAACCAAGATCAACACAGATCAACACGGCAAGCCCACGACCAACGGGATTGAAGCCGCTGCCGATGCGATCGCTGAACACGACAGCCCGCCTGTACGCAACTTGCACAAAGCGGGCGCGATCCTTTTTGGTCGCTCGAATGCGCCAGCGTTTTCACTGCGGTGGTTTACCGACAATGACTTGCACGGGCGCACGCTCAATCCTTGGAACCCGCAGGTGTCGCCGGGCGGGTCGTCTGGCGGGGCTGCAGCGGCAGTCGCTGCAGGTATGGGACCGATTGCACAGGGCAATGATTACGGCGGCTCCATCCGGCATCCTGCAGCCATGTGTGGCGTCGTCGGACTGCGGCCTTCAACGGGCCGTGTGGCGGCATTCAATCCAACCAGTCCAAGCGAACGCCCCATCTCAAGCCAGTTGTTTTCGGTACAAGGCCCCTTGGCGCGTTGTGTCGATGATGCGGCTATGGCGCTGGATGTTATGTCCGCGCATGATCCGCGCGATCCCTATCAGATCCCCATGAGCAGTTGTCAAACCGCAAAGCCGCCGCAGCGCATTGCGGTGCTCCGCAGCGTTGGGTTTGCGGATGTTTCACCCGCAGTCACACGCGGTATTGACCGTGCCGCTGAGACATTGACCAAAGCAGGCATCGAAGTTGTTGAGATTGAGCCACCGCATTTTGAAGAGGCGACAGAGATTTGGCGCACTTTGGTTTACAGTGATGTGCGGCGGGTCGCCTTGGGCGCGATCACCGAGCTGGGGGGGCACGCGGTTAAGACCAACATCACCGACATTTTGGCTGAGATGCCTGTTTCCAGCGAAGACACCCTTTTGAACCTCTATGCCCGCAGGCTGGCCATCGCGCGGGCCTGGTCCGAATTTTTTGACGCCTATCCTGTGCTGCTCACCGCAGTCTCTTGGCGGCACGGTTTGCCGATTGATGCTGATCTGGAAGGCCCTGCCGCCCTGACCAAACTGATCGCCACACAATCGCCGCTGCTTGGCACTGCGATGATTGGTCTGCCGGGGCTGACTGTGCCCATCGGGGTTGACGCGGGCTTGCCGGTTGGCGTGCAACTGTCGGCTGCGATGTACCGTGAAGATCTTTTGATCGCGACAGGCAGAATTCTGGAAGAGGCGCATGCCCCCCTTGAACTCCCAGGTTAGAGATGAGGTTTAAGCATACGGCTCCGAGGAAAATCTGCTCAAACATCGTGATGCGGGCGGCAAATAGCAAACTGGC
>JAFMGZ010000076.1 GCA_017854855.1 Sulfitobacter sp. | reverse complement strand
ACAGACAGGGAATCCATAAATGAAAAACTTTCTGACCGCCGCGATCGTGGCTGCAACGCTTGGGGTTGCCGGTGCTGCACTGGCCGAATACCCCGAAAAACCCGTGAGCTTTATCGTGCCATGGCCCCCGGGTGATCTGGAGGACGTGCTGACGCGGATGATCGCCGAGGATTTCCAGAATGAATATGGCGTGGCGGCGGCCGTGGTGAACAAGCCCGGCGGCGGCGGTGGTCCGTTCCCCGGTGCCATCGAAGTCGCCAGCGCCCCTGCGGATGGCTATACTATCGGGTCATTCGTGCCCGCGGTGGCCCTGATCGGGCACCAGATCGGTATTCCCGAGCTGGACCCTGAAAAGTTTGATCCGGTCGGTATCTTTCTGACCTATCCTTTCGTGATCGCCACGTCGGGCGATGCGCCCTATTCCTCCATGCAGGAACTGGCCGCCCATGCCCAGCAGAACGAAGTTGTTCTGGGCCATTTCGGCGACGTGCTGACGCCCACCCAGGTGACCAAGGCGCTGGCCAAGAAGATGGGTTTTGAATGGGGTGCCGATGCAGCCTTTGATGCGCTGGATTGCAACACGCTGGCCTCTGGTGATGCGGATGTGATCAACACGACATTGCAGCTGATCCTGCCCTGTCTGGATCAGATCAAGGTGCTGGTCGCCATCACCGGCGAACGGATTACCAAGGTGCCTGACACGCCCACCATCGGCGAGATCGACAGTGATCTGAACATCGCGTTGTGGAACGGTCTGTTCGTGACCAAGGACACGCCAGAGGATGTGCGCGCCAAGATCGCGGCCGTTGCACAAAAGACCATGATGAGCGAGCGGGCCCAGAACGTTGCGGCAGAGACCGGCGCGCTGGTCTATTGGCAGGATGCGGCCGAAAGCGCCAAGGTGATCGAAGTGGACAAGGCCACCGTGGCCCGGATCGACGCCATCCTTCAGTGATCCAATCCAGAGGGGCCCCATCGGGCCCCTCTTTTTCCTGTGGGGCCATGCCGTGAGCATAGATACCGAACTTCAGGCAAAGACGCGCAGCACGGGGCAGGTTGTCTTTGTGGTGGGGGCGCTGGTGTTTTCTGTTGTGCTGTTGTCGCAGATCACCAGCCAGACTGTCTGGATTGAAAACAGCAAATCCTTTGCCGCGCAGCCCCGGTTCTGGCCGGGGGTGGCGCTGGCGCTCATGGTGATGGGGTTTGGGCTGCAACTGTGGTGGCTGCGCCGTCGCCGCCCCAATGCACAGGACTGGGTCGAGGCGCGGCGCTGGCTGGAGCCTTTGGAATATGTGCTGTGGTTCATGGGATATGTCTTTGCCGTGCCGGTCATCGGGTTTCTGCCGATGAGCGTGATCTTCGCCTGTGGGCTGACATGGCGGCTGGGCTATCGCGGGGGGATCTATCAGGGGATCGCTGCGAGTTTCGCGATTGCGACGGTGATCCTGTTCAAGGGTCTATTGGGCGTCAAGATACCGGGGGCCTTGATCTATGATGCGCTGCCGGGGGCCTTGCGCAACTTCTTTATCCTGTATCTGTGATGGATATCCTGTTCGCTGCCTTTGATGTTCTGGCCCGCTGGGATGTGGTGCTGGCGCTTTGTGTGGGGTCCATCGGCGGGGTCGCGATTGGTGCGATACCGGGTGTGGGGCCGGCGGTGGCGATTGCGATACTGCTGCCTGCGACCTTTTCCATGGACCCGATCGTGGGGCTGACCGTGCTTTTGGGTATTTATGGGTCGTCGATGTTTGGCGGGGCCATTCCCGCGATCTTGATCAATACGCCCGGCACGGCGGTCAATGCGCTGACCACCTATGACGGCTATCCGATGACCCTGCGCGGCGAAGGGCGGCGGGCGCTGTCGCTGGCCTATTCGGCCAGTTTCTTTGGTGGGGTGTTTTCGGTTGTCTGCCTGATCCTGCTGTCGCCGCTGCTGGCCAAAGTCGCGCCGATGTTCGGATCGAGAGAGATTTTCCTGGCCGCACTGCTGGGCATCATTCTGGTGATCGTGGCCCATAAGGGTCAGATGCTGGTTGCCACTGCGCTGACGGGTTTTGGCATTTTCCTGGCCACTGTGGGGCTGGAGCCTGTGAAATACACCCGGCGGTTTACCTTTGATCAGACGTGGCTGGCCAGTGGCGTGAACCTGATCGTGGTGGTGCTGGGTCTTTTCGCACTAAGCCAGGCATTGGTGCTGCTGACCATGGACGATGAAAAGGTCCGGATCAGCAAATCCCGCGGATCGCTGTTCCAGGGGTTTCGAGAGCTAGGCCGGCATCCGCGTGTTGCGTCGATCTCTGCCGCTTATGGTGTGGTGATGGGGATGATCCCCGGTGTGGGCGAATTCACCGCGCAGTTCATGTCCTATACCACCGCGCGCAAGCTGTCGAAAACGCCAGAGGCCTTTGGGCAGGGATCGTCCGAGGGGCTGATCGCCTCTGAGGCGGCCAATAACGCGGTACCGGCGGCGGCGATGATCCCGCTATTGGCGCTGGGTATCCCCGGAGAGGCGCTGACCGCGATGATGCTTTCGGTGTTTTACGTGCATAACGTCGTGCCGGGGCCGGGGCTGTTTCTGAACCAGATGGATTTTGTCGTGGCGCTGTATCTGGCGCTGCTGATCCTGAATGTGCTGGTGGTGATCTTCTTGCTGATTTCGACCGGTTGGCTGGTGCATCTGACCAAGATCCCCAACCGGTTTCTGGGCATGTGCATTCTGCTGCTCAGCTTTGTCGGGGTCTATTCGATCCGCAACTCGGCGGTGGATTGCGCCATAGCGGCGGTCTTTGGGTTAATCGGTTTTGTGTTGAAACGGCTGAACATGCCGATTGTCCCGATCATTCTGGGCATGGTGCTGGGCGGGATCATGGAGGTCAAGTTGCGCGCCTCAATGAACCGGGTCAAGGTGCCGCTGGATTTCATCGACCGGCCGATTGCCTTTATCCTGTTTTGCATCATCGTGATCATTCTGGGGACCACCCTGTGGCGTGTCTGGCGCGAGTGGGCACCGGTGGACCGCCAAAGCCCCGCGCGCCGCGCCTCTCACAGATTTTCCCAGCGCATCGCGGGGCGCAAGACCCGGCACTTTGAGGTGCGCACCAAACAACAAAGGCGAAAGCGGAAATATGACCATTTGGGTTCCTGAGGACGACGGTTTTGCCGATCTGGGCCAGCACGATGCCTTTGCCGGCGGTGCCCCCTATAATACCTTCGCGCGGTTGCGTCGCGAGGACCCCTGCCATTGGTCGGACTTTGATCAGGGCAAAGGGTATTGGTCGATCACGCGCCACGCGGATATCGACCGCATGATCCGCGATGTGGCGACGTTTTCCTCTGCCAGCGGCATCCGGATGGAGGATCAGACCCATGAGGAATACATGGCCCGCCGCACCTTTCAGGAGACTGACGGCACAGAACACCGCAAGGTGCGCATGAAAGTTGCCAAGGCGTTTTCGCCCGGAGTGGTGGCGGGGTTCGAAGATCAGATCCGTGCGCTGTGCCATCCTATTCTGGATTCGGCATTGGCCAAAGGCAGCTTTTGCGCCACCCATGACATAGCCCGCGAACTGCCGATGCGGATGCTGGGCCAGATCCTGGGCGTGCCGGATGAGGATCTGACCTGGCTGGTGGACAAGGGCGATGCGCTGATGGCCAACACGGACCCCGATTTCACCGATCACGTGGCCGACAAGATGGACACGGACGCCTATCGGCTGATGCCGTTCAATTCCCCCGCCGGTGCGGAGCTGTATGAATACGCGCGTGATCTGATGGCAAAAAAGAACGCCCGGGGCGATACGACCGGTATCTTGCATCTGATCCTGACCCCGGATGAAAACGGCGAGACGATATCGGATACGGAGTTTCGCAATTTCTTTTGTCTGCTGGTGGCGGCGGGTAATGACACCACGCGCTATTCCATTGCCGCAGGCATTCAGGCATTGGCGCGCCAGCCCGGATTGTTGCAGCAGATGCAATCGGGCGAGGTTTGGGACACGGCCCCGGACGAGATTGTCCGCTGGGCATCGCCCGCCACCTATTTCCGCCGCACCGCCACGCGTGACGTCGAGGTGCATGGCAAACAGATCAGGGCGGGCGACAAGGTGCTGTATTGGTTCATCTCTGCCAACCGCGATCCGCAGATGTTCCCGGACCCTTACCAGCTGAACCTTGCCCGCAAACCGAACCGCCAGCTGGGCTGGGGGCAGGGGGGGCCGCATGTCTGTCTGGGGATGCATCTGGCCCGGCTTGAGGTGCGGGTGTTGTTCCAGGAATTGGTCAAGCGCATCAACTCGGTTGAAACCACCGGGCCCGAGGCCTTTGTCCGCTCCAACTTTGTCAACGGGATCAAACATCTGCCCGTTCGCGTCACTTTGAACTGAGGTTTCCATGGCTGACCGTCTTCGCGCATTATTCATTGATCACCTGTCGATCCCGCGGGGTAAATACTTGCCCGCTTCAAAAATCGGGGATGATGCATCGCGGTTCGCGCGGGCGACCTTTGGGGTGCATTATGACCGCGATCTGCTGCTTGACGCGCCGCATGCCATGGTGCGCGAGGGGATGCCGGACATGGAATTGCGCTGGCAGGGTGCCGACATCCGCGAGGGATGGGAACCTGCGACCAAGGTGGTGTTGGGCGATCTGTATGATACCAATGGCGCGCCCTTGCCCTTGTGCCCGCGCGGCGCGCTGAAACGCGCGGTTGCGGATTGGCAGCGGCACGGGCTGACCCCCAAGGTCGGGATCGAACTGGAGGCCTATGCCTTTCAGGGGGATGAGACGGGCCGTTTGCGCCCCTATGATGCGCCCGGCGGTGTGGTCTATGGCACGGGGCCGTTTTCAGACCCGATGCGGATGAACGACCTGATCTGGCGCAAGGCCGAGGCGCTGGGATTTCGGCTGGATATGATCACTGCCGAATATGACAGTCCGCAGTTTGAATATACGCTGTCGTTTGACGATGCGCTGAAGGCGGTGGATGACATCGTGCTGTTTCGCCTGATGGCCCGCGAGATTGCGCTGGATCATGGGATCATCCTGACCTTTCTGCCCAAACCGATCGCCGAGACCGGGGGATCGGGCATGCACATCAACTTTTCCTTTGTCGATGAACAGGGGCGCAACGCCCTGGCCAGCGGGCCGCAAGGAGGGCCGGACCACCTGAATGATCTGTCGCGCGGCTGTCTGGCGGGGCTGGTGCATCATCACAAGGGGCTTGCGGGTTTGCTGGCCCCGACGGCGCAATCCTATCTGCGGCTACAGCCGGGGTCCCTGTCGGGCTATTGGCAGAACTGGGGCGGGGATCACCGGGCGGTGACCACCCGCGTCTCTACCGAAGGCGGGGCCAAGGCGCGGCTGGAACACCGGATGGCAGATGCCAGCGCCAATCCCTATACCGCCACCGCCGCCGTGCTGCAGGCGGCAAGGCTGGGCTACGAGCGCAAATTGCCCCTGCCACCGATTGAGACAGGTGATGGGTTTGACACGACGGACGCCACGGTCGGTGTGGCCGCAAACCTGCGCCAGGCGGTGCGTGATCTTGAGGCGGACGGGGCGCTGACCCAGGCCGTCGGTGCCGAACTGGTGGCAAACCACGCCTTCATGAAGGAACGCGAATTCCGCAAGACACGCGACCTGGAGCCAAACGCGCTTTTGGATTTCTACGTCTGGTTCATCTGACATGCATCTGGCCATCCTGATTACCAATACCGACGACAGCGCCTTTGCCCGCGCGCGCCCCGATGACGGGGAAAAGTTTGCAACCCTGATCCAGGAAGTGCGGCCCGACTGGCGCTGCACGCCCTTTTGGGTCTGTCGCGGTGCGTTTCCCAAGGATATCGCCAGTTTTGACGGGGTGATCGTGACCGGCAGCCCGGCTTCAGTGCATGAGGATGCGGGCTGGATCACACACCTTGAAGCTGTGATAAAACAGGTGATCGCGGCGGGCCAGCCGCTGTTCGGGGCTTGTTTCGGGCATCAGTTGATCGCCAAATCCCTGGGCGCGCCGATTGCGCGCAATCCGCAGGGCTGGGGTCATGGCCGGCTGTCCTTGCGCCGTGTCACACCGACGGCCTGGGCGGGGCCAAAGATGCAACTGTCGCTTTATGGCTCGCATATTGAACAGGTCGGCTGCCTGCCTGCCGGGGCCAGAACCGTGTTTGAAGGCGAGGGCTGTGCGGTTGCGGGGTTCGCCTTGGGTGAGACAGTCTTTGCCGTACAGCACCATCCCGAGATGAGCCATGCTTTTATTAGCGATCTGGTTGACCACTACGCCGATTACGTCGGCGATGCCGTGACCGGTGCCGCGCGGGCGTCGCTGGGCCAGCAGGCGGACCGGAAGGAATTTGCCGATGAAATCGCGCGGTTCTTTGAACATGCGGTGGCACATCGTGGCAAGGCAAGGTAGGGGCTGGCATGGGAACTACGACCAAAGCGCTTAGCCTGTTGAATTACTTTTCTGCCTCCCGGTCAGAGATTGGTCTGGGTGAGTTTGTACGGCTTTGCGGTCGGGACAAGGCCACTGTCCACCGCCACCTGACGGAGCTGGAGGAGAACGGGTTTCTTGAGCAGGACGCGACATCGCGGGCTTACCGTCTGGGTCCGGCGCTGCTGCGATTGTCGGCGGTTCGTGAGGCGGCCTTTCCGGTGCGCAGACTGTTGCGTCCGATCGTGATAGAATTGTCAGAGGCAGTGGGTGAATTGGCCCATGCGTCCCTGTTGCAGGGAGATATGCTGTCGCCGGTGTTTCATGCCGACCCACGGCACCACGGCACGCAGGTCTATTTTGACGAATCCGAACAACTGCCCTTGCATGCGACATCTGGCGGGCTGGCTGTGCTGGCCTATGTTGGGCCTGCGCTGTTGGACCGTTTGCTGGGCCAGCCGCTGGCTGCCCTGACCGCCAAGACGGTCACGGTCCCCGCACAATTGCGCGACATGATCCGCGAGATCCGCGAGAAGGGGTTCAGCCAGCTGGACAGTACCTTTGACGAAGAGGTGGCATCATTGGGTGCGCCATTGTTTGGCCCGTCAGGGCAGGTGTTGGGCGCGATCAGTGTCGCTGTGCCGGTGGGGCGTTTCACGCCTGCGCGGCTCAGGGAAATTGCGCCAAAGCTGCAAGAGGCGGCGCGCGCGGCTTCCTTGTCGCTGGGGGGGCGGCCTGTGGACACAGCGCAAAGGATGGGCCAGACCGGGTAGCGCTGTGCGAACGGTACCCTGCCGGGCTGGTCAATCCCGCGTGCTTGGCTGTATCACTCGGATAAGGAGCCTGTACAATCGGGTCAGCAACAGCAGCAAGGCGCAGAGATAGAATGGCACTATTGGAAAAGCTCCGGAGCAAGGCGGCGACCGTTGGTATCATCGGGCTGGGATATGTCGGATTGCCGCTGGCGGTGGCTGCGGCCCGATCCGGTTTCGGGGTCATCGGCTTTGACGTGGATGCCAGCAAGGTGGCGCGTCTTTATGCCGGGCAAAGCTATATCGAGGCGGTCACGCCGGATGATCTGGCCCTGACCCAGCCGCAATGCCGCTGGACGCATGATTTTGCGCAGATCGCGGAATGTGATGTGGTCGTGATCTGCGTGCCCACACCGCTGAACCACCACAGAGAGCCGGATCTGTCCTTTGTCGAAGACACGGCGCGGATGATTGCGCAGCATATGACGCGCGATACATTGGTTGTGCTGGAATCGACCACCTGGCCCGGCACCACCGATGAGGTGCTCAAGCCGATATTGGCCAGCAGCGGCCATGCCCCGGGCCGCGACATCTTTGTCGGGTATTCGCCCGAGCGCGAAGACCCCGGCAATGCGACCTTTCGCACCCAGACGATCCCCAAGATCATCGCAGGCGACGGAGAGACCGCGCAGGCCCTGATGGAAGCCTTTTACGGAGCCGTGGTTGAGACGATTGTCACCGTGCCGTCGCCCACGGTGGCAGAGGCGGTCAAGATCACCGAGAATATCTTTCGGTCGGTCAATATCGCCTTGGTCAATGAACTCAAGCTGATCTACGACGAGATGGGTATTGATGTCTGGGATGTGATCGACGGGGCCGCAACGAAACCCTTTGGCTATATGCCGTTCTATCCCGGACCCGGTTTGGGGGGCCATTGCATTCCGATTGATCCATTTTACCTGACCTGGCGGGCGCGCAAATTCGATGTGCCCACCCGGTTCATTGAATTGGCCGGTGAGATCAACACCAACATGCCCCATCACATTGTGCACCGCACTCGCGAGGTGCTGGACAAGGCCCAGGGCAGGGGCCTGAACGGTGCGCGGCTGCTGTTGGTCGGGGTGGCCTACAAAAAGAACGTCTCTGACATGCGCGAAAGCCCGGCGATGCGGCTGATGCAATTGTTTGAAGAAGCGGGATCGCAGGTTGGCTTTGTCGATCCGCATGTGCCACTGATCCCGCCGATGCGCGAATATGGTCTGTTTGAGGGGCGCGCCGCCCTGACGCCAGATGAGGTTGCCAGGGGCGGTTTTGATGCCATCGTGATCGCCACGGATCATGACGCGATCGACTATGCAGGGCTGCTTGACCTGGGCTGTCCCGTTGTCGACACCCGAAATGCCATCGCAAGGCGGGGATTGGCGATGACCCATGTGACCAAGGCGTAATGCGGCGCGGATCCAACTGCGGGCAAATGCGGCAGTTGTTGATCTGCCCGTCAATTGGAGCGGGGCTGCCAACTATTTGCTTGCACCCTGCGGCCATCTCCCCAAAACTGCTTCAATCTTAAAAGAATAGGGAGACACGGAATGAAGAAGACAACGATGCTGCTATCGGCAGCTGCCCTTCTGTCCACGACGGCACTGGCACATGCGGAAACGCTTCGCTGGGCGCGCGCGGGCGACAGTCTGACACTGGACCCGCATGCCCAGAACGAAGGTCCGACATCCGCGCTGGCGCATCAGATCATGGAACCGCTGGTGATGCGCGACATGACCGGCGCGATTGTGCCTGCGTTGGCCACTGAATGGGCCCCATCGGCCGAGGATCCAAACGTCTGGGTGTTCAAGCTGCGCGAAGGTGTGACCTTTCATGACGGTGCGGCGTTTGATTCATCGGATGTAAAATTCAGCCTTGACCGCGCGATGACAGAAAACAGCGACTACAAGGAATTGCTGGCCTCTGTGACAGAAGTGCGCGCGCCCGATCCGATGACGGTCGAGATCGTGACCAACGGCCCGAACCCGATCATGCCGAACAACCTGACCAACATGTTCATGATGGACGAAGACTGGGCCAAGGCCAATAACGCGGTCAAGGTGCAGGATGTTGAAGGCGGCGAAGACACCTATGCGGCCAAGAACGCCAATGGCACCGGCCCCTACAAATTGGTCAGCCGCGAGCCGGATGTGAAAACCGTGCTGACGATCAATGAAAACTATTGGGGCAAAGATGAATTCCCCATGGAAGTCACCGAGATCATCTATACCCCGATCCAGAACGCCGCGACCCGTGTTGCCGCATTGCTGTCAGGCGAGGTGGATTTCATCCAGGACGTTCCTGTGCAGGACCTTGCGCGTGTGTCTGGCACCGATGGTCTGGATGTGCGCACCGCACCGCAGAACCGGGTGATCTTTTTTGGCATGAACTCTGGTGATGCGGACCTCAAGACCGACAACATCGAAGGCAAGAACCCATTTGCGGACGTGCGTGTGCGTCAGGCGATGAATATGGCGATCAACCGTGATGCGATCAAACAGGTTGTGATGCGCGGGCAGTCTGCCCCGGCGGGTATGATCGCGCCGCCCTTTGTGAACGGCTGGAACGAAGCGATGGACAGCTCTTCCAAGACCGACATCGAGGCCGCCAAGGCGCTGATGGCCGAGGCCGGTTACGGCGATGGTTTCTCCATCACGCTGAACTGCCCGAATGACCGCTACATCAACGATGAGGCGATCTGTCAGGCGGCGGTGGGCATGTATGCCCAGATCGGCGTGACCGTGAACCTAGATGCACGGCCAAAGGCGCAGCACTTTCCGCTGATCAACACGCTTGAGACCGATTTCTACATGCTGGGCTGGGGCGTTCCGACCTACGATTCCGAATATGTCTTTAACTTCCTCGTGCATGGTCGTGATGAGAAATACGGATCCTGGAATGGCACACGTTTTGCCGACCCAGAGCTGGATGCAAAGATCGAGGCACTGGCATCCGAAACGGATCTGGAAAAGCGTAACGGCATGATCAACGAGATCTGGCAGGTTGTGCAGTCAGAGGCGCTCTATGTGCCGATCCACCACCAGGTGCTGAACTGGGGCATGAAATCCGGCGTCGACACGATTGTCGCGGCGGATGACACGGCCAAGTTCAAATACTTCAAGATGAACTAAAAATCATCGGGGGTGCCAGAACTGGCACCCCCTTTGACCTGCTCTGCGCAGATTGGATATTCGATGCCGCAGATTGCCCATTCCGCCCATGACATGATTTCCGGCATGACCCCGCGCCTGCAGCCGGGGGCATATGTCTTTGTCACGACAGATGATGCCGATAAGATCGCGTTGCTGGCTGCCAAGGCCATTTCGACCTTTCGCGAAGCCGAGGGGTTGTCGATACTGCTGCCGCTTGCTGTGGCTGAGACATCGAATTTGAACACGGATCAACCGATGTGCTGGATCACGCTTGATGTCTATTCCGCGCTTGAGGGGGTTGGGCTGACTGCGGCGGTTGCCTCTGCGCTGGGGGCGGCGTCGATCCCTTGCAACATGGTTGCGGCCTTTCATCATGACCACGTTTTTGTGCCGTTGCAGATGGGCGAACAGGCCATGCAGGTGCTGTTGTCCTTGCAGCGCGCTGCCGCACGGCAGGCCTGACCTAGGCGTTGATAGGGCTAAGGACACTGCTATCTGGCCCAAATTTAACAAAGTATTATTACATAAATTTGCCTGAATCTTGGTGATCGCTACCTCGGGTTGCGGATTTTATTAGAAGCCAATGAGTTATCTAATGAGGAGAATGTGACATGGGAGCGATTTATACCCAACTGAGCATGCAAGAACGCCGCAGAACAGAAGACCGGTGGCACGCGAAAGTGCCTGTTGCCGAGATGGCGCGTGTCTTGAAGCGTCACAAGTCCACGATTTTCCGTGAGATCAAACGCAATTTCTGGGTGGATGATGCGTTCCCGAAGAAATACGCAGGTTACTTCGGAATGGCCGCGCACCAGCTCACACAACGGCGGCGATCAACGCAGCGCAAGCTGATCCGGTACCCTGAACTGTGTCAGATGGTTGTGAACCATCTAAAGGACGGATGGACGCCTGAACAGATTGGTAATCGGATGATCTTTGATGGGGCTAAGCAGCGCATCTGCCAAGAAATGGCCTAACGCTAAATCAACTCGAAAGAAGGCTTGGCTCAGGAGCTGTGGTGGTACCTGCCCATGCACAGGAAGAACCGGACACCTCAACTTTATCTCGCCCAAGTCGGCCAAAGAAATATCCAGGTTCTAAGATTACATTTTGCCGTGCCCGCGGTTGATCTGCCTCGGCAGTTTTAGCGCGTCCTAAGTCGTCGGGTATTCGTACGACTATAGCAAACCCGCCATTTCCGTGAGCAATCAA
>JAFMGZ010000109.1 GCA_017854855.1 Sulfitobacter sp. | reverse complement strand
CCAATGGAGAACAGCCCGTCTACTGA
The DNA here is from genome assembly GCA_017854855.1 of Sulfitobacter sp. GTDB lineage: Bacteria > Pseudomonadota > Alphaproteobacteria > Rhodobacterales > Rhodobacteraceae > Sulfitobacter. The sequence goes on along the minus strand of JAFMGZ010000109.1, from coordinate 2,756 downwards.
AGGCGTACGGCCTGTGCCTGCGTCGCACAGTAAGCATCCGGCGTGAACCGCGGTCACGGGGCCTTGACGGCGCCCTGCTTTCCAGCCTTCCAGTTCCAAGGGAGCAGTTCTGGCAGGCGTGAAGCAGGGAGGTCAGAGATGCGTGCGATGATATCGGCAAGCCAAGCTTGAGGGTCAATATCGTTCAATTTTGCAGTGGCAATCAAGGTATACATGAACGCTGCGCGCTGGCCACCGCGCTCTGATCCGGCGAATAACCACGCCTTTCTGCCCAAAGCCACCCCGCGCAGAGACCGTTCTGCGGCGTTGTTTGTCAGACAAACGTGGCCGTCCTCCAAAAAGTGCTTGAAGGCAGGCCAATGCCCTGGCGACAGCAGGTAATCGATCGCCTTTGCCACCTTTGCGTGTTTTGAGAGGAGCGCGCGTTCGCCCAGCAACCATCGTTCCAGATCTTCGACTAATGGAACTGACAGTTGTTGTCGGACCTCAAGACGTGCTTCGGGGGTATGGCCTTTAATCGTGCGCTCGATGTCAAACAGCGCATCGATCCGCCGGACCGCTTCAAAGGCTATAGGCGAAATTTCTTTGGGTGACTTTCCTTTGCGGATATTGCTTTCAATATCTGCGAGTTCGAAGAATTTGCGCCGCGCGTGGGCCCAACATAGCGCAGAGGTCACGGGCCCGGGCTGGCGCTTGAGGTCGTAAAGTTGGTTATATCCAGTATAAGCGTCGGCCTGGAGAATGCCTTTCCACCCGGCCAGATGCGATGTTGGGTGTTCGCCGCCCCGATCACGCGAGAAGTAAAAAACCACTGCCGACGGCGCGCCGCCACCCCATGGTCGATCATCTCGCACATATGTCCAGAGCCGGGCAGTCTTTGTGCCACCCCGTGCCAACAGCGGCACGGTAGTATCATCACCATGCAGACGAAGGGCTGTGCGCACATGCGCCTCGATCAAGGTATGCAGGGGTTTGAGCAACTCGGCGACAGCGCCCACTTGATCGGCCAGTGTGGACAGGCTCAGATCAACGCCTTCACGCGCATAGCGCTCAGATTGGCGGTTCAGGGGTTGGTGCTGACCGTATTTCTCATAGATGATCATCGCCAGCAGGCTGGGCCCTGCCCATCCACGTGGGATAGGGTGGAACGGCGCCGGTGGCTGGCTGATCTTTTCGCAATTCCGGCAGGTAAACTTCTCGCGCACGGTCTGGATCACCTTCCACTGCCGAGGCACGACCTCGAGTGTTTCGGTGACATCCTCGCTCATCTTTACGATGCGATCGGATCCGCAACAGGTGCAGCTGGTAGGCGCATCCACCACCACGCGTTCGCGGGGCAAATGCTCAGGGAACGGCTTTTTCACCGGCTTGCGGCGCTCGAAGCTGCTCACCTTCGTGGTTTTTCGGGCTTCCAACTCAGCGCGCAATGCATCTTCCGCAGCAGAGGCTTCTAGCTCTTCAAGCTGCAATTCCAACTGATCAATCAGCTTGGCGCTACGCTCCGCGCTGCGGCCATACTTATCACGCTTAAGAAGCGCAATTTCCAATTTGAGGGCAGCGATCATAGCCTCAGATGCCGACACGACGGCCTTTGAGCGGGTCAGCTCAGCCTTCGTGGCCACCAGTTCGGCGCGCAGTTTTTCGAGTTCAGAGGCAGCATCAGACATGTCTGATTTATACCGCATCTCTCTCAAAATATCTATATAAAATAACGGTGTATGCCTATCTTATCCCGCCCGTTGAGGCCTTTGCGTCCAGCGTGGATTGCGCCAATCAATCCCTTCCAGCAGATAGGCCAGCTGTGCCGCAGATATCGCAACGGCCGTCCCGTCTTGGCTTACCGGCCAGATGAACTTCCCTGCCTCGAGCCGTTTCACATACAACGACATGCCGACCCCGTCATGCCAGAGCAGTTTCACCAGATCGCCTCTGCGGCCCCGAAAACAAAAGATTTCGCCACCATGCGGGTCCCGCCCGAGACCTTGCTGCACAGCCAATGCCAAGGTATTCATGCCGCGCCGCATGTCCGTCACTCCACCGGCAATCCAGACTGTCGTGCCCGCCGGAAACGCAATCATCGCGGCACCATCAGGCTATTAAGCAAACGCGCAGCGGCATCCATGTCGAAGTCTGCTGGGATTGTCACACGACACCGCTCGCCAAGATTGATTGTCAGCACAGGCGTGTGCGACGCAGGCACAGGCCGTACGCCTTCAGTAGACGGGCTGTTCTCCATTGGAACAAGACGCATGAATTGCGCACCACACCCAAGCATTCCATGCTTGTACCGATAGCGCCAATCATAAAGCATCGATCGCGAAATCTCATGTCGCCGCGCGACCTCGGCCAACGTCATGCCGTCAAGATGGCTTTCCTTAATGATCCGAACCTTCTCATCGTCCGTCCAACGGCGACGGCGACCTGTATCGGAGACCGATAATACTTGAATGCGGGGGGTGTTCTCGTGTGCGTCCATAAGGACACTTAATAACCGATCAAACGCCAAACCATCCAGACGGCCCTCGGCGTAGGTTTACGGAGGTCCTTTGCATCGGGTCATACAATTGGCTCAGTGCGGATCGACATGGGCAGTACGCGCGCCACGAGACGTCCTTCGTTTATAGGGGGCAGCATTTGGAGGAAGAAATCAGCACCATCGTTGGCAGCCTCCGGCGCAGAGAGAAATAGGTGCTGGACGCTCACATCAAGCTCAATCATGACGCGATGCTGCGACAGGGCGTTTCTTGAGGTTAAAA
>JAFMGZ010000022.1 GCA_017854855.1 Sulfitobacter sp. | reverse complement strand
GGCACCACTTTTCCGAACATAGATACACGCAAGGGTCCATTTAAAATGGACTTTTTTGGTGTTTCTGGGTGTGTCTTCTGACCATGGCTGAACACTCGGTTCCCCTAGAAAACATGCGGTTTGGGGTGCCAATGCGGGTATCGCCCCAACAGCGGTTGATACCCCTAATCCCCTCACCCTACCTGAAAATCCGGAAAGCAAAGACAGACACCAGAACATATAAAATGGGAGATAGCGGCAGGCTGTTCCTGCTGGTACGGCCCAAGGGATCAAAACTCTGGCCGCAGAAATATCGATTCCATCGCACCGCGCGGCTGTTGTCCCACGGAAATTTTTCATCTGCTGAAAAAGATTGAGCAACGTGAACGGCGTGAAACGATCAAAAAGCTGTGCCGCACAAAGGCGGCATTGGCATCGCGCTGCGCCTCAAGTGACACGCCATCGCACTGCTAGAGGGTAGAGACGCGGGTATATGCAAGGCAGGATTTGGTGGTCATAGATCAGGGATCGTTAGGCTCTACCAAATCGTCAGGGTTTCGACAGTCGGGCCACGGCCAAGCGCCTTGGCTTTGCATTTTACGCAATACCTAATGGCAAAGGCGCAGGTCGTCCGCAAGTGCTTTGTCCGGCGTGGAATTGTGGTTGAATGGGTCAGGTTGGGTCATCCTAAGATGTCAGGTGACTGCCCTGCATTCCTCGCGCGCGCGTCCTCTGACTGTGCCGTCTGTGCTGGTTGCCATGCTGCAGCAGCCAATGCAGGCGCATTGCGCTTGCTGATCCAAAAGCCGCCAAAGGCCACCCCAGCCGCGGTCAACCAGGGGGCAGGGTTGGCGCTGTGAAACGATATCCAGAACAGGGTCATATCCTGTCCACCTTGGGCGATGTGACGGCTGTGAAACACCAATTCCGCCAAGACGCAAAGGCCCAGCGCGCCGATCAAGGCTGGCACCACGACCTTGAGGTAGGGACCGACCAACAAGCCTAGATGCCCTTGCCTGATGACGGAGACATGCATCATCACAACACCTGCCAGACCGGATGGAAAAAACATCACTGTCGCCAGAAACAGCACCCCAACATAGAGTTGCCACAGATCCGTATACAAGCTGAGGACGGTCTGAAGCAAAGTGAACAGGATCGCCCCAAGGATCGGACCAACGAAATAACCGACGCCCCCCAAAAAGGCGATCATCAGGACAATGCCTGAGGCATGGACGCTCAGGTTTTCTGCGGTGGCGATTTCATAGTTGATGGCAAATAACGCGCCCGCTACACCGGCGAAAAACCCTGCCGCGCAAAAGGAAAAGAACCGCACCCAGCGTGCGGAATAGCCCAGAAACTCTGCCCGCTCAGGATTGTCGCGCACCGCGTTTGCCATACGTCCGATGGGCGTGAGGGAGAATAGATACATCAGCCCGACGGACAGAACCAACCAAAAGGATATCAGGTAATAAACCTCAATCTGGCGCAAGAATTCGACGCCAAAGAAGGGCATCCCCAAAGTGCGGTCCCCACTGACTCCACCGCCTCTGAAGAACGAATAGATCACGATAGAGAACGAAGCGATCAACTCAACCACACCCAAGGAGATCATGGCAAAGACCGTGCCCCCGCTGCGCGTTGAAAATGATCCGATCAAGGTGGCCATGCCCAGCGAAAACAGGCCTGCAAACAAGGGCAGTAACGGCAGCGGTACTGGCAGGCCCTGTGCTTGAACATAGTTCATCGCGTGAATACACATGAACGCACCAAAGCCCATGTAGATCGCGTGACCAAAGCTGAGCATGCCCGCCTGCCCCAGCAACATATTGTAAGACAGTGCAAAAACGATGGTGATTGCCATCTGGTTCATGATGGTGATGGTCGAATTGGCGGTAAAGATATGTGGCAAAAGCATCAAAAGCAGGACGACCCCTGCCCATGGCAACACAGCCAATAGCGCGCCCGCCTGCCTTGGCCCATGTGATGTTTGATTGGCCTGCGTCATGATTATGAACAGACTATCGAATAGCCCGGAATTCAACAGCAAACCCTGCGGCACCCAGCCGCGCCGACACTCGTATTTGAGTGCAGACATTGGCTTGGCCGTGGTTCAGCAGGCGTGGTGTTTTGGCGGCTACCAAATCTGCTTGAACATTTTTGGGCTTGGATCTTGCGGTTCTTGACCCGACAATCTGATGCGGGCTGCAATGCTGGCGGATAGGGCCGTCACCAATTCAAGCCCGCGCAGCAATTCAGTATTGCTAAAGTACTCCAGCAAGGCGCAGGCGGCCTGCCCGTCTTTCTGCGCAATCAGAGCACCGGCTGCCTTCAGCATCACCTGTGCCTGTTCGGCAAGCGCGTCTTCCCGGGTCTCGAAACAGGCAGTCACATCGGCCAGATATTTGTCGGGATCCTGAAGCATCAGGTACAGCAGCCGCTTGCATTCAAACACAGCACTCGGGAAGGCTTCGGTGCGTTGAGATGCGATTGAAAGCGTGTCGAAATCCCCCGCAACCGAACGGCGATTGTCCATAAAACGGTGCGCTTCGCCGGTTGTCAGATAGCGATGCATCTGGAATTCTTCGGGAATTTTGTTCTGGCCCATGAACACGGGCGCAAAAGGCGCAGCAACTGGCCCGATTGGGGCATGCCACAAGACCCGCAGTTCGTTGTTCTGCGGGTTGGTCAAGGGCACAACCTGCCCATATCCAGCCGTGTCGCCTGTCAAAACCGGTGTGCGGATGGCCCAGACAACGTCACTGAACCCGATTTTCTGGGGCCTTTGCGCGCGTTTTGTCATCTCCAACTCGATCCATTTGATGCCGTCCCATCGGCCTTTGCCGTCACCCAAAATGGCATTCACATCAAAGGGACCCTGACTGTACCAACCCTGTGCTTTGGCGAAATCAACCAGGTTGGCAGAGTATAGAAAATCTGGATGATCGGGTTGGTCGATCGGAATTTCCCCGATGTAGCCGGGCCGCGATGCGCGGATGCTGTCGGCACCCAATCTTTGCGCTGCCCATAATCCCTGCCCACCGGCAAATTGGATCACAACCCAGGCTTCTTGGGCATCTGCGATCAAATGCGAATTGCCCCCATATGTGCTTTCTCCGTGATCGGCGATGAGTTTGGCAATCAGATCCACGCCTTCGCGCGCGGTTTTCGCCCTTTCCACCACGACACGTGCAAGGTCGCTGTAGTTTGGGCCCGTCTGCTCTGTCGGTGTCATCGCGATCAGTTCAGGTCTGGACGTGGACCAGACATCGCGCACGGCAACGCCGTATTCGTTCAATCCACCATTGGTCAGCGGGGCTGGCACCCCCTTGTAATAGGAATAATCGACCCGGATGTTGCGGGCCGTTTCAGTGGCCTGCGGGATCTGTGTCAGCCGCCCTGGCAAATCGGCATCGGCGCTCACACCGACGGTGATCTGCTCTTGAGGCGCGTGTTGTTTGCGCGGGGTAATCTGCAGCCAATGGCTGGAGGGTTCATCCCCATATCCCGCAAGCCAAGCGTGACCTGTCGCAGAATGGTTTTTTCCGATGTAGATGGCATAACTCATTGATCTGCGGCCCTTCGCTGCGCGTGATGTTCACGCGTGTTCCAGCCAAGCAAAATACCATCGCAAGATCAACGTCTAACAAAGTTCATTGCCTTGCACCTGCCAAGCATCGTTTCGAAGCGGCGAAATGGATCAGGTCAGCCGCATCAGCAAGCCAGCCATCAACTTCGCCCGTTGAGCAAGGCTATCGACGAAAATATGCTCATTCAGCGTATGAAGCCCATTGCCCAATACGCCAAGTGAATCCAACGACGCGATGCCCATTGCCCCGGTAAAGTTGGCATCCGAGCCGCCCCCCTGACTGCGGCCTTTCATGTCGAAACCCAATTCCTGAGCGATGTCTTTGGCGATGTTGAAAATCGCCTGCGTGCCCGGTTGGTCGGGGTGCCACACAGGCCGCGTCACGCCGCGCTCCACCTCGAATTTCACACCGTTGACTTCACCCTGAAGCGCCATCATGCGCGCAACACCATCATCAAGGTCTTCTTGTTTCTTGGCCATGGTCAGCGCCTGCGCATCACAAAACGAGGAAACGCAGTTCACCCATTGCCCTGCGTGAATGACACCCACGCTGAACGTGCAATCGGGGCCAGTCATATCTTCGATCTCAACGATCTTGCGGGCCATGGCGGCAATTGCGGATTTACCATCACCCAGCCGTGCCCCCGCATGGCTGGGCTGGCCAATGGTGCGCAGATTAAACCGTGCAATCGCATAGCGCCCGATGGTAACGCCACCATCCTCATGACCCGGTTCTGGCACCAAAACGTATTTGTTGCGCGCAGCCTCCTGTTCAATCAGATCCCTGGTTGAGGGGGTGCCCACCTCTTCATCCGGCGTAAACAGAACGGTGACAGGCAGGGGCGTTTGCAGCCCCGCGCGGATCATTTGTCGGATGGCATCCAGCGAGATGTAATTGCCGCCCTTCATGTCCATCAGACCTGGGCCATAGCAGATATTGCCCTCGCGTCTGAATGGCAGCACCTCTAGCGTTCCGACCGGATGTACCGTGTCCATGTGCCCCGCAATCAAAATACCCGGCACGCGCCCCATATCAGGATGTGGAAAGCGCGCGCGCACCGATCCGCCAAAACCCATGCGGCCCGGTATCCGATCAATCTGCGCGCCAAGGGTGGCCATGTCGTAGGCCGCAATATCCATCATCCGGTTGACGGCAGCGGCGTCATAGGTTGGACTTTCGCATTCGATCCATGGCCGCAGCCCGGCAATCATTTCATCGGTATCAAAGGGCAGTTCAAGCGGGTTCATGACGGCTCTCCTCAGGTGTTCAGGCGGCGTTCAGCCACGCGTGCCATGATTGACGCCCCAACAGGCAGGATATCGGGATCAAGGAAAAAGCTGGGATTGTGCAAGCCCGTCGTGCCCGAGTGACCAACGCGACAATAGGCACCAGGGATAACCTTGAGCATGTCGGCGAAATCTTCGGAACCTGTCGCAGGTTCGTCCATGCTTGATATGTTTTCTTTGCCCACAATATCTGCTGCGGCTTCCATATATGCATCCGAGAGGTCGGCATCGTTTATCAAGACATCAAAGATGTTGCGCAGGTCGATGTGGATATCCACGCCGTAAGCGGTGGCAAACCCCGCACACAGCTCGCGCATACGGCTCTCGGCCAACTCGCACACCTCATCCTTGAAGTAGCGGATTGTGCCCGCAAGCGTCGCAGTGTCCGGCACGATGTTATAAGCCGAGCCAGAGTGCAATTGCGTCACGGACAACACACAAGTGTCGAGGGGGGCAACATTGCGCGACAGAATGGTTTGCAGGCTGCCCACAAGCGCAGAGGCGATGACCAGCGGGTCACGCGATTGTTGCGGCATGGCGGCATGGCTGCCTTTGCCCTGCACGGTGATGTCAAAGAACGACGCGCCGGCCATCGCATTCCCTTTGCAAATGCCGACACTGCCCTGCTGTCCGTTTGGCGCATTGTGCATGCCGTAGATCTCATCACAGGGAAAGCGGTCAAACAGACCGTCCTTTAGCATACCGCGCGCGCCCCCCAGACCTTCTTCGGCAGGTTGAAAGATCAGCACGACGGTGCCTGCAAAATCACGGGTCTGGGCCAGATGTTTGGCGGCACCCAATAGCATCGTGGTGTGGCCGTCGTGACCACAGGCGTGCATCACGCCAGGATTGGTCGACGCATAGGCAAGGTTGGTTTCCTCGGTGATCGGAAGCGCATCCATGTCGGCGCGCAGCCCGATCCGGCGCGGCCCCTCACGGTTGCCCTTGATCAGACCCACGACGCCTGTGCCTGCAATACCGGTATGGACCTCGTCCACACCATAATCCTTGAGTTTTTGCGCGACTATCCCAGCGGTCCGGGTTTCCTGAAACCCAATTTCGGGATGGGCGTGCAGATCTTTGAAGATAGCGGTCAGTTCATCCGCACTGTTGGTGATGATGGGCAATGATGGCATGATATTTTCTTTCGTTTGTTAGGCAGCGCCCTCGGCAAAGGGGCGAAAATTGGCGAAATCCCAATGGCGACCTGGGGCAGCGGAAATCAGCGCTTTGGTGTAGTCTTGCTTGGGCGCGCCCAAGACCTGAGCGGCCGGTCCGTATTCAACGATCCTGCCGTGCTGCATGACGATCACATCGTCACAAATCTGTGCAGCCACGCCAAGATCATGGGTGATAAACAAGATGCCAAGGCCCAGTCGTTCCTGCAATTCGGCCAGCAGGTCCAGCACCTGGGCCTGCACAGAAACATCCAGCGCCGACACAGCTTCGTCCGCGACCAGCACATCGGGGTCCATCGCAAGCGCGCGCGCGATGGCAATCCGCTGGCGTTGCCCGCCTGAGAATTGATGCGGAAACCTGTCCACGGCACTGGCGGGCAGGCCAACCAGTTCCAGCAGTTCCCGCGCACGCTCCATCGCTTCGTTTCGCGGGACGCCAAAGTTAAGCGGCCCCTCAATGATGGATTGCCCCACTTCGATACGAGGGTTCAGCGAGCGCATGGGATCCTGAAATATAATCTGGAAATTCTTGCGCTCTGGCTTTAGCTCTTTTTGGGACATCGTCGCGATGTCCTTGCCGGCGACCATAATGCTGCCCGACGTCGGGTCGATCAAACGCATGATACAGCGCGCGACAGTTGATTTACCTGAACCGCTCTCACCGACAATCCCCAAGGTGCGGCCTTTGGTCAGACTGAAGCTGACGTTTTGCACGGCCTTAACTTCTCGGGTCTTGCTGAAAAAGCCGCCGCCGCCGTAGGTCTTGCACAGATCAGTGGTTTCCAGCACCAGTTTGTCAGACTGCTCTTCGCGGGCGGCGCGTGGCACCTGGCTGGGAACAGACCGAAGCAGATCGCGAGTATAATCGGTCTGCGGATGGCGCAGCAAATTGTCTACTTTCTGCGTCTCCATCACTTCGCCCAGTTTCAACACCGTGACGTCATCGGCAATCTCTGACACCACGCCCATGTCATGGGTGATGAACAGCACCGCTGCACCCTGTTCTTCGCGCAGCTCGCGGATCAAGCTGAGGATTTGTGCCTGCGTCGTAACATCAAGAGCGGTTGTCGGCTCATCCGCGATCAGCAGTTGTGGCCGCATCACCAGCGCCATCGCGATCATGATACGCTGACGCTGACCCCCCGAAAGCTGGTGCGGAAAGCTGGCGTACATCTTGTTGACATCGGGCAGATGTACGGCCTCCATCATCTCCATCACGCGCTTGCGCCGGGCGGATTGCCCAAGGTCGGAGTGAAATTCCAGCACCTCTTCGATTTGCTGACCGACACGGGCCACCGGGTTCAGCGCCGTCATCGGCTCCTGAAAGATCATCGAAAGGGAGGTCGCGCGCAGTTCGCGCATCCGTGCAGGAGTGGCGTCCAGCAGGCTTTCGCCTTTCAGCGTGATCGATCCCGCAATCGGGGACAGCACGCTGGGCAGCAGCCCCATTGTCGCCAATGCGCTAAGCGATTTTCCAGATCCGGATTCACCCACCAGACACATGGTCTGACCTGGTTCAATGCTCAGGTTCAGACCCTTGACCACCTGTTTGTCGTCTTCACCGTTCAGCGCGATGCGCAGGTTCGAAATTTCCAGAAGGCTCATCTTTCGATCCCCCGCTTGGCCATACGGGGGTCAAGGGCGTCACGCACCGCATCCCCGAGCAAATTGATAGACAGGATGGCAACCGACACCACGAGGCCCGGCCACAGGACGATGCCGGGGTTGATCTGGAAATAGATACGCCCCTCGGCCATGATGTTGCCCCAGCTGGGCGTCTCTGGGTTGATGCCCGCGCCCAGAAACGAAAGGATCGCTTCGGTCAGGATGGCGCTGGCACAAATATAGGTACCTTGGATGATCAGCGGCGCGATGGTGTTGGGCACCAGATGTCGGCGCATGATCAGCGCCGTGGACGACCCCGCAGCAATCGCCGCCTCAACATAGGGTTCCTCGCGGGCGGACAACACGATTGAGCGCACAAGCCGGACAACACGCGGGACTTCGGGAATGGTGATTGCGACCAACACCGTCCAAAGGCTTGCCCCCCAAAGCGAGACGATCGCGATGGCCAGCAAAATGCTGGGAATTGCCATCAGGCCGTCCACCATGCGCATCAGCACAGCGTCGATCCAGCGGATATAGCCTGCCAGCAGACCAAAAAGCAGCCCGAATGCTACGGCGAAGACAGCCGCCGCAACACCCACAACCAACGAAATGCGGCCCCCCGTGATAATGCGCGAAAACAGATCACGACCAAAGGCATCAGTGCCAAGCCAGTAGGTATCGCTGGGCGGCTTGAGACGCACCGAAGGGGTCAGGCGCACGGGGTCATGGGGCACAACCCAGGGGGCAAAGATGGCGGACAGCACGATAATTGCCAGAATAACCGAGGCAATCATCACCAGCGGACTGGAGAAAATGATTTGCTGTGCGCGCGTGAGGGGCGAGATCCGATCAGGAGGGGCGACGGAGGCCATTTGGTCGGTCATGCGTAACGAATCCTTGGGTCAAGTAGAACATAGGCGATGTCGATCAGCAGATTGATCACCACGTAGATCAAAGAGGCGAGCAGGATCACGGCCTGAATAACGGGATAGTCGCGCGACAAGACAGCATCGACTGTCAGCCGCCCGAGACCGGGAAGATTGAACACACTCTCAGTCACGACGACGCCAGAGATGATCAGGGCAAAGCCGATCCCGATTACGGTGATGATCGGCACGGAACAATTGCGCAGCGCGTGGCGCATCAGAACGCGGCTTTCAGGAAGGCCTTTGGCGCGCGCGGTTCTGATATAATCGTCGCCCAGAATTTCCAGCATCGACGTTCGGGTGATCCGGGCAATCAGCGCGATGTACAAAAGGGTAAGCGTGAAGGTCGGCAGGGCGATGCGATGGAAGAAAGCTCCCACACCGTCGCCTATGGGTTTGAAGCCTTGCACGGGGAACCATTTCAGTTCCATCGAAAACAGCGAGATCATCAGATAGCCGATCACAAACACTGGCACCGAAAAGCCAAGTACAGAGATCAGCATGACAAAGCGGTCGATCAGCGTACCTTGCTTCCAGGCAGCGATGACACCGAGGGGAACGGCAATGATCACCGACAGAATAATGGTGGACAAGGCCAGGCTGATCGTGGGCTCCATCCGATCCGCGATCAGTTCGATCACGGGCTTTCCTGACAGGATGGAGGTGCCAAAGTCGCCTTGCAGCAATTGACCAATCCAACTGAAGAACTGCGTGAACAGTGGCTCATTCAGGCCAAGCGACTCGCGGATACGCTCAAGCTGTTCGGGTGTCGCGGTATCGCCTGCAAGGATCGCGGCAGGGTCACCAGGCGTCAGCCGCAGCAAAAGAAAAACAAACAGGGCGACAAATCCCATCACTGGGATCGCGGCAAGAATACGCTGCACGATATAGCCAACCATCGGTCGGACCTCTCAGAAATTCAGGCAGCGCTGAGGCTGCAAAAATGGGACGGTTAAGGACTGTGGCCCCGCGCGGTAAAGCGCGGGACCACAACGTCAGATCTTACTTGGTGATGTTCCAGAAGAACGGCACAGGTCCGTCCAACACACCTTCGATGCTGTTGGACCATGCGGTCGGCACAAAGTACTGGCCGATTGGTGCATAGACGCCTTCCTCATAGGCGATCTTCTGGATTTCCGCAGCCAGGCTTTTCTGTTCGTCCAAGGTTGGCGCTGTCGCATATGAGATACGAAGCTCTTCCAGCTTGGGAACATCAGGCCAGCCAAACCAGCCGCCATTGGGGCCTTTGCCGTTCACCATGTTGTTGACCAGCGGGTTGAACACGTCAGCACCCACCCAGTTGGTCATGAACATGTGCCAGCCGCCGTCCGCGATGGACGCTTGGCTCGCGCGTTTGCCCACAAGTGTCTGCCAATCCATCGCTTGCAGATCGACGACAAAGCCCGCATCCCGCATGGCTTGCGCGACAACGACCGGCTGCGTGCGCAGGGTGCCCACGTCAGTCGGGTGCATGATGACGATAGGCGTGCCATCATAGCCCGCGTCGGCCAGCATCTGCTTGGCAGCATCCATGCCATTGCCCTGCACCAGCGTTTCGGAACCCACGTCACTTGCCAGCGGCGTGCCGCAGACAAACATGGCACCACAGAGATTGTAGAGTTCTGGGTTGCCTACCAGCGCGTCCAGTACGTCCTTCTGCTTCACCGCGGCGATTGCGGCCCGGCGCACCATGACGTTGTCCATTGGCGCGTTCAGGGTGTTGGGGCGCATAATGGTCTGCATGCCAAGCGCGTTCAGGTTCTTGACTGTGACATCGGGGTTGGCGTCAAGGATCGGCAGCAGATCGGATGGGGGGCTTTCCCAATAGTCGATCTCACCGGCTTGCAATGCGTTCAGCGCGGTCTGGTCATCGGGCATCACAACCCATTCGACGCGATCTACATTCACGACCTTGCCGCCAGAAGCCCAGCTGGCTGGTTCGCTGCGCGGGACATAGTTTTCGTTCTTGGCATAGACGGCCAGAACACCGGGCTGGAACTCATCCTCGACCCAGACAAATGGGCCGGACCCGATCTGTTCGGGAATTGGCTCTGTCGACGGTGTCTCAGCCAGCCGCTTGGGCATGATGAACGGTACGTTGGACGACGGCTTGGCAAGGCTGTCGATCACCAGGCCGTAGGGTTCCTTGAGGTTGATCACGAACTCATTGGCCGTGGCACCCTGGCTCATGCTGTCCACGAAAGACATCAGGACCTGTCCCATGCCATCACGCTCGCCCCACCGTGCGATAGAGGCGGCGACATCTTCACCGGTCACAGGTGCGCCGTCGTGAAAGGCCAATCCGTCACGCAATGTGAAAGTATAAACCAGCCCGTCGTCAGATACGGTATGGCTGGCAACCATCTGTGGCTGCGGCACCAGATCACTGTCCAAGGCGTACAGAGTGTCAAAGATCATGTAGCCGTGGTTCCGGCTCATGTAGGCGGTGGTCATGATCGGGTCCAACACCCGCAGCGCCGAGTGTTTTACCGCACGCAGCGTTTCGGCGCTGACAGGTGCAGACATCAGGGCGATACTGGCAAGTGTCGCGCTGAATAGCGTATTGCGCAGCAAGGCACGCGGCCTTGTCTGTTTGGATTGACGGTTGGTAAAGAGATTCATTTGTGGCTCCCGTTGGTTGAAAAATTTGCCGGGCTGGATCACCCTTTTGCGGCTTGTCGTCTTGGTATGTTGGTTACTGCTCTTTGATCTGGTCAAGTGTTTCTTGGAATGTCATGCGACGCCTCCCGGCTCAAAGGCGCGGCCCAGCGGTTCCAGCCGCATGCCATGCGCAAGATTGGTAAAGGGCAGACTGGCTGGGCTGACCGGCATCGGGCCAGGTGCGATACAGGTCAGGATCGTCTCGGCGATCGGGTCGAAATCAGCGCGAAAATGGACTGAGCTCTTGTTCACAAGGATGGCCTGTTCGGTCGGTTCAATGCCAACGAACCGATACATCTCTTGGTCGGCCATCTGCGCCTTGTTGGTTGTCACGACGACCCGCACATCACCAATACGCAAACAGGCGGAGGGACCCATATCAAGCGCTGCACCGCCGTAAAACGGACCGCCCGCGATCAGCTTGCCGTCAGAAAGGGCTTCGACTGTAAAGCAGCCCTCAAATGGCGCGTCATCTTTGACGCCGGAAAATCCGCCCAAAGCGATGACTATTTCTGCGCCGATGCCAGCCTTATGCGCCGCCGCGGCCGCCTGCGGATCCACCATATTGCCCAGTGCGGCACGCATGGCATTCTGTCGCACCAACGCGCGCAACATACCCGTCGTATTTGAATCGCCCCCCGCACCGGGGTTGTCTTGAGTATCTGCAAGGATCACGGGCCGCGCTGCGGTCTGCGCGATGCGCATGGCTTCAATCACGCCTGCATCCGGGTCAAAGGTTTGTCCCTTCAAATTCGGCTCAGCCGCCAGAACCGCGCTTTCGATGATGTTCGCAGCACCATCCGCATCGGCCTGTGTGGCACCGTAACAGATGACCGTCGGACCGCAGCCTGTGAAATCTGCGGCCGGAAAGCCAAAGAAGAAAGAGGTGCTTGCCACGGTGTCTTTCTCAAGCGAAGCCACCAGATCATAGATCGCGCGCCCCGGTTCGGCGCGCGTACTTTGCCACGCGATAGGCACGAGAAAGGGTAGGCGGCGGAAAGCTTTGGCAAAAGGCGCACCGCGCGACATCAAAACCTCTAGTTGCTGCGCTGCGCGCTTGCCTGTCTCAGCCATGTCCACATGTGGATAGGTGCGAAAGCCAACCAGAACGTCAGCGGCGTCAACCATGCTTTGCGTGATGTTGCCATGCAGATCCAGCGCTGCTGCAATCGGCACATCTGGTCCCACGGCTGCGCGCAGCTGCATCAGCAATTGGCCCTCACCGTCGTCTTCGTGCTCTGCCACCATCGCGCCGTGCAGGTCCAAGAAAATCCCATCCAGGGGTCCGGCGGCGGCGATGCCCGAAATAATATCGCTTGTGATGCTTTCGTAGGCATCCCGGGAAACATGCGCAGAGGGAATCGCCCCTGCCCAGAGGATCGGCACGATGTCCCAGCCTGCTGATTCTGCGAAGTTGACCGCACCGCCGATGCCAAGATTGATGCCTTTGCTTTGATCAACAAGCGCCTGGCCACGTGCCAGAGGCATGTAACCACCACCCTGCACAAAGTCAGCCATAAGCGCTTTTGTAGGCGCAAATGTGTTTGTTTCATGCAGAAATCCAGCTAGCGCTACGCGCTTCGACATCTTCTTACCCCTGCTTTTCCCCGGTTTTGAGCCACCGAAACACACATCACAGATGTATTGCATTGCAATATATCAATATCGTATAAAAATCGTAGGGGCTTACGTAGCGCCAAGTCAACAGCCTTGCCTGAAAAGGACCAACATGCCGAGAAACAGAACACACACGGAATCTGGCTTGCGATATGTTGAGCCGGAAGAGCGCGCTGGAGCGTTGTTCGTCCAATCGGTCGAAAAGGCGATGACGATTTTGTCGGCCTTTCATCATGCCGATGGCGCGCTGACCCTGTCAGAACTGGCGGAACGTGCGGGCATCGACCGGAGTGCGGCACAGCGCATGGTCCACACACTGCGCGCCATGGGCTACATCCAACGCGATGCGCAGGGGCACGGGTTTTTGCCCGGTATCCGCATTCTGGATCACACGCTTGACTATTTGCGCCTAAACCCCTTGGTGCGGAATGCTACACCCGTCTTGCAAGAGTTGCGGAAATCGGTGCGTGAACGGGTCGATCTATCGCTCTTTGATGATGTGCGGGTGCTTTATGCGGTGCGGTTGCAGACCAAACGGCAGTCATTTCACACCTCGCTTGTGGGACACAGCGTGCCGACATTTTGCAGCTCAGGCGGCTGGGCGATCCTATCCAAACTGAGCGACGCGCAGGCCCTCGATATTGTCGAGCGGTCGGACAGACGCCCCTTCACACCCGATACAGTGACCGAAGTACAAGACGTGATGGCAAATGTTGAACAGACCCGTGCGCAGGGATATTCACTGACGATCAACCAGATCCTGGCGGGTGAAATCGCCGCTGGCTTTCCCGTTCTCAACAACGTCGGCGAACCGGTTGGTGCCATCCATATCGCGGGGTCACTCTCGGAATGGACGCCAGACGATTACATCGCCAAAGTCGTGCCTCTGGGTCAGCAAGCGGCCCGCGCAATCAGCCAATATTGACCTCAGGAGCTTTAGTATGAACAGTTTCACCTTGCCTGGTCTGACAGCCCCCGCAAGCATTTCGATCGACACCTGGGGGATGGCCCATATCCGCGCGCAGAACACGCAAGACGCGTTCTTTGTCCAAGGGTTCAACGCGGTGCGGGATCGGTTGTGGCAAATTGATCTCTGGCGCAAGCGCGGGTTGGGATTGTTGGCGGCAGATTTCGGCCCCGGCTACCTCATGCAGGATCGGGCGGCGCGGCTGTTTCTCTACCGCGGTGACATGACCCCAGAGTGGGCGGCCTATGGCGAGGATGCAAAAATGATCTGCACCGCCTTTGCCGCCGGGATCAACGCAGGCGTGGATCAGGTGCGCGCAGGTCATTTGCCTCTGCCTCCCGAGTTTTTGGAACTGGGGACAACCCCTGCCCACTGGAACCCCGAAGATGTCGTCCGCATCCGCACCCACTGTCTGTCGCGCAATGCCGCATCGGAACTGGCGCGCACGCAGGTTCAGGCCTTGGCCGATCCAGAAGTTGACCTTTTGCGGGTTCCCTTGTCCCCCCCCGTTCCAGACAGTGAATGGGATCTCAGCAGCAAAGTCGATTTGCCAGCAGACGCCCTTGCCGTCTATGAGCTGGCAACAGCGCCGGTTACATTCCAAAGGGCACGCCTTGACGCGACCCTTGCAGAGGCACCGCTTTGGTCTGTCGTAGACGCAAGAAAGACCGTCCAAGCAGCCGCCCCCCCCATGGAGGGTTCCAACAATTGGGCGATAGCACCCGAAATCAGTAAAACCGGCCGCGCGATCATGGCAAGCGATCCGCACCGGGCGCATGCCGCGCCTTCGCTGCGCTATATGGTCCACCTCAGCGCACCGGGTATGAACATAATTGGCGCGGGCGAGCCTTCTTCACCGGGGATCATGGCGGGTCACAACGGGTCTGCGGCCTTTAGCTTGACGATTTTCTGCGCCGATCAGGAAGACGTCATGGTGTACGAAACCGCGCCCGAGAACCCAATGGCCTATAGATATGAACAAGACCTCGAACAGATGGTGCAAATTGATGAGGTCTTTGCCGTCAAGGGTGAGGCGGACCAAACGCTGCCCCTGATGTTTACCCGTCATGGACCCGTGGTTTATCAAGACCGCGACCGGCATATCGCCCTCGCAATTCGCACTGTGTTCACTGACCCGGGCACAGCACCCTATATGTGCAGCCTCAAATCAATGCGCGCGGCGACGATGCCCGCGTTTCGGGACGCATTGGCAAGCTGGGGTGCACCGTCGGTCAATATGGTCTACGCCGACATGCAGGGCGATATCTGTTGGCAAGCAGCCGCATACGTCCCGCGCCGAACCGGATGGCGCGGGCTGACACCGGTCAGCGGGGCAGGAAAATTTGAATGGGATGGCTATCTGACGGCCGTTGACTTGCCAGCGATCGAAAACCCCGACCGTGGCTATGTCCATTCCGCAAACGAGATGAACCTGCCCGCCAGCTGGGATCACAGCGGATCACCCGTTGGTTTCGAATGGTTCGAGGACGGGCGCGCAGATCGCATTGCCGACCAGATCGAACAAGGCGCAGCATCTGATATTTCGGCCAATTGTGCATTGCAGACGGATACGATTTCGTCATTGTCCTTGCGTTTGGTCGCATTGTTACCGGAAGGGGAGCCCCACCCAGCACTGAACCTTTTGCGCCAATGGGATGGGCGTTCAGAGGCCGGATCAAACGCAGCACTTCTTTTTGAGCTCTGGCTTTCCAGCCATCTGCGGCCTGCATTGCTGGCACGCATCGCACCTGATGCCGAGCTGCGAAAATTCCTGTTACCCGGCAATATCCCAACCGTTGTGCGCCTGTTGGACGGCACCAACCGCACGCTTGCGTCGCGCGCCGGACTTTCAGAACCGGCGTTGCGTGATGCTTTCTTGATCGAAACGCTACAGGCCGCCTGGCTGGACGCCAGCGACAGATTTGGGAATGACCCTGAAAAATGGCGCTGGGGCGATCTTCACAAAGGTTGGTTTGACCACGCGCTGACACCCCTTGGGCGTGACTACGATGTTGGTCCTTTGGACAAGGGCGGCAATAGCACCAGCCTGATGTTGGCCCATTATGAGGCCGGAGATTACCGCGTGCGCGTCGGCGCGTCGGTCCGCATGGTTGTCGACGTGGGGGCCTGGGACAACAGCGTCTGGATCAATGCACCCGGTCAGTCCGGCACTCCCGGTGATCCGCACTACGACGATCTCGCCCAGCTCTGGGCAAAAGGTGACTATGTGCCAATGTTGTACAGCGAAGAAGCCGTGGACAAAGCCACCCGCCGCCGAGTGGAATTAACGCCGGTCTAAGCCGTGCACGCCATACGTTTAAGATGTTTGCGCCCAATGCTTTATCCAAGCAGGTCTGAAAGGTCGGCAAAGCCCAAGAAAACAACGCCATGACAGTGGCCGCCTCCTAACAGTCACGCCATCGGGCCCATTGATACGGTAGACACATTGATGCAGAAAACGGGGCCAGCCGCGCCAAAAAGGCACCCACTTTGCGCAATCCGCACAGAGGGACGGGGCAATCCTTGGTGTATGATCTTGAGCACGGCCGTGAACGCCCGACGCTTGAACTGTCGCTGAGCTACGGCAGATCCTTCGAAATCTTCTTTCAGCAAGCTGCTGCAAAAGTCGCAGCGGAAGAAGGGGCTGCAAAATCTCGTTCTACATGTTAGGCGCGGCACCATAGAGCGCGCATGAGGCTTGCGTCAGTTTCACTTGCAACAGGGCTGCCGTCTTGGACAATACCACCAAAATAGCAATCGGAAGCATTGTCATAGGCACCAGCGTTCTGGGGCTCAAGACAGCGGCATGGTGGATCACCGGATCGGTGGCGCTTTTGTCGGATGCGCTTGAAAGCATCGTCAACGTCGCGACGGCCCTTGCCGCTCTTATTGCCATACGCGTGGCCGCACGCCCTGCGGATGCAAACCATCCCTACGGCCATCACAAGGCAGAATATTTCAGCGCAGGACTGGAGGGGCTGCTGATCATCGGCGCATCCATTTTGATCCTGCATGAAGCCTACGGCGGCTTTATGGCACCCGCCCCCTTGGATGCCCCGATCGAAGGGCTGTTTCTGAACGGCGTGGCGACGGCAATCAATGCGTTCTGGGCCTGGGTCTTGATCAGCAGGGGCAGAAAACTGCGTTCGCCCGCCCTGCATGCCGATGGCAAACACCTGCTGACGGATGTGATCACCTCTGCCGGGGTGGCGATCGGGATCTTGCTGGCCATGATTACCGGCTGGTGGTTCCTAGACCCGTTGATGGCCTTGCTGGTGGCTGTGAACATCCTGTGGTCGGGATCAAAGGTGGTTAAGGCATCTCTGAGCGGGTTGATGGACGAGGCAGTCCCCGCGGATGTTTTGGACGTTGTGCAGCAGGTCATCGCAACACAGGCAAATGGGGCCCTGGAGGCGCATGATATCTTGACCCGTCAGGCCGGGCAGATCACCTTTATCGACTTCCATCTGGTGGTTCCCGGCCAAATGACCGTCTTTGACGCGCATGAAATTTGTGACCGCGTCGAAGCAGCGCTGCGCAGGGCAATGCCCGGGGCAAAGGTGAACATCCATCTGGAGCCTGAGCATAAATCCAAGGACACCGGCATCCCTGTCCACGATAGCGCCACCTAAGCCGTTTCTCGGCGTTCCTTAATCGCCTGTCAGTGGCACACGGTGAATCTGGTGAAACATCCCCTGCCCATCCTGTCCCATCAGGGTGATCGCATCCAATCGCAAATATTGCGGCAAGACTGGGCTCACCACCGCGCTGACCAGCGGCAAAAGCACCTCTGGCCGTTCCTTGCGCAAAGAACCGGTCAAAGTCATGTGAAAATTGAAGTCCTCAAAAACAAAAGGATACCCCCAGTCCAACATCTGCTGATCCTGTCGGGGTGTCAGCCGTGAACGGCGGCGGCGTGCGATGTCTGTCTCTGTCATCGGGGCCCGGAAAGGATCAATATCGGTAACGATGGCCCCGGCCAATTGACGCAATGCGCAGGGATCATCGGCGGGCCGCAGCGCAAGGAACCCATGGGTCGCGGTCAATACAAGGGGGCCAATGTCCACCGCCGCATGGGTTTGGGCAAAAATTTCGACCGCTTGATGCAACGCGTCTTCGGTACAGTCTGCTGCCAGATGGAACGGTGCCTTGAGCGTCGCATGAAACCCGTATTTGCGCGGCGTGGCAGTTAGCGCATGAATATTAATGCCCGAAATTTCCGGATGCGTTGCGGTTTTCGCCTTTGCTGAATCCCAGCCCAACCAAGCCGCGCCAAAATCAGCAAAGGCACCGCTGGGCGCTGTATAAAAAATCGCGTAACGTTCGAACATCTTTGCCCCACCAGATTTGCGCACTGCCAAACAAGAGTATTCGTGACATGCCACAAGACTTCATACTCGCAAATGCCAAACTGATCCTGCAAGATGAGGTGATTACCGGCTCTGTTCATGTGGTTGACGGTCTGATTTCCGACATTGGCAGCGGGGGCAATGTGCCCAAAGGTGCAATTGACGCCGGAGGTGACTATTTGGCACCCGGTCTGGTGGAACTGCATACAGACAACCTCGAAAGGCATCTGTCGCCCCGTCCACAAGTCAATTGGCCACACCGGCCCGCGATCCTTGCCCATGACAGAGAACTTGTGGCAGCAGGCATCACAACGGTCTTTGACGCCATCCGCGTTGGTTCCATCCTGTCGGGCAACAGCAAACGTTATGGGAAATATGCCCGCCAGATTGCCGATGAAATCGCACAGATGCGCAGCCTTGGCGCGCTGAAAATCAGCCATCATTTGCATTTGCGCGCGGAAATCTGCTCTGAAACGCTGATCGAGGAGTTGGAGGAATTCGGCCCCAACGACCGGGTTGGCATCGTGTCGATGATGGACCACACACCGGGTCAGCGACAGTTTCGCGACATGGAGAAATACAAGCAATATGTTTGCGGCAAACACGGGCTGGACAGCGCAAGATTTGAAGAACATGTTCGTCTGCTTTGCGGGCTTCAAGAAACACTAGGCACGCGGCACGAAGCAGCCGCTGTTGCTGCTGCCAGGCGCTATGGTGCCACTTTGGCCAGTCACGATGACACGACCGCGGATCAGGTAAAGATCAGCCATCAGCATGGTGTCACATTGGCCGAATTTCCAACCACGGTTGAGGCGGCCCATGCCTGTCACGCCTGCGGCATCGCCACCATCATGGGTGCACCCAACGTCGTACGGGGCGCGTCACATTCAGGCAATGTTGCCGCCCATCGCCTTGCCGAAATTGACAGGCTTGACATCTTGTCATCGGATTATGTCCCGGCGGCTCTGCTGCTGGCCGCGATGATGTTGAGCAAGACCTGGGGCAACGTGCCGCGTGCCATTGCAACCGTCACGTCAAATCCGGCCCGAGCCGTAGGGCTGGAGGATCGCGGCAAGATCGCGATTGGTCGACGGGCTGACCTGATACGCTTTGCAGATTTGGCAGGCGACATCGTGCTGAAACATACCTGGGCCTTGGGTGATCTGGTCGGCTGACCTTATAGAAACCTTAGGCCATGACAGCGGTCAAACCAGCCAGATCCCGTCATCGATAAAGGGTGCCACATTGGACTTGTTTTCGGTGCTTTCTGAAAAGAACACCAACATTTCCTGGCGCGACAGGTCTTGCGCCTTTTGGCTGAGCCAAAATTCATACCCTTCCAGATCAGCATCCCGTTTCAGAACATTCTTGTACAAAAGGTCTACGAATTTTGTATCTGCCAGCGTTTTACTATCGCCATAGGCGGCAGAGAATTCTGCTGAATTGATAAAATTGGACGCCACTTCAACAAGTGATAGGTCCCCACTGTCCAACTTCTTGATCCAGAACTCCAACCCTGCTGCATCCGGAGTGCGGTCAAAACTGGCTTGATACAAGCGATAGGCCTGTCCGCTGTTTCCCTCTACATCCAGCGCCAATGTGCCGTCCTGAAAAACGATCCGTTCAACATTGGCCAAGGTCACATTGGGCAGACCGTCGTTGGTGTTGAGCACCGGTTTGCCGAAACCGTCGATCTTGATGCTGCTGCCGACACCGTTGGAGTCTGTAAAGAACGTATCAATACCGGCCCCCGCATCGACAAAGGACAAGATATCGGTGCGGGCAATCAGATCATCACCATCCGTCCCGATATAGTAATTCTTGACTGGGGTCACGATGCCATTGGGGTTTGCGGGGCCTTTGGGCGTTGCAGTACCGGTCAGATCGACGGTCAGCTGTACCACCTCAAATGGGTTTAGCATCAGATCAATCTTACTGATATCGCTGAACACCATGTCCGTCAGTACCACATCGACATCATGTTCGTTGTAAAAATATGGTCGCCCATTGACCATGACGCTATCCGCTTTTTCACCAACTTCCCATTGCCGTCCGTTCGATGTGCTTTGATCAATCGCGATCTTGACCGCGTCAACCATCGCTTTTGCGGGCAGTTTGGCGCTTAGATCCAGATTGAACGCCGTCTGTTCAAAGCTGCGCGAAGAAATATAAAACACCATCTCAGATGCAGAACTATAGGCCGACACTTCAATGCCCGGCACACCGCCTGAGAAGGAGACGGCAACCCGTTCCTTGCCAACCAGCGCATCGGACATCAGGTCAAAGGCAGCACCCTGTGCCGAATTGATCAGCCGACCCTGATCATCCAGCCGGACACCATTGTCTGTGTCCAGCGTCAGCGCCGTGCGCGAATGGTAATCCAACGTCCATACATGCGCCGCGTCCGCACCGATCTTGATCATATTCTCAAATTGCTTGATCACGGTTGAGGCAGCAACGATACCATGCTGTTCCTCTGCACCGGCCCTGACGTTCCATTCGGTGATATGCAGGTCCAGCTCACGATCAAAGGCCTTGGACCAGATCGCGTAATCCTTGTCGATGTGTTTCACCGCGCCGGAGCCTTCGACGAATTCATGGTAGGATTTATTGTAATAATAATGTTCGGTCACACCGTCGATTGCCGCGCGCGCCTTGTCGCTGAGCTGTGCAATTACCTGAAGGTTTGCGGCTTCGTTGCGGGCCGCAAAATTGTTCACGCCGGCGATGGCAGGAAACTCCGACCCTGCATTCCCCGCTGTCGCCATCTGGACCAGGATATCGGGCTGCTCCGCCACAGATATGCCTGAGGCAAGCATGCCCGCATTCAGCGCCTCGACCGCAAGCGAGGCTTTGATGCCATAGGCGGTTTCACCCATTTCCCAGAATTCGTTGCCGATCTGGAAGCCCCCGATAACATCCCCGTATTGCGGCATCAGCGTTTTGACAAAGGTCTCAATCTGCGCCGCGAAAGCCTTGTACTCTGCAGTGCTCAGGTGTTTTGTCGGGATAATCAACAGCGCTTTGACAGGGTCACCCGCCGCGTTGCTGGCAACCGCCCAGTCCAGAAATTTGACCAGTTCAGGACGCAAGGATGAACCGTTCATTTCAACGATGTTGATCGCGCTCACTCCGTCGACGGGGCGTTCACCGGCGGCATTCGCCTTGTTCGGATCCAGATCTGCCTGACCGCCACCAAAGCGGACAAATTGAACCCCCAGCGCATCCGCCGCATCCTCAAAGGCCCGCGTTGGTGCCCCGTCATCAGTATTGGAAAAGACCGCATTGGCCCCAAACATGTCAGCGGAAACAAACTTTCCCGTCTTTTGAAGGCCAGAAAGCTTCATCATTGCCATCAGTGGACTACCCCAAATTCAATTTACCAGTTTTCATTCAATCAAGAATGCGGTGCCCACCTAAGAAAAGTTGTACCCCGCCCAACCATCAATTCAACAAAAACGTTAAAACTGGGTGAAACAGACACGTATTGGCAATTACTGCCACATTTCAGGGTAACAATCTGGAAAATGCGCGATCTTTGTTCACGCTAAAAGTACAATCTATAAGGGAATACAGCTGCTGAGCTACATCAAAACAGAATCATCAGACCCCTGCAGCAGCCCAGATCCAGATCATCGCGACATAGGTCAATTGATGCATCAATTGATCCACACCAAATGCGTGCCAGTACCCCGCGTCCTTGGGACCGTGCTGCTTTAGCTCGGTATGCTGCCCCTTGGCCCAGTCGATATGGTAATGCACCAGCCACTCGGCCGCACAGATCACGATGGTAAAGATCACCGGTGCACCGATCAGCAAGAAGGCCGCGATGGAAAAAACCGCATGCAGCCCGGCATGCTGTGCGCGCCCGAAATGCAGGTATTCATTCCTGCCCGACAACATGCGCGGGGTCTGCAGAAAAAAATCCGCAAACATATGTTTGACCTGCAATAGTATCATCAGAACCAAAGCTGTCTGTAGGGCTGAAGTCACTGCGAAATCTCCTTTGGTCGAAGGTTAGTGCATTCACAAGTATGAGCAAATCATTTGATTTAGGGGCACAGCTGTTGTTAAGCCTTTGTTAGAGATATTTATGCACAGCATTGGACGATTCTGATCGAACGCTCACTTTTCAATTTCATATGGAAATATTCCAAACGCGAACAGCTGACCCTTTTGGCCGTCACGCTGACGCTGTTTCCCTTGCTTTACCTCACGCTGGAACTGCCAAAGCGCATCATTAACGATGCCATCGGTGCGGGCTCTGACACCATTGAATTCTTCGGGTTCCAACTGTCCCAGGTCGGCTTCTTGATGGCCCTCTGCGCCCTTTTCTTGCTTGCCGTGCTGGCGCATGGCGTCATGAAAATGCGGATCAACACCATGAAAGGTGTGCTGGCAGAACGGCTTTTGCGACGCCTGCGTTACACGCTGATATCGCGCATCCTGCGCTTTCCCGCCCCCTATTTCGAACGCACCAGTCAAGGGGAACTGGTATCAATGGTCACATCGGAATCCGAGCCGATGGGCGGCCTGATGGGCGATGCCGTGGCCCAACCCGTGTTGCAGGCGGGCCAGATGCTGACCATTCTCGGCTTCTTGTTTCTCCAAAGCTTCTCCTTCGGGCTGGCCGCTTGTGCGCTTATCCCCTTGCAGGCCTGGATCATTCCCAAGCTGCAAAAACAGATCAACAAGCTGAACAAGAAACGGGTCATCCAGATCCGCGCGCTGGCCGCCGAAATCGGCGAAGGTGCCGTGGGTGCCAGCACCCTGCGCACAAGTGGCGGGTGGCGCTACAGGATGGCGCTGATCTCTGACCGTCTGGGCAAATTGTTCACCATCCGCTTTGAAATCTTCCAGAAGAAATTCTTCATGAAGTTCATCAACAACTTCATTGGCCAGATGACCCCGTTCTTTTTCTATGCCATCGGCGGTTATCTTGCGATCAAGGGAGAGATCACAGTCGGTGCCCTGGTTGCCGCCCTTGCCGCCTACAAAGATCTGGCAAGTCCCTGGAAAGAACTGCTGGCCTATTACAACCAATCGCAGGACATGGCGCTGCGCTGGGAAACCATCACAGAACGTTTTGCCCCTACCGGCATGATCGAAAAAGACCTGTTTGATACGGAGCCCGGCCAGATCCCCGACCTGGACGGTGATGTCGTCCTGAACAACATCAGCGTTCAGGACGCTGACGGTAATATGGTTTTGGAAGACATCGATGTCACCTTTGGGGCCGCCAGCACCATCGGCATCACAGCCCCCAGCGACGAAGACCGCAAGGCTCTGTCCGAAGTGCTGGTCCGGGAATTGATCCCCTCGGCAGGCAGCGTCATGATCGCTGGGCAAGCCTTGTCGGGGCTGCATCAGGCCGTGATCGCCAAACGTGTCGGCCTCGCGACATCCCGCCCGGTTATGTTTCTTGGCAGTTTCGGCGACAACATCGTGCTTCCGCTCAAGCTGGAACCAGTGCCATCGGGCGCGCATGCCGCAGATGTCAACGAAAGCCGCAAGGCTGGCAACAGCATGGATCTGCCCGATGACCTGTGGATCGATCCCGAAGCCGCCCAAGCCAGTTCCGATACCGATCTGCGGGCCTGGTGGCTGGAATTGATCAAAGGCATGGAGATCGACCAAACCCTTTTCTCACGTGGCATTGAGCAACGTTTTGACGCCGCCGAACATGGCGATCTGGCTGCAGCCTTGATCAATCTGCGGACTGCAATATCGCAAAAAGTGACAGCAGCCGACCTTGCAGGTCAGGTACATTTCTTTGACGAGGATCTCTATAATCCGGCACTTCCGGTTGCTGAAAACCTGATCTACGCCACGCCCAGAGCCAGGATCACATCCGCACTTCTGGAAGAGCAGACCGATTTCATGGATCTGCTGGGCAAACTTGGGCTCGAAAAAGACCTGCTGCAGCTGGCGGTTGATATGGTTGACCTACTGCGCAAGATTTTCGGGGTGGATGGCACGGATCACCCGTTGTTCCGCAAACTGGGCGTCGATACCGAAACATTCGAGGCTGCCGTCAAACTGCGCGACAACCAGCGCCCGGATGGCACCCTCAGCATGGCGGACAAGGCCAGCTTGCTGGCCGTGACATTCGCCATGTCCGCTGACAAACTTGGGTCCGCTTTCCCCGAAGACATCACCGACAAGGTGCTTGCCATCAGGCAGGCCCACGGCAATGCCTTGCAAGACAGCCTGTCAGAGCTTTTTGATCCCATTTCCAGGGATGCCCCGGTTGCGGGCCTGACCGTCTTGGAAAATGCGCTTTTTGGCAAAATGGCCGACACCTCGAGTGCCAAGGCAGATGATCTGCGCAAACTGGTCGCGGATGCGCTCTACGAGGCAGAGCTGGAAGGCCTGGTGCTTGACCTGATCTATGACATGCCCCTGACCCTGGGAGGCAACAACCTGCCTGCCCTGCTGACCGAAACGCTGGCGATCAGCCGCGCAACCATCAAACGCCCACAGGTCCTGATCCTCGACAACGTTCTGTCCAGCTATGAGCCAGAGACCCGCAACAGCCTGCCTTCGAAATTGCGCAGGCTTTTGCCGCGTTCCACCATCATCTGCCTGGAACCCAAATTTCCCGACAATGCTGCCTTTGATGCGAAATTCGTGCTGCAACAGGGCAGGATGTCTACCGTGGGCCGCGATATGGCCGCCGATGAGGACAGCACCGTCAGCGCCGATCTGGCCCGCAAGCTCAGAGCCTTGGAACAAACCGATCTGTTCGCCGGGCTGGCGCGCAAACAATTGCGCCTGCTGGCCTTTGGGGCGCGTTGGTACAAGGCGGCAAAGGGCGAATATGTCTTTCACAAGGATGACGATCCCTCCAGCGGTGCCTTTCTGGTGGTTGAGGGTGAGGCCGAACTGCTCTTGCCGGTTGCGGGAAAGGACGATCTGCTGATCGCCACCTCCGGCCCGGGCAAACTGGTGGGCGAATTGGGCGTTATCCGCAATGTCCCACGCGCCCTCGATATGCGCGCAGCCTCTGACCTGACCTGCCTCCGCATCGGTGCCGAAGAGTTTCTGGATGTGGTCGGCAGTGATGCCCGGACCGCCTATAAACTGCTGCAGGTGGTCGCGGGCTATGTCTCCAAGTAGATCGGACGTGTCTTAGCTGCGATGCCCCTCGAACTGGCCAAGGCTGATGCCTGCGGCCTCGATCTGGCGGCGCACGGACCCTGCAATGTCAACCGCTTCGGGTGTGTCGCCATGCAGACAGATCGTGTCGATCCGCGTCTCGATATGCTTGCCGGATTCGGTAATGATCGCGCCTGCCTTGACCATTTCCACCATGCGGCGACCGGCAAGTTCGGCGTCATGGATCACCGCTCCGGGCAAGGAACGATCGACCAGCGTCGCATCATCGTTATAGGCACGGTCGGCGAATATCTCTCCGGCCCAGGCACAGCCCAGGGATTCAGCCGCCGCCTGCTGTGCGGTCGCTGACAGGACCATCACAATCAGATCAGGCTCAACGCTGAGCGCTGCCTCATACAGATCACGCGCCATTGCCTCGTCCTCGGCGGCCATATTGGCCATGGCACCGTGCAGTTTCAGATGCCGCACCTTGGCCCCGATGCTGCGCGCCATCCCGACAGAGGCGGCGACCTGATAACGGACCTGGTTTTTCAGCGTGGCCCGCGGCACCGACATGCGGTTCCGGCCAAAGCCTGCGATATCCATAAAACCCGGATGCGCCCCGATGCCCACCCCGTTGCGATGTGCCAGCGCCATCGTCGCGGCCATCACATCCGCATCACCCGCATGACCGCCGCAGGCGATATTGGCCGAGGTAATGATATTAAGCAAAGCCGCATCGTCCCCCATTTTCCAAGGTCCAAAGCTTTCGCCCATATCGGCGTTCAGATCGACGGTTGTCATGGGTTAAACCTCCTCAAAAGGGTTGTCGGTGGCCGAAACGGCACCGCTGATAAACTGATAGCTCAACAGATCCCGGATCTTGGCCGGATCCCGGACCAGCGGTGTAACCAGCGATGGCAGCGCCTTCATCTGCTTGAGGTATCGGGCCTGCAGTGCTGCGGCCTCTTCCATCTCGATAAACTCGAATGTGATCGGCGCACCGGTCTGGGCCTGTGCCACACGGGGCAGGTCACAGGGCAAGACCGATCCAATCCGGGGGTAGCCGCCGGTGGTCTGGCATTCAAACAACAGCACATAAGGTGCACCATCGCCTGATATCTGGATGTCGCCGGGCACAACAACCTCTGACACGATGCTCAGCTGTTCTTCGGTGGCAAAGCCGGCACCATCAAAATCCATCCGAACGCCCATCCGGTTGGCGCGGGCATCGCGCCGAAAGGTGGTGGTGACAAAGCGTTCGATCGTCTCATCCGTAAAGGCAGACGTCTGCATGGAGGCAACAACCCTGATCCGACCGCCACCAAAGCGGTCGGGCTTGGGCAGGGTCATGCCCGTATCATGCCCTTTGTCCGGACCAATCGGCAGGCTTTCACCGGTTTGCAACAGACCGCCGATTGCACAGGCCAAATGGCTGCTGCGCGATCCCATCACAACAGGGGTGTCCAAGCCACCTCCCACATGCAGATAGCCATAACTGCCGTTCCGCGCGCCCCCAATGGTCAGCTTTGCACCCGCAGGCAACAGATGGCTGGCGTTCCACAAGATTGCCTCTCCGTCGATATTCGCGGTCATTTCGGCACCGGTCAGGGCGATCCGGATATCGGCATCGGCGACGAAAATACCGCCGGTGCCCGCCATCTCGATCACCGCAAGGTCAGGGGATTGCCCCAGCAATGCTGCCCCTTCGATCAAGGCCGCGCTGTCAGCGGCACCGCCCAGGGTCAGGCCCAATGCGCGGTAACCGGGGCGGCCACGGTCCTGCAGGCTCATGGCAGGGCCGGCCTGCTGGATGGTCAAATGCGCGCTCATGTCAGGGCCTCATGGGTGGCACCGCCCAAACCGGAGGTGTCTTTGGTCTCTATCTCATCAAATTCTGCCCGGCTTATGGCCGGAAAGGTCAATTCATCACCCGGCGACAGGGTAAAGGGCTGGTCGCTTTGCGGCCTGAAGGTCTTGAAGGCTGTCTGTCCAATATGGCGCCAACCCGTCTGGGTGGCATTGGTAAAGACAATCAGCTGCCGGATCGCGATCACCAGTGCCCCTGCAGGGATGGATTTGCTCAGCCCCTGCTGGCGCGGAATATTCCAGGTCTCGCTCAACTCACCCAGATAGGGTTGACCGGGCGCAAAACCGATGGTCAGCACCCGCACCCGGGAGCCCGAAATTTCCCTGATCGCCGCATCAGGGTCCACCCCAGCAACGGCAGCGGCCTCCTCCAGCTGCGGCGCGCGGTCAGTGCCATAAAGCGTCGGCACATGCCACAGCTTGCGCCCGGCAGGCAGCGGTGCCGAAAACCAATCCTGGCTTTTCAGCAGGTCCATCAGCCGCTCTTGCAACGCCTCAACGGGGGTGATGGCCAGATCGACCTGCAGGAACGTAGAGATCAGCGAAGTGCTGGTTTCGGTCACATCCGGCCAATGCTCGGCCTCGACCGCTGCGCGAAAGGCAAGTGCGGCCCGGTTGGCAGGTTCAGACATGGCCGCGGCAAAGGTCACCAGGACCCCCGACATTCCAACCGTGCGAATTTGTGGCCATTCAGTCATTGTCCAAAGCCCATTTGTAAAGCTGCGGCAGCAGCATTGGTGTTAGGTACATAGGCAGTTGCCAGCACCCGATAAAGATCATCAGCGGGGCCAATACCTCTGGCGGCAGGGCCACCAGAAAGATCGCGATATTGCGATTGCCCGCGCCAATCGCAAGCGGCCCGGCCACCCCGCGCAACGCCGATCGCCTGAGGATCAGCAGCGTGAAAAGCTGCATCAGATAGCTGATCGCAAAAGCCAGCAGCGCCCATTGTGCCACCACCCAGGCGTCGCTGCGCAGCGCGGGGTTGAGCCCGGCCATCAACCCCACAACGATCACGCAGAACGCCAGCACCGACAGACCGTCCAATGCCTTGGTCTGCGCTTCGGTCGGTTCCGGAAACAACCAGACCCGCAGCGCAAATCCCGCAGCCGTCGCAACCGCAATCACCGCCAGCAGTTTCAGCGCCGACAGGATCACCTGGTCTGCGGGCCCCAGCTGCGGCAAAAAGAACAGCACCGGCAGCACAGTCAGCGGAAAGGCAGCGGTACCCAGTACCAGGATCTGCATCATCCGTCCCGCATCCAGCCGCATGATCAGCGCCAGATTGACACTGCCCGTGATCGCCGGTGCGGCACAGGCCAGCACAATCGCAAGTGCGGCTGGCGTCATCTGCAGATCCGCCAGCACCAGCAGACCCAGCAGCGACAGGGGCACCATCACCTGCAACACCACAACCGCACCCAGACCCCAGCGCAGGTCGCGCATCGCACCAACCGCAGCGCGGTGACCGATGCGCAGCGCAGTCGTGGTCAGCAACAATGCCACCATCTGCGGCAACCATACCACCAGCATTCCGGCCAAACCGGGCAACAGCAGCCCTGCCAACAGCCCAAGGATCAGGCAGGCCCGCGCATGTGTCGATACAGCCCAGAGGAAACGGGTAATCATACATCTGCCTTAACCCGGTCCGCTGCGCATGTTGTCAGGCAGCCATGTGGCAAGTTCGGGAAACCAGATCAGGACAAAGACCATCAGGACCATGATCGCGAACATCGGCAGCGCCGCCTTGGTAATATATCCCATTTCGTGGTTGGTCATGCCTTGCAGCACAAACAGGTTAAACCCGATGGGCGGAGTAATCTGCGCCATCTCGATCACCACGACAACAAAGATGCCGAACCAGATCAGGTCAATGCCCGCCCCGCGCACCATGGGTTCAACCACGGCCATGGTCAGCACGATGGCTGAAATCCCATCAAGGAACATGCCAAGGATGATATAGAACACCAAGAGCGCCATCAGCAGTTGAAATCGCGACAGCTCCATCGCGGCGATCCCGTCAGCCAGCGAACGCGGCAATCCGGTAAAGCCCATCGACAGCTTGAGAAACGCAGCCCCCGCAAGGATCAGCGCGATCATAGCTGAGGTGCGCATGGCCCCCATCAGGCTTTCACGAAAGCTCTTGAGGGTAAGCGACCCTTGCAGCAGCGCCAGCACCAATGAGCCGATCACACCGATGGCGGCGGCCTCGGTCGCGGTGGCCAGGCCCGCATACATGGAACCGATGACAACAGTGATCAGCGCCAGTACCGGCAGCAGGAACCGGGAGTTGGAGACTTTTTCCGCAAAGCTCATGCCGTCTTCAACGTCGGGGTTCCAGTCTTTTGAAGTGAAACTGACGACCGCAACATAGGCCATGAACAGTCCCGCCAATACCAACCCCGGAAAGACGCCCGCAAAGAACAGTTTGGTGATGCTTTCATTCACCGTCACGCCATAGACGATCAGCGCCAGTGACGGCGGGATCATCAGGCCAAGGGTCGCAGCCCCGGCCAGCGTTCCAATCACCATCTTCTCAGGATAATTGCGTGCCCGCAGTTCCGGGATCGCCATCTTGCCAACCGTCGTCAGCGTCGCGGCGGAAGAACCCGAAACAGCGGCAAAGATCGTGCAGGACACGATATTTGTATGGATCAGACCACCCGGCAGGCGGGCCAGCCAAGGGGCCAGGCCCTTGAACATGTCTTCGGACAGTCGGGTCCGGTACAGGATTTCCCCCATCCAGATAAAAAGCGGCAGCGCCGTCAGCGTCCAGGACGATGACGAAGCCCAGATCGTGGTGACCATGACGTCCCCCACGGGGCGCGTCGTGAACAGCTCCATGCCGACCCAGGCAACGCCCATCAGGGCCAGGCCGACCCAGACACCGGTGCCCAGCAACAAGAACAGCACAAAGAGGAAAAGGATGATTGCATATATTTCTGTCATGGTCTTATTCCCCGTGGCTTTCGACGGTATCACGCGTCAAGCGGTGCGTTCCCTTGAACAGGACATGCACCAGATTATCCGTCAGGCTCAGCGCCAGCAGGCCGCCACCCAAGACCATGACAGACTGCGGTATCCACAATGCGATGGCATCCTGTCCCTGGCTGACTTCATTGAATTTCCACGACCAGTAGACGAACCAATAGGCGTAGTAGGTGAAATACCACGCGATGGCCGCCGCCAGTGCAAAACACCAGATCTCAAGCAGGCGTTTCGGCCCCGATGCCACCGCATTCAGCAAAATTGACACGCGGATATGCGCACCCCGATTAAGGGCATTGGCAAAGGCCAGGAAACTGGCCGCCGCCATTGCATAGCCTGCGTAGTTCGGTGCACCGGGAAAGACCTCTCCGGTCCAGCGCGCCAGCATTTGCACCACGATCAACGCAAGGATCGCGATCAGACAAATCGCAGCAAGCACCCCCGCGGCAAGATAAAGAAAATCAAGAAGCTTGCGTAAAGCGCCCATGTCGTCCCCCGATCCGGAAAAAGGAAGGCGGCCCCGCAAAGGGCCGCCCTGTTGTCCGTTACTGTGACGCTTTGAACGCGTCGACGATGGCCTTGCCATCATCACCTGCCGCCTCAAGCCATTCGGCGGTCATGGTCTCGCCGATTGCGCGCAGGTCGCTCATCAACTGGTCACCGGCTGGGCCAACAGTCATGCCGCCTGCCGCCAAACCATCCATCGTGAACTGTGTATAGTCCTTGGATGCCTGCAGGCCGCGGGCCTCTGCCTCGGTGGCGCAGGCTGTGATGATCGCCTTGTTCGCGTCAGATGTCGCGGACCAGACGTCCTTGTTCACCATCACATAGTTGTAGGGCAGCCATGCATCGACCTCATAAAAGTGGCTCAGGCTTTCCCATACCTTGCGGTCATAACCTGTCGCACCCGAAGAAATCATCGATTCAGCAACACCCGTGGCAAAGGCCTGCGAAATCTCGGCCGCCTCGATGGTCACAGGCAACATGCCTGTCAGTTCAGCCAAACGTGATGTGGCATTGTTGTAGGAACGGAACTTGATCCCGGCCATATCGGCGACGCTGTTCACTTCCTTGTTGAAATACAGGCCCTGTGGTGGCCATGGCACTGCGTAAAGTGTCACAAGGTTCTGCTCGTCCAGGATCTCTTCCATCTTGGGCTTTGCGGCTGCATAGAGCTTGGCGCTATCTTCAAAAGACGGTGCCAGGAAGGGGATGGAGTCAAAGCCGAAGATCGCGTTCTCGTTCTGGTGGCCCGACATCAGGCGCTCACCAATCTGGACCTGACCGGTCTGGATGGCACGTTTGATGTCCGCACCGGCAAACAGCGATCCACCCGGATGCGTCGTGATCTCAATCTCACCGTTGGTGCCGGTGGTCACGCATTCCGCAAATGTGGCACCGTTTTCAGAATGGAAGTTGGACGCCGAATAGGCCATCGGCATATCCCACTTTTCGGCCGCCATAGCAGGCAAGGCACCTGTCACGGCAATCGCCATCGTTGCGGCACCTGCCATAAGTTTGCTTGTCATTTTCATTTTTATTCTCCCGGTTGATGAATGTGCGCGCCTCAGGAAAAGCGCTGTGGATGATATGGGGCAAGGTCAGTATTGACCGGCACCCCGGTGATCAATCCGGCCACCAGGCGACCTGTCTTTGGTCCCCCGGTAAGCCCGATGTGGTGATGCCCGAAGGCAGTAAAGACCCGTGTTTCGCCAACCTGACCGATCAAGGGCAGGCTGTCGCTGGGGGCGGGCCGATGCCCCAGCCATTCGATCTCTGATGTGGCCTTGAGATGGGGAAATGCCCGCGCAGCCTGACGCCGCAACAAGGCAAAGGGAGCTTTTGAAGGCCCCGCATCCAGACCGCCAAATTCAACAATGCCGGCACAGCGCAGGCCTTGGTCCATGGGTGTGGCCACGAATTTGCCGCTGGCCAACATGACCGGCCTCGACGGGCCGCCCGTCGCATTCTCAAACACGATATGATAGCCGCGCTCTGTCTCAAGCGGGATATTGAGGCCCAGTTTCTTCATCATCGGCTTGGACCAGACGCCCGTCGCCAGAACCACGTCATCACAGGCGATCGCGCCTTGCGTCGTCTGCACCGCGCAGACCTTGCCACCCGCAAGATCAAAATCTTTCACCTCGGCCTGCCGAATGGTCCCGCCCATCTGCTCAAATGCTGCGGCCAGGGCCTGAACATAGCCACCGGGGCTACGGATAAAACCATGGTCTTTCATGATCGCCATGCAGGTGATGTCATCGCTCAGCGATGGCTCATAGTCGCGCACCTCCTGACCTTCGATGATCTGCGGGATGAAACCCATCTCGCGCCGGATGGCCCAGGTATAGCCTTCGTTCTCAAAGACACTGCGGTTGGCATAGGCAAAACAATAATCGCTTTCGTTCACCCATGACCCCAATCCCAGATCATCACACAGGCTTTTGTGCTGCTCGACCGTATCAGCCACGATATGGTTCAACCCCCGCGCGATGCGCTGCGTGTCGGCATCATTGGCATGGGACATGTATTTGGCCAGCCACGGCAACAATCTGGGTAGATAGGACCACCGCATGAACAGCGGAAAATCGTTATTCATCAGCATGCCCGGCGCTTTGGCAAGCAAACCCGGACCGGTGACAGGCACCATCGCACAGGCCGCCAGAACACCGGCATTGCCATGGGATGTGCCCGTGCCGGGGGCCGCGCGATCAACGATCGTTACATCGGCACCCGCACGGCGCAGCCAGATGCCGGTGGAAACACCAACGATCCCCGCACCAATAACAACGACATGCCGGCTCATACCAAGGTTCCGAAACGCATAGCTTTGATCATTTCACGATTCTCCTCAAAGCATCCTTGCACAAAAATTTAAAACATCAACAAAATGTTTACAAATCGTCATCGTTTTGGTTTTGGCACGCTTAGTCGCGGGAATTTTGGGCATTCTGCACGACGACCGAAAGCCTTGGATCAAGGTGCCGCAGTGCATCTTGCGGCGTGATGATCCGATTGTCTGGGCACCTATTTCTACGACAGCAGGTGCCGGGTTTCTACGACAGCAAGTGCCGGGCCAAGAATTTTCCCTCCACAGGCCGCGCTTGCCTTTTCATCACAGGCAAATCCGCTATTGCTATGGTATAAGGATAGGACCTCTTGCCGGACCGGTGCGATGACCACCTGATCCGGTACTGGAATGAGATCTACAATGGCTGAAAAACCTTCTTCTGATCAAGCAATACCAACCAATCTGCGATTGCTATTGCTGCTGGAGGAGGTTGCGCGCGTGGGCGTGCCCGTGACGCCGACGGCGGTCAATGAAGTTCTCGGGCTGCCCAAACCGACGATCCACCGGCTTTTTCATCGGCTGGAAGAAGAAGGGTTCTTGCAGCGCGACATAGATGGCCGATCCTATTCGTCCGGTCACCGGCTGCGCCAGCTTTCGGTGCATATATTGTCATCCACCCGCTTGCGCACAGTGCGTATGGCGATCCTAAAAAGCTTGACCGTCGATATCGGGGAAACCTGCAACCTTGCCACACCTGACCGCGATGGCATGGTCTATGTCGACAGGGTGGAAACCCAGTGGCCATTGCGCATCCAGCTGCCCATCGGCACCACCGTTCCGTTTCACTGCACGGCAAGCGGCAAGATGTACCTGTCATCGCTGCCGCCCCGCCACTTGACCGCCTACCTGTCAAACGCCAGCCTTGATGCCCAGACCCCCGATACGCTGACAGACCCAGATGCAATCGCGCGTGAGATCGAAAAGGTCCGTCAAAACGATTTCTCTACCGACAACGGCGAATTCATGGCCGAAATGGTAGCCGTGGCAGTACCCATCCGCGATGATCTGGGTCGGCTCATGTCGACGCTTTCTGTACATGCGCCCACCCAACGGATCAGCCTTGATGAACTCAAGGGTCATCTGGATCGCCTGCGCCGCGCTGCTGACGATCTGTCCCAGATGATGCTGCGCTGAACCGCAGCGCAACTCGGGCATGTGCACATCGGCCCGGCCCAGCAATCTGTCCCCCTCCCTGCAAGACCGCTGTTGCCCAACATCCAGACCGCTGCTTTCTGGTTCGGATTGACTGCGCTCAAACGCCTGCACGGCGAATCGTGGGATAAGTCGCACTCCGGATCAGTGGAGGAAGACAGGCATGACAGGAAAAATCATCGTCGCGACAGATGGGTCAGCCACAGGAAACCGGGCGGTCGACTTCGCCTCGGCCCTGTCCGAGAAACTGGGCCAGGATTTGTGCATTGTGCATGTCCTCATGCATGGCCGACCCGCAAAGGAATTTGCAAAGATAGCGCAGAACGAGGGCATCACGCTGCCACAGATGCCGGATGATGCGACTGAGAAATCCGCATTTCCCATCCACTTTCCCAGTGCCGCCGACGAACTGGCCATGGCAAAGGCAATCGCGGCAATCGGCGACCACATCGCCGAACAGGCCCAGCGCCGCGCCACCCAGGCCGGTGCCCGCAATATAAAGATACAGATCTGCGCAGGCGACATTGCCGATGAAATTCTCGATGTGGCCGAAGCCGAAAATGCGGACCTGCTGGTGCTGGGCCGCACAGGCCTTGGCCGCATGCGCGAGGTCTTGCTCGGCAGTGTTTCGCAAAAGGTGCTGCATCATGCCGAATGCACCGTCGTCATCGTGCAGTAGGCTGCGCTGCCGTTGGGCCGCTGGATGGCACCCCGATCAGCGAAAATATCACAGGGCCTTGCCTGCGATCGAAAAGCAACCCGGTTGACGGTCGTCAACAAGACCACCCGCAATGGGGCTATATTCAAGAATGAAACGCAGATGGAGAGACCAGGATGAAAATCACCGAGGCAATGCACCGTCAAGCCGATTGGGCCAGTGCCGATACACCAGTCAGCGAGATCGCAAAGATCATGGCGAAGGACGACATCGGCGCTGTTCCCATCGGAAAGAACAACAAGCTGATCGGAATGATCACAGATCGCGATATCGCACTGCGGGTTGTTGCACAGGGCCGCGAACCGTCGAAAACCTCGGCCGAAGATATCATGACGAAAGGTATCGTCTACTGCCGAACAAACGAGACGGTGGAAGATGCCATTCACCTCATGGATCAGAAAAAGATACGCCGCCTGCCTGTGATCGACGACAAAAAGCGGCTCGTGGGCATGCTCAGCCTTGGCGATGTATCCCATGCGGTAAGCCGTGAATTGTCCGGTGAGCTTCTGCATGCTGTTGCTGATCACCACCCCTGATGATGCCGCTATGGCACCTTGCCCTGACCGATAAAGAGGAACTGTAGGATGCAGATCGAGCCGATCATCTCGTACCAGAATCTTGACCATTCACCGGCGGTCGATGACCTTGTGCGCGGACGGATAGAGGCGCTCGAAAAACGTTTCAGCCGGATCACCGGCTGCGAGGTGACCATGCATGCACAGCAGAAAAAGAAGCGGCACGGTCGCATGTTCCGCGTGCAGTTGAATTTGCGCTTGCCCGGTCCTGACCTGTCCGTTTCGCGTGCGGTGTCCCAAGGCAGCGCACAGGACGACCTGATCCTCGCCGTCAACCGCGCCTTCAGCGCCGCCGAGAAGGCGATCAAGAAACGCAAAAAGGTGATGGGCCGCGTGGAAATAAAGCACCACGCGCCCGTCTTGCACGGAAAGATAACCGAATTGGAACCCGAACTTGGTTATGGGTGGCTACGGGGCGACGACGGACGGATGGTCTATTTTCAACGCGACAGCCTGACCTCGAATGGCTGGGGCCAGCTAAAGACCGGAACACGACTGCGGTTCCGCGAAATGCAGGGCGACAAGGGGCCTTATGCAACCGGCGTGACCCTGGCAGATTGAAATACCGCCCCCTTTGAATTGGCACAACTGTTGGTCCAAGAAGTTTGCCAAACCGTATCTAGGAAGAATTTGCACATCACGCATCACCTAACGCGTTGAAATCTATTGCGTCAGACAGGATCAAGAGTTCTGATCCTAACGTCTGCGCCGTTTCTCAGCCATCAGATCCCTCAGCGCTGCGGAGGATTTGAATTCTTCCTCCCCCGCTTTTTCAGCCAGGGCAGCCACATCTTTGATTACGATGTGATCAGGTGCCACCAAGTCGATGTCGCCGCTGTCTGCCAACCGGTGCAATGCGCGCGAAATTGATTCAGGCCGCGTTCCCAAAAGCTGTGCCAGATCCAGACGGCTGACCGGTATCTTGATCTCGATACCGCTGGGGCGGGGCTGGACCAGATGATCCGCTCCCGCAAATCGCGTGCACATCATCAACAGAAATCCCGCGACACGATTGACGACTTTCTGGTTAGACAGGATCACCATCCAATCGCCCGCGCGGTCCAACCCGTTGAGGATATTCAAAAGCACAATCCGGTTCAGATTCGGGGATCGGCTGACAAGCGCCTCGAATGGCACGCGGGGAAATGCGTAAACCTCGGCATCTGTTGCGGCCTCGATCGCCAGCTCAGATGCGCCGTCGAAGGTACATCCAAAAATGTCACCCCGAACCAAGAGCCCCACAATCGGATGCCGCCCGTCCATCAGGGTCTTTTGCATCCGCAAAATGCCCGACGCGACGATCCCGACAAAATCGCTCTTCTCGCCCTCATGTGACACGACCTGCCCACTGCGAAAAACAACCCGATGCTGCATTGCATCCAGCGCCTTTCCCGTCTCTGGACGCAGATCTCTGAATGGCAGCAACGCCCTGAGATCGCGATTGGTTCTTTTGCTGGGCTTTCCCGACATGGCATCTTTCTGCAGACAGAATTCGGCATCTGCCTTGACCGGTTCAGTGGACGGGAAACACAAGCGCAAGGACAGTCGTTCCGTGCTGCTTGGCGTTTGGCAATCCGGCAGATCGCGCTTCAATTGCTTGGCGTATACCTGCCGATTGGCTGTTGCGATTGATGCAAGTCAATGGGTGCGCACTGGCGCATGCTCTTAATGAATTCAGAAATCACTTGATCTTGGACTGGGTGGAAAATGGCACGGATTGAAACTTGGGCCTTGGTGACCAACGGCGTTCAGGCCCGCATCTTGCGAGGCTTGGAAAACGGTGGAGCCCAAGCGCCGATCGACATCGTCAGCAAGGCTGACTCGACGCATCTGAGGGATATCATGTCTGACAGGTCGGGGCGCAGTTTCAAATCTGGCGACACCGGACGCCGTTCTGGTATGGAGCTTGGCTCGGACCCGGTCCGTCGCGACATGCAGGATTTCGCGCAAGAGACGTTGAGTGTCCTGGAAAGCCATCTGCGTGCGGGGCGTTTCAACCGGTTGGCGGTCTTTGCCGCACCAAAGATGCTCGGTATCCTCCGCCAAGAGATGCCCGCCTCCCTGCTTGCCGCCGTGGTGCTTGAAAAAGATGCCAATCTCATCAATCTTCCGGACGATGACCTTTTGGATGTTGTGTGCAAGGCAGTTCGAAAGGAGCCACTGGAATGAACCGCCTACAGCCAAAATCCCTTACTGCAGATCATCGGCTACATCCGTTCCCCCGGACCCTAACCCATGGGTGTCGGCACTGCACGCTGCCCGGCTCGGAACTTTGCCGTGTTGTGCGCAACGAGGCACAGCGAACCGCGCGACAGCCACGGGTCCGCCGGTATGATCCTGGCATGATGATTGTTGAACAGGGTCAGCCACCCAGCTTTCTGGGTGTGCTGCGCCGGGGCTACATCCGGCAGGAGCGTCTGCGCCTGAACGGCGATCATGTGCTGATCGGGCTGGCCCATCCGGGCGACATTATCGGCGGACTGCCGGGCGTCGCCGCAACCTGCGCCAGCGAAGCCTCCACCCCTATTGAAATCTGCGCCTTTGATCCTGGGACCGTGGATCACCTGATGCTGGAAAGCCCGAGCTTCAGGCAGGTTTTCCTGCGTGAAACGGACCGTCAGCATCAACACCTGTTGGGATCGGCCTGGCACCTCAACGCCCTGGACAGCCGCGAACGGATCATCGCTTTCCTGGTCGATGCAACAAGGATCATGCCGACAGAACCGCAGCCCGACGGAAGCCTTATCCTGCATGTGCAGGTCCCGCGACGCGACTGGGCGGATTTGACCAATACAGCCGTGGAAACGATCAGCCGGACGATAAAGTATCTGGTGGAAACGGGCGTGGTGGTCAGCCTCACGCCCTCCAGCTTCCGGATCAGGGATCTTGACCGGCTGGCATGTCTTGCCGGCGTCGATGCCCCGGAATGGTCGCGCCTGGGCGATCGCGTCTACCCGGCGCAACATCGCCGCCCATCGCCTGCTTTTTCCTGACGATGACCTGCAGCACAGGTCGGCTCCTTGGGCGCTCATCCGAGTGAAAGGAACGACCCTCCGTCGTGCAGCATGCCGATCTCGATCAGTGATCCAGGAAGATACGTTGTGATCTCATCGGCGATATCCTCGACCATCCTGTGGACCTTGGTGTTGCGATCCTCGCTTTCGGCGTCAGGGACAGGTGACTGTCGGTCAGGCGGGCAGAATTGA
Source organism: Sulfitobacter sp. (assembly GCA_017854855.1). GTDB lineage: Bacteria > Pseudomonadota > Alphaproteobacteria > Rhodobacterales > Rhodobacteraceae > Sulfitobacter. The sequence goes on along the minus strand of JAFMGZ010000022.1, from coordinate 15,312 downwards.
ATGGACAAGCAAATCTGTCGCATGTTGCGGGCGCGATCTACGGCATTGCAAAACGCCCGGAACGAAGCATCCGATCCACGTGCCTTGCCAATCAGCGGACAGCTATCAGGGTCCAGTGTCACAATTTCAAAGCGCAGTTGCTGGGTCACCGGATCAAACACCCGGATATCTATACCTTGTTGCGCGCCTTGATCTGCGACCTCCAACAGGCCAGGCTGACGGGCGGTGCGGGGTCTCTGCAAGGCTTCCAAATGTTGAATGACATGTCGCACGGCGCAGAATCCCTGAGATTCGTTTGTCAGTCCTGAAGCCAAGGTGGATGACGGCGAATGAAACGGATTGACGCAAGTCAAAGCCAAGCACCGCAGACCGCCACCATGGGCCATCGCCCTTTAGCCACGTCCCGTGTGAGCCACGGCAAGCCGCTGCATCGCCTGAGCCAGCAAATCATCGGCACCACGCTGCGTTACGGCAACTGCGAGCAGGTTCACCGAAGCCCCCCGTTGATGTTCAGAAGGAGAGAGGATGACAAGGCCCTCACCGTTATTGCCATGCGGCAGCAACAGGTCCGCCAGCAGCCGTCTGAAGTCTTGGGTCCTCAGCATATCCCCGCGCCGCACCTCCTGCACAATCGCAATTGCGGGCAGGCCGTTGCCGGGCCGCAGCCGCGACGCGACCAGCATGGGAATAGAAACGCCGCCCCAACGACCGTTGCATTCGATCCAGTGGATGACGTCCACCCTGGGCGAGGCTTTGCAGATCACAGCATCAAGGCTGCAGCACCCGAAATACCCCAGATTCTGCAAAACCCGTGCAATGGCCCGCGCTTCGATCCCCAGTTGCTCTTTCAGGGAGGCCGGCAATTCAGATCGCGCTGCCCCGATAAAGGCGGCCGTTTCGCCCCGGACGCGCTGTTCAAAAATACCCTCCACCTGCGGGGCACTGTTCGACCTATGTGGTATCCACAGCTGGACCGACGGGCTGTGGCTGACATTTTCATCCCAGACCCCCACAAGAATTGGGTAGCAGTCGCGCCAACCCATGCGGTGCAACTGGTCCAGCAACAATTGTCGCAGGTCTTGCAGGGGCATCGCGCGCAAAAGGGCTCCCTCAAGCCGGATGTTGCCGACGGAACCTGCGCTGTCGGGTACCTTGATGATCACCTGCCCTGCAGCGCGACCGATCCTGCGTGCCAGACCCGCCGCAGCTGCCGGGCCATAGGCGGCAAGCGTCGGCGGCGTTGCATTGGTCCCGATGACTTTCTGCGCCAGCTGATTGAACCACAGTTTGTCATTGGCCCGCAGGGTGATACGCGGCGACGGCCCGCAGACATGGATACGCACGCCCGATACGTCACCGATGGCCTGCGCCAGCCTCCAGACATTGCCGGTGGTCAAATAGGCCTTGAGGGTCAGCCCGCCCCGCTCTCGCGCTGTCTGCGCCAATGCATCAAGCATGGGCTGCGACAGGCGCACCTGCTGTGCAACAGGGCGGAGCGGATCACTGTCCACCTGCATGAATGTCACGTCATGAAAGCCAAGGCAGTCGGCAAGATAGGCCTCGAACCCTGCCTCGCGGTGGCGCACCAACACGATGTCACCGCTGCGTGCCAGCAATGCCATACGGTGGTCCAGCCGCGCAGCCGTTACCGAATTCAGCAAGCTGATCTCAGACTGGTCACCGATCAGGACAGAGGGCCCCGGCCCGCAACCTTGGGCCACAAGGGGCCCGAAATCCAAAGAGGACACAAGCGCAGGCTCATCGCCCAGATAGTCTTGCGCGATCAGGTCACATTCAAAATTCTTGGTCTGCTGGTCGTCAATCATACCGCAAAATAGACCAAGATTCCGCAGGGCTTTTGATCAGGATCAGCCCGTCTTTCGGCGCAACGTTAGAATATCCATGCGAGCGAAAGGAAATCCAATGTGCCGTCTATATGCGCTGCATGCCAATGAACCCACCAAGGTGGAATGCGGGCTTGTCAAAGCCCAGAACGCCCTCATGGCCCAAAGCCAGAGCGACATGCAGGGCTATGCGCATGGGCATGGCTGGGGCGTTGCTGACTACCGCGACGGTTTGCCGATGATCGAAAAACAGGTCTGGGCCGCCTTTCACGGAGAGCATTTCTCACGCACAGCCGCGCGGTCATATGCGAAAACCGTCGTGGCGCATGTGCGCCGCGCGACCGTAGGCAGTACCCGCATCGAAAACACGCATCCCTTTCATCACGGCAAGTGGATATTCGCCCACAATGGCACGGTGCCCAATTTTGATGAGGTCCGGATGAAGATGCTGGACCACATCGACCCGCTGCACAGGGCCGAAATCGCGGGCACAACCGACAGCGAACACATCTTCCGCTATCTGTTGAGCCTCTTTCTGCATGAGCCGCAACAGGGCCTGCTGAGCACCGTGCGCAAGGGGCTTGAGACTGTTCTGGCGTGGTCAGCCGAAATTGACCCCAAGGCACGGGTGGGGCTGAACATCGTGCTGACCGACGGCGAACATATGGTCGGATCACGCTATAACAGGTCACTCTATTATCTGCAGCGCGATCATATTTTCCACTGCCCGATTTGTGGACAACCCCATGTTCACCACAGCCCCAAGACCGACTATCAGGCCATCGAAATTGCGTCTGAACCCATCACCTTTGTCGACGAATGGTACGAAGTGCCCAACAAGACAGTGTTCCGCGTGGCCGAGGATTACCGCCTTGATATGGAGCCATTGGGCCGTGAGCCACCTGACAGACAGGTCAGTCAATCCAGCATTTCAACTTGAGCCAGGCCTTTGCAAACGTCCCTGTGCACCCTTCGCATGATCCGGATTGAGATCAATCAATCAGCGCGATCACCGGCCTGATAGACACAGGCAAAACCTGCAAATATCAAGGAGGACGAACATGTCATACCAGGATTTTCTGCCAACAAGCTGGATCAGGAACAAGAAGGGCCATGAGAACCCATTGGTGGCCCTGCGCAAGGAAGTCGACAGCCTGTTTGACGATTTTGGCAACGGTTTCTTCGGCGGCAGCAACGAATTCAGCCTGCGCTCGAATGTCAGCGAGACGGACAAGGAGTTCTGCGTGACAGCCGAACTGCCGGGCCTGACCGATGCCGATGTCGACGTATCCGTGACCGGCGACCGTATTGTCATCAAAGGCGAGAAGAAATCAGAAAAGGACGAACGCGGCGATGAAAAGGGCCGCGAGTACCACCGCATCGAACGCGTCTCGGGGTCTTTCCAACGGGTGATGACGCTGCCCTTCACCATTGATGCCGACAAGGTAGAGGCCGTTGTCAAAGATGGCGTTTTGACCGTTACGATCCCCAAACCGCCCGAAGCGATCGAAAGCACCAAGAAGGTAAAGGTCGCACACGCGAAATAACATCCTTTGGGTCAGGGCCCTGTGCCGGTCACGGCGCGGGCAAGGCGCATCATTGGCGCGCCTATCTACATGCCTTGGACCATCAGGGCGCGCCCATGCCAGCTACCAGAAAGGACCCCGAATTTGGACAAGACCAAATCGAAACATGTGCAGACCAGCAATGCACTGGTGCCAACACGGGTGCCCGCAGTGGTCAAACTGGCCCCGCGGCACAAACATCAAAACATGGACCGGGCCATTCGCGCCGCCGTTGCGCGGGTGACCGGCGGTATTTCCCCACATTCCATCCAGGAAGCCTGGAGTGACTGGGCATTGCATCTCAGCCGTTCCCCGGGTCGCCAGCTGGAACTCATTGAGCGGGCGCAATCCAACTTGTTGACCACATTGAAATACTCTGCCAGCACGCTGCTGGGCAAAGACGGGCCTGCCCCCTTTGTGCCAAAAGACTACGATCATCGCTTCAATGATCCGTCCTGGCACAAAGCGCCGTTCAACATCTGGCAGCAAAGCTTTCTTGCCATGCAGGACTGGTGGGATCACGCCACCGACAACATCCGCGGGCTTCGCCATCAAGACGCCGAACGGACGCGGTTTCAGGTTCGCCAGATGCTGGACCTTGCGGCACCTTCAAACCTGCCTTGGCTGAACCCCGAAATCCTTGCTGAAACCGCAAAAACAGGCGGCAAGAACCTTGTCGACGGGGCCTCTCACTTTGCCGAAGACATGATCCAGACGCTGAGCCAGACCCACAAACCCGCACCCGAGGGATATAAGATCGGCACCGATCTGGCCTGCACAGCAGGAGAGGTGGTGTTTCGAAATGATCTGTTCGAACTGATCCAATACGCCCCCCAAACCGCCAAGGTACAGGCAGAGCCGGTGCTGTTTATTCCTGCCTGGATCATGAAATACTACATTCTTGACCTGTCACCCCACAATTCGATGGTGAATTATCTGGTGAAACAGGGGTTTACTGTCTTTATGATCTCCTGGTGCAACCCGACGGCGGACCAGTCGGAATTGTCGCTTGAGGACTACCGCAAAAGCGGGGTGCTGGCAGCTTTGGATGCCATCAATGCGATCGTGCCAAACCGCAAGGTACATGCAAACGGGTATTGCCTGGGCGGCACCCTGTTGGCGATCACGGCCGCCACCATGGCCCGCGACGGGGATGACCGGCTGGCCTCTATCACGCTGATGGCGGCGCAGGTGGATTTCGCCGAAGCCGGCGAATTGCTGTTGTTTGTTGATGAAAGCCAGGTCGCATTCGTCGAAGACATGATGTGGGATCAAGGCTACCTTGATCGTCCCCAGATGGCCCGGACCTTTTCCGCCATTCGCGCAGAAGACCTGATCTATACCCGCGCGATAAACCGCTACTTTCTGGGCAAAGAGGATCTGCCGACGGATATCGGCGTTTGGAACGGCGACACGACACGCATGCCGGCCAGAATGCATTCGGAATACCTGCGCGGGCTGTTCTTGGAAAACCGTCTGACGGCCGGGCGTTTTGCGGTCGAAGGACGGGTGATTGCGCTGAAAGACATCTCTGTCCCGATGTTTGTCATCGCGACCGAAACCGATCACATCGCGCCCTGGCGGTCCGTCTACAAAACCAAGCTTTTTACAGATTGCGACCTGACATTCGTCCTGACCAAAGGCGGGCACAACGGCGGCATCCTGAGCGAGCCGGGCCATCCGGGTCGTGATTTCAGGATCGGGCATCGCGCTGCTGGCGCGTTCTACGATGGGCCTGATCATTGGCTTGCCGGTCAGACAACCGTACCGGGGTCTTGGTGGCCCGACTATGCGCAATGGCTGGGCAGCATCAGCAGCGATCAGCGCGCGCCGCCAAAGACTGGCAACCCCGCGCTTGGCTACCCGCCGCTATACGCGGCACCCGGAACCTACGTCTATCAGACCTGAGGTCGCAACATCTGCTTGCCGCTCAATGCGCTTCCCAAATTCCCCAATGGATCACCTGTCGCAAAAGGCCCTCTGCGGGGGCTTTGGTCAGTGGCGCACACGCAACACCGTCTTGACGATTTGGCCAAGAACCAGAGGAACAACACTCATCCCCATGACCAGCATCCAGGCACTTGCTGACAGTGTTTCAAGCTCTAGCGGCTCTGCGACCATCGGCACAAACAGCGCCAAGAGCAGCAGACCGCTGCTGATGACCAATGCGAACCATATGAATTTGTTTCGGGTGATTTCGTTGATGAACACCCCGGATCGCGGGTCGCGCATGTTGAAAACATGCCAAAGCTGGGCAAAGGCCAACGTAAAGAAGGAAACCGTGACGGCCTCTTGGACGGTCAAGAAAAGCGATTTCTGCGCAAATATGAACGCGCCAAGCGTGGCTGCCGCAATGACCAGACTGTGCAGCACTATCGCGGTCCAGATGGGCCGTGTCACGATGGGTTTGTCCGGATCGCGGGGCGGACGCTCAAGAATTCCTTTGCTGCCTTCGCCCGCACCCAGCGCAAAGGCCGGAAACACATCTGTCACCAGATTGAGAAACAGGATTTGCAGCGGCATGAGCGGCAGGGGAAGACCAACCAAAATGGCTGCACCGACAATCAGGATCTCACTCAGGTTGCAGGACAAAAGATAGGTCACGAACCTCTGGATATTACGAAAGATCACCCTGCCTTCCCGGATCGCCGCGACGATCGAACCAAATGCATCATCGCGCAACACCATCGCGGCCGCTTCGCGTGCAACCTGTGTGCCGCGCAACCCCATGGCGATGCCAATATCGGCCCGCTTGAGCGCGGGCGCATCATTGACACCGTCCCCCGTCATCGCAACGATCTGGCCGTTTTCCTGAAAGGCGGTGACCAATTCCAGCTTCTGGGCGGGGCTGACGCGGGCAAAGACATCGGCCTGGTAGATCTGCGCCAGTTCAGCCTCGGACATCTGCGAAATCGGGCGCAGCTTGCGGCCCGCAACGACCGTTGGCTCACCATCCGTCAGGCCCACTGCCGTCGCTATGTTTTTCGCAGTCACCACATGATCACCGGTCAACATGATCACCCGAATGCCAGCAGACCGGCATTGCGCAATAGCCGCGCGCACATCTGCACGGGGCGGATCATAAAGACCCAAAATACCCAGGAACGTCAGGTCGGAATACGCGGCCTCTTGCGGTACGTTCAGCCGGCGCATCGCCACTGCCAAAACACGCATGCCCCGTGCTGCCATCTGGTCGGTGCGGGATTTCCAAAATGCTTTGGTCTGCGCGGTCATTGGGGTTTGCGCCTGCCCCGATTGCCGGGCAGTAATGCTGGCGGCAAGCACCTCTTCGGGTGCCCCCTTGACCGACATGACATATCCGTCAGCCTCGCGGTGCACGGTGCCCATCATTTTTGTCGTGGAGTCAAAGGCAATCTCCGCGACCCGCTCAAAGCGTTCCTCCAACAGGGGCTTCTCCAATCCCTGCACATGGCCCGCGACAAGCAGCGCCAGCTCCAGAGGGTCGCCCAGATGCTTGCCATCTTTGCGGCTCAGCTCGGCGTTGTTGCACAACAGGCCTGCGGTCAGAATATCGTTCAGGCAGCCCGCGCTTTCGCTATCTGCGTTGGGCGTGTCTGTCTGAAACCGATGCGCGGTGTCTGAGAATGCATAGATGACATCGCCACAGTCAATTTCCTGAAGCTGCATGCTGTTTTCCGTCAGCGTTCCGGTCTTGTCGGTAAAAATAACCGTCGTCGCACCCAGCGTTTCCACCGCTGACAGACGCTCAATCAACGCGTTGTGTTCGGCCATGCGCCACATTCCCCGCGCCAACGCCATGGTTGCGACGACAGGCAATCCTTCGGGGATCGCGGCGACAGCCAGCGCGATTGAGGCCTTGATGATCAGCAGATCGTCTCCAGCCTGCATGACGCCCAATCCACCAAGGATCGCAACAATCACAAGGGTAAGCTTGATCAATTGACCGCTGAGCCTTTGAAGCTGGCTTTCGAGGGGGGAATGCGCCGGAGCGGCGTCTTCGACGAGTTTTGAAATCAGGCCCAGTTCCGTGTCCAGTCCGGTGGCCACCACGACCCCAACGGCACTGCCGCGCGTGATCGCCGTGCCCTTGAACGCCATGCAAGGTCTATCGCCAATCGCACTGTCGGCATCCACGGCAGCGGTGTCTTTGTCAACGTCGGTCGACTCTCCGGTCAGTGCAGATTCGTCGGCGGACAGATTTGAGGTTTCGACCAATCTGAGGTCAGCCGTAACAATGTCGCCGCCTTCCAGAATGACAATGTCACCCGGAACCAGCTGTTCTGCCGGCAACATGGATGTGCGGCCGTCCCGGCGCACCCGCGTCGTGAGATTGCCAAGCTTCCGCAAGGCCTCCATGGAGCGCGCGGCACGCAATTCGGTGACAAACCCAATCGCGCCATTGATCAGCAGAACCAGGCCGATGGCGATAGCCTCTTTCCACTCTCCAAAACCAAATGCCACCGCAGCCGCGATCACCAAGAGCAGAACCACCGGGCTTTCGAATTGGTGCAACAGCAGTTTTGCCACGCTTGCCGGTCTGCGACGGGCAAGGCGATTGGGCCCGAACTTGCGCCGCCGCGCCTGGGCCTGCTGTGTGGTCAGACCGTTCTCAATCCCAGTATCAAGAGCAAAGGTGACATCCTGCGGGCCGCATGCATGCGGCATCTTACCAGACAGGCGAGGGCGGATATCTTGCGCTGTTTCTTGGTTCATTTGCGATCCTTGAACGGACAGGCGCAGCAATCAGGCGCATATCATGTTGGTCGGGTCATTGATTGTCATGATGTCTGAAAACCAGATTGATACGGATCAATAGTCAGGCGGCGACCCTGTGGGATGTTTGACCATTGGCCCTAAATCGGAGACCTCCCATGGCCCGTTCATCGCATCTGATCACCGCTGTCGCACTTGGCCTTTCTGCCGCCTGCACACCGACAGACTACGGCCCAAGAGAGACAACAGGGGGCATGACCGGTGCTGTGCTTGGCGGTTTGCTGGGCGCTCAGTTCGGGCGCGGCGACGGCAGACTGGTGGCAACCGGTGCCGGGGTTCTGATCGGCGCGCTGATCGGCAGCGAGATCGGCAAGTCCATGGACGGCGCAGACCGGCAGCGCGCAAACGAGGCGATCCGTGTGGCCCATAGGGCAGACATTGGCGAAACGATCCGCTGGAACAACGCACTGTCGGGAAATTTCGGAACCGTCACCCCATTGCGCGAAGGTGTTTCAGCCTCGGGGCGGTATTGCCGCGAGTACCGGCAGACCATCACGGTCAACGGACGACGCGCCATAGGAACCGGAATTGCCTGCCGTCAACCAGACGGCACATGGCGGATCGTTGGCTAACCGGCAGCCATCTTTCGACTGCTGCCTGCTTTGGATGTCAAATTTACACTCGGGGAAACGACCCATGAACACACAAAGATACAAAAAGAAAATCCAGACCCGTCTGGCAGAGTTGCAGGGGCGTCTGCAAAAAGTCGAGGCCGCCCTTGATGAACCCGCCGATCCCGATCTTGAGGATCAGGCCATCGAACTGGAAGATGATGAAGTCCTTGAAAGCGTTGGCCGCGCTGGCCTGAAAGAACTCAATCTGCTGAACGCTGCATTGGGGCGCATCGACAAGGGGACATACGGGATCTGCACCAAATGCGGTGAAAATATCTCTGATGCGCGCCTTGATGCGGTGCTTTTTACGATGTTGTGCCGTGACTGCGCCAATGCGGGTCCTCAAGGGCCGGTGTGAGACCTGATTGAGCATCTCATCCCCCATTGACGACGGTCAATCGCCACCGACCGTTCCATGCGATCTTTGGCCGATCAGCAACCTCTATCGGGAGAATCACAATGCGAAGTGACGAACAAATCAGAGACGACATTTTGGAAGAAATCGACTTTGATCCAAAGGTCGAAGCCACCGACATCGGTGTCACCGTCAAAGACGGTGCCGTCACCCTGCATGGGACAGTTCACAGCTATTTTGAGGAACTGGCGGTGATAAACGCCGCCAAACGCGTCAAAGGCGTGCATGCGGTGGTTGAGGAGATCAAGATCAAGTATCCCTCCGACACCCAGATTGACGACAAGGATATCGCCGAACGCATCGCCCATCTGTGCGAATGGAACACGACCTTTCGCAAATATGACATCAAGGCCGAGGTTAAGAATGGCCGCGTGACATTGACCGGCACCGTGGACTGGCAATACCAACGTGCCGACATCCGCGACCACGTCTCGCGGTTGCGCGGTGTGGTCGGCGTCACAAACTCCATCGCCATTCGGCCACATGCCTCTCAGCTCGATGTCAAACGAAAGATCTCAGAGGCCCTGCACCGCAGCGCCACCCTTGAGGCGTCAAAAATCAACGTGGATGTCGTCGATGGCAAGGTCACGCTGAAAGGACACGTCAAGGCATGGTACGAGCGCAAACTGGCCGAGGACGCGGCATGGTCGGCACCCGGCGTGACAACAGTGGTCGACCAGATCCAGATCTCCTGATCAGAGCTGACCGACTGTGGCGATCCTGAGGGAACCTGCGCTTGCCTGCATGACGCACCAAATCTCTCAGGATCGCCGATCTGCCCGGCGGACCCGCCCTTGTGGTGATTCAGAAACACATTCGGAGCTTTGACTGTGGCGAAGGTTGCGCAAGAAAAACTGGCTCTTCCAGATGGGTTGAAACCCCAAAAGCTGCGCCCGGCCTGTGATCCGAAAACCCTTGGTTTTGTTACGACCGATAGTTTCCCGGCCGAACACGACCTTGTCGGCCAGGGTCGTGCGGTCGATGCAATCCGCCTGTCAGCTGACATTGGCCATAAGGATTTCAATCTTTATGTCTTGGGCCAAGAGGGGACAGGACGACATACCACCGTGGCACGGCTGCTTGCGCAGGCCGCGTCTTCGCGGCCAACACCTTGCGACTGGGTCTATATCAACAACTTTGACGCCCCGCATAAACCACATGCCATGAAACTGCCGTCAGGATTGGCAGGCACCCTGCGCACCGCGATGCAGAACCTTGTGGATGATCTGGCCATCGAAATTCCGGCGCTTTTCGAATCCGAGGAATACCAGACCCAAAGACGCGCGATTGAGGAAGAATTCGGGCAGCGGCACGAAGAACCAATTGCCGAATTTGCCGAGAAAGTGAAAGAAGAAGACGTCGCACTTTTGCGGACGCCCATGGGTTTCATGCTGGCCGCTCTGGTCGATGGAAAACCGATCAAGCCTGACGTCTATGAAACCCTGCCGCCGGAACGCAAAGAGGAAATCGACAAGAAGATTGAACGTCTTCAGGAACATCTTGCCCGCGTCCTTCGACATGGACCGCAGCTGGAAAAGGAACACCGCCAACAGATCGAAACATTACATGCCTCAATGGCCGAACGTGTCGTGACGCACCGCGTTGAGGAAGTTGCAAAGGAATTTGCCCAGATCGCCACTGTCGCCGACTACCTCGAACAGGTGCGGCTGGACATGATATCAAACGCTGAACTGTTTCTGCTGTCCAAGACGAACTCGAACAACGGACCCTTTCCCGAAGCGATCCGAAAGTATCATCGTGATCCTCACTTTGACCGCTACAGCATCAACATCATGGTCACCCATGACACAGGCGAACATGCCGCACCCGTGATCACAGAAGACCTGCCATCCCTTAATCATCTGACGGGGCGGATCGAACATATCTCAGAGATGGGCACGCTGGCGACCAATTTCACATTGATCAAACCCGGTGCCCTGCACAGCGCAAACGGTGGCTATCTGGTTCTGGATGCCCATCGGCTCTTGACTGAACCCTTCGCCTGGGACGCGCTCAAGCGGTGCCTGCAAAGCCAGTCCATCACAATCGCCTCGCTGGCTGACCGGTTAAGCCTGGCCTCCACCACCACGTTGGAACCAGACCCTATTCCGCTTGATATCCGTATCGTCCTGATCGGCGACCGAAGGTTGCACATGTTGCTGCTCTTGCTTGACCCGGAGTTTGGCGAGCTGTTCAAGCTACAGGCTGATTTCGAAGATGACTTGGACCGCTCGCCCAAAAATACACGGCTGTTGGCGCAGTCAATTCTTTCTTACGCCAAAAAGGAAAACCTGCGGCCCCTGACGGCCGAGGCTGTTGCGGCGCTACTGGACCACGCGGTCCGGTTGGCTGATGATTCAAGGAAATTCACCCTGCAGATCGGGATGCTTGCCGATGTCACGCGGGAGGCGGACCACTATGCCGGCAAGGCCAAGCAGAAATTCGTGTCGGACGCGCATGTCCAGCAAGCCATCCAGGAGGCCGATCGCCGCGCCTCGCGCATCAAGGACCGCATGCAAGAGGCAATGACCCGCAAGACCGTTCTGATCGACACGGCAGGAGAGGCAGTCGGCCAGGTGAACGGGCTATCCGTGATCGGGATCGGTCATCACCATTTTGGCAGGCCGTCGCGGATCACCGCACGCGTGCGCATGGGATCTGGCAAGCTGATCGACATTGAGCGCGAGGTGGAACTGGGCGGTCCGCTCCATTCCAAGGGCGTGCTGATACTCAGCGCCTATCTGGCGGCCAATTATGCGCTGGATGTGCCCGTATCGCTGCATGCCAGCCTGGTGTTTGAACAAAGCTATGGCGGTGTCGATGGGGACAGTGCGTCGTCCACCGAACTTTATGCGCTGCTGTCCGCGCTGTCAGGTGTCCCGATCCGACAGGGCCTTGCCGTCACGGGGTCCGTGAACCAGAATGGCGAGGTTCAGGCGATCGGCGGCGTGAACGAAAAGATCGAAGGTTTTTTTGATCTGTGCAAGGCGCGCCGGTTGACCGGTGAACAGGGCGTTTTGATACCGGTGTCGAACATCGATCACCTGATGTTGCGCCCCGACGTTGTCCACGCGGCCAAGGCTGGTCAATTCAGGGTCATTCCGGTCAAGACCATTGACGAAGGGATCACCATACTGACTGGTCGGCCCGCCGGAAAGCGCGGTCGAAATGGTGCCTTCCCCCAAAACAGCATCAACGCCCTGGTCGAAGCGCGACTGCATGAATTTGCCGAAACCCGCCGCCGGTTCGGCGCACGTACGGATCAGGACGACACCCGGGAAGAATACAAATGAACCACCCCCCCTCCAGCGGCACCCGCATCCTCATCGGGGCAAGTTCATTCGTTGACGCAAGGGCGGCATTGAACCTTCTCAGCCGGTTGGTCCGCAATCTGCGCCCAAACATCGGCGGTGTCTTGGTGGAGGACACGGCCTCGCTTGCGATCTGCGCGCTTCCGAACCAACGGATCGTGACGCCCAGTGGCACGGTTGCACTGGCACCCACCCTGTCGCAAATCCGTACGTTGATTGAGGCAGACGCGCGGGCGTTCAAGCAATCCCTGGCCCGGCTGGCTGACGACGCAGGCACCCCCTGGACCTTCGAACGCGATACCGGAGACCTTGTTCAAACCGGCCTGAACATGGCAAGGGCGTGGGATATTCTGGTTTTCGCCCATCGCAATCTGCATCCGGTCGCAGGCAAGGTCGTGTTGCTGAACGCCTCGAATGCCACCGACGGCCCGATGATGGAAATGTCAAAGCTGCTGTCTGCCCATCTGGCGGCTGACAGGATTGTGCTGACCGTGAACAAGAAAACCCGCCAGACACCCGATGCCACAACATCCAACGGGCAAAAATATGCCACGCTCGACCAGGCTCTTGCGCAATTGGCACGGCTCAATGCGCAGGCGGTGCTGGTGGATCTATCGCTTGGCCCGGTGCAGACCTACCAGCAGTTGCAGCGCCTGATAGAGGTCGCGCGCTGCCCGGTGTTCGTCTTTGGCACGGTGCTGGCGACCCGTCTTGTTGAACACACGACACAGATACCACCCGCACCGGATACCGGCGCGGCCTGACGCCTGCGCACGGCACAGCACCATCGCCCCATCCCGTCCACTAACCTGGGTGCGCCCTACCCGCGCAATTCGGATCAGATTGGATTGATGACGATCAATTGGCATCCTGAGCGCCTGCGCTAGACACGAGGGGCCTTGTCGAGGATATGCCCGTGCTGCAAAACCTGCTCGTCAGAAATCTGAGGGTCCTTCTGCGCGAAGGAAACATCAGATTGCATCTGCCAGACCAAAGCATCGTCTTTCTGGGCGATGGAAATGGCCGTCTCGTTTCAGTTCGGCTGACGCACCCCCGCATCATCTCGCGTCTGATCCTGAACCCGGAACTGGCCCTGGGCGAAGGCTATATGAACGCAGAGATTGTGATCGACGACGATGATCTGCATGGTTTGCTGGAAATCGTCGTGCGAAACTTCAAGGCAGGCAGGCCGGTGTGGTGGATGCGCGCTGTCAACATGATCCGGGTTCTACGACGGCGGATTGATCAGAACAATTTTGCCTCTGCCGCCAAACGCAATGTCGCGCATCACTACGATCTGTCCGGCGCATTGTACGAACTGTTTCTCGACCGGGACCGGCAATATTCCTGCGCCTATTTCAAACACCCCGGTGACACGCTTGAGCAGGCACAGACGCACAAGAAGGCCCATATCGCGTCCAAGCTTTTGTTGGAGCCCGGAATGCGTGTTCTGGATATCGGCTGCGGTTGGGGTGGCATGGCGCTGAGCCTTGCGCGCGACTATGGCGTCGATGTTCTGGGTGTCACGCTGTCACAAGAACAGCATCGCGTCGCGACCACGCGCGCCGATAAGGAGGGGCTGTCGGATCGCGTCAAATTTCAGCTGTGCGATTACCGCCATGTCAGCGGACCTTTTGACCGGATCGTGTCCGTCGGCATGTTCGAACATGTGGGCCTGCCGCATTACGACACCTTTTTTCAGACCGTGAAGAACCTGCTGTCGCACGATGGTATTGCGTTGATCCATACCATCGGGCGCAGCGCCCCGCCTGATGCAACCAACCCGTGGATATCAAGATACATCTTCCCCGGCGGCTATGTTCCGGCGATGTCCGAGGTACTGCCGGCAATAGAGAATGCAAACCTGTGGCTGGATGATGTTGAATGCCTGCGGCTGCACTATGCCATGACCCTGCGGCACTGGTTCGACAGGTTTCAGGCCAATAGTGAACAAGCCGCAGAGATCTATGATGACCGGTTCGTCCGCATGTGGCGGTTTTACCTGGTTGCCTGTGAACAGACCTTTCGGTTCGGACGGCAGGCGGTTTTCCAGTTCCAGATATCTCGCCGCCTGGATGCGGTGCCACTGACACGCGACTATCTTTATGGCGGATCGCAATCGCCGCGACTGTCGCAGGCCGCAGAGTAATCGGGGCCGAAAATTACGACACGAACAGGCCTGAAACCCACCTGTTCAGCCCGCGGTACCCGATGCGAAAGCGAGGGGATAATGGGTGCAACAGCTGCCGGTCTTATGGGCGTGTTTCCCAAAACGCCTTGATCAATCCCCCGCTTTGATCCGCAGGATATTTCCTGTCCGTGGGTCGAAATTCAACTGCCAGCGATGGCCATTCTTGCTGGCATAGACGTCCATCTGACGGGGCGTGCGCGCATGGTTGACGACCTCACCTGATCTTGCGTCAATGCTGACCTCATGCCTTGCGCCCCCTTTGACAGCCTGAATTTCGATCCGTTCGCCCGCCTGTGCGAAACTGGTCATTTCATATCCATCGGCTGACAGGGCGGCAGATATATCCACCATGCTTGTGCCCAGTCTAGCACCCAATGTGGGCTCAATGGCGACTGCAGGAGCAGCCAGCAGCACTGAGATTACGGCGGGCAGGATGACATTGTGGTACATGGTATCTCCTTGGGCGTTGAACCGGCGTGGCACTACTGCCTCAATACCGGACGCCAAAGGCCCAAAGTTGATCTATGTCAGAATGGCTGCACCTAACCCCGTCGCGAATGCCGGGTGTTTGCGTCGGGCTGGCACGGCACAGGCCTGCGCAACGGCTACCGGCTGTT
>JAFMGZ010000075.1 GCA_017854855.1 Sulfitobacter sp. | reverse complement strand
CAAAGTTGATGTTCACCGCCAGCAGCATCAATTCGATGCTCATCAGCAGGATGATGACGTTCTTTCGGTTCAGGAATAGCCCGAAAATGCCTATGACAAACAGCGTCGCCGCCACCGTCAGGTAATGTTCAAGTCCGATCATCGTGTCTTTGTCTTTCCGTCTTGCGCCGTTTCCCTTACCGGAAACGATCCAAATTTTTCGAATACCCGGCGCTTACAAGCCCTGCCCCGGTTTCACGTCTTTCAACTCCATGGCTTTCGCCGGATCACGCATCATCTGCGCAACCACATCCTGACGTTTCACATCCACGCGGTGGCGCAATGTCAGCACGATCGCACCAATCATCGCCACCAGCAGGATCAGACCCGACAGCTGGAACAGCAGGAAATAATCGTCATACAGGATCAGCCCCAAAGCGGCGGTGTTCTGCACATCGGGGTCAATCACCTGCGTGCGCAGCCCCTCGGCCGCCGCATTGCTTTCCCACGCGCCAAAGGCCATGACGAATTGCATCAAGATCACCAGACCAATCAACAGCGCCAGCGGCAGGTATTTCGCCATCTCCGCCTTCAGCTCGGCGAAATCGACGTCCAGCATCATCACCACGAACAAGAACAGCACCGCAACCGCGCCCACATAGACGATGATCAACAGCATCGCGACGAATTCCGCGCCCAGCATGACGAACAATCCCGCCGAGGACAGAAAGGCCAGGATCAACCAGAGCACCGAATGCACCGGATTACGGCTGATCACCGTGAACAAACCGCCCGCAATTACGCAAATTGCGAAAAGGTAGAAAGCAAAGACCGTCATGCGTCACCCTCGTTGTCGTCAAAGACCTGCTGCGCCAATTCCAGCGCGCGGGTCATGGCAGGAATGCCGGCAAAAACCGACATCTGTGCGATTGTTTCCTTGATATGCTGCTCTGTGGCACCGGCAGCCAACGCATGGCGCACCGTCTGGCGCAGCACAACTTCGTTCTGTGCGCCCTGCATGGTCAACCCAGCCAGGGTCAGCAACAACCGTGTCCGGGCGTCCAGACCATCCTTGTTGATGGCATTGCCGAACATCATCTCCATCATCTCCGATGGCATCGTGCCCATCATCGCCTCGAACACCTTTGGCGAAAACGCGTCCACCGCCGGAAAGGCCTTGGCCATTTCCTGCGCCTGCCGCAGCAACGCTTCAAAGGGGTTTGGCGTATCGGTCATCGGTAGGGCGCGTCCATCTCAAGGTTGCGGGCGATCTCGGCTTCCCAGCGGGCACCGTTATCCAGCAGCTTTTCCTTGTCGTAATACAGCTCTTCGCGGGTCTCTGTTGAGAACTCGAAATTCGGCCCCTCGACAATCGCATCCACTGGACAGGCTTCCTGACAGAAACCGCAATAGATGCATTTGGTCATGTCGATGTCATAACGCGTGGTCCGCCGCGATCCATCCTCGCGCGGTTCGGCGTCAATCGTGATGGCCTGCGCCGGGCAAACCGCTTCACACAGTTTGCACGCAATGCAACGCTCTTCGCCATTTGGATAGCGGCGCAGCGCATGTTCACCACGAAAACGCGGGCTCAACGGCCCTTTTTCATGAGGATAGTTCAAGGTCGCCTTGGGCCGGAACATATATTTCAGCCCCAGCGCAAAACCTTTTACAAAGTCCTGCAGCAAGAAATACTTGGCTGCGCGTGCGTAATCGATCTGTGTCATATCACCCTCACATCGGCCAGCGGGCATAGATGCCCCAGAACCATTCGAACTTGGCCGCGAAGGCCGTAAAGACCACCCAGAACAAGGAGAACGGCAGGAATACTTTCCACCCCAGACGCATCAGCTGGTCATAGCGGTAGCGCGGCGTGATCGCCTTGACCATCGAGAAGCAGAAGAAGACGAACAGCATCTTGATGAACATCCACAAGAAACCGTCCGGCAGGAATGGCACAGGCGACAGCCAGCCACCCAGGAACAGCAGCGACACCAGCGCGCACATCAGCACCACGGCAACCAGTTCACCGATCATGAACAGCAAGAAGGGGGTAGATGAATATTCAACCTGATAGCCCGCCACCAGCTCCGATTCCGCCTCTGGCAGGTCAAAGGGTGGACGGTTGGTTTCCGCCAAAGCGCTGATAAAGAACAGGATCAGCATCGGGAAATGCGGCAGGAAGTACCAATGCAGGATACCGCCCGGCCCGTCTTGGGCATTCACGATCCCGGTAAAGTTCATCGAACCTGTGGAAATAATCACACCGATGATGATCAGACCAATGCTGACCTCATAGGAAATCATCTGCGCGGCAGAGCGCAGCGAACCAAGGAACGGGTATTTGGAGTTGGACGCCCATCCGCCCATGATCACGCCGTAAACCTCAAGCGAGGAAATCGCGAAAACATACAGGATCGCCACGTTGATATCCGACAGAACCCACCCTTCGTTGAAGGGGATCACCGCCCAGGCGATCAGCGCCATCACCAGTGACACCATCGGGGCCAACAAGAACACGGCCCGGTCCGCACCGGCAGGGATCACAACCTCTTTGACCACATATTTCAGCAGGTCGGCAAAGGATTGCATCAAGCCAAAGATGCCCACCACATTGGGGCCCCGGCGCATCTGCACCGCAGCCCAGATTTTGCGGTCCGCATACATCAGAAATGCGAGGCACAACAAAAGCGGCAGCATGATCAACAAGACCTGCCCCACCATCAACAGCCCTATTCCAAGGCCGGTTTGCGTAAAGAAGTCAGCCATTGTCCCTCATACCGTCGGTATGCCTTTTTCGACGCAGTTTGCTGCGACGACTTCGGCGTCAATTGTCTTAATGCCACGTGGCAAGCTCGGCGAGATCGTATAAACAGCATCCCCCCGCCAAAGGCCACCCTCTTGCGCCACATTTGTGCGCACATGTCTTGCGAATCCGTATCCCCGAATGAGCGTATATTGCGCAGCCGCGCATTCGGCGTAATCCGCAACGTCCTGCCCGCTCAGCGCATTGGTCATGGAAACCCTGAATTGCACCAGGTCCCCTTCCAGCAGCGCAGTATGTACCCCTTTGTAATCAGGGATAAAATCTGACGCCAACGGCACCGCAGGCGCGCATGCGGCCAGTGCGATGGGGGCAAGAGCCATCATATATCTCACTCAGCTGCCATGGGTTTGGCCGCCCGTGCCGCCGCATTCGCGGACAGCTCGGCCATCAACTGGCTGGCGCGTGCAATCGGGTTGGTCAGATAGAAATCCGCGATCGCCACACCAAAGGCCGCTTTGCCAATATTGCCACGCGGCAGCGGCTGCCATGCATTCTTGGCAACCTTGTCCACCTTACCCAGATGGGGCACGTCCTTGACCAGCTGTTTGCGCAGCGCATCCAGTGAATCGTAGGGCAAAGTCGCGCCCATTTCGGCGGAAAGGGCCCGCAGGATGGCCCAGTTTTCCTTGGCCTGACCGGGCGCGAAACCTGCACGCTGTGCCAGCTGCGGACGCCCTTCGGTGTTCACGAACAGACCCGCTTCTTCCGTGTAGGCGGCACCGGGCAGGATGATATCCGCACGATGTGCGCCACGGTCCCCGTGTGAGCCTTGGTAGATCACGAATGGACCTGCCGGAATGTCGCCCTCATCTGCGCCAAGGTTATAGATCACGTCGGCACCCAGCACATCCGTGATGCCCCCGGCAGCCGTGGCACCGATATCCATCGCGCCCACCCGGCCTGCCGCCGTGTGCAGAACCATAAATCCGGACTTGGTGCTTTCGGCCAGCGCCATCGCTTCGGCCAGTATCGCGGCACCATCTTCACGCGCCAGCGCCGCCTGACCGATAATGATCACCGACGCCTTGTCACCCACATCCGAATGATCACGCTTGAGCAGCTCGGTCATCATGCTGGGATCATTGCCCAGGTGGTCATGCTCATAGGTCAGATCAACCTTCGGACCGATCACGCCAACATCCGCCCCGCGCGACCACGCCTTGCGGATACGCGCATTCAGCACCGGTGCCTCGATGGCCGGATTGGCCCCGATGATCATGATCGCTTCTGCGCTGTCCAAATCTTCGATGGTTGCCGTCCCGACATAGCCCGACCGGTTGCCCGCAGGCAGCTTGGCCCCATCGGTGCGGCATTCAACGGAACCGCCCTGCCCCTCGATCAGGGACTTGAGCGCATAAGCCGCCTCAACCGACACCAGATCACCGATCAGACCGCCGACCTTTTTACCCTTCATCGCCGCAGCCACAGCGGCCAGCGCCTCGGGCCATTCGGCTTTGCGCAGCTTGCCGTTCTCACGGATATAGGGCGTGTCCAGACGCTGACGCTTGAGCCCGTCCCAGACAAAGCGCGTCTTGTCCGAAATCCACTCTTCGTTCACACCATCATGGTTGCGCGGCAGGAAACGCATGACTTCGCGGCCCTTTGTGTCCACGCGAATGTTGGACCCCAGCGCATCCATCACGTCAATCGACTCTGTCTTGGTCAATTCCCAGGGCCGCGCGGTAAAGGCGTATGGCTTGGACACCAGCGCGCCAACCGGACACAGATCAATGATATTGCCCTGCAGGTTCGAATCCAGCGTCTGACCCAGGTAAGACGTGATCTCGGCATCCTCGCCACGGCCGGTTTGGCCCATCATATGAATGCCCGCCACCTCGGTGGTGAAACGCACGCAGCGGGTGCATGAAATGCAGCGCGTCATATGCGTCTCGACCAGGGGGCCCAGATCCAGATCTTCGGTTGCGCGTTTGGGTTCGCGGTAGCGGCTGAAATCAACGCCATAGGCCATGGCCTGATCCTGCAAATCGCATTCGCCGCCCTGATCGCAGATCGGGCAATCCAGCGGGTGGTTGATCAGCAGGAATTCCATCACACCCTCACGGGCCTTTTTGACCATCGGGCTGTTGGTTTTGACAACCGGCGGCTGGCCTTCGGGACCGGGGCGCAGATCCTTGACCTGCATCGCACAGCTTGCTGCCGGCTTGGGCGGGCCACCCACGACCTCGACCAGACACATCCGACAGTTACCCGCAATCGACAGCCGCTCGTGATAGCAGAAGCGCGGGATTTCAACACCCGCCTGCTCACAGGCCTGAATGAGCGTCATCGCCCCTTCGGTCTCAACTTCCTTGCCGTCGATGATGATCTTGCGGATGTCGCTCATATGCTCACTTCGCTCTCAGTAACGAGCCGATCCGGCTCGATTTTTGAATCTCTTCCAATCCAAGCGCACAATAGCTTTGCGGGTCAGAAGTATCGACCCCCCGCGCCCGGAAAAATGTCTCCGCCTTTGCCTTGAGACGGTTCTTTTCAGCATCGCTGTCGGTATAGGCCTCAATCTCTTCTGGGGTATACCCCAGTGCTGCTGCCTTTTGCTCTAAATTGTGGATATATCCAATGGCTTTCAGCATCCGTGCTGAAATAGTAGGACAGTTTTTCCGGATCATGTCCGCAATTCCCATATCGAAAAGGGAATCGTCGATTTCGGCCACCTCCCGAAGCGGTGGTTTTGCCTGCGCGGGCTGCACCCACAGGCTTGCACCCAACAGGACAATACAGGTCAATTTACCAAGGCTCATTTCGCTTTTCCTCATGTGGTCAAATGCATGGCGCATTTGGCCTCCACATGGGTTCCGGTCCCATTGATATGCAATAGCAGGTGGCTAACCTGCCGATTTGCCCGTCTTATCGCTCATTTCAAACCCGAGGGCAAACACCTTGAAAGACCAAAGTATTATCCACAATCCGCAACTCTTCTGGCGGGGTATCGGGGCCAACCGCCCACACAATATCTGAACTGCCATAGTTCTCAACGCAATAGGACACGCCCGCATGCCGCCCCGCCTCGCGCGCGCCATCCAGCGATTGCGCAACATCGCGAATATTGACGGTAAAGACATGCCTTTGCTTGTCCACCTTGGCGACCTTTGTGCGGTAATATTGCCCATCAAAAGTCATGCGATTTTTGCTATCGGTACAACCCGCAAGAATGCCAAGCCCCAGCACCGCTGCAATACCCCATGAAACTGTCTTCATTTCTGAACCCTCGAATGTGTTGGCCGCTGCGCTGCGGCCTTGTCGATCACCACGATCGAATCGTGGACATGCAGCCCGCTGAATTCCCGCGCCAACTCTGGCAGGGCAAGACCACTTTTACCATGGTACCAACTGTGCATGTCATCAACCATCTGCCGCATGGTATTAAAGAAGTTTGCAGGCGCATTAAAACCGCCTCCAAAGCGCGGGTAATATGCCGTATGCAAATCCTCGATCATATAGGTGCCGCCTTCGTTGAGCATCGGAAACAAGACGCGCAGCGATTTCTCAATGTGATGCATACGGTGGCTGCCGTCATCCAGCACGACGTCAACACCGCCCATTTCCTTGACCACGGCGGCCAGAAATTCAGGATCATCCTGCGACCCGATCCGCACCATACCCGATTGTCCGTCATATTGACTGCAATCGGGGTTGATATCGATCCCGCACAGCACCGCATCCGGCCCCAGGTACTTGCGCCACATCTGCAATGAGCCGCCGTTGTTCACCCCAATCTCAAGGAATTTGACCTTGGTGCTGCGGTAACGGCTAAAGTAACGGTCATAAATCGGGATATAGTGGTGCCACTTATGCACCTTGGCACCGGTATTTTCCGCATAGATCTCAAGCAGGTCTCCGTCAAAGCCATAGCGCTCACGGATATCCGCCGCGACGTCACCATCTTCGGGAAATCTAAACTTCTTCATCCGCGTGCCCTATGCCCCCGTACTGTGCCCTTGACCTGTGCCCATCTGCATCCACTGTGCCGAAAACCAATGTCCCGCGCAGGCTTGAACAGCACACAAGCCACCCTCACCCTTAAAAGAAAACAGCCCGCATCGCCGATCCGCCCAGAATGAAGATGCACAGAATACCGACCACAAAAGCCAATGACCGCATGGGTTGGTTTTCCGTGCCAATGTGGATCACGGCCATCGCGATCCGCGACACCACAAACACCGAAGCAAACAGGTTCACAACAAAGGGCGTGCCCCCCGCCAGCATCGCCGCCACCGTGACAGCAACAAAGGCCGGTGCCATTTCCACCGCATTCATGAATGCCCGCTCGCGACGGTACACCGGGCTGGAATAATCCCGCTTCGGCTTGCCGCAGTCGCAACGCTGCGCATCTGTCCTGTGCCGCGTGGACAGCATGGACAGCACAACAATCATCATCCCCCAAAGGGAGAGTGATGCAATCGCATGCCCATAGGCGTCAAACTGATCCATCACTCGGCCGCCACGGCCGAAACACGGCCCGTGCGCTTGTGCTTGATCCGGTCCTCGATCTCGTCACGGAAGTGACGGATCAGACCCTGAATAGGCCAGGCCGCCGCATCGCCCAGGGCGCAGATCGTATGGCCCTCAACCTGTTTGGTCACATCCAGCAGCATGTCGATCTCTTCGGGTTCCGCATCGCCCGTGACCAGACGGTCCATGACCCGCATCATCCAGCCGGTACCTTCACGGCACGGCGTACATTGCCCGCAGCTCTCGTGCTTGTAAAATTTGGACAAACGCCAGATCGCCTTGATCACATCGGTCGAATTATCCATGACGATCACCGCCGCCGTGCCCAGACCTGAGCGCTGCTCGCGCAGGTAATCAAAGTCCATGATCGCGTCTTTCATCTGCGCGCCCGGGATCATCGGCACCGAAGACCCGCCGGGAATGACCGCCTTGAGGTTGCTCCAGCCGCCCCGAATGCCGCCGCAATGGGTCTCGATCAGCTCTTCAAAACTGATCGACATCGCCTCTTCCACCACACAGGGGTTGTTGACGTGGCCCGAAATCGCAAACAGCTTGGTGCCTGCGTTGTTGGGACGGCCAAAACCGGCAAACCACTCGGGCCCGCGGCGCAGGATTGTCGGCACAACGGCAATCGATTCCACATTGTTCACCGTGGTTGGGCAGCCATACAGACCCGCCCCCGCCGGGAACGGCGGTTTCATCCGTGGCATGCCCTTCTTGCCCTCAAGGCTTTCCAGCAGCGCGGTTTCCTCGCCGCAAATATAGGCCCCGGCCCCATGCGCCAGGTAGATGTCAAAATCCCAACCGGATTTGCAGGCGTTCTTGCCCACCAGACCCGCATCATAGGCCTCATCAATCGCGGCCTGCAGCGCCTCTTTCTCGCGGATATATTCGCCGCGAATGTAGATGTAACAGGCATGGGCATTCATCGCGAAAGAGGCGATCAGGCACCCCTCGATCAGCGTATGGGGATCGTGGCGCATGATCTCGCGGTCTTTGCAGGTGCCCGGCTCGGATTCATCCGCGTTGATCACCAGATAGCTTGGACGGCCATCGCTTTCCTTGGGCATGAAAGACCACTTCAGACCAGTGGGGAAACCCGCCCCGCCACGCCCGCGCAGGCCCGACGCCTTCATCTGGTCCACGATCCAGTCGCGGCCCTTTTTGATGATACCGGCGGTGCCATCCCAATGGCCACGGCTTTGCGCGCCCTTCAGCGTGCGGTCATGCATGCCGTAGATGTTGGTAAAAATGCGGTCCTGATCTGCAAGCATGTTGCACCCTATTCTATTCTGTCTCAGCCCTGTCGGGCCGGTTAACTCTTTTTGTCGGCCTGTCGTGCCTGCCACATCTGATAGATCACGACCATCGCCCAAAACAGCGCAGCCAATGCAGCAAAATCAAACAGCAGCGCGAAACGCCCCGGTAGTCCCAGCGCCGGCCCCGCCAAATTCGCAATCAGCCACAAAACCATCGTAATCGCGATGACCAGACCGACGGTCTGGCCTTTCTTCGCTAATGCCTTGTCACGTTCTTCGCTCATTGGAGGGACCGAACCGCCTTATTTCTTCTTGCGCGATGAGAACTCTGTCTCGCCGCCTGCAGCCAGGATTTTCGCCTGCGCCATCCAATCGTCGCGCTCGATCCGACCCTTGAAGCGCAGCCGGCCATCGACCCATGCGATCTCTTTCGCGCCCCATGCCGCGACCTGGTCAAACCGGTAGATGCCCAGATCGTTCAGGGTCTGCTCCAGCTTTGGACCAACGCCGCTGATCAGTTTCAGATCATCTGCACCCTGCGCCGGTGGCGCATCGAACAATGCAGGCGCGCTCTCTGCCACAGCGGCCGCTGCCTCGGGCTTGGCGGCTGCCTTCTTGGGTTCTGCCTTGGCCTTTGGTGCGGCCTTTGCTTTTGGCGCGGCCTTGGCTTTCGCCTTGGGCGCAGGTGCGGCCTCGGGCTCTTTCTCGTATTTCCACGCACCCTTGCGGGCGGCCAGTTCATCCTGACCCGGCAGGGATTTGGTAGGTTTCATGCCAGAAAACTGGGCGGGCTGCGTCGCAACAGGTGCCGCTGCTGCGGCGGCGACAGGGGCAACTGCCACGGGTGCTGCGGCCGCGGGCACCGCTGCGGCGACACCGCCCTCACGATACGCCTTGTCTTCTGCGGCCTTGC
Organism: Sulfitobacter sp.; assembly: GCA_017854855.1. Lineage (GTDB taxonomy): Bacteria > Pseudomonadota > Alphaproteobacteria > Rhodobacterales > Rhodobacteraceae > Sulfitobacter. The sequence continues at coordinate 2,597 of JAFMGZ010000075.1, read as the reverse complement.
GCGCATAGCGCTGTGCAGGCTTTTCATCTGATGCAAGGTCATCCGCCGCCGTCTGGCTGCGGCATACAAACAGGCTCAGCCCGGCCCCCAGCAGAAAGCCGATGAAACCCCCGACAAAGAACGCCTGAGTGGCGTCAAAACCGGCCAGCAAATAAAGCATGACCATCGACGCCACACCAACAAATGCCGCTATTCCCCAGCAGATGATGGTACATTCAAAGCTGTTTTGCTTCTCTGACATAGTAATTCAAATCCCTCTTGGTTCAGGCGACCCGTCAGGAATCACCCTCATAACGCCCATCAGCGCGGGCTTTTGACGAAAAGGCTGTCTCCTCGCCTGCCGCCAGTTTCTTTGCCTGATCCACCCATTCATCCCGGCTGACGCGGCCTTTGAACCCTTTGAGGTTCTGATCCGCCCAAGCGATTTCCGCCTCGCCCCATGTGGCGATTTGGTCAAAATGGAAAAAGCCCATTCCATGTAGCATATTTTCGAGCTTAGGACCTACACCCTTGATCAGCTTCAGATCATCGGGGCCAGATTTGCGCGGTGCCTTCATCGTGGCAGGCTTCTTGCCGGCCCCGGCCGGTGCCGTCGCGGCCTTTGCAGCAGCGGCCTTGGCAGCAGGGGCCTTGGGGGCCGCTGATGATACGGGCTTGGCCTTGGAAACCGCCGCATCCGCTTGCTTTGTATTGGCCGCCCTCGGGGCTGGTTTGGAGGGGTTCTTGGCCGCAGGTTTGGCAGGCGCATTGGCCGCCCTGCCCAGCCAGGGGGTCAGCAGCGGCACTTCGGTGCCGTCAATCCGCTTGACCGTATCGCCAATATCCACAGCCAGTTGCGCCGATGCATTGTACTGTGTGTTGCCGCTGTCGAATTCCTTGAGGCTGGTCAGACCGCTCAAGGGTTCAGACGCATAGCGCCCGTTTTGCGGGCCCGGCGTCGGCACCTTGCCTGCCGCCAAATCATCCAGCAACTGCACCAGCTTTTCGGCGGTCAGGTCTTCGTAATAATCCTTGCCGATCTGGGCCATCGGCGCATTGGCGCAGGCCCCCAGACATTCGACTTCTTCCCATGAAAACTTGCCATCCGCCGACAGTTGATGCGGCTTGTCCGCGATCTTCTCCTTGCAGATCGACACCAGATCCTCTGCCCCGCAGATCATACAGGTGGTTGTGCCGCAAATCTGGATATGTGCCACGGAACCAACAGGTTGCAGCTGGAACATAAAGTAGAATGTCGCCACCTCAAGACCGCGAATATAGGCCATTCCCAGCATTTCCGACACATGTTCAATCGCCGGACGGGTCAACCAACCCTCCTGCTCTTGCGCACGCCAAAGCAGCGGGATGATCGCCGACGCCTGACGGCCCTCGGGGAATTTCGTGATCTGCCCTTCGGCCCAGGCCTGGTTGGCAGGAGTAAAGGCGAATGTCTCAGGTTGATCGTGGTGCAAACGGCGCAGCATAGTCTTCAGCTTTCGTTCTAAAAGGAGGCGCGCCCCCTTCAGGTCTATTCAAAAGGATGTCGGAAAGCCGCAAGATCAGCGGTCAATCTCTCCGAACACCACGTCCATGGTTCCGATAATCGCGGCCACATCAGCCAGCTGGTGACCCTTGGAGATATGATCCATCGCCTGCAAATGCAGGAACCCCGGCGCGCGGATTTTACAGCGGTACGGCTTGTTGCTGCCATCAGCGACCAGATACACCCCGAACTCGCCCTTAGGCGCTTCAACAGCGCAATAGACTTCGCCCGCAGGCACGTGGAACCCTTCGGTATAGAGTTTGAAGTGATGGATCAGGCTTTCCATGTCCTGCTTCATCGCGGTGCGCGAGGGGGGCGTGATCTTGCCCCGCGACAGCACATCGCCCTTGCCCTCAGGGGCGCGCAGCTTGGCAATCGCCTGATGGATGATATGCACCGACTGGCGCATCTCTTCCATGCGGCAGAGGTAACGGTCAAAACAATCGCCATTCTTGCCCACGGGCACCTGGAACTCAAACTCATCATAGCATTCATAGGGCTGCGCGCGGCGCAGATCCCATGCCATGCCGGAACCACGCACCATCACGCCAGAAAAGCCAAAGTTCAGAATGTCTTCTTCGGTCACCACGCCAATATCGACGTTACGCTGTTTGAAAATCCGGTTTTCCGTCAGCAATCCGTCGATGTCGCCCAGGATTTCGGGAAATTCATTGGCCCAGGTCTCAATATCGTCAATCAGGTCTTCGGGCAGGTCCTGATGCACACCACCGGGGCGGAAATAGGCCGCGTGCAGACGCGCGCCACAGGCCCGCTCGTAAAACACCATCAGCTTTTCGCGCTCTTCAAAACCCCACAGCGGCGGCGTCAGCGCGCCCACATCCAAGGCCTGCGTTGTCACGTTCAGCAGGTGGTTCAACACCCGGCCAATCTCGCAATACAGCACACGGATCAAGGAGGCCCGGCGCGGCACCGGCGTATTGGTCAGCTTTTCAATGGCCAGACACCAGGCATGTTCCTGGTTCATCGGGGCCACATAATCCAGCCGGTCGAAATAGGGCAGGTTCTGCAAATACGTCCGGCTTTCCATCAGCTTTTCGGTGCCACGGTGCAGCAG
>JAFMGZ010000074.1 GCA_017854855.1 Sulfitobacter sp. | reverse complement strand
AAGGGCATTAACGTTGACCGACACGCATATCCTTGAACAGCGCAGAAAATTCGCGCGGCTGCGATCGCCAATATTGTTTAGGAGCTTCGACCTGCGCGCCCAAGGCCGCAGCGGCATGCCATGGCCAGCGGGGATTATAGAGCATGCTACGGGCCAGAGCGATCATGTCCGCGTCGCCATCTTGCAGAATCCTTTCTGCCTGAGCGGGGTCGGTAATCAGGCCAACAGCCATGGTTGGCAAGCCGCTTTCTGCCTTCACCCGGGCGGCAAAGGGTACCTGATAGCCAGGGCTAAGCGGTATTTTTTGCAAGGGTGAAACACCGCCCGTCGAGACATGGATAGCGGCGCAGCCACGGTCCTTCAATACTTGTGACAGCGCCAGCGTGCTCTCGAGATCCCAGCCCCCTGGCACCCAATCCGTGGCCGACACCCGCACCCAGACTGGTATGTCCTCTGGCACGGCGGCCTTAACCGCGTCAAATATGTCAAGCGGAAAGCGCATCCGAGCCTCTAGATTGCCGCCATATGCGTCGGTCCGCTTATTGGACAGGGGCGACAGGAACTGGTGCAGCAGATAGCCATGGGCCATATGGATTTCGATCCCCTGAAACCCAAGGTGCACGGCGCGTTTCGCAGTACGCACGAAATCCTCCTTGAGTTGCTCCAAGGCGGCATCATCCAGTGCGGTGGGCACATCTTCACCCGGTGCATGGGGCAGTGCTGAGGGTGCCACGGCCTTCCAACCACCCGGCGCATCGGGCAGAATCTGGTTGCCCCCTTCCCATGGTGCCTGGCTGGACGCCTTCCGCCCTGCATGTGCGATTTGGATGGTCAGCGGCATATTGGAATGGCTGCGGATGGCATCAACCACACGACCAAGGGCGGCTTCGTTTTCGTCCGAATAGAGCCCCAGATCGCCTGGGGTGATCCGCCCTTCGGCACAGACCGCCGTTGCCTCGATGATCATCATGCCGGCCCCTGACATGGCCAGATGGCCAAGGTGCATCAGATGCCAGTCCTGCGCATTCCCGTCGATGGCCGAATACTGGCACATGGGAGCGATTACGATCCGGTTTTCAAGTGTCAGTGCACCAATCTTAAGCGGTTGAAAAAGAAGACTCATGCAGATGTTTCCTCTGAGGTTATTTGGGATTTTACCAGAGCGACATCAGGTGCCACCCTGAGACGCTGGATCGCGCGTGTACCGGCATGCGCCACATGCTGTGTCATCCAGTATGCGTGACTTTCCAGTCGCGTTTGATCTTTTTGGCTAGGCTCCATTTATGCACTTCTGTAGGGCCGTCATAGATACGGAAAGCGCGGATTTCGCGGAACACCTGTTCGACAATCGTGTCAGAGGTGACGCCCTGACCCCCCATGCATTGGACACAACGATCGGCCACCCGCATCAGCGCCTCGGAGACGGCCACTTTGGCCATTGAGCTTTCTGGTCCGCCCTGGCCGCCACTGTCCAACACGTCGGCGCACCAATAGGTCATCAATTCGGCCTGTTTCAGGTCAATCAGGTTTTCCGCCAGCATAAAGCCGACCCCTTCGTGATCTACCAGCGGTTTGCCGAAAGCCAGGCGGCGGTTCGCGTAATCGCTGGCGATCTCGTTTGCCCTCACACAGGCTCCAAGCCAGCGCATACAGTGACTGAGGCGGGCAGGGGCCAGCCTCACCTGCGCATATTTGAAGCCTTCGCCTGACGCTCCCAGCATCTGATCAGCGGGGACCCGCAGATTGTCGATGGCAATCACCGAATGGCCGCCGGGCATCGAGCTGTCGATCGTATCCAAGACCCGTTCAATGCGGATCGCAGGGTCGGGTAGGTCGACAAGGAACATACAGGCCCCATCATCCGATTTTGCCATGATGATACCCAGACCCGCCCCGTCCGCGCCAGTGATATAGGTCTTGCGCCCGTTGATGACCCAGTGATTTCCGTCTATCACGCAAGTCGTCAACATCATGGACGGATCTGATCCGGCACCGCCATCCTCGGCGGGCTCGGTCATGAAAAACGCGCTGCGCATGCTGCCGTCAACCATTTGCGGCAAAAATCGTTGCTTGAGCTCGGGCGAGGCGATTTTGCCCAGCAGGTACATGTTGCCTTCATCGGGAGCGCAAGTGTGGCAGGCCAGGGGCCCCAAAGGCGATAGGCCCGAGCGGATCAGCACGGCCGCGGTTTCGCGTTGGGTCAGGTGGCTGCCGTCCTCCAAAATATGCGGGGTCATAACGCCCGCCTTGCGGGCCAGCACTTTCAGCTCGTCTGCCAGCGCTTCTGAGGGCCCATGCGGCCCACAGCGCGGATCGCCTTCAAACGGCGCTATGATGTCTCGGACAAAGGCTTCCACCCTATCTGCGATATCGAGTGCGCGTTGGGAAACGCCATTACGTTCCAGTAGTGTGTTCATGTCCTACATTTCCTTTGGGGTTAAGTCCGCGCGGCTCTCAAATTCGAGCTCTTGCTTGATCTGTCGTTTCAACACCTTGCCATTGGCGTTGCGTGGCAACAGCGCGTTGCGCAGAGTATAGCTTTCAGGGCATTGATAGTCGGCCAGTTGTGTGGCGCAGTGGTCCTTGAGGGTTTGCTCATCCACCGCATTTGGCGTGACGGACACGACTGCATGCACCCGCTCGCCTAGAATGGGACAGGGTTTGGCGACCACGGCCGCCTCGATCACCCCTGAGACAGCTGTCAGTACACTTTCCACCTCAGCGGTGAAAACTTTGTGACCGCCGCGATTGACCATGTCCTTTTTGCGGTCGAGTACATGGACGAACCCCGCTTCGTTGATTGACCCGATATCTCCAGATTTCCAGAAGCCCGCCGTAAATTCGCGTGCGTCCGCTTCTGGGTTGCGCCAGTAGCCCGGCACAACCATGGCACCGCGTATCCACAGCTCTCCAGCCTCGCCCCTTGGCACTTCGCGGCCTGCGCCGTCCATCACGCAAATCTCGGCCCCTGGCACCGGTTGGCCCACCGACAAGCGGCGCTGCGCTGTTTGATTCGCGGGCATAATCGTCGCGGGTGATGTTGTTTCCGTTGCCCCATAGGCATTCATCAGGCCAAGGCCGGGCAGTGCCGCCCCGAGCCGTTCAATCGTCGCAGCAGGCATCGGGGCACCGCCATAACCGCCCACCCGCCATGCGGAGAGATCAAAGTCTTCAAGTTTCGTCTGATGCAGGCACAAGTTATACATCGCAGGTACCATCAACGAGTAGGTCATGCGGTGGCGTGCTGCGCAAGCAAGGAACCGCGTTGCCTTGAATTCCCGCTGCACAACAATACAACCCGCGCAGCGGACCATAGTATGTATCCCGGCAACCAATCCGGTGACATGGCTCATCGGGACCACAACGACAGTGCAGTCCTTTGCCCCAAGCGCCATCTTTTGGGAAAAATTCATGGCGGAATGGACAATCCCGAGGCCGGTCAGCATCGCGCCTTTTGGGGCCCCCGTGGTGCCAGAGGTATAGAGGATGGTTGCAACCTCATCCTCGCCGGTCTCGGTCGGGTCTGAAGCGGTGCCAGAGTGCAACAAGGTTTCATAGGGGTCAAAGCCCTCTGCGGTCCCCACCGAAAGTTGCGCTGTCAGGTTGGGGGTGTCTTGAGGCAGTGGAACAAGATCGCTGAATACTGAATCTACGATCAGCGCCATTGCGCCAGAATTGACCAATGCATGACGGATACCTGGCACTTGGTCGCGGGTGTTGAGCGGCACTGTGATCGCTCCCAGAAATGCCGCCGCATAGGTCACGACGACGAAGGGCAGCCCATTTCCCAGCAGCATTGCAACACGGTCGCCGCGCCCCACACCACGGGATCTCAGACCTGCAGCAACCTGTCTGACCTCGATTTCCAGTTCGGCGTAGGTCATCCGCGTGTCACCGCAGATCAAGGCCGTGCTGTCTGGGTGGCGGGCAACCGCATTGCTTAAGAGCCCATACACATTGCGCGGCCTGTCAATGTAACAGGCGAAGACGCGGTCCCCATAATGATGCTCATAACGCAGCTGGCAGACAGGCGGGATTGTGTCAGCCATATGTAACCTCTTGACTAGGGTGCCACGTCATAAGTCGTGCCTCAAATCAACCAACTTACCCGCAACACCGGCAATCGGCGCGTCCAGTGGCAGGCCGGCAAGGACATACCCGCGTTTGAAATCGTCAATATGGCGGCGCATCCATTTGCGGGCGCGCTCAGGGTCATGATCGCGGATTGCTTCAATCACATGGCTGTGGGCAACCACTTGGCGTGACATGGCTTGAGGTAGTTTGGGGATCAGGGCATCGATGCCGCTGAAAATCAAGAACCCGATCGGTTCGCGGGCCAATTGCAAGACGCGGTTCTTGCCAGTCGCGGCAATGCGGGAATGAAACGCTGTATCAATCTCGGCCGAGGCGCGACCTTCGCCTTCAGCAGCCACTAAGGCCTGATGGATTTCATCGAGCATGATCAGGTCACTTTCATCCGCATGAAGAGCTGCAAGTTCAGCCGCAAGCGGTTCCGTCTCAACCGCTACATTCCATAGCTCACGAAAGCTGACCTCGAGCATCCCTAACGCGCGGGTTTGGCGGGAGGACAGTTCCGCCATACGCGGGATGCTGACCACCATTTTGCGCGGCGATATCCGACGGACAAAGCCTTCACATTCTAGCCGCCTGATCCCTTCGCGCACGGTTGAGCGGTTAACTGAAAACATAGTCGCCATTTCGACCTCACCGGGGAGTTGGTCACCGGGTTTTATCAAACCTGTCAAGATTTGCGCTTCGATCTCACGAGACACTTGTTCATACGCATGCTGAACGCGCAGAGGTTTTGCTTTGAGCGCCATGCCAGTCCGAGGCCTTTATAACGGTTTCAACATAGGAGGAATGAGACTGTTCCTATCAGTCATACATTCATTCACAGATTTTGTTCTCTTAGAGTGGGGTCAATCACATTCACCTTGATGATCTCGCCACGCTCAATCACGCTCTCGCGCTGGAGTAAGTCGACAGAATGGCTGAGTTCAGATTGGGCGATCAGCACCGACAGGCCTGCGCCTTTCAGTGATGTGATAACGTCTGAAATGCGCATGGCCAAGGCAGGCGCGACGCCCTCAAATGGTTCGTCTAGCAGCAGCAACTCTTTGCCCGCGATCAAGGCGCGGCCCAATGCGACCATCTTCTGCTGGCCACCCGACAAGAGCAGTGCCTTGCGCTCTGACATCTGGATCAATTCAGGCATAAGATCATAGACAAAGGCCAACCCTTTTGGCCCGTCGATGGTATCATTGACCCAAGCGGGCAGCAGCATATTTTCCTCAACGGTCAGATCAGGGATCAACCTGCGGTCCTCGGGCATATAGCCAAAGCCCAGCCGCGCGCGGTCGCGTGGTTCCATTGCCGAGATGTCTTCGTCTTTCCAGAAAACCTTGCCGCCTGCCAGCGTGGCAAGGCCGGTGATCGTGCGGAGCACGGTCGTCTTACCCGCCCCGTTTCGTCCGACAAGGCCCATGCGTTCGCCTGCCCCAACCTCAAGGCTGACACCGCGCAGAATGGGGGCCGCCTGAATGGTGACTTCAACATTTTCCAGTTTCAACGTCATGCTGGGGCTCCCGTGACATAGCGTTGCACTTCGGTATCTGACAGCACCAAATCGGGGGTATCGTCCGCAATGATCTGACCGTCATAAAATGCCAAGACCCGTTCGGAATACCGATTCACGATATCCATGTCATGTTCCACGAAGATCACTGTCACACCTTCGTCGCGCAATGCGTTGATCACCAGATCCATGATCGGGAACTTCTCATCCGCTGCAACACCCGATGTCGGCTCGTCCAGCAGCATGATCTGCGTTTCTCCGGCCATGGCCATTGCGATATCCAGAAGTTTTTTTACGCCCCCTGACAATTCCGGTATCAGCCGGTGGCGGTGCTCGGCTATGTTGAATTGCTCCAGCGTTGCCATCGCCCTTTCGCGGGCTTGGGGATCATCGCTACGGCGCAGGAAGGACGGCCGGGACTTGCCGTGAATCGAACCGGCCACCAACATGTTTTCCTCGACCGATAGCTCATTACACAACTGTGCAATCTGGAATGAGCGGTGAATGCCCAGCCGTGTGATCTGGCGCGGAGGCAGACCTGCAATGTTGCGCCCGCCAAAGTTGATCGTACCAGCATCGGGCTTGATATAGCCTGTGACCATGTTCACAAAAGTCGTCTTGCCCGCACCATTCGATCCAATCAGCGAATAGATCGATCCCTGCGGCACCGACACGGAAATATCCTTGGCTGCTGTCACTGCACCAAAGGTTTTTTGAACGCCATGAACTTCAAGAACACCTTTGCTCATGTTGGATCTCCTTTGCGGCGGCTCACCAGTGATCCAAGGCCACCGGGCAGAGCAACGATCACGATCAACAAAAAGATGCCAAGCGCCAACTGCCATGTGTTGGGAAAGTAAAGGTTGGAAAAGGACCGCACCATTTCCAGAATGATTGCCGCTACAAAGACCGAGGGCACTGACAGATAGCCCGCTAGAATGGCTACAAACACAAACTCCCCCGACGTGGTCCAGAAGGCGAATTCAGGGTCTACGTGGCCCAAGGCGACCGCCGCTATGGTGCCGCCGATGCCCCCTAACAGCGCGCCAAAAACATAGTTATAGGCCATGATATTGCGCACCGATGCCCCCAAGTATTCAACCCGAAGCTCGTTGTCACGGGTGGCCAATGTGATGAGCCCCTGTTCGCTGTCAAAGTAAATGCGCATCAGGGTGCCGGAGATAACGACTATCGCAACCACATATAGGTAAAGCGCTGTCTGTAATGGTCGTCCTTCAGGTGCCCAGCCCAAGAATGTTGGGGCCCCGATGTTCAGGCCATCGGTGCCGCCAATAAAGCTCATCTTGGAAAGCGACCCATAGAGCACCATCGACAAGGCCAGCGATAACATAGCAAAGAAGATGCCACGATAGCTTGAAAGCAGCGGGCCGAAAACCAATCCGACCAACAAACACACGGCGGCACTCAAAAGGGTTAGCAAAAAGATGTCTGACACCCCTAAAAAGTTGGCCGCAAGGGTCGCCGTATAGGCTCCCAGACAATAGTAAAGCCCTTGGCCAAACGACACCACGCCGCCGCGCATCATGCCAACGATCCCCAAACAGACAAGCCCCTTGGCCAACGCCATGGCAAACAGGAACATCGCCCAATCGGGCAGCACAATCGCGCCTGCCGCAAGTACTGCAAAGCCAATTGCGGCATAGGTAAAGACAGAGAACCGCATCATATTTTCCTCGCCTGTGTTTTAGCAAATAGTCCTTCGGGGCGGAACACCAGTACGATGGCCATCACAAAGTAGATAATAAACAACTCGGCCTCGGGCAGCAGATGCACGGATGCCGCGCGGCTGATGCCCACCATCAACGCGCCAATCGCCGCACCGGGAACAGACCCCAACCCGCCGATGATCACCACCGCAAAAGCCACGATGATCACGTTGACCCCGAGTCCCGGCGTGACCGAGATCATTGGCGCGGTCAGAGCACCGCCAAGTGCGGCAAGGAAAGCACCCGCCATAAAGGCCCCCAGATAGATACGTTTGACATTCACACCCATCGTTTGGCTGATCTCGGCGTCATGGATCACGGCCAGAACCACCTTGCCAATCTGCGTGCGGTTCAGGGTCAGCCAGACGGCCAGCCCCACGATAATTGCCGCGCCGATCACCGCAAAATCATAACCGACATAGAACAGCGATCCCATCTCGACGGTGCCGAGCAGCGTGTAAGGTTCATAGACGAAATAAGGGTTCACGCCCCAGATTAGTTTCATCACATCCTCAAGAATCAGGAAAACCGCATAGGTCACCAACACGTTCAATACTTCGTCGCGGCCATAGAAGTAACGCAGCAATCCGCGTTCCAACAGCGGGCCCAACACCACAGCGACCAGTATGGCTGCAAGGATCAAGGCCGCGTAGCTGCCGTAGGGAAAGGCTTCGCCGCCAGCGGCGAAATAGGCCCCGACCAGTGAAGCAGAAGCATAAGCGCCAATCGCATACAGGCTGCCATGCGCGATGTTGAGAATATTCAGAACGCCAAAAACAAGCGTCAGGCCGACAGAGACAATAAACAGCCAGCCGGCATAGATCAGGCCATCAACAAGGATGGTGGCAACAAGGTCCATAGGTCAAATGTCCAAGCGATGGGAGTGAGAAAGGGGCCCGTCCCCCTGCGGCGACGGGCCAGTTTGACGTCAGGTGTCAGTCACACTGAGCGCCGGGGAAACCTTGGGCCAGCCAGTCAGCAGACTTCATGCCTTCAGGCGGGTTCACGCAGCGGGCGTTGTAGTATTCAACATCCACCAGCTCCATCTTGCCGGTCTCGGTGTTCCACTTGGTGGTGCCGATGGCATTGGGCTGGATCGCCTGATGCCCGCCTGCCAGCGCCATTTCGATCCGTCCGGAAGGTGCATCCCACGCCAGACCAGTCATCGCTGCGGCCAGCTGTTCATCGGTCGGCTTCGTGCCACCATTGTCAGCCATCGCCTTTTCCACCGCAGTTTTCAGACCAAAGATCGCCTGCCACATGCGGAAGGGGGCCTGTACCGGAAAGGTGTCGTATTCGGCCTCATAGGCGCTCCACATCGTGTCGGTCAACTCTTTCAGCTCTCCGCCACGGGCATTCGCCGCCAATCCGTTGACACCGCGCGCACCAAGGAAAATGCCGTCAGGCATCTTGTTGCCCAGTTGCGGGATCACGTGATCGCCTGCGGCCAGTACCAGTTGCGCACGTTCGTGCAAACCGCGTGCTGTTGCCTGAATGAGGAACCCTTGCAAGTCACCGCCCCAGTTCGAGGAGTGTACCAAAGCAGGTTTCTCGCGCAGCAGCGCCGAAATTTCCGTTCCATACTGGCCCGCGCCGAACTTCGGGAACAGCGCCGTCTTTTCTTCGGCATCCGGGTAAAGCTGGCTCATCGCACCTTTGAAATCGGCCCAACTGTCCTGACCCCAAGCGTAATCCTGATTAAGCCCTGCAAAGCTGGGCACATCAAAGTCACGCGATTTCAGATAGCGCGCAAGGCTGACGTTATCCATCGTGGCATGCGCCGCCGTGCGGAACACATATTCAAAGCTATTGTCCTCAAAAACGCGCGGCGTGCCGCAGTCATAGAGGATCGTAAACGCCTTCAATTCATCCGCAACCGGCGGGATGGCCAAACAATCCCCCGAGGAGACATAGCCAACAACGGCGTCCACCTCTTCGCGCTGCACAAGGTTGCGGAATTCTTGGACCTGCTTGGTGGCTCCGCCAGCCTCGTCCACGACGACGACTTCGATCTTCATGCCGCCAAAGCCCATCGTGTCATAAGGCGCGGGCAGTTTCCCGCCTTCGTTCAACATATCGACCAGCAGCTTGCCACCATTCCACGCAGGCACGCCAAAGCTTTCTGCCGCTTGGCCAGAAAGGAAAGTGATCACGCCAATCTTGAACGTGTCATCTTGTGCTGCTGCGGGTCCAGTAACGCCCCCTGCCAAAGCGATGGTACCCAATGCACCCGCTAGTACTGTCTTTCTCATCATGTTTCCTCCCAGAAGTATGAATGAATTATGGTCGAACGTAAGCCCGGCTAGGAGCCTTAGTCTGGCTGTGGCGTTTCAGAAGCGACGCCTTCAAGCTGTTTAGTGTCCTACTGTTGGACACTAAGGTCAATTCCAAGTCAGTCAACCTAGAATCAATTATCCGGTGCATTTGAACCGTATCAGAGATTCTAAAAAACGCGGTATTTCGAAAGCTCTGTCCTGGTGTTCAACGCTGATCTCCCATTTTCTGAAAGCTAGCTGCACTTGATAAATATAGTGAGGCGATTGTAACCCTTGTTGCAAACGATGGCATTGAGCTTCGAGACCGTCTTTATGCCGCCTGGAACATCGATCATCGCCTGACGCCGCCGAAGTCGCCGCAAACCAATGGAATGGTGGAGCGGTTCAACGCCCGCATCGAAGAAGTGCTGCAAAGCCACCACTTCCGGTCAGGCGAGGAACTGGAACCAACGCTGCTCTGTTAAGTCTGGCTCTACAATCAACAGCTCCTGCAATCAGCCTTGGGCATCAACACGCCCTTGCAGGCTATGAAGGACTGGCACAAACTCAAGCCAGCAGTGTAAAAAAACAGCCATGTTGCCTGCCGGGACGTGAAAGGTAGTGAAAGGTAGGGTTGTCTTGTGAGTCAACGTCCTTGCTCTACGACAGCAATGAAGACTGTTATTCCGTACACTGGAAAAATTTACATAAAAACTGTAACGTAAATTTTTCGGGCAATTTATTGGCTCACAAGCACGTTTCTTTACTGGTTTGATGGTTAGCATACACCAGTCCACCAGCGCCAAACCACTTAGAATAATGAATGGCTCGGCTGCAATACACAGGACAAGACCATGAAACCAACTGACCGGGATCTTCTAACATCCAGCCATTGGGGTACTTACCGTGTGGACGTTGAAGACAACCGGGTGACGGCATTGCGTGATTTCGAGGAAGACACAGATCCGTCGCCAATCGGGCACGGCATTGTTGATGTCCTGGAGGGGCCAACTCGGATTAGGACGCCGATGGTGCGAAAAAGCTGGTTAGAGGGCGGTCCCGGAACAGCGGGCGAAAAACGCGGTGAGGAAGACTTCATCGCGGTAACCTGGGAGCAAGCCAATCGACTTGTTGCTAATGAACTGAACCGGGTTCGGGACAACTATGGCAATCAGGCGATTTACGCCGGTTCCTATGGCTGGGCCAGTGCCGGACGGTTCCATCACGCGCAAAGCCAGCTGAAGCGTTTCTTGAACTGTATTGGGGGTTTTACAAGTTCGAAAAACACCTATTCCTTCGCTGCAGCCGAAGTTGTGGTGCCCCATGTTCTGGGCACGTTCCGCGGCTTTCTTGACACTGCGACGAGTTGGGAGTCCATCGCCTCAGACTGTACGTTGTTTGTGGCCTTTGGTGGGGTGCCGTTAAAAAACGGCCAGATCAGCCAAGGCGGCACGGGCGCACATGTCCAACGGGCTGGTATTTCTGCTGCGCAAGATGCGGGCGTGCGCTTTGTCAATATATCGCCGCTGCGATCAGACTTGATGGCCGCAGTTGGTGCCGAATGGCTGGCACCGCGCCCTTCTACGGATGCCGCCCTGATGTTGGGGTTGGCGCATACCCTGCTATCAGAAGGCTTGCATGATCAAGCATTCCTTGGCCGCTATACGGTCGGCTTCGAACGCTTTACTTCGTATTTGAACGGGGCAGAGGATGGCATTCCCAAGACCGCCGATTGGGCCGCCGACATTTGCGCGCTCCATGCTGACACGATCCGCGATCTTGCCCGTCGCATGGCCAAAAACCGAACGATGATTTCGGTGGGATGGGCGCTGACCCGTCAAGATCACGGTGAGCAACCTTTTTGGGCAGCGATCACATTGGCCGCGATGCTGGGTCAGATCGGCTTGCCCGGAACCGGCATCGGCTTTGGCTATTCGGCAATGAATAATGTGGGGCTGAACCGGCGGCAGCTTGACTATGCTTCGTTTCCACAGGGCGATAATCCGGTGCAAGATTTTATTCCCGTGGCCCGCGTCACCAGCCTGTTGGAAAATTCGGGTGGACGGTTCGACTATGACGGGAAATCCTATGCATATCCCGATACCCGTCTGGTCTGGTGGGCCGGTGGCAACCCCTTTCACCACCATCAGGATTTGAACCGAATGCGCCGCGCTTGGGCCAAGCCTGACACGATCATCGCCAATGAATGGTGTTGGAACGCGCTGGCGAAACATTCGGATATTGTGCTGCCTTGTACTACGCCGCTCGAGCGTTCAGACATCGCGATGTCGCCAAAGGACCCTTATCTGGTGGCGATGGACCAAGCTATCAGACCCGTAGGTCAAGCGCGTGATGATCACCAAATATTCTGCGGCATTGCCGCCGAGATGGGCGTTCATGATGCATTTACTGAAGGCCGCTCTGCCGAGGAGTGGCAACGCTGGATTTGGGACGTTTCGCGCCAGCGGGTGTCACAACATGGCGTAGGATTGCCTGACTGGGACAGTTTTCAAAAGGATGGGTGGTTCAAAGTGACCCCACCCGACAAACCGACAATCATGATGGAAGAATTCCGTGCTGATCCTGACGTCAATCCGCTTGGGACGCCCAGCGGTCGGATCGAGATATTTTCTGAGACAATTGCGAACTTTGGCTATGATGATTGCCCCGGGCATGCGGTCTGGCTGGATCCTTTGGAGTGGTTAGGTTGCGCGGGCCCCGACCAGTTGCACATGATTTCGAACCAACCTCGTAACAAGCTGCACAGCCAGCTTGACCACGGCCCCGTCAGCCGGGCTGATCGCCCGCAAGGCGTAGAACTTGTGACCATGCATCCCGAAGACGCCGCCGCGCGCGACTTGAGCGTGGGCCAGATCGTGCGTATTCACAACGAGCGGGGTGCATGCCTTGCTGAAAT
The DNA here is from genome assembly GCA_017854855.1 of Sulfitobacter sp. Classification (GTDB taxonomy): domain Bacteria; phylum Pseudomonadota; class Alphaproteobacteria; order Rhodobacterales; family Rhodobacteraceae; genus Sulfitobacter. The sequence continues at coordinate 210 of JAFMGZ010000074.1, read as the reverse complement.
CAACATCAGCGATGACATCCGCCCTGGCGTCATTCAGATTTCAACAGGTGCTTGGTATGATCCAGACGGAAATACATGCAGAAGAGGTAATCCCAATACTCTTACACCAGACAAAGGAACATCAGCGCTTGCGCAGGGTCCAATCGCACATTCGTGCTTGGTTAAGGTAAGTTCGGCTTAAAGGAGTGTCCGTTGCTTCCATTCGTTGAA
>JAFMGZ010000073.1 GCA_017854855.1 Sulfitobacter sp. | reverse complement strand
TTGGGTGTAGTATTTCGAAGGTTCCCAGTTGGCTTTCGTAAAATCGGAGTCATCAAACTCAAGGCAATGAGAGTAATTGTGAGTATAGTCGACCTTCATGCGGTTCAGCAGAAGTGGTCCAGCGTTTACTTGCTCTGAATAGGGGATCAAGGAAACCGAAATCAGATCTTCGTTGTCATCCTTCAATACGATATCCACGAATTTCTTGGCGGCTTTTTGCATTTCGGTCAAGCGGTCGTTGTCTGCCATGGATCCCGAGATATCAAGGACAAGCGAGATTTCAACATTCTCGACCCGCTCTTCGGCCTGGCTTCTGACGCTGACATTCAGAGTGTCAAATCCGAAGCGCCCCAAGAACTGGGTTTTCATGTCAAATCCGGCGTCCACCGTTACGGTACTGAAATTCAAACCGGGCAGCTCGTGGGCTTTGATCAGGTAATCGGACATACCGGCCTTGGCAAAGTATTCTTTTACCACCAATTCGCCGTCCATCTTTTGGTCCAGATCCGCCGCCGCAAGTGCGGCACGGTCAGCCATCGCTTGCAACCGCGACCGCTCCATCTCGTGGCGCATGAAATCGATTTGGATTCCGCCGACCATGACCATCATCATGATCATGAAAATCACTAGAATTGTGATTGATCCATCGTCTTGACGGGCAAAGCGTTCAAGTCTCACCCTAGGCGCGGATCGTGCCCAAGCTTCCTTTGGTTTGAATAATGACATCACTTGTTCCTTATTACGCGGACCCTATGGCCTTCTGGCCTCTCAAAGATTCCAGCTTCGTTAACTTATGCAATTTGAACGTGGCCAAAATAGGGCGAAAACCCTTGAAATAAGGTCACATTTGGGGGGTTACCTGCGCCGATCCAAGCGATCCTGGCGTACTGTTTCACGCTTGGAAACGTCGGCTTAGCTGCCTGAAGGAAATTGATTTGGACGATTCCAGTTGGGAAAAGTTTTCTTTTTGCCCAAAAAACGTGCAAAAAAATCAATATAATAGGTTTTACGGATTCTAAAGTCGCAAAGGGCATGTTCTAGATGTGGCGAGATGAATCGCATTTCTTCAGGTCACTTTGCCAAACAGGAGCATTAAATGATCGACGGCACCGAACCAAGCTTTCGCGAAAGCGTAGACATGATGTTCAACAGGGCCGTTGGCCTGATGGACCTTTCTTCAGGTCTTGAAGAGAAAATTCGCGTTTGCAATGCAACCTATACTGTGCGCTTTGGCGTCCGGCTGCGCGGCGGGATCCAGACGTTCACCGGCTACCGCTCCGTACATTCGGAGCATATGGAACCCGTGAAAGGCGGTATAAGGTACAGTCTTGGCGTCAACCAAGACGAGGTCGAGGCATTGGCCGCGCTTATGACTTACAAATGTGCGCTGGTCGAAGCGCCCTTTGGCGGATCAAAAGGCGGGCTGTGCATTGATCCGCGCGCCTATGATGAACACGAGCTTGAGCTGATCACCCGCCGCTTTGCCTATGAGCTGATCAAGCGCGACATGATCAACCCCGCGCAGAACGTGCCCGCCCCCGACATGGGCACAGGCGAGCGCGAGATGGCGTGGATCGCCGATCAGTACAAACGGATGAACACGACCGACATCAACGGCGTGGCCTGTGTCACCGGCAAACCCACCAACGCAGGCGGCATTCAGGGCCGCACCGAGGCCACGGGGCGCGGTGTGCAATATGCGCTGCATGCTTTCTTTCGCGACCCGCAGGGATTGGCCAAGGCCGGATTGACCGGCACCCTGAAAGGCAAGCGCGTGATCATTCAGGGCCTGGGCAACGTGGGCTATCACGCGGCCAAGTTCCTGAGCGAGGAGGACGGTTGTCTGGTCACGGGGATCATTGAACGTGACGGTGCCCTGCATGATGAAAACGGGCTGAACGTTGAGGCGGTTTATCAGTGGATCGCCAAGCATGACACGATCGCGGGCTATCCGGATGCAAAGCTGCAAAAGGAAGGGGCTGGGCTGCTGGAAGCGGATTGCGACATCCTGATCCCTGCCGCCCTTGAGGGGGTGATCAACCTGGGCAATGCAGACCGCGTCAAGGCCCCCTTGATTGTCGAGGCGGCCAATGGTCCCGTCACGGCCGGTGCCGATGAGGTGCTGCGCAGGAAGGGTGTGGTGATCATTCCCGACATGTATGCCAATGCGGGCGGTGTGACGGTGTCTTACTTTGAGTGGGTCAAGAACCTGAGCCACATCCGCTTTGGCCGGATGCAGCGCCGCCAGGAAGAATCGCGTCACCAGCTGGTGGTGGACGAGCTGGAGCGGCTGAGTGCCGACAGCGGCATCGGCTGGCAGCTGAGCCCGAATTTCAAGGATAAATACCTGCGCGGTGCCGGCGAGCTGGAGCTGGTCCGCTCGGGTCTGGATGACACGATGTCGACGGCCTATCAGTCGATGGCGGCGGTCTGGCATGGCCGCGATGATGTCGAGGATTTGCGCACGGCCGCCTATCTGGTGTCGATTGACAAGGTTGCCGCAAGCTACCGCGCCAAGGGCCTGTAGGATCGGGGCGCGGCAGGGCAGGGCAGCCTGCCTTGCCGCGCCTTTTTTGTCTGAACCTTTTTGAATAGACGCCCGATCCGAGGCGGACAGACCGGGGGCGGCAGGCTATGCTGGCCCTATGATGTTTGATTTACCAGATGATGACAGGCTTTATGCGGCCTTGTTGGCGCGCGATGCGGCCTTTGACGGGCGGGCCTATGTCGGGGTGACCTCGACCGGGATTTTTTGTCGGCTGACCTGTCCGGCCCGCAAGCCCAAGCGCGAGAATTGCGTGTTCTTTGACAGCATCGGCCCCTGTATCGAGGCAGGGTTTCGCGCCTGTCTGCGCTGCCACCCGATGGCCCCCGCAGCCCAGGCAGAGCCTGCCGTGGCGCAATTGCTGGCCGCGCTCAAGGCTGATCCGGCACGGCGCTGGCTGGAGCGCGATGTCGCGGCGATGGGGTTGGACCCGTCGACGGTGCGCCGGGCGTTCAACCGGCATTTCGGCATGACCTTTCTGGAGATGGCGCGGCTGACCCGGTTGCGCCTGGGGGCTGCCGCCTTGCCTGCGGGCGGGCGGGTGATTGATGCGCAGCTTGAGGCGTCTTATGACAGCCCGGCGGCCTTTCGCGCGGCCTTTGGCCGCTGGCTGGGGATCGCGCCAGGCAAATTTGTGCAAAACGCGCGGCTTCGGGCCGATTGCTTTGACACCAGGCTGGGCACGATGATTGCCGTGAGCGACGCGCGCCATCTGCATCTGCTGGAATTCACCGAGCGGCGCGCCCTGCCGGGCGAGTTGAAGCGGCTTTATGCCCATGCCAAGGGCAGTCTGGGCTTTGGCCGCTTTGCCCCCATTGACCAGATCGAGCGCGAGATGGCTGCCTTTATGGCGCAGCGCTGTGACCGGTTCGAGACGCCGCTTGCGCCCTTGGGCACGCCCTTTAGCCAAGCTGTCTGGGAGGTGCTGCGGCAGATCCCGGCGGGGCAGACGCGGTCTTATGGGCAGGTGGCGCGGATGATGGGCCGCCCTGAGGCCACCCGAGCGGTCGCGCGGGCCAATGGGGCCAATCCGATTGCGATCGTCATCCCCTGTCACCGGGTCATCGGAGCCGACGGGGCGCTGACCGGATATGGCGGTGGGCTGTGGCGCAAACAGGCGCTGATCGAACTGGAGCGCGGTTTTGCGCGGACCGGCGCAGATGCTGTGGGTGCCCAATGATAGAAGCCAGTGATAGAAGCCAGTGATGGAAGCCAGTGATGGAATATTGGGCAAGCACCCCTGCGCGGATCTGGTAAAAGGTCGCTGAAGCGACAGCAAATGGCGCAGCCTCACAAGTGGTCGAAATAACGCGTTGATACTCCTGAGCCGGGCTGTCTAGATGGTGGCGCGAATTGCGGGGGATTTGAGGAATGCGTTTTTCAGGATGGCGTGTCTTGCGCGAAGGCTTGACCGGCAACAAGGGGTGGGGCCCGCATTGGCGCAATCCCGAGCCCAAGGCGGAATATGATGCCATCATCATCGGCGGCGGCGGTCACGGGCTGAGCACGGCCTATTACCTGGCCAAAAACCACGGCATGACCAATATCGCGGTGCTGGAAAAGGGCTATCTGGGTGGCGGCAACGTGGGGCGCAACACCACCATCGTGCGGGCAAATTACGGCCAGCAGGGCAATTCGGAGTTTTATTCCCATTCGCTCAAGCTGTGGGAGGGTCTGGAGGAAGACCTGAACTATAACGCGATGCATTCGGCACGCGGGCTGATCAACCTGTTTCATTCCGACGGCCAGCGCGATGCCTTTGCGCGGCGCGGCAATATGATGATCAACCAAGGTGACGATGCGGAGCTGCTGGACCGCGAGGGCGTGCGCCATTTGCTGCCCTATCTGGATTTCGACAACATCCGGTTTCCGGTCTATGGCGGGTTGTTGCACCGGCGCGGCGGCACCGCGCGCCATGACGCGGTGGCCTGGGGCTATGCGCGCGGAGCCGACCAGCGCGGGGTCGATCTGATCCAGCAATGCGAGGTCACCGGTATCGACATCGAAAACGGCCAGGTGCGCGGCGTGCAGACCACCCGCGGTGCCATCCGCGCCAAGAAGGTGGGGATCGTGGTCGCGGGCCGTTCGGGTCAGGTGGCGGCCATGGCGGGCATGCGCCTGCCGATCGAGAGCCATGTGCTGCAGGCTTTTGTGACCGAGGGGCTCAAGCCCGTTATTGATCACGTGGTCAGCTTTGGCATGGGGCATTTCTATATCAGCCAGTCCGACAAGGGCGGTCTGGTCTTTGGCGGGGACCTGGATTTCTATGCCTCTTATGCCTCGCGGGGGAATATGCCGATGATGGAGCATGTGATGGAGGCGGGCATGACCTTGATGCCGATGATCGGCAAGGCCAAGGTGCTGCGGTCCTGGGGCGGGATCATGGACATGACGCCGGATGGATCGCCCATCATCGACAAGACCGACACGCAGGGTTTGTTCATTGATTGCGGCTGGTGTTACGGCGGCTTCAAGGCGGTGCCGGGGTCGGGGTTCAGTTTTGCCCATCTGATGGCCACGGGCGAACATCATGCGCCCGCCGCCAGATACCGTCTGGACCGGTTCCGCACGGGGCGCGGTTTGATGGATGAAGAGGCCACCGGGTCTCAGCATAACTTGCATTGAGGGGTTTTGAGAGTGCGGCAGGTATTTAAGGCCAAAAAGAGAATGGGGCGTGCCCTGTCAGGAGAGATGTCGTGAGAATTGAATGTCCGATGTGCGGATCAAGGGATCGGCGGGAATTCTATTACCAGGGGGCGGCGGTGATGTTGGCGCGGCCCGATCCGCAGGCGCATGAAGCCGACTGGGAGGCCTATTTGCATTTGCGTGAAAACCCTGCGGGGCCCACGCGGGAGCTGTGGCAGCATGACGGGGGATGTGGGGCCTGGCTGGTGGTCACGCGCGATACGGTGAGCCACCAGATTTCCGACACGCAATTGGCCGCCGATGTGAAACGGGCCATGGGGAAAGCATCATGAGGGTTGCTGGCAAGGGCGTGATCGACCGCAGCAAAGCGGTCAGTTTTTCATTCGATGGCAGGCGCTATAGCGGCTTTGCCGGGGATACCGTGGCCTCGGCGCTTTTGGCCAACGGGGTGAGTTTGATGGGGCGGTCGTTCAAGTACCATCGCCCAAGGGGGGTTTTGAGCGCAGGCAGTGAAGAGCCCAATGCGCTGATCACCACCGGGACGGGCGCGGGGCAGGAGCCCAATGTCCGCGCCACGGTTCAGGAAATCTATGAGGGGTTGGTGACGCGGTCACAGAATGCCTGGCCGTCGCTGGATTTCGATGTGATGGCGGTGAATGATCTGGCTGCCCCCTTTCTGGGGGCCGGGTTTTACTACAAGACCTTCATGTGGCCCAAGCGGTTCTGGGAGGCCGTTTATGAGCCGGTGATCCGCAAGGCGGCGGGCCTTGGGGCGCTGAGTGGGCAGAACAACCCCGACACCTATGAGCGCGCCTATGCGTTTTGCGATCTGCTGGTGATCGGGGCCGGACCTGCGGGTTTGATGGCGGCGCTGACGGCGGCGCGGGCCGGGGCGGATGTGATCCTGGCCGATGAGGACAGTTTGATGGGGGGCCGGTTGAACGCGGAAAGCGGCGCGGTGGGCCATCAGTCCGGTGCGGTTTGGGCCGCGGGGATCGTGGCGCAGCTGTCGGCGATGGACAATGTGCGCCTGATGTCGCGCACCACGGTGACAGGAGCCTATGACGGCGGCATGTATGGCGCGCTGGAGCGGGTCAACCAGCATACCGGCATACGCGGGGCGGGCGCGCCCCTTGAGGCCTTCTGGCGCATTTCGGCAAGGCACAGCATTCTGGCCGCCGGCGCGCTGGAGCGGCCCATCGCCTTTCGCAACAATGACCGCCCGGGCATCATGACGGCGGGCGCTGTCAGGGCCTATCTGAACCGTTGGGGGGTGGCCCCCGGCAAGCGCGTGGCGGTATTTGGCAACAACGACGATGCGCATCGCACCGCGCGGGATCTGGCCGCGGCGGGCGTGCATGTGGTCGCGCTGATCGACAGCCGCCCCGATGCGGTCATCGAGGGGGCCACCTTTCCGGTCTTCAAGGGCGCGCAGGTCTGCAATTCGGGCGGGCGCAAGGCATTGGAGAGCATCACCATCCGCACCGACAGCGGCGAGGAGGCCTTGCAGGTGGATTGTCTGGCCATGTCGGGTGGCTGGAACCCGACGGTGCATTTGACCTGTCACATGAACGGCAGACCCAGCTGGCGCGAGGATATTCAGGCCTTTGTGCCGACGCCGGGCAGTATTCCGGACATGACCGTGGCGGGGGCCTGCAACGGCGTGTTTTCCACGCGCGCCTGTCTGAGCGACGGGGTCGAGGCCGCCCGCACCGCGCTGGGCGCGCTGGGCAGGAAAGCCCCGGCAGAGATGGCCCTGCCTGAGGCAGAAGACACGCCCTACGCGCTGTCGCCGCTTTGGGCGGTGGCGGGTGCCGGGCGGGCCTGGCTGGATTTCCAGAACGATGTATCGGTCAAGGACATCAAACAGGCCGCCGCCGAGAACTTTAGCTCTGTCGAACATATGAAGCGCTATACGACCCAAGGCATGGCGACGGATCAGGGCAAGAATTCAAACGTCGCGGCGCTGGCCATTCTGGCCGATGCGACGGGGCGCGGGATACCGCAGACTGGCACGACGACCTTTCGGCCGCCCTATGCGCCCGTGGCGATTGCGGCCATGGGGGCGGGTGCGCAGGGCCATGGCTTTGCGCCGGAGCGCCATACCACCTCGCACAAGCGCAGTGTTGCGATGGGCGCGCCGATGATCGAGGCGGGGCTTTGGTACCGGCCCAGCTATTTCCCCAAGGCGGGCGAGACGACCTGGCAGCAGTCTTGTGACCGCGAGGTTGGATATGTGCGCAAGGCCGTGGGTATTTGTGATGTGTCCACACTGGGCAAGATCGACATTCAGGGGCCGGATGCGGCCCGGCTGCTGGATTTTGTCTATACCAACATGTTCTCGACCCTGCCGGTGGGGCGGGTGCGCTATGGGGTGATGCTGCGCGAGGACGGCACGGTGATGGACGATGGCACCACCGCACGTCTGGGTGCTGAGCATTTCGTCATGACCACCACCACCGCCGCTGCGGGCAATGTGATGCGGCATCTGGAGTTTGTCTGTCAGGCGCTGCATCCCGAATGGGAGGTGTCGTGCACCTCTGTGACCGAGCAGTGGGCGCAGTTTGCCGTGGCCGGTCCAATGGCGCGCGCGCTGTTGAACGGGATGCTGGACAAGCCTATCGACAATGAGAGCTGGCCCTTCATGGCCTGTGGGGACGTGCAGCTGGGCGGGGTTGCGGGGCGGCTGTTTCGGATTTCGTTTTCGGGTGAACATGCCTATGAGATCGCGGTGCCGTCGCGCTATGGGGCCGCCGCCTTTGATGCCTTGCTCGGACGTGCCGAGCAGATGGGCGGCGGGGCCTACGGGATGGAGGCGCTGAATGTGCTGCGCATCGAAAAGGGCTTTATCACCCATGCGGAGATTGAGGGGCGGGCGACCGCTTTTGACATCGGGATGGCGCGGATGATTTCGGCCAAGAAGGATTGTATCGGCAAGACCATGGCCGCAAGACCCGGTCTGGTCGACGCGTTGCGCCCCCAATTGGTCGGGTTGAAACCGGTTGAGCCGGGCGGCAGACTGACGGCCGGGGCGCATTTGTTTGAGCGCGAGGCACCAGCCATTCGGGAAAACTCCAAGGGGCATGTGTCGTCGGTGTGTTATTCGCCGGAGTTGGGCATGATGATCGGCCTGGGCTTTTTCGCAGCCGGGCCCGCGCGTCACGCAGAGGTGATCCGGCTGGTGGATCATCTGCGCAAGGTGGAGACAGAGGTCGAGATATGCCATCCGGTGTTCCTTGATCCGCAAGGGGAGCGGGCACGTGGTTGAGTTGAAGCAAACGAGCCCCTGTGCGGGGTTGCTGCCCGTGACATTGGGCGATGTGACGATGTCAGAGCTGACACCGGGGCAGATGACCTGTCTGACGGCTTTTGGCGATCCTGCTGACCTGTCGGCCGCGCTGGAGCGCGCGCATGGCATGGCGCTGCCCGGCCCCAACAGGAGCAGCGGCAAGCAGGGCGCGCGCTGCATCTGGTTTGGTCGGGGCGACGTGCTGTTGATCGGGCCCGCGCCGGATGCGGCCCTTGGGGCCCATGCCGCAGTGGTGGACCTGAGCGACGCCTGGGCCACCGTGTCGCTGAAAGGAGCGGGGGCGGTGGATGTGCTGGCCCGGCTGGTGCCATTGGACCTGCGCGAGGGCCATTTCAAACGCGGGCATACCGCGCGCTCTCAGGTGATGCATATGCAGGCATCGGTGACCAGACTGGCGTCGGATGAATTCATGATCATGGTGTTCCGGTCGATGGCCGGAACCCTGGTGCATGATATGAAACAGGCGATGGCCGCTGTGGCATCGCGGCGATAAACCTGCGAGTATCAGTCAAAACGGATGTTTGGAGAGTAAAGATGACACGTCTATTCAGTGCGATGAGAATGGCAGGGGCAGGGGCCGTGACGGTCATGGCGCTGTCCAGCCCGGTCTGGGCTGCGGCCACGGCCGCACAAAAGGCAACCTGCGGCCATCAGGCCGAAGTTGTGGCCGCAATTCAGCAGGCGCGGCTGGACAAGGTCAAGGAACGCGACGTTGCCGACCATATCAAGCCCAATGCCACCTGGCCCGAGAATTTCAACACCGCCATCCCGCTGCTGACCCCTTGGGTCTACGAGATGAAGATGCGCGATCTGCGCAACAAGGATCTGGCCGCGGCATGGACGGAGATGTGTCTGCAGCAATGACCTGCAGGGCATTGTTATTTCCGTGCTGATCTGAAAAAGGGCCGCGCTGGCTTCTGGACTTTGGTCCGGCGCGCCCGATATACTAAAGCATGAGCCTGCCACCCGGATTTCTGGACGAACTGCGCACCCGGTCGAGCCTGTCACAGGTTGTCGGGCGCAAAGTCATGTGGGACCCGCGCAAGTCCAATCAGGGCAAGGGCGACATGTGGGCACCATGCCCCTTTCACCAGGAAAAATCCGCCAGTTTTCATGTCGATGACCGCAAGGGGTTCTATTACTGCTTTGGCTGCCACGCCAAGGGAGACGCGATTTCCTTTGTCCGCGAGACAGAGAATGTCAGCTTTATGGAAGCGGTGGAAATCCTGGCCCGAGAGGCGGGCATGCCGGTGCCCAAACAGGACCCAAGGGCGCAGGAAAAGGCCGACAAGCGGACCGAACTGGCCGATGTGATGGAACTGGCGGTACGCTGGTTCCGCCTGCAGTTGAAAACCGCCGGCGCAAAGGAGGCGCGCGCCTATCTGGCGCGGCGCGGTCTGGATGAGGCGGCGCTGGAGCGGTGGGAAATAGGCTTTGCGCCGAATGCCTGGCAGGGGCTTTGGGATGCGCTCAAGACCAAGGATATTGACGACGCGCTGATCCTGGGCGCGGGGCTGGCCAAGCCGTCGTCCAAGGGCGGCAAACCCTATGACACGTTTCGCGGGCGCATCATGTTCCCCATTCGGGACGCAAGGGGGCGGACGATTGCCTTTGGCGGCCGGGCGATGGACCCCAACGACAACGCCAAATACCTCAATTCGCCGGACACGGAGCTGTTTGACAAGGGCCGCAGCCTGTACAACGTCAAAGAGGCGCGCACGGCAGCGGGCAAGGGGCATCCCCTGCTGGTCGCCGAAGGGTATATGGATGTGATCGCGCTGCATGGCGCGGGGTTCGAGGCGGCGGTGGCCCCCTTGGGCACGGCCATCACCGAAAGCCAGCTGCAGATGTTGTGGCGCATTGATGCAGAACCGATCATCACGCTGGACGGTGACAGGGCGGGGCAAAGCGCCGCACTGCGATTGATCGATCTGGCGTTGCCCCTGCTGGAGGCGGGCAAATCCCTGCGCTTTGTCATGATGCCAGAGGGGCAAGACCCCGATGACCTGTTGAAATCCGCCGGCAAAGGCGCGTTTCAGGCGCTGATCGACGGGGCGGTGCCGATGGTGCAACTGCTGTGGCAGCGCGAAACCGAAGGCCGGGTGTTTGACAGCCCCGAGCGCAAGGCCGCGCTGGACAAGGCCTTGCGCGAAAAGATCATGTTGATCAAGGATCCGTCGATCCGCAGCCATTACGGGCAGGAAATCAAGGACTTGCGCTGGAAGCTGTTCCGCCCGAAATCCGCGCCGGGCAAATCTGCGCCGCGCGGAAAGGGCAACTGGCAGGCCGCACCGCAGGCCCCGTTGCCATCGACGAAATCATCCGCGCTTGCCGCTGCCACCGATGATCGGATGACCGTGCATCTGCGCGAGGCCGTCGTTCTGGCGGCCTTTGCGACCTGTCCGCAGATCGTGGGTGATTTTGAAAGTGGCCTGGAAGGTATGACTTGTCTGGATCCGCTGCACCGCGGGTTGCGCGACCTGCTGCTGCGCCATGCCCACCAAGGCCCTGATGTGTTGCGCGAAAACATTTCCAGCGCACTGGGGCCGGACGCCCTTGAAAACATACTGACACAGCGCCACGTTGCCATCACGCCCTGTGTGCGCCACCCCGGCGACATCGAAATGGCCACGATGACCGTGGCAGAGGAACTGGCCAAACTGGAGGCCGCACGCGGGTTGGACGCTGAAATCGCGGAAGCAGTGGAGGATATGAGTGGTGTTGCCGATGAAGGCGTGACATGGCGACTGGGCGAGGCCGCCCGCGCCGCCGATATGGCGACCCGCACGGGGCAGGAAGACAAGGCAGAATACCATGTGGGCGACAATGGGGCCCGCATCAGCAAAGACGAACGCAGCGCTTGGGACACGCTGCTGGGCACCATCAAATTTAGCAAGTCTAAAGGCCGCAGCTGAAAACGTGATGTTTTGGTCGGTACTTTAGGAAAAAGCAGGATATCGGGTTTAAGAATCACTGCGGATTACGCATGATTCGGACAGACCGAATCACTTACACTGATTCGCGCGATTGCGCTGAAGGGACATAGCATGGCCGCCAAGGACAAGAACGAAGACGCAAAGAGGGACGACAACGACGCTGACAACGGTCATTCGTTGGACATGTCCCAGGCCGCTGTCAAAAAGATGATCTCGGAGGCCCGCGAGAAGGGCTATATCACCTACGACCAGCTGAACACGGTTTTGCCACCCGATCAGGTATCGTCTGAGCAGATCGAAGATGTCATGTCGATGCTGTCGGAAATGGGCATCAACATCATCGAAGACGAGGATGCCGAAGAGGAAGAAGCCAAGGGCGGCACGGATCTGGCCACCACGGACAGCGCCAAGGATGTCGCACTTTCCTCTGGCACGGCCGAAAAGCTGGACCGGACCGACGACCCCGTGCGGATGTACCTGCGCGAGATGGGATCGGTTGAACTGCTGTCGCGCGAAGGCGAGATCGCGATTGCCAAGCGCATCGAGGCTGGCCGCAACACGATGATTGCGGGCCTGTGCGAAAGCCCGCTGACCTTTCAGGCGATCACGATCTGGCGCGACGAACTTTTGTCCGAAGACATCTTGCTGCGTGATGTGATCGACCTTGAGGCGACCTTTGGCAACCAGCTGGGCGAGGAGGGCGAGACCACGCCTGTCGTTCCCGTTGTGGGCGGCGGCGAGACCAAGTCGGAAGAGGCCAAGCAGGAGCTGGACGCAGACGGCAACCCGATCAGCGCTGACGACGATGATGACGAGGACGAACAGGCCAACATGAGCCTTGCGGCCATGGAAGCCGCACTCAAGCCGCAGGTTCTGGAAGCGCTGGACATCATCGCCGACGACTATGCCATGCTGAGCGAAATGCAGGACAGCCGCATTTCCGCGACCTTGAATGAGGATGGATCCTTCAGCAAGAAGCAGGAAGGCAAATACCAAAAACTGCGGTCAGAGATCGTGGCGCTGGTGAACGACCTGCATCTGCACAACAACCGTATCGAAGCGCTGATTGACCAGCTTTATGGCATCAACCGCCGGATCATGCAGATCGACAGCGCGATGGTGAAACTGGCGGATCAGGCGCGCATCAACCGCAAGGAATTCGTCGAGGCCTATCGCGGCTACGAACTGGATCCAAACTGGCTGGAGCGGATGGCCGACAAGCCCGGTCGCGGCTGGCAGATGTTCATCGAAAAATCGACCGACAAGGTCGAAGAACTGCGTTCCGACATGGCGCAGGTCGGCCAGTATGTGGGTCTGGACATCCCTGAGTTCCGCCGCATCGTGCAGCAGGTTCAGAAGGGCGAAAAAGAAGCCCGTCAGGCCAAGAAGGAAATGGTCGAAGCGAACCTGCGTCTGGTCATTTCGATCGCGAAAAAATACACCAACCGTGGCCTGCAATTCCTTGATTTGATTCAGGAAGGTAACATTGGCCTGATGAAGGCGGTGGACAAATTCGAATACCGCCGCGGCTATAAATTCTCGACCTATGCCACATGGTGGATCCGTCAGGCGATCACCCGGTCGATTGCCGATCAGGCGCGCACCATCCGTATTCCGGTGCATATGATCGAAACGATCAACAAGCTGGTGCGCACAGGCCGCCAGATGCTGCATGAAATCGGCCGCGAACCCACACCAGAGGAATTGGCAGAAAAGCTGCAGATGCCTTTGGAAAAGGTCCGCAAGGTGATGAAGATCGCCAAGGAGCCGATCTCGCTTGAGACCCCTATCGGGGACGAGGAAGACAGCCAGCTGGGCGATTTCATCGAGGACAAGAATGCCGTGCTGCCGCTGGACAGTGCCATTCAGGAAAACCTCAAGGAAACGACCACGCGGGTTCTGGCATCGCTCACGCCACGTGAAGAACGTGTGCTGCGCATGCGGTTTGGCATCGGGATGAACACGGATCATACGTTGGAAGAAGTCGGCCAGCAGTTCAGCGTGACCCGCGAACGTATCCGCCAGATCGA
>JAFMGZ010000072.1 GCA_017854855.1 Sulfitobacter sp. | reverse complement strand
TCACCAGCACGATGCTATTCTCCGGAATGCCAGAACTCGGTCAGATTATGGGTTAAGAAGCAGCCGCCTCTCCGGCCTTGCGCCCATCGCACATAAGAGTGGAGCCATGCGCCGTTCATTGGGGGAGGGCGTCGGTCTCTCATGGACATCCTGTTCCAGGCAGCTTTTTTGCAAACCATCGCATCCCGTCCCGACCACTTTTGAAACCGCTTCCGCGCGGCGGGCAAACCTCACAAAGCTGTCAATACAGCCGTCGCACGAAAACTCGTCACATTCGCTAACAAACTGTGAAGATCATGCCACAACTGGACCAACTAAATTGCCTAAAACATGCAGTTGGCAGTCAGCCCCCTTTTAGCCGACGCATCAGCATCACCTCTGCCCCCTCGGGCAATTCCTGTGACCAATCGTTTCGGTAAATCACACCGTTCACGGCCACGGCAATCTCGCCGCGAAAAGGATCGCGTAATCCCGGATACCTCTCTTCAAGCTTGCGCAAAAGCTCTCTGATGGTGCGCGCTTCAACGCGCACCATTTTTTGGTTGTCCGCAAGGGGCCGAAGCCCGGCCCAGAGCGTCACGTCCACCATCAATTCCGCGCAGCGTCATTCAGAGCTGCCAAAATCCGCGGTGGCGAAATCGGGATATGCGTCATTCTAAGCCCGATCGCGTTCGATACTGCGTTGGCAACCGCTGCCAAAGGCGGCACGATCGATGTCTCCCCAACACCGCGTACACCGTATGGGTGGTTAGGGTTCGGGATTTCGAGAATCTGCGTGCCTATCATCGGCAGGTCTGAACAAACTGGGATACGATAATCAAGGAAACCGGGGTTCTGCAAACGCCCATCCGACCCGTAGATATACTCTTCGTTGAGCGCCCAGCCGATACCCTGTGCGGCACCACCCTGATACTGGCCTTCGACATAAGCCGGATGTACCGCCTTGCCAGCGTCTTGAATGACCGTATAGCGCAAGATGCGGCTGGATCCGGTTTCGGGATCAACCTGAATGTCGCAGATATGGGTGGCAAAAGACACGCCAGCGCCATCAGCAACCAGTTCACTATGACCCGCGATAGGTCCGCCTGTATTGCCCGCCGCAGCGGCGATTTCCTTTACTGACAGCGGTGCGCGATTGCCATGTTTGGTACCCGCCGCAACGGCATGGCCATCTTCCCAGTAGACGTCTTCAGGAGGAATATCCCACATCATCGCGGCACGATGGCGCATTACCTCAATGGCATTCCGCGCAGCCGAGATTGTGGCCATGGAGCTGGAGAATGTGCCCCGGCTTCCGTCGGTCATATCATTATAGCCTAGAGTGGAAGTATCGGCGATCACTGCTTTGATGTCTTGATAGTCGATGCCAAGCTCTTCAGCAGCGATCAAAGACAACGATGCGCGCGATCCGCCCACATCCACCGTCCCCACAGCAAGCGTTACGGTACCATCGGCACTCACATTGAGATCCGTGCAGGTCTGACCACCAAAGTTAAACCAGAAGCCGCAGGCCATGCCGCGCCCTTGATTCTTGCCCAAAGGTGCGCTCATGTGCGGGTGGGTCTTGGCCGCCTCCAGCGTGGGCCCAATTCCAATTGGACCGTAGATTGGACCGTAGGACGCCCGTGTGCCTTCTTTGGCCGCGTTCTTGATCCGGAAGTCGACCGCGTCCATTCCGATTTTATGAGCCAACTCGTCAATGGCGCTTTCAACTGCAAAGGCCGCCATTGGTGCTGAGGGCGCGCGATAAGCCGCAACCTTAGGGCGATTTACAATGACTTCTATCCCAACGGTCTTGACGTTCTTAAGATCATAGCATGCAAAGGACGTCATTGCGCCAATCTCCGCCCAGGTGTCCGGATAAGGGCCGCTGGTGTAGCGCAAAGTCGCCTGCGCAGCGGTTATAGTTCCATCCTTTTTCGTGCCGATCTTGACATCGATCGATGTCGCACTGGTCGGACCAGATGCACGGAACACCTCTTCGCGCGACATCACCAGCTTGACCGGACGCCCTGCTTTGCGTGACAGCGCCAATGCGACCGGTTCGGCCCAAACATGGGTTTTGCCGCCAAAGCCACCGCCAATTTCTGACGAGGTTACCCGTAGCTTCGACACTTCCAGTCCTAATAGGTCAGCACAGGTCTGCCGATAGACAAAATGACCCTGTGTACAGACCCATAGCTCAGCCGTGCCATCGGTGTTGCAGCTTGCAACGCAGGCATGAGGTTCAATGTAGCCTTGATGCGTCTGTTCGGTCTTATAGCTGCGCTCAACGATGACCTCGGCCTGCATAAACCCCGCTTCAACATCGCCATGGCCAAACTCAGCCTGGTTTGCGACGTTCGAGGGGGTCTTGGGAATCGGCTCCACCCCTTTGGTAAAGATTGTGTCATTGAGAACAGGTGCATCCGGCAAAATTGCGGCATCTACATCGACCACATGCGGCAACACCTCGTATTCGACCTCAATGAGTTGGAGTGCGACTTTCGCGGCTTTTTCATCAATCGCAGCAACGGCTGCGACAGCATGGCCGTCATACATTGCCTTGCTGCGTGCCATGCAATTGTCGAGGATCGCAAAGAGCGACCTATTTCCGTCCGTCAGATCAGGCAAGTCAGCGGCAGTAATAATCGCCTTGACCCCTTTGGCGGCTGCGGCGCGGCTCGTGTCGATGCTCTTTATTTTTGCGTGGGCATGGGGGCTGCGCAAAACCCGGGCGACAAGCTGCCCAGGCATGTTGAAATCTGCACCATAACGCGCGCGCCCTGTAACCTTGTCCACGCCATCAGGGCGGAGGGGCCGCGTGCCAACGGACTTCAAGACCTTACTCTGGTATGCTGCATCAAAACTCATGATATTTCTCCCCTCATCTCGGCGGCGGCATCCTGTACCGCGCGTATGATCTTGTCATACCCCGTGCAGCGGCACAGGTTGCCCGCCAGCCAGAACCGGATTTCAGTCTCAGTCGGGTTTGGGTTGGTCGCAAGCAGCGCCTTGGCCGCCATGAGAAATCCCGGTGTACAGATGCCACACTGCAAGGCCGCATGTTCGATGAATTTGCGCTGCAGCGGGTGCAGTTCGCTCCCCGTGGCCATGCCTTCGATGGTTTCGATCGTCCGGCCCTGCGCTTCGGCACCCAGCACAAGGCAGGCGCAAACTAACCGACCATCCATGATCACACTGCAGGCACCGCAGTCACCGGTTCCACAGCCTTCCTTGGCCCCCATGAGACCAAGGCGGTTGCGCAGAACGTCCAGCAGGGTCTCGTCCGGCTGGCAGAGGAACTCGACATCATCGTCGTTGATTGTTGTGGCTACTGCTATCGAAGACATCACTTTCCTCCCGCGCGGGTATAGGCTGTCTGCGCCACGCGACGCGCCAGCACACCGGCCACTTGTTTTCTAAACGCAATGGTACCGCGTTTATCGTCAATTGGATTGCTGGCCGCCGAACAGGCCGACGCCAGCGCGTCTAATGCCGCCTGATCCAGCTTGCTGCCGATCAAAGCTTTGGCGGCTTCTTCCACAAGAGAAACTGTCGGTCCTACAGCACCCAAGGCAATGCGCGCAGCAGCTACAACGCCGCCTTCGTCCAGCGTCAGGTTGATGCCAACGCCGACCACAGCAATGTCCATTTCCGTCCGCGGCGTAAAGCGCAGGTACGCATCACCAGACCGTGTTGCAGCCTTAGGCAGCACAATCGCCACAATGATCTCGCCCTTGGTCAGTGAGGTCTTGCCGGGGTAAGTGGGAATATCAAGGATCGCAACCTCGCGCGACCCATCTGGCCCTGCGATACGCACCCGCGCATCTGCAGCCACCAGGGCAGGGACGCTGTCCGCAGCTGGCGAAGCGTTGCACAGGTTGCCCACCATCGTACAGCGGCCCTGGATCTGCGTGGAGCCAATTAGATTGGCGGCCTCCACAACGCCGGGCCATTCGGCGACAAGTGCTGCGTTTTCCGACAGAGCCGCAGCAGAGACGGCAGCGCCGATCAAGAACCCGTCATCAGTCTGAGTAACTGCGTCCATCCCCTCAATCGATTTGATATCGACAATCAAGTCTGCTTCAAACGTGTCGTTCTGCATTCTCACCAAAAGGTCCGTTCCGCCTGCAAGCACAAAGGACTTTGCCTCTGCGTCCGCAAGCAGAGCTATCGCGGCCTCAATCGTTTCCGGTCTTTCATAGCGCATTGGCGTCTTCCTTTGACATGCCCCCGAGGTTCTCTCATTCATAAAAAGACTTTGCGGGTCTGAACTTGATATTCCTCGGTTTCGTTTTGGGCAAGCTCGTCTTGTGCGGCCCCCTCAAATTGCTCAAGCTCTCGACACGCTTCAGCGGGTGTTTGGTTCTCCATTTCAGAGTGCAGTCTGACGTTGTTGTAACCGTGCCGCCGAAGCGCCCGTTTGCCTCGGGCGTCATCCAAGTTTTTGAACCATTCTTCGTTAGGTATTCAGGCTCTGGACCCATTAAACTGGATGATGCTGTTATGGCGGCATGATTCAAAACCGTAAACTGCGGGAGTGCAATGTCAGCAATCTTTATTGGCTGCGCGAAGAACAGATGGGGCGTTTTCGACCGTATTCTCGAAAGAGCCATCGTGTGCCCCAAGTGGACAAACGGCGTGTCCTTAGTGGCATAATCTTCATCAACCACAATGGGTTTTGCTGGTGTGATGTGCCTAAGGAATACGGTCCACACAAGACGCTCTAAAACCGTTGGAAGCGATGGAGTGACATGGGTGTATTCGCGCGGATCATGCTCGGGTTGGCTGCTGAAACTCCAGACAAAAACGATATCAATCGATGCAACTTGTCTCAAAGCACATCGTACAGCGTCCAGCTTGTGGGCCAAAAAGGGGGGCATGGACGTCTGATAGGTCTCACCCAAGGCGGTATGAATACGAAACTGCATGTCATGACTGATACGATTGGGCGGCCTATTCGATTCTTCATCACCGCTGGTCAGGACAATCGCTGATACCGATCAAGCACGCCTATGAGATGGGCACGTCGGAATTATATCGAACCAGCATCACGCCGGCAGCCCCCGCGCCGACCACGGACCGAAGCATGTACCCCAAGGGCTGAGCGTCTGGGAAATTAGTCTGATTTCAGAGTGTTGGGTGTCACTCATCGCTACGCTGTTCGACACCTAAATGAACATCCCCAAACAAGGCGACACCACCGCCTGCCTTGCTGCCGAAAGTATGGCGCAGATCGCGATCCATCCGGCCCAGCAGGTGCCCGGGAAAACAAGATCACAGCCATGGCACATCCGCTTCCCTCGCTGCGGCATGGTTGACGGCAAACGATATTCTTGGCGTCAACATCTTTGACATGTCATGGCCCCCCGGGGCCATGGTAAGTCCACTAATTTTGCCCTCGCATTCCAACACACGAGTCTAAATCGCTCGGCCTTCCAACAGTTCCATGAGGATCGGATTGGGAAAGCGCCGGGTGATTGTCACGGCGAAAAAGGTCTCTCCGATGCCCGGCAGCTGTTCGACCTCACGCAGCCGACCGCTGGTCAATTCGTCCTGCACAACGATAGGCGGCAAGACCGCAAGCCCCACGCCTTCGCGGGCCAAAAGCCGCATCATGGCCATATCGTCCACCTCTGCCGCGATCTGGGGCCGGATGCCCAGACGGTCTGTCCAGGCGTCAAAACCAATGCGGATGCCGGTGTCCGCGGTGGGCAAAATCACGGGCTGCGTCGTCAGCAGCTCCGTCAGGCTAAGCCCTGCGTTCAACCGTTCCGGCGTCCCGACTAGGCTAACGGGCTGTTCGGACAGCCGGTGCGAGACAAAGGGCGTCACCGCGTCGCGCGACGGCGCCTGGTTGATCAGCACGACATCAAGGTTCAATGCCTCAAGCGCCTGCAATAGATCCGCGCTGGTGCCGGACCGCAGAATGATCTCAACATCCGGTCGTTGCAGGATGGGCCGCAAGAATTCCATCTGAAAGTTGCGCGACAGCGTGGCAAGTGCCCCGATGCGGATCGCCTGCCTGCTGCGGCCCCTGTCTTGCAAGGTGCCCAGCAGTTCGCGGCCCGTGGCAAAAATCGCATCGGCATGATCCAGCGCGATCCGCCCCGCCTCTGTCAGGAAAAGCTGGCGTCCGCGCCGTTCGAACAGATCATGCCCCAGATGGGCCTCAAGCTGTTTTATTTGCACGGAAATAGCGGATTGCGACAGGTTTAGCCGCTCTGCTGTGCGGGTCAGGTTGCCGTCATGGGCCACGGCCCAGAAATAGCGCAGGTGATGGTAATTGAATTCGCTCATCCATTCATTAAACAGAACGAATTCAAGTAAACAATGAATTTTTATGTGATTAACCCGCCTGCTATTGCCCTCAGCAGCTGCAAACCAGCCCCAAGGAGAGATGACGATGTCCATAGCCATTCTATTGTTTCTAGCCCCGCTTGCCTTGATAGCGGCCTCAGTTCTTGCCTTTCGCGGGCCTGACATGCGCCCCGCGCGGGTGCTGCGCCAAATCGAAGGGATCGCCCTTGCCGCATTTGCCGTGGCAGTCCTGTCCGGCGTTGCGCTGATTGCTTCAGGGCCGGCGACCAGCGGGCTGATTGGCCTGGGGGGTCTGGGGCTGCAGGCACGGTTGGATGCGGTCAGCGCCGTGATGATCCTGCTGGTGACTTTCGTGGGCTGGATCGTGCTACGCTATGCTGCGACCTACATGGACGGCGAGGCCCAGCAGGGGCGCTTTACCGGATGGCTATGTGCGACATTGGCGGCCGTTATGCTGCTGGTGATCGCGGGCAACATCGTTCAGCTGGCCCTTGCCTGGATCGCAACCAGCCTGTTCTTGCATAAACTGCTGCTGCATTATCCCGGCCGCGTTGCAGCCCAGCGGGCGGCGCGGAAAAAATGGATAACGGCGCGACTGGGGGATCTGGCCCTGCTGATCGCCTGCGCCATTCTTTATGGGCAATACGGCACGGGCGACATCGCAGATATCCTGGCCTTTGCCCAGAACGCAGATGCAACGGGTACCGCCTCGCAGGTTGCCGCGGGCGGGGTCGCAGCGATGCTTGCCATTGCGGCGGTCTTGAAATCCGCGCAATTTCCCATGCACGGCTGGCTGACAGAGGTGATGGAAACGCCCACGCCGGTATCGGCCCTGCTGCATGCGGGCGTCATCAATGCCGGCGGCTTCTTGTTGATCCGCTTTGCCGATGTGATGCTTCTGGCACCAGGCGTGCTGGCGGTGCTGGTGATGACCGGCGGCTTTACCGCCTTGTTCGGCGGGCTGGTGATGCTGACGCAATCGGCGGTCAAGACATCGCTGGCCTGGTCCACGGTGGCGCAGATGGGGTTCATGATCTTGCAATGTGGCCTCGCGCTGTTTCCGCTGGCGTTGCTGCATATCGTGGCCCATTCGCTGTACAAGGCGCATGCCTTTCTGGCCTCGGGCACCGCGGTGGACGGCGTGGCCGCGATCCGCAGGCCCGGTCCGGTGGCGATCCCCAATGGTCTGGCCGTGGGCCGCGCCTTTTTGATCGCGCTGGTGATCTATGCAGCGGTGGCCTTTGCCTTTGGGATCGGGGGGAAATCACCGCAGGCGATTGCGCTGGGGGCGATCTTGATCTTTGGGGTGGCCTATCTGCTGGCGCAGGGCCTGGCCGATGCGGCCCCTCGGGTCCTGACCCAACGCACCGCCGCTTTCTCAGTTGCGGCGACGCTGGGCTATTTCACCCTGCAGACCGGGGCGGAATGGCTGATGCAGAGCACCTTGCCCGCCACCCCGGCCCCCGGCCCGCTGGAATGGGCGCTAATCGCGCTGGCCCTTCTCAGCTTTGGCTGTGTGGCGATGGCGCAGGCGATGTTTCCGCTTTGGGCCTATCACCCGGCCGCGGCAGGCATGCGCGTGCACCTGTCCAACGGGCTTTATGCCAATGCCGTCTTTGACAAGCTGCTGCGCGGCTGGTCAACCAAGACCCTCTCTTGATCCATGCCAAGGAACGTTCAGATGTCAAATACTTCAAACCTCACACTTAAGACACTTACCGCGGCATCAGACGGGGCGGCCCGTGCCATTCCGCCGGTCTGGCCACTGGCCTCATCGGTTGCCGTGAACCCTTTTCTGGGTCAGACGCAGGAAAGTCTGGCGCAGGTCGGGGCGCGGCTGGGGCGCATCAGCGCGGTGCCCGTGACCATGCCGCGCGATTGGTACGAGGCGCGTATCAAGGACGGCACCATAACGGATGCGGACATCACAGCGGCCATCGCCGCACAGCACGCCCCAGATCAGGCCGCACTGCCGGATCTGGCGGAAATCAAACGTCTGGCGGCTATCGCTGCACCAACACCACAGGCGCAGCCGACCATTGCTGATCTGGCCGCCAAGGCATCAGGCATCGACTGGCCCGGCATCATTGCCGACCGCTTTGGAATATGGGCCGCAGGTTTTTTCGATCAGGGTCAGGCGCTTTGGGCGGCACCCCGCAGACGGGGGGCCTATGACGCATGGCGCCAATATGCGACCCATGATCTGACGCCTGAAATCACCGGTCTGCGCGGATTTGGATTGTTTGCAAGCGAAACACCCGACAAGGCGGATGATGCGAAACTGCGCGCGGCCACGCGGTTGGGTTTGTCCAAGCCCGCGCTTGAGACCTATTTGCATCAGCTTTTGTTCACTCTGGGCGGTTGGGCCCAGGTCGCGCGGTATCAGCTGTGGCAGGCCGAACTGGCCGGGGGCAGCGACCAGACCATCACCGATGTGCTGACCATCCGGTTGTTGTGGGAAGAAGCCCTGCTGATCCAATACGAGGATGACATCGGCACCGAATGGCAAAAGGTCATGGCCGCCCATGCCGCACCGCTGACCCCGGACCATGACCTGCTGGTAAATGGGATCCTGCAAGAGGCCTGCGAACGCGCGGTGCAGCGCGATCTGGCCGCGACCTTTGCCGCCCCTGCCCCGCAGCACAACACAGAGCGCCCGCTGTTGCAGGCGGCCTTTTGCATCGACGTACGCTCCGAAGTGTTCCGCCGCGCCCTCGAGGCTGTGAATCCGTCCATACAAACACTTGGTTTTGCTGGGTTTTTCGGCCTCACTGCCGCGCACAAGGGCTTTGCCTCAGATGTGGAAGAGCTGCGGTTGCCGGTATTGCTGAACCCCAGTGTCACCTCTACGTCACAGGGGTATGACACCCAGGCAGAACAGACAGCACGTTTCAAGGCCCGCGCCATCCGCGCCTGGGGACGGTTCAAGCTGGCGGCGGTATCCTCCTTTGCCTTTGTTGAGGCGACGGGGCCGATTTATGTCGGCAAGCTGGTCCGCGATGCGCTGAACCTTGCGCCCAATGCGGTGCCGGGCGGGCCTGCACCACGGCTTGATCCCGCGCTGGATACAACAGCACAGATTGACGCGGCAGAAACGATCCTGCGGGCGATGTCCTTTACCGATAATTTCGCAAGGCTGGTCGTGCTGGCGGGGCACGGGGCCAATGTGGTCAACAACCCCTTTGCCAGCGGTCTGCATTGCGGTGCCTGTGGCGGCTATTCGGGAGAGGTGAATGCCCGTCTGCTGGCCGGATTGCTGAACAGCACCGATGTGCGCGACGGACTGGCCGCGCGGGGCATCACCGTGCCGGACGACACGCTGTTTGTCGGCGCGTTGCATGACACGACCACGGATGCCATGACGCTGTTTACGCAAGATGTGTCATCCGCGGGCCATACAGCAGACCTGCGTCAGGCCGAGACTTGGTTCGATGTGGCCGGGGCCGTGACACGCGGCGAACGGGCGCTGCGTCTGCCCCGGGCGGGCGATCACGACGACATTGCATTGCGCAGCCGCGATTGGGCCGAAACGCGGCCCGAATGGGCGCTGGCGGGGTGCAAGGCATTTATCGCCGCCCCCCGTCGCCGCACATCAGGCAAGGACATGGCAGGCCGTGCCTTTCTGCATGATTATGACTGGAAGAACGACAAGGCCTTCGGCGTACTGGAACTGATCATGACGGCACCCGTGGTGGTCGCCAGCTGGATCAGCCTGCAATATTACGGATCGACCGTGGCCCCCG
Organism: Sulfitobacter sp.; assembly: GCA_017854855.1. Taxonomy (GTDB): domain Bacteria; phylum Pseudomonadota; class Alphaproteobacteria; order Rhodobacterales; family Rhodobacteraceae; genus Sulfitobacter. The sequence goes on along the minus strand of JAFMGZ010000072.1, from coordinate 3,537 downwards.
ATACATTCGGGGCCGGGAACAAGCTGTTGCATAATGTCACCGGCGGCATTGGTGTGGTTGAGGGAAATGGCGGCATTCTGCGGGCAGGTCTGCCCTGGCAATCGGTCCATGAGGGCGAAAGCTATGCCCATGACCCCCTGCGCCTGTCAGTCTGTATCGAGGCCCCGCGCGAGGCGATGACCGAGATATTGAAACGGCATGCCGGTGTCAGGGCCCTGTTTGACAACCGCTGGCTGCATCTGTTCGCATTGGATGAAAACGGCCAGATGGCGTGGCGCTACGAAAGTGACCTGAAATGGTCGCCGATGCCTGAAACGGCGGCACAAACCCCGATGCTGCAGGCTGCCAGCTAAAGCCCTGTCCCGCCGTGAAAGGCGGGACATCGGCCCTTGCGGGTGTGGCAACGTTGGCCGTTTGATTTCGAGGCTGCCCAAAAACGCTCCCCTGCCCTCCAGCAGATGCCCATAATTTAGGCGTCTGCCTGTTTTCCCCGCTTTTTTCTGATGGGGCATTGCCAAGGACTGATTGGAACCTATGCTCAACAAAATGAAGCCACATGAAAAATTCTTTAATGAGATGACCTCGGAGGGCGGCCCGCGCAGCCCTTATGGCATCTATGACGCGTGGTTCGCGGGTCAAAATAATGAGCGCCTGGCGCAAAAAGCGGCGGAGGCGGAGGCGTTTTTCCGCCGCTCCGGCATCACGTTCAACGTCTACGGCCAGGCCGACGCCGAAGAACGGCTGATCCCTTTTGATCTGGTTCCGCGCATCCTGGCAGAACGGGAATGGACCAAGCTTGCCAAGGGCATCGAACAACGCGTCATTGCGATCAATGCCTTTCTGCATGACATCTACAACCGGCAGGAAATTCTGCGCGCCGGCGTCATCCCCACAAAACTGATCGCGCAAAACGACGCCTTCTTGCCGCAGATGATCGACTTCAGCCCGCCCAGCGACGTCTACACCCATATTGTAGGCACGGATGTCGTGCGCACGGGAGAGGACGATTTTTTCGTACTTGAGGACAATGCCCGCACCCCGTCGGGTGTCAGCTATATGCTGGAAAACCGCGAAACCATGCTGCAGATGTTCCCCGAACTTTTCAGCATGATCAAGGTACAGCCGGTCAGCGACTATCCCAAGAACCTGCGCCGTTCCCTTGAGGCATCCGCACCCGCCTCTTGCGAAGGCCGGCCTTGCGTCGTAGTGCTGACGCCGGGCATTCACAATTCGGCCTATTATGAACACAGCTTTCTGGCCGACCAGATGGGCGTGGAACTGGTCGAAGGGCATGATCTGCGGGTTGTGGACGGCCATATCGCGATGCGCACCACCAAAGGCTACAAGGTCATCGACGTGATCTATCGCCGGGTCGATGATGAATATCTGGACCCGCTGACCTTTAATCCAAATTCAATGCTGGGCGTGCCGGGCATCATGGATGTCTACCGCGCGGGCAATATCACCATCGCCAACGCGCCCGGCACCGGGGTCGCGGATGACAAGGCGATCTATAGCTACATGCCCGATATCGTGAAATTCTATACCGGCGAAAAGCCGATCCTGAAGAATGTTCAGACCTTCCGCTGCGGCGAGGCTGACAGCCTGAAATACGTGCTGGATAATCTGGCTGACCTGGTGGTCAAAGAGGTGCATGGATCGGGCGGTTACGGCATGTTGGTAGGCCCTGCCGCCACCAAAAAGGAAATCGCCGCCTTCGCAGAAAAGCTCAAGGCGCGGCCTGCAAATTACATCGCCCAGCCAACACTGGCACTGTCGACCGTGCCGATCTTTACCGAAAGCGGGCTGGCCCCGCGGCATGTTGATCTGCGCCCCTTTGCGCTGATGTCCTCCAAGGGGGTCAACATCACGCCCGGCGGGCTGACCCGCGTGGCACTGGAAGAAGGATCGCTGGTGGTGAATTCATCGCAGGGCGGCGGCACAAAAGACACTTGGGTATTGGAAGACTGACATGCTGGGAAAAACCGCAGGGGGTCTTTATTGGATGTTCCGCTATCTTGAGCGGGCGGAGAATGCCGCGCGTCTGGTGGAGGCGGGGTTCCGCATCGCCTTGACGCGGTCCAATGATGCCGAGGCCGAATGGAAATCCGTAATCGTCACCACCGCCAGCCAGATCGGATATGATACGCTGCATGATGGCTATGACAGCAGCCGTGTCGTGGATTATCTGCTGCGCGCACCAGAGAACCCCAGCTCCGTGCTCTCGGTGATCAAGGCCGCACGCGACAATGCGCGGCTGACCCGCACAGCGCTGACCACAGAGGTCTGGTATGCCGTCAATGACACATGGATGCTGCTCACCGATCTGCTGAAAGACCCGATACCGGAAACTGAACTGCCCGGCGTGCTGGCCACCATCCGCCAGCAATCAGGACTCGTGCGCGGTGCGCTTTATGGCACGATGCTGCGCAACGACATCTATGATTTCTGCCGCCTCGGCTCTGCGATTGAGCGGATGGACAACACCGCGCGGATCATCGACGTCAAATATTATTCCCTGCTGCCCTCTCCGTCCTTTATCGGCAGTCGGATGGACAATGTGCAGTGGGAAACCATCCTGCGGTCCGTGTCCGCCCACCGGTCCTTTCGCTGGGCCGTTGAAGGTGACTTCACCGCGCCTGCAATTGCCGATTTCCTGATCCTTGACCGTCGGATGCCCCGATCGCTGTCCTTTTCTGCCGGTCAGATCGTTGAGCATCTGAATATGCTAGGTGCCGAATATGAAACTCGGATGCCGTCGCATGACATGGCAGACGCCTTGCAAACCCAGCTCAAGGGGCGCGACATCAATTCGATCTTTGAACAGGGCTTGCATGAATTCATCAGCGGCGTGATCACAGACACGGCACAGCTTGCACAGCAGATCGCCGAAGATTACAGATTTACAGGTTAGATGCAGTTAAATATCCATCATAAGACCGAATACGCCTATAGCGAACCGGTGTCATACGCGCTTCAAAAGGTGCGTCTGCGCCCCACTGCCTCTCCTGTTCAGCAGGTCGAGGCATGGGAAATCATCATTACCGGCGGCAAGCTTGAGACAGGTTACCTGGACCATTACGGCAATCATGTGGATCTGGTTAGCATTAACCCGGGCGCTCAGGCCCTCACCATAGAAGCTCGCGGCACGGTCCTGACCTCAGGCATCACCGGTGTTCTGGGCAAGGTCTATGGCAAGGCCCCGCTGTGGCATTTCAAGGAACCGACACTGAACACCACCGCAGGCCCCGCTATCAGGGACATGGCGCAGGTGATCGGGCAGAGCGACAATAAACTGGACGGGCTGCACGCCCTGTCGGCCGCCATTCTGGCAAAGGCCCCCTACGAGATCGGGGCAACCCACGCCAATACCACCGCCGAAGACGCCTTGGCCGGCGGGCTGGGCGTGTGTCAGGACCATGCCCAGATCTTTGTCGCCGCCGCACGGGTGGCGGGTATTCCCGCACGCTACGTCAGCGGCTATCTGATGATGAACGACCGCGTCGAACAGGACGCAACCCACGCCTGGGCAGAGGC
>JAFMGZ010000071.1 GCA_017854855.1 Sulfitobacter sp. | reverse complement strand
GCCTGTCAGCAAGATGTCCTTGTTCGAACATCACCCCTCGTGTGGAGGTCAGAACAGGCTCGGAGCTGCCTTCCGCACTGCAGCGTGACCTAAGTGTCTTCAGACTATTCAGACCTACATGGACGGCCCACAGCCAGCCACTTATCGTGCCCCAGATTTCCGCAGTGCAGCTTTCCCATTCCGGCCATTCGTGCAGGGCTATGACTGAATCTGGTGTTTGGGCGGTTTTAAGGTTGGCTGGACCGATGTTGGTGCCGGCATCACGCCGACGTAGAAACACTTAGTTGTCGATTTTCATGGTGCCGCTATCCTCTTGCTGGTCTTTCATCATTCCCATCTTTGCCCGCATCTTCTCCATGCGATCCATCATTTCCGCTGGTGCGGTCATTTCTTCAGCCGTAACAGCACCGTCACCGTCCGCATCAAGGTGCTGGAACTTATCCACCATCATTTCGCGGATCATCGCGCTGTGAAGAGTTTCGAATTCCGCAATTGAGAGCGCGCCATCACCGTCACTGTCAAATTCCGTCAACTTGGCCTGCAACTGAGTCCGCATTTCATCGGGTGTCACGGTGCCGTCGCCATCCGCGTCAAACATTTGCATCATCCCGCCGCCCATAGGACCCATACTGCCCATCATGCCACCGCCCATCGTTTCGCCATGCATCCGTTTCATCATTCCCATCATTTCAGGGCCACCATTGTGCATCATCCCGGCCGGACAATTCGATCCGGTTTTACCTTTGTGCTCATGATGGGATTCTGCGAAAGAGGTGCCGCCGATAACTGTGGCGGCAAGGGCTGTCGCTGCGAGAAGAGTTTTATGGTTCATAGTAAGGTGATCCTCATGGATTTGTTACGTGGGGCTACCTATGGCACTGCCTCGTTGGCAACGTATTGATGTGGATCAGTCATCGAGCATCAAATCGCCTCCAAGTCAGTCGGAAGCAAGGATCTCACATCGCCTAAATACGCGGTACCATGGGCCGTACGCATCGCTTAATGCATTGCAACGTTTGAAACGAATGGGTTCGGAGCCGCCTTCCGCTCCGCAGAAAGAATCTTCAATCCGTTACCATTTGAATGTCGGCTGTCGCCGTTGACCCACTCTTATCGCGCACCTGCAGCGAAATTCCGCAATCCGCCCTTCACGTCGATGCGTTCGTCCAGTTGTTGGACCTTCCGCGCTTGCAGCGAGGGTCGCAAAGGTCCGCCTAGGTGTCCCTTGGGCCTTTATCCGAGCAACCCGGGCGAACCAAAAGCATATGAGGACTCTTATGGCAGGTGGGTAACATTAGCTTACCAGCCTGCCCTTCCAGACGCCTTGCTTACGCAACTGATCCGCTGTCATAGGCATATTCAGCTACCGGGTAACTGGACGCCCGTGGATCTATCAGCGTCGACCAATCCGGCCCCTTTTTGAACTTCAGCGGGAGGTCAAAAACGTTCGTCTAAATAAACCCTAAAAATGCAAAAATCAGTCCCCCGAATCTCGTCGAATTTGAGACCTCCAATTTCTTTTAATTTAATCATTTTAAATCATACACTTAATGCCGTTTTTGGGCGTGTTTTTGACGTCAATACTACCTAAGTAACCCCCACGTAAACCCTACGAAAAAAGCCGTTTTTGGCATGCTTGTATGGAGGCCCCTAGGGGTGTTCCTTGCCTCAATATTTCCCGCATAGAATGCGAAGTCCTAGGTGCTGCACAACGCCCTATAACCACGTTGTAGGGTCTGCGCACCAGCCGGTACGCGGTCCTTGTAGAGGCATCGGGGTATGTTTCCATATGTCGGGGCTAAACGGGAAAGAATTCAATCCGCGAGCAGCCCGGATCAACGAGGCAGGGTACAGATAGATCGCCAGAGCCACGGAGAGAGCCGCTGATGGGCTTGAAGGTTATTTCAGCCCCACATGAAGGAAGACACCGCGGATCTCACCTATGGGCCTCCTCGTGGCCCTCAGAGCTCCACCCTACAGACAACGCCCCTGGAGAAGGCAAGATGTGCGCCACCAAACAAAAACAGCGCTGGTTCACACGCTCCAGCGGACGGAACTCTGGGGGATACCTACCCTACCTTCCGATCAGCCGGTCTCTGCTCCCAGTTGTTGGGGCGCTGCCGGATGTCAGGGGACTGCCGTCCCAAAAGGTATAAGTAATGGAGAAAGAGAATGGAGAAGGGAGGCCCTTTCCCCCCGATTATCCCGCCAAGCAGCCTTCCGAGCCAGATACCCCGCGGACCGTACCATCCCTGCACCGTTAATCCATACAGGCCTTAAGGTCGTGCTGCTTGTCAGCGTCGCTCTCATCTGGCCCCATATCATGCCTGAGATGCGCCATACCCGGCGCGGCGGCCAAATACAGCGCCCGAGGTGAGGCCCGATCCACCTGGATAGCCCGCGAAAAACACGCCGCCGACGATCTCGCCGCAGGCAAACAGGCCTGGGATAGTTGAGCCGTCCTTGCCTACGACACCCCCTTGGCCGTCCACTTTCAGCCCGCCATAGGTAAATGTGATCCCGCCGGTGACGGGAAAGGCACGGAAGGGACCTTCGTCGATTTTCTGGGCCCAGTTCGATTTTGGCGGTGTCAAACCTTGGGTCGCCTTGCCATCCAGAACGGTTGGATCGAACGCGGTCTGCGCATCTACTGCAGCGTTGTAGGCGGCAAGCGTCGCTGTGGCCGCATCCGGGTCGACGCCAGTCATCAAAGGCACCAGTGCCTCCAGGGTGTCTGCCTCAACAAAATGCGCGTCATGAAATCTGTATTCGGCATAGAGCAGGTCAAACACCTTGCTGTCGAATATCTGCCAGGCAAACTGACCTGGTTGATCGAGGATCGCAGCACCGTATTGCGCATAGGTGTAGTTTCGGAAATTCGCCCCTTCATCGACAAAACGCGCCCCTTCGGCATTCAGCATCACACCCAGAAAATATGAGATTTTCCGGTAGTTCTTACGCTCGCCTGCAGGCAGATCAAGATTTCCAAAATCGGCCATATGCAAGTCCATCGGAGTCGCGTGGCATCCGGCGTAGAGGCCATATTCAGCCGCGCCGACTTCCGCTGCCATCAGCAGTCCGTCACCGGTATTATGCGGCGTGCCGCGCACTTTTGCCGCTTTCCAGTTTGGGCCCATATGCTTGACCCGCAGCTCATCATTTGCCTCGAAACCGCCGGAGGCCAGGATCACAGCGTCGGCATGCAACACTTCGTCGCCCAAACGTACACCGATGACGCGGCCCCCTTCGGTCAGCAGACCGGTGACTGCGCTATTGTAGCGGACCGTTCCGCCCATGTGCTCAACCGCAGCCATCTCCATATCGAAAAGGCCAACACCTTCGTTCTCAGCTGCCAGTGTCAGGCCGCCCCAAAACACATGTCGACCCCCTTTTTCAAAGCTCTGGCGGCTGAAGATCGGCTCGAACTTTACGTCATGCGAGGCAAGCCAGCGCATTGTTTCCCCCGATAGGTTCACCAGTGCCTCTTGTTCCTCTGACAGCGGACGGCCATCGTTGAACCCCAAAAGGTCACTGCCGAATTTTGCAGTGTCATAGCTGCCGAAATCCGCATTCTTGACGCGCGGATCATCAGGGTTACGCAACAGCGGCAAGAGATCCGCAGGCCCATTATAGGCAAAGCGCATGGCACCCGCGGTATATTTTGTATTGCCTCCGGCCATTGCCCGATCAGCCTTTTCAAGCAGGGTCACATGTGCCCCGTTCTCCAAAGCTGCGATAGCGGCGCATAATGCTGCGTTACCTGTTCCGATGACAATCACCGATTTTGACACTGGCTTTTCCTCTTCAAACGGATATTGTATCCGCGTGGATACAATTTGGACTTGCTTAAAATGCCCGACCCGGAATTGCAAGACATGTCTCAGGGCGAACTCGCCTATCACCGCCTGCACACGGCGATCCGAACGGGCGCGTTCCGCCCCGGAGACCGCCTGCGCGAGATTGACGTGGCGGAAAAGCTGACCCTGTCGCGCACGCCCGTGCGCGAAGCCCTGCGCAAGCTGGAGAGTGACGGTATCGTCGAACACCGCCCCCGCTTGGGCGCTGTCATTCGCACGCTGACCACACCTGAAATCGTTGAGCTCTACGAGATGCGGCTGGTCCTTGAACGCACCGCTGCAGAGATGGCCGCCAAACATGCAAACCCCGCAGAGATCGACATGCTCAAGGATATCAACACGCAGATTGATGGTGCGGGCCAAGACACCCCACGCGCAGCAGCGCTCAATCAGGATTTCCACCGCAGCATCTACCTTGCTACCCGCAACCGTTTTTTGCTGGCCTCGGCGCGGGCGCTCAACAATGCGTTGATCCTGCTGGGGCCAACGACGCTGGATGACGAGGCGCGCATCAAGACCGTCACCACTCAGCACGCCCAGATCATCGCAGCCATCGGCGCAGGCGACCAACAGGGGGCGGGCGACGCGGCAGAGGCGCATTTGCAAACCTCCTTGCGCCACAGGCTCAAGGTACTGCAAGGATGATGCGGCACCTTTACGCTTTTGCCGTTGCCGGACTTGGTGTTTTGGCGTTCAAACTCCTGCATTTACCGCTGCCTTGGCTACTTGGGCCGATTTTTGCCTGCCTGATCACGTCGCTGGCCGGTGTGCCCATGCGTGGAATCAAAGTGATCAACGACGCGATGCGCACCATTCTGGGCGTGGCAGTTGGTGCAACTTTCACCACGGCGCTGCTGGCCTCCATGGTGGGGATGTGGCCAACCCTGCTAATGATACCAGTGATGACCGGCTGTATCGGTGTAGTTGGCGTGCTTTATTTCCAGCGGCTTTGGGGGTTTGATTTTGCGACCAGCTACTATTCCTCCATGCCTGGCGGCTTACAGGATATGCTTGTCTTTGGTGAGGAGGCAGGCGGCAATGTACGGTCCCTGTCGCTGATCCATGCCACGCGGGTCATGGTGATTGTGGTTGCGCTGCCGTTTCTGCTCAGCTGGATCTGGGAGGCAGATCTGAGCAACCCACCCGGTGCCCCCGCCGCCACGATTGAACCGCTCCAACTTGGGCTGATGGTGTTTTGCGGCCTTGCAGGCTGGCAGTTCGCCAAACGTGTGGGCATGTTCGGCGCTACCATTCTGGGCCCGCTTCTGCTAGCCGCCGCACTTGCGCTGACAGGCATCCTGCACCACCGTCCGCCAGCGGAGGCGATCTGGGCGGCGCAGTTTTTTATCGGCATGGGCGTGGGCAGCAAATACGCAGGCGTCACCATGGCCGAGGTCCGCAGGGATGTGACCGCAGGTCTGGGGTTTTGTGTGATCCTTCTGGTGCTGACCGTGATCCTTGCCGAAACGATTCACCTTACTGGCCTTGCCCCGCCGATGGAGACGATCCTTGCCTTCGCACCGGGCGGGCAGGCAGAGTTGACGGTGCTGGCTTTGATCGTAGGGGCTGATATGGCCTTTGTGGTGGCGCATCATGTGTTGCGTATATTTGTGGTAATTCTTGGCGCGCCGCTTTTTGCGCGACTGTTCGGTGTTGACGCGGAAAAAGGGAAAAGACGATGCAAGCAGAGCTAAGAACACTGGCGCGCGATGGTGTGTTGCGCGTGGCAATCAATACCGGCAACCGCGCGCTGGTCCAGAACGAAGGGGGCACCCTGACCGGCATAAGCCCCGCGCTGGCGCAGAGACTGGCCGAGGAGATCGGTGCACGGATGTACCCGGTTGTTTACAGCGGTGCAGGCAGAGTGTTTGAAGACGCAGACCGGGACAAATGGGACATAGGCTTTCTTGCCATTGATCCGATGCGCGCTGAAAAAATCGCCTTTACCCAGCCCTATATCGTCATTGAGGCGACTTATGCGGTGCGCAGTGATGCGACGTTCAAGGATGTGGAAGACGTGGATGCCGAAGGCGTAAGGGTTCTGACATCGACCGGTTCAGCCTATGACATGCATCTCACGAAGAGCCTGCAACATGCCACGTTGGAACGCTCGGGCACACCACCCGAGAGTTTCGAGGAATTTCGCGCGGGCAGCTGTAATGCCGTCGCCGGTGTCCGTGCCTCGCTGGAAGGGGCGTTTGCGGCGGCACCCGACATCCGTATCCTGTCCGGTGTGCTGACATCGGTGCGCCAAGCGATGGTGCTGCCCAACAGCACCGACCCGCGCATCACAGCGCTGAATGATTTTGTGGCCCGTGCGATAGAAAGTGGTTTTGTCGACGCCGCGCAAAGGGCCTAAGGAAAGACCTCGGGATTGATCATGTGGATCGGCGCGCCTTGTGCGTAGGCGTTGATTTGGTCGAAAATGTCGGTGAATTGCAGGTCGAACTCATCCTCGGTGACGAAGCCAATATGCGGTGTGGCCAGCACATTGGGATGCGTAAGCAAGATGTTTGTCGTATCGGTCAGTGGCTCTTGATCGAACACATCCACGGCGGCGTGCAACGTGCCTTTTGCCACTTCGGCCTCCAGCGCGCCCTTTTCCACCAGGCCTGAGCGCGAAGTGTTCACAAAGAGTGCGCGTGGCTGCATCTGGGCCAGATCCGCCCCTGTGATCAGCCCGCGTGTCGCTGCATTCAGGCGCACATGCACGCTGACAATATCCGATGTCGCAAAAAACGCTTCACGCGAAGCGGCGACGGTCTCACCCGCCGCAAGTGCGCGCGCGCGCCCCTCTTCCGAGCCCCACCACTGAACCTTGATGCCCAGCGCCATTGCATATTCCGTCACCGCGCCCGCGATGCGCCCATAGCCGTAAAGCCCAAGCGTTCTGCCGCGCAGCGTGCGCCCGACGCCCGATTGCCACTGACCTGCTTTGATCGAGGCTGTCTGCTGCGGGATCTGGCGATAGCTGGCAAGGATCAGGGCCAGCGTATGTTCGGCAGCCGCATAGGACGGCGCGCCCGCATGCATGTTGGAGCAGAGCAGGACGTTTTGCGCAGTACAAGCCGCCACATCTACATGGGGATAGACACTGCGCTGGGAAATCAGCCTGAGATTGGGCAGCCCCGCAAGCAACTCCGCGCCGACTTTTGTCCGTTCGCGAAACAGCACAAGCGCTTCCGCGTCAGTCATCCGCGCGGCAAGTTTTGCGGGATTGGGTTCATGGTCGGTCCAGACGGTGACCTCGTGGCCCGCCAGTTTCGCGAAACACGGCAGCCCGCGCAGCGTGTCGAACCAATCGTCGAGAATATGAACTTTCATGAGTCCGTCCCTTGTCACATCTGGTGTCAGACACCAGCCCATACTGTTGCAGGGATGAATACTTCCCCGGCGGCAATCTTGCGTGCAGTTCGGATCAAACCTGCGGATTTGACCTGAAATCCTGCGTCGGTTTGCGTGTAATCCACCGCCACGTCAATACTGCCAGAGGCATGTTCCAGCGTGATTTGTGCAGGTGCTTCATTGGGCTTGGCCGCCATGCCCTCTGCCACGGTGCCCGGCGTCAGCACACAAGATGCGAGACATTGCGCACCGGTCACGGCCATGGTGGGGTGAGTGTTCCATGGCATGAAATATCGCGTGGCGATGGTGCCCCCGTCGCGCGCAGGGGCCAGCAAGCCGAACTTTGGTGTCACGGATTTGGTCACGTCGCCCATCCCCATCAGGGCACCGGCCTTCAGCCGCAGCGCCTCCACCCGGGCAAAGAAATCGCGGTTCTCATCCAACTCGGCCGCGCTCTCGTATCCGGTCAGGCCAAAGTCGCGGGCCTTGGCGATCACCATAGGCATCGCAACATCCATGCATGTGACGGCGATGCCGTCAATTACATCGACCAGATTGCCGGTCGGCAGAAAGGCTCCTGTGACGCCGCCCACTGTCTCCATGAACTGGAGTGCCACAGGGGCCGAAGTACCCGGCACACCGTCAATCTGCGCCGCACCTTCATAGCTGACCGTCCCACCGGGTGTTCGGACAAGCGCAGCGACCCGCGCCTCGGTATTCACGGCGCGAATGTTCACAGGCGTCTCGCCGTCCTGGGCCATTACCAGCCCCATCTCGATCGCCGCAGGGCCGACCCCAGACAGGATATTGCCGCAAGTGGGCTTGAAATCGACCAGCCGGTCCTCAACGCTCACTTGTGCAAAGAAGTAATCGACATCGGCCCAATCATCATCAGACTTTGAGAGCATCGCGACCTTGGTCGTCACTGCCGCCCCGCCGCCGATCCCATCAATGTTGAGAGGATGGCCGGACCCGACCATGGCAATAAGCACCTGGGCCAACGTCTCCAGATCATCGGGTAGATCGGCGCGGTTGAGGTAGGGGCCACGCGATGTGCCACCGCGCATGAAGAGGTAAGGAATTGCTGTCTGTGTCATGTGAAGGGCCATGGTAGGGTAAAGTATTCCTGTAAAAGACCGGGCGGGAAATCGCGGTTCAAGAGCCACGCCATGGCACAGATAAACGCAAGACCAGCCACTGTATAGCAGGCGGCAAGAATCACGCCTACCCGCGCACGGATCACCATAAAGGCGAACAAGAAAATCGTCAGCGCAAGGATGAAGCCCAGCAGCGATGTAAGCACCAGCAGTGCCGCAAACCACGCCAGGGTCGGCCACAGCCCATGGGCGGCATCCGCATCCTCGCCATTCAATTCACGGTCGGCAAAGATCGTATCCGTTTCAGGTTTGAGCATCATGCGGACGATGAGAAAAGCACAACCAAGCAGGCAGATGCTTGCTACAAAAATCGGAAACGTCCGGTCGCGGCTATAGCTGGGGATCGCATTTGCATCATAGAGCGCGTAGCCGATGAATGCGGTGACCAGCAGCATGAAAACTATCGGCGCACGTTTGGTGCCGGCTTGGATATCGCCCTCGGCCATGATGTGTTTGGCCTGACGCAGCCCCAGCACGACAGAGATCACGGTGATCACCAGCAAGATGAGGACGATGGGCGAAAAGATGTAGTCAATCCCGTCGCCAAAGCCCTTGCGGAAGCGCGATTGCGCGATCTGGATGGCTTGGTTGGCATAGGTCTCGGCAGGGTTGGACAGCACGAAACCAATCAGAAATGCAGGGCGCGACCAGTCAAACCGGCGCATCAGGATGCCCAGAAAACCAATGGCGAAAAGTGCCACAAGGTCCATCAGGTTTTGCCCTGACTGGAAGGCGGCAAAGCTGATGATCATGAACAGGAACGGTGCCAACAGAACAAAACGTATCGTCGTCAGCTTGGCAATGCCGCCTGAGGCCGCGATGCAGATCACCGTGCCCAGCACATTCGCTAACGCCAGCAACCATACAATCGCATAAGTGATATCAAGGTTGTTTTTCAACATGGCGGGTCCGACTTCGATCTGCCCCGAACCCAGCAGCGCAATCGCGCCGATGAAAATCGCCATCGACCCCGAACCCGGAATGCCGAACAGCAGGGTGGGTACCAGACCGCCGCCCTCTTTGGCGTTGTTTGAACTCTCCGGCCCGATCACGCCGCGAACTTCGCCTTTGCCAAAGTTGGATTTGTCCGGTGTGGTTTGCACCGCATGGCCGTAGGCGATCCAATCCACAACCGAGCCGCCGAGGCCGGGAATAACTCCCACAATCACCCCGATTATTGAACAACGCACGGACAGCCAGATATTGGCAAACCAGTCCTTGACCCCCAAAAGCCAGCCGCCGCCCAATTGCGGCTCTTGGCTGATGGCGCGGTCCTGACGCAGCAGCGAAATGATCTCTGGGATGGCAAAGATACCGAGGCCAACGATGACCAGTTTCAACCCATCGGTGAGATAGGGAAAATCATACGAAGACATGCGCAGATCACCCGATGACGCACCTTCGCCTATGGTGCCAATCAACATGCCGAGCCCTGCCGCCACGATCCCCTTTATCGGAACGCGGCCAGCAAGGATGCCAACCATCGAGAGGCCGAAAATGGTGATCATCAACAGTTCTGGCGTCCGGAATTCAAGCACGATGGGCCGCGCGATCAGGATAAATACCGTGAGAAAAGCCGCCCCGACCAAACCGCCAAACAGCGATGAGGCGAAAGCGGCAGAGAGAGCGCGCGCTGCCTGCCCTTGCTTGGCCATGGGAAAGCCATCGAGCACGGTGGCCTGAGAGGCCGATGATCCGGGTATGCCCATCAAAACAGAAGCGAACGTGTCGGAGGTGGGCACAACGGCCACCATCCCGATCATCAACGCGAGACCAAGCACAGGGTCCATGCCAAACATGAAGGGAAGCAAAAGCGAGAGCCCGGCAATACCACCCAGACCAGGGAAGATCCCGATACACAGGCCCATCAGCACGCCCACTATCAGATAACCCAAAACCACAGGCTGCAAAATCAGCGCCCACGCGTCGCCGAACGCAGGCAGAGCCTCCATGATGACTTCCATCAAATATCCTCCCACTTTCCTTGGGAAAACGCCCCGCACATCCGGGCGGGGCGTTCAAAAAGGAAAGCTTAGTTCAGTGATACGCCGTATTTATCCTGCAGCCAGTTCACGATGAACGCTTTGGCCTCAGGGGATACTTTTGTTGCGCTCGCCTTGGCTGTTTCAGCCGCAGCGCCGGTCATCTGTGGGTATTTGCCCAGACGCTTGCCAGAGATTTCAGCGAAATCAGGGCGTGCTTTGATTGCCTCGAAAGCGGCTGTGTAAGTGGCCATCGCGTCAGGAGTGGCACCCTGCGGCAGAAATACCATCTTTTGCGCAGGGAAGCCCGCGATAAAGAAGGCTTTCCACGCGTCCCATTTCTCGCCCGAGGTCTCGCAGCCTTCGGTGGCTTCGCAAACTTCCTTGAAGGTCGGGATGTCAGGGAAAGTGGGATCGCGCACGATGTTGCCCGCTTCATCCAGCGCACCCCAAGTCATCATCGGCACGGCGGTGCCTGCCTCGACCAATGGTGTCACGCCAGAGAGGTAGGAGGAGGATGTTTGATAGTCGATATTGGCTTCGCCACGCTCAAACATCAAACGCCCATCTCCGCGCCCTTTGATACCCATGACGCTTTCGACGTTCAGACCCAGCATTTCCCAGGCCAGTGTTGGCACCAGATCAAGGCGTGTGGCCCCTTGGTTGCCATAGATAAAATCGGTGCCCCGCAGGCCCGCCGCATTCATACCGTCCATCTTTGCGGCCAGATCTGGCGGCAGATAGGCAACACCGCCGGTGCCAGAGGCCAGAACAACACTCCAGTCATCATATTCGAATTTCACCCGTGGATCGCCCAGCAGATATGGAAACTGTGTGGAACCCGATGAGCCGAAGATCAGCGTGCCATCGTCATAGGTCTGCTCTTGGAAATAGTTCGCCCCTTTGGTCGAACCGGCACCCGGCATGAATTTCACAACGACTGTAGGCTGGCCTGGCAGCGCTTCGGAGAGCAATGGAGCATAGAAGTTGGCCCATTTGGCGGAGCCGCCTGTCTCGGAGAATGGAATGATCCATTCAACGGTCCTACCCGTCAGATCAATGCCGTGGCCGCCAGCATTTGCCTGCAGACCGAATGTAGCAGCGGCCGCGGCAACAAGGCCCATGGCCACGCGGCGCGTGGTTTTGAAAGTGGACATATATTCCTCCCGGTTTTTGAATGCCCCTTCTCCCAAAGGGGCGACTATCGAATCGTCACGGGGGTGTCCGCCCCCGGTTGATGTATCCCCTTTGACCTGCGAACCTTGCACCAGACTTGCATCGTTGGGATTTGTTCAGATTGCGGATCACACTTGTTGAAGACAACGTCAGCCTTGCCAAGGGCATTACCTACCGTCTTGAGGACGCAGGCCATGCCGTGGACCTGTTGCATGACGGCAGTGCGGCACAGGATTATCTGGCGCATGATCAGGCCGATCTGGTGATCCTTGATATCAATCTGCCGGGTACGGATGGCCTGACGCTGCTGTCGCAGATGCGCGGGCGGGGCGACAGCCGTCCGGTGATCCTGCTCACCGCACGCACCGAAACCCAAGACCGCGTGACAGGCCTTGATGCGGGGGCCGATGATTATCTGATCAAACCTTTCGAGATGGCCGAACTGGAGGCCCGCGTGCGCGCATTGCTGCGCAGGCGGGCCATCCCACAGCAACAATTGCGCCTCTTTGGTGCGGTGCGGTTTGACCCCGTCGCGCGACAATTATTTGATGGCCAGACAGAGATCGACCTGCCCCGCCGTGAAATGTCAGTCTTTGAATGCCTCCTGGCCGCAGAAGGGCGAACGGTTTCGAAAAACACCGTGCTGGATCATGTCTACGGCGTTGGAGCCGATGTCGAAGAGACGGTGGTCGAAGTCTATGTGTCGCGTCTGCGCAGCCGTCTGAAACAATACGGCATTACGATCCGTACACGGCGCGGCCTGGGCTACCAGATGTCAGCAGAGGCAGCGCCATGAAGCCAAACTCCCTGCGCGCGCGGCTGATCTTGATCATTCTGCCGCCGCTTCTGGTGATCTCACTCATAGCCGCCGCTTGGCAATTCCGCACAACATCCGACCGCGCCGAAAGCATCTTTGACCGCGGCCTTCTGTCGGCAGCCCTTGCCATCTCGCGCGATGTGGCTTTGTCCGATGGCGACGCTATCAGCCCACCCACCCGGCGGCTCTTGAACGATACATCGGGCGGGGCCATCTTTTATCACGTCTATGCACCAGACGGAGTTTTCGTGACCGGCTATTCGACACCACCTGTCTTGTCAAACGCGACCTCCGATGCCTCAACCGATCCACAATATTACAACAGTACCTATCAAGGCGAAAAAGTCCGCGTGCTGCGCTACCGTGACAGTACCGTCGTCAGTGGCGTAGCGGGAATTTTCAGCATTACCGTCTGGCAAAGCGCGGATGTCCGCAGCAGTTTTGTGCGCGATGTGCTCTCGCGCTCCTTCGCGGTGATCTCCCTTTTGGTGCTCAGCGTGGCTGTGGTGGTCTGGTTCGGCGTGGGGCTGGGTTTGCGCCCCTTGCTTGATCTGGAACGCGCCATCGCGAAACGCACCCCGAGTGAGCTTGAACCCATCCGCCGCGCCGTGCCAGCAGAGGCACAAGGGATCGTCAATACGCTCAATGCCTTGCTAGACCGCATTTCGCGCCGGATCAGTTCCAAGGATGAATTCATCTCCAACGCCGCCCATCAACTCAGGAACCCCGTGGCCGGGGTCCTTGCGTTGGCCGAAGCCGTTGAAACCGCGCCAAACCCGAAAGCCGCGCAAAAGCGCAGTGCCGAATTGCTTCTTGCCGCCAGAGAGGCCAGCGATCTGACGAACAAGCTTTTGTCATTCGAACGGGCCAGCGGCACGGACATCCTGCGCTCGGGTCTGCCCGTCGAGCTTGGAGCGTTTGTCCGCGACGTAGCCTCTGCGTTTTCCCAGCAATATCCCAACAGCGATGTGGAACTGGTCTATGACCTCCCCGCAGGCGAGGTCATAGTAAAGGGGGATACCACCATGCTGCATGAAGCCGTGTTGAACCTGCTGACCAACTCAATCATCCACGGCGGACCGGAGCTGTCGCAGATCACTATGGATTTGTCACAGGACGGATCAAACGCGGTTCTGATCATCAGCGATGATGGCACGGGCATCCCCGCAGACAGGCATATCGAAGCGCTGAGCCGTTTTTCTCAGGCGGGAGGGGGACCCGGCAGTGGCTTGGGGCTACCCATCGCAAGCAGAGTAATGGCAAACCACGATGGTCGCCTGGAAATCCTTGAAAGCTCTTCGGGCGCTGCGATCAAATTGACGATACCTTTGGCCGATTGACCAAAACAACAGGCGTGGCAATCGCGCAAGAGGAACAGACATCTATTGTCAGCCTCGGCTGCCATCTGTGAAATTAACTTTCGGCACTGCTCAATCGAAATCATGACGCACGAGGAGAGATTTTCTGAACAAGCCGTCTCGCTCAGCGTTCCCATGCAAGATTGCAGGCCAAGATGATCACGCCCTTTGCATTTGCAGCGGTACTTCGCCTATTTTGATCGGGATCAGCCGTGGAAGTCAGGCAGCTGTTTTCAGTTTCATGGCGGGCGTTTTCCCGGCGCTAGTGCTGCGTTTTCCGGCCCATCCCGGGTCTGTGTGGAACCGCCTCCCAGATGAGATCCGGGCGGACATTGT
>JAFMGZ010000021.1:37603-61184 GCA_017854855.1 Sulfitobacter sp. | reverse complement strand
AGGTGGCCCATTCGGTTTTTGGCATCAACCGCAAGATCGCGCGCCTGCGCAGCCAGTCCTATCTGGATGCGATCTATTCGGATCTGTACCGCCGCGACCACATGCCGATTGACGTGGTCATCAGCCCCGAACGCGAGGTTGCGGCAGCGGCGCTTCAGCGCCTCTCGGCGCCTGCGTCCTTTGACACCGAAGTGTTCATGGAAGGCAAAGCCCATCTTTTGGGCATCACGATTGATCCTGAATGCCCCGTCGTCAATACGCCCCTGCGCCAGCTTTCTGATCTGTTTTCGACGCTGCGGGCCGTGGTCGTGGGCGTGCGCCGCGATGGCACGCTCTTTGCCCCGGAATCCAAGGATCAGCTGTTCGTGGGTGACGACATCTATGTCTTTACCCACCGCGACGACATCGCCCGCACCATGGAGATTTTCGGCAAGAAAACATCCAAGCAAGAACGCGTCGTCCTTGTCGGTGGCGGCAATGTGGGCCTTGCCGTGGCCCAGCACCTGGAACAGGACCCCCGCCGCATCCGCACCAAGGTGATCGAGAAAAACCGCGCCTGCGCGGAACGTGCGGCCGAAGGGCTGGAGCGTACGATCGTGCTGAACGGCGACGGTCTGGATGCCGCCCTGCTGGCCGAGGCGGGGATTGTGCGGGCCGATGCCATGCTGGCCGTGACCGATGACGACAAGACCAACATGCTGGCCTGTGTCCGTGCCAAGGCCGAAGGCTGCCCCTATGTGATCGCGCTGATCAACGATCCCACGCTAGTGCCCTTGATGACACCCCTTGGCATCGATGCCTATATCAACCCGCGTGCCACCACCGTGTCCTCCATTTTGCGCCATATCCGCCATGGCCGCGTGCGCGCCGTCTATTCCATCGGCGATGCCGAGGCAGAGGTGATCGAGGCAGAGGTGCTGTCAACCTCGCCCATCGCAGGCAAGCTGGTGTCAGAGATCGACTTTCCCGAAGGCGCGCTGGTGGGCATGATCCGCAAGGGCGAGGACGTGGTCCGCCCCAAGGGGACCACCCGGATCGAAGAGGGCGACGTCATCGCCGTGTTTGTCCTGGCCGAAGACGTGCCCGAGGTCGAGCAACTGCTGCAGGTCTCAATCGACTTTTTCTGATCGGAGGTAAGCCGCTTGCGCCGCAAAAGCCATATACGTGCGGAACTTGTGCAGCTGCCGCTGTTCCTGCTGCTGTTTGGCGTCTCTGCCTTGTCGATGATGGTGCCCGTGATCTACGGCACCGCCGTGCGCGATCACGAGGCGGCGCGGGCCTTCTTTTATGCGGGCCTGCTGGGCGGTATCATATTCTTGATGATGGCTATCGTGCTCAATGGCCGTCGCTCAAGCCAAGGTGCGCTGGGGCCCTTGCTGTCCCTGTTTTCGGCCTTTGTCTTTTTGCCGGTCTTTCTGGCACTGCCCTTTGTCGAAACCTTGCCGACCACGCGTTTTCTGAATGTCTATTTCGAAATGATCAGCGCCTTCACCACCACGGGGGCGACGATGTTTCGCGATCCTGAGCGGCTCAGCGATACTTTGCACCTGTGGCGGGCACAGGTGGGGTGGATGGGGGGCCTTTTGATGTGGGTTGCGGCCTCTGCCATCTTGGCCCCTTTGCATCTGGGCGGTTTTGAGGTCACGGCACAGGCCGAACCGGGGCGCCGCGACACCGGGCTGGGCAACCGTATGACCCCGCTTGATCCCAAAAAGAAGCTGATCCGCTCGTTCAAGGCGCTTTTCCCGATCTATGCGGGGCTGACGCTGCTGCTGTGGCTGTTGCTGCTGGGCGGTGGCGAACTGCCGCTGGTGGCGCTGTGCCATGCCATGTCGGTGATGGCGACCTCTGGCATTTCCCCCATTGGCGGCGTGCAGGAATCCCCCTTGGGCATCACGGGCGAGGCGGTGATGCTGCTGTTCATGCTGTTCGCGCTGTCACGGCTGACCTTTTCCAAGGACACGGTGACCGCAACCCAGGGCGGTCTGCTCATTGATCCGGAATTCCGCATCGGGCTGTTTTTGGTCATCGCCGTACCGTCGCTGCTTTTTGCGCGCCATTTCCTGGGGGCCTTCGATGTGGCCGCGATGCAAAGCCTCTCTGAGGCGGGCTTTGCCCTTTGGGGCTCCATTTTCACGGTGTTGTCGTTCTTGTCGACCACCGGCTTCGTATCCGAACATTGGGTTACGGCGCAAAGCTGGTCTGGGCTGAACACACCGGGGTTGATCCTGATGGGGCTGGCGTTGGTGGGGGGCGGTGTGGCCACAACCGCAGGCGGGGTGAAATTGCTGCGCGTTTTCGCGCTTTATCAAAACGGCTCGCGCGAGCTGGAGCGGCTGGTCCATCCCCATTCCGTCAGTGGGGCAGGGGCCGTCGGCCGCCGATTGCAAAGCAATGGGGCGTTTATTTCATGGATATTCTTCATGTTGTTTGCGCTGTCGCTGGCCGGAATCACTTTGTTGCTGACCTTGACGGGCAGCCCCTTTGACCAGGCGCTGGTATTGTCGGTTGCAAGCCTGTCCACCACCGGTCCCTTGACCGAATTCGGGGCCGACACACCGATCAGATTGATCGAGCTAAGTCCTACCGCAAAGGCCATACTTTGCGGTGCTATGGTGCTGGGGCGCCTTGAAACACTGGCGATCATCGCGCTTTTGACACCTGATCTGTGGCGCTCGTGAGGGGACAGATGTTGCAGGCCTGTCACTGATCTGCGTCAATAATATCTTACACCTCGAAATTTGGGGTGGAAACTCCGCGCGCGGCCCTTCATAGTTGACGTCTGGGGGGCTCGATATGCGGGTGCCAGCAAGAAAAAAATGAAGCGAGATCAACGATGGCGTCTGACAGACAGAACCTTCAGGATGCGTTCCTGAACCATGTACGCAAGACCAAGGTACCGGTTACAATTTTCCTGATCAACGGGGTCAAACTGCAAGGTGTGATCACCTGGTTTGACAACTTCTGCGTTCTGTTGCGCCGCGATGGCCAGTCACAGCTGGTGTACAAACACGCCATCTCGACCATCATGCCCAGCCAGCCGATCAGCCTATATGAGGGCGAAGACGCTTCTTGAGCAAAGCGCAATTCCAGATTGACGATACGGATGGCCCACGCACAACCCGTGCCTGGGTGCTTCATCCTGAGATCAAGTCAAACAAGGACCGCAGGGATCCTGGACCTGCTTTGGCCGAAGCGGTGTCCTTGGCTCATGCCTTGCCGCAGCTTGAGGTGGTCGGATCAGATATCGTGCCGCTGCGCACGGTCAGTGCGGGCATGTTGTTCGGTTCTGGCAAGATCAAGGAAGTCCATGATCTGTTGGAAGAACATGAGGTTGAGCTGGTTCTGGTCGATGGCCACGTCAGCCCCGTGCAGCAGCGCAACCTTGAGAAAGCCTGGGGCGTCAAGCTGCTGGACCGGACGGGCCTGATCCTCGAAATCTTCTCTGACAGGGCTGCGACCCGCGAAGGTGTGTTGCAGGTCGAGATGGCCGCGCTCAACTACCAGCGCACCCGATTGGTGCGCGCCTGGACCCACCTGGAACGGCAGCGTGGCGGTTTGGGATTTGTCGGCGGCCCCGGTGAAACGCAGATTGAGGCAGACCGCCGGGCGATTGACGAACAGCTCGTGCGCCTGCGCCGCCAGTTGGACAAGGTCGTCAAGACCCGTGCCCTGCACCGCGCCGCCCGCGCCAAGGTACCCTATCCAATTGTCGCGCTGGTGGGCTATACCAACGCCGGAAAATCCACGCTTTTCAACCGCTTGACTGGTGCAGACGTGATGGCCAAGGACATGCTCTTTGCCACGCTGGACCCCACCATGCGCAGCCTGACACTGCCCGATGGGCCCGAGATCATCCTGTCGGACACGGTTGGGTTTATCTCTGATCTGCCCACCGAATTGGTCGCGGCCTTCCGCGCCACATTGGAAGAAGTGCTGGCCGCAGACATCATCTGCCATGTCCGTGATATTTCCCACGCAGAGACCGAAGAACAGGCGCAGGATGTCCGCGATATTCTGGCGTCGCTTGGCGTGGCGCAGGAAACCCGCAGCTTTGAGGTGTGGAACAAGATTGATCTGCTGCCCGCCGATGCCGCCGATGCCATGCGCGCGCGCGCTGAGCGGGACGAGAATGTTCTGGCAATATCAGCGATCACCGGCGAGGGGCTGGACCACCTGCAGGCAGTCATCGCTGAAGCCCTGCAAGGGGCTGTGCGCGAGACCGATCTGACGCTCAGCTTTGCCGAAGGCAAAAAGCGGGCATGGCTGTTCGACCATGACGTGGTGTTGCACGAGACCCAGACAGAGACCGGGTTTGACATCACCGTGCGCTGGTCAGCCGAGCAAGAAGCCCAGTTTCAGCGCCTCTGACGCAGATCGCGGGACAGTTGGCAATTCCCGAAATAAAACCTGTGATTTAAGCCGCCTTGGCTGCGCCACGAGCATTAGCCCAACCTGGGCTAGGCCCCGGTTTCGGAGGCCCACCGCCACGCGCCCGGCCTGAGGTCATTCAAGGCCCAATCCCCGATCTGCATCCGGATCAGCCGCAACGTTGGCAGCGCCACATGGGCGGTCATGCGCCGCACCTGACGGTTCCGGCCCTCGCGAATGGTGATCTGCAGCCAGGCATCGGGCACCGACTTGCGAAACCGCACGGGCGGGTCGCGCGGCCAGAGCGTGTCCGGCGCGCTGACCTGGCTCACCTGCGCCGGAGCGGTCTTGCCATCCTTCAGCACCACGCCCCTGCGCAGCGCCTCCAGGGCGGCCTCATCGGGCGTGCCTTCGACTTGGACCAGATAGGTCTTGGGGCGTTTGTATTTGGGATGCGCGATCCGGGCCTGAAGCGCGCCGTTGTCGGTCAGCACCATCAGCCCCTCACTGTCCTTGTCCAGCCGTCCGGCAGGGTAAAAGCCGGGCTCCTGGATAAAGCCAGACAGGGTGGGGCGGGCACTGCCTTCGGTGCCCTTGTCGGTGAATTGCGACAGCACACCATAGGGTTTGTTAAACAGGATGACCCGGTTCATGGGGCCGCAGGCGTCAAGGTTGTCACCCCCACGGCAGCGGCCCGCGCCAGATCTTCGTCCAGTGACATGGGAATATATTCGCCCCGGCGCCAAAGCTGTGCCAGATCGTCGTAATGACGCGACAGGAAATGCCCCGATTGTCCCGTCGATGTCACAAAGACCGATGAATCGGGATCGGCGAAATCATAGACCCCGCGATAGCCCGCTCCGTGCACGTTCTGGAACGGATCTGGCAGCGTGCCTCGCGTCTTGCCGCGCTGCAAGGTATCGTCGCCGCCCGAGGTCGACTGGCGGATGTTGACGAAATACCGCAGCACCGGCACCTCTCCCAGAACCTGGTGGTCATGGGTGGCCTGATGCGCATCGCCCCAGCGCAGCGATTCCAGCTGCTGTCCCCATGTCTCATTGATCCACAACAGCGCGTCATCAAGGGCCAGCTGCGCCATCTCGGGGCAGGTTTCCACCCGTGCCGATTGCAGCACGTCACACCAGATTGCGGCGCCGTCCACATCGCGGAACACGCGCTCGATGAACAAGGGCTGCACATGGTCGAATTCCTCGGCCAGCGGGCCAAGTTCATCCTGAATCAGCCGCGCCTGCAGGCTGCGCAGCCAGCTGGCATAGATCAGCGGCTCTGGCATATGTTCGTTCATCTCACCCGACCAGCCGGCCAGCAGGATCAAGGCGCGTTGCCGCTGGCGTTCGGCGGTGCCATCGGGGGCCGCTTGCCCGGTGAACCACAGTTCGGCCCCGATCAGGGGCAGCAGGGAACGGGCCGTGAAGCTGACAGTGTCCAGCTGCGCCTCAATGAAACTGTCGCGGGTATGGACCTGCCGGTTCTGCATCAGGCGCTGCCACCGCTGGACCCTTTGGGTGTCCCCCCAAACAAAGGACACGTGGTTGGGAAAGGGCCGTTCCACCGTCTTATTGTTGGTATTGCCCAGGATCCCGCCGGTTGGTGCGATAAATTCGGGATTGGCCGAATAGGGGAATATGCCTTGCCAACGGTTTGCAGCGATCCATCCCGGTGCGGGCATCCGCCCCTGGCTTTGGTGTGCGGCATCGCGGCGCGGCATGGCCCCGATCGTTTTCATCGCGATATTCTCGCGGTCCACCAGCGTCAGGTTCTGCGCCGGTGCGATATAGGTCTCGGCGGCCTTGATGCCCTGTTCGACCGATTTCGCCTCCATCAGTGCCATGGCGGCAGACAGGGAGCTGTCTTTTGCGCTCAATACCGTCCAGCTGAGGCTGGCCACATGGCCCGGCGGTGTGATGCTGGCCAGATTGTAATGCGTACCCGGCAAGACCGGGCCATTATCGGTCCAGCGCAGGGTCAATGTCACGGGGTCCGCATCCTTGACCGTGATGATCGAAGGACGCTTTACAAAGGCCTTGAAGCCGTCGGGCGTGCGGTATTCTTCGGGATTGTCTGGATTGACCTGTTCGATGAACACATCCTGATCGTCCAGATAGGCCGAGGTCAGCCCCCATCCCAATGCGTCACTTCGCCCGGTCAGCACCACCGGCATCCCCGGTATCGTGCCCCCGATGACCCCACCGCTGGCCAGTTCCAGCCGCGCCAGATACCAGATCGCAGGGGTCGTGAAGCCAAGATGCGGATCATTGGCCAAAAGCGTGCCCCCGGTGGCAGACCGCGTTGGGGCCGCAGCCCAGGCATTGGAGGCACCCGCAAAGGCAATATCCTTGAACGGCGAGAGCGGATGCGGATCAAGCGGCAGATTTTCCGCATGACGCTGCACGCCCGGGGCCAAAGCGGCATATTCGGGCAAGGCCGCCACCCCCATGCCGGGGCTGTCTGGCAAAATATCCATCAGCCGCTTTTGGTCCGGCAGCGCCAGTGAGGTGCGGGCACGGATAACTTCGGCCTGAAGGTGACCGGACAATTGCACCCCCATCAACTTGGTAATCGCAACCGAATCCGCAGGCCGCCAGGGGGCCATGGGCGCATTGAACAGCAGCATTTCAGGTGCCCCGCGCCCCAAGGCCTCGGCATTGATCTGGTCAAACCGGGCATTCACGCCCGCCGCATAGGCCTCAAGTGCGGCAAGGGTCCTGGGATCAAGCGCCTGGGCGGATTGAACCGACAGGGCATAAAGGTCAAACCGCCGCATCAGCCTGTCGATGTTGAGTGTGGCTGTCCCGAACACCTCGCTTAGCCGGCCCTGGGCTGTGCGGCGCAGCATGCTCATTTGCCACATCCGGTCCTGCGCATGGGCAAAGCCCAGGCCAAAGAACACATCCAGATCGTTCTGGCCGAAGATATGCGGCACATTCGCATTGTCACGCACGATTTCAACCGGTGCCGACAGGCCCCGCACGGTCACATCATCGGTATAATTCGGCAAGGACCTGGATGAGAGCCAGTAGACGGTTGCGACCGTCAGCACCGCAAGAAAAATCAACCCGGCGGCAAGGCGGATCAGCCAACGAAACAGTAACGCCATGAGACACTCCGATTAGGCCCGCGCGGCGGTGGCAGCGTATCCCGCCCGCGCTGGGTAGTCTGAGAGGTTTGCATAGCGCACCTGAGCGGCAAGGAAAAGCAGATGGCAGGACCTTTGCGCGCGCGATTGGCGTGAGGAGAGCACAGGGTGCGCGCCCCCCTTAATCGGGGTGGGGGACGTGGGGGTGGAAGGTATTTTTAGCCAAAAAGAGCAGGCATCATGCGCCATCTTTGGGGGTGGTGCGCGCAGTGAGGCCGCGGAATTTGAGGCGCGCCACGGGTTTCAGGCCAGTGGCCTGTGGATTTGGGGGGTCAGGGGATGATCCGGGTGTATTTGGCGCCCTCGAGTGTGGCCCCGATGCGCAGACCTGCCTGACCAAAGACCGCAGCCACCACCGGGGCCAGCACTGTCGTGGTTTCGGCCGCCACGCTGTCTGCCTTGTCGGAGATGACATATTCCACGCCGGCACCGGCCGCCCAGCCCGGCGAGCGGCGGAAATCAAGAAGTGCGGGTTCGGTCATGAAAAACAGCACATGGGCGTATTGCTGTGCGCCAATTTGCAAGCCACCCGACCCCTTGACCAGGGAATAATAGTCAACCGTGATGTCATTGACCAAAAGCGCACCGCGCCCATAGGCACCGCCAAGGCCGAAACCGGCCTGTGTCACCAAGGGCATCACCAGCATCCCGCTGGACCGCTTGGCCAGGGGGATCGTGTTGGGATAGCGGCGGTACATTTCGTTTACCGTGGCCGCGACCCTTGCGTCAATCTGCTGGGCACCGGTGCCGCCAACGCCGTTGCCACATGCGGTGACACCGGTTGTCGCGGCCAATGCGCCCAAGGTGAAAGCCCGCCGCGAAAAAATCGGATTGCTCATTCTATCTGCCTGTATTGTTGCCTGATGCCGGTTTATCCGGCTTGGGACAAACCATAGGCCGTTTTGCACCGCCTGTCATGCGCTTTGGCAGGGGTGGCGGAAAGATGCTTGGCGGAGCGATCAGCTGTCTAGCCGTTCAGAAGGCGCGCGGCGGCAGGGGCGAAATAGGTCAGGATACCGTCGCAGCCTGCGCGCTTGAAGGCCATCAGGCTTTCCATCATCACGCGTTCCTGGTCGATCCAGCCGTTTTGGGCGGCGGCCATGATCATCGCATATTCACCCGACACCTGGTAGGCAAAGGTCGGCGCGCCAAAGCTGTCTTTGACCCGGCGGCAGATGTCGAGATAGGGCAGGCCGGGTTTGACCATCACCATATCCGCGCCCTCGGCCAGATCACGCGCCACCAGGCGCAGGGCCTCGTTCGAATTGGCGGGATCCATCTGATATGTGTTCTTGTCGCCTGTGAGCGCAGCGGAGGCCCCCACCGCATCCCGAAACGGGCCGTAAAAGGCCGAGGCATATTTCGCGGCATAGCTGAGGATCATCACATCGGTATGATCTTTCTGTTCCAGAGCTGCGCGGATCGCGGCGATGCGGCCATCCATCATATCGGAGGGCCCGATGATATCTGCACCGGCCTGTGCCTGCGACAGGGCCATCTTGACCAGCGCCTCTACCGTGCGGTCGTTCACGATGATGCCGTTTTCGACAAAACCGTCGTGGCCGTTGATATTATAGGTGTCCAGTGCGACATCGCTCATCACGGCCATATTGGGGAATTTTGCCTTGATCGCAGCGATGGCGCGGTTGGCGTGGTTGTGCGGATCCCATGCGCCGGCGCAATCTTCGGTGCGCTCTTCGATGCCGGTATAGGGAAAGATGCACATCGCACCAATGCCAAGCGCATCGGCCTCGGCGGCGGCCTCAACGACCTTGTCGACAGAGCGGCGCATGACGCCAGGCATGGAGGGGATCGGCTCTTCTATTCCTTCGCCGGAGCGCACGAAGACCGGCCAGATCAGATCACCGGGTTCCAGCGCGTTCTCGCGCACCAATGCCCGGACGGCAGGGGTGGCGCGGGTCCGGCGCAGGCGGGCAGCGGGATAGGGGGCGACGACTGGTTTCATGCAAAAATACCTCACAAATGTGCCGCCTAGGCTTGGCATGAAAAATCTGGGCGCTCAAGGGTATGAATTGCCTTCAACCTTGGGTATGACCGGCGCACTTTCACAGACCAGGGCGCAATGTGGATTGGTATCAGACCCTTTTTGAATTGATCGACATGCGGTCATTCTCGAACCTTTGGTTCTGGATCGTGCTGGCCGTTGTCTGGTCCACTGCGAGCCATTGGGTTTTGGGTGTGCCCTTTGACATGGTGCTGCGGGCCCGGCGCGAAGAACAGCAGGCGCAGGTGGATCTGGAAGACCTGATCCGCATCAATGTGAACAGGTTGCTCTATATCGGTCAGGTTTCGGGCCTCTGGCTGGCGGGATTTGCCTGCTTCTTTCTGACCACGCTGGGTCTGCTGGGATTTGTCTATGCGTTTGAATTCGCGCAGGCGGTCTTTTTGCTGGCGTTTCCGCTGTCGATCATCGGCATGCTCAGCCTGTCGACAGCGCGGTTGATCCGTGAACAGGACGCAAGTGGCGCGTTGTTGATCAAACGGTTGTACCGCCACAGGCTCTATACGCAGATCATCGGCATGATCTCCATTTTCGTGACCGCCCTTTGGGGAATGTACCAGAACATCTCTTTGGGCCCGCTTGGTGGTTGACAGCGCCCCTCACTGCGCCACATGAGGCCCCATGGTACAACCGACTAAAATTACCCTCTCCGGCGTTCCCGAAGGCTATGACGCCCGCGCCATCCTGAACGAGGTCGCCAAGAGCGGTGCCGTGATCCACGTGGCGCGCGATGACAAGCGGATGGCGGCAACCCAGGCCGCATTGGCGTTTTTCGCACCCGACATGCCCGTCATCACCTTTCCCGGATGGGATTGTCTGCCCTATGACCGCGTCTCGCCCAACGCCGACATCTCGGCGCAGCGGATGGCGACGTTGGCCGGGCTGGTGCATGGCATGCCTGAGCAGTTTGTGTTGCTGACCACGCTCAATGCCGCGACCCAGCGCGTGCCGGCCCGTGCGGTTCTGCGCGACGCCGCCTTTAGCGCGCAGGTCGGCAGCCGGATTGATGAGGGGGCCTTGCGTGCGTTCTTGGTGCGCATGGGCTTTGTCCAGAGCCCAACGGTGATGGAGCCGGGGGATTATGCGATCCGCGGGGGGATCATCGACATTTATCCGCCCGGTGATCTGGGGCCTGTGCGGCTGGATCTGTTCGGTGACGTGCTGGACGGCGCGCGCCGCTTTGATCCAGCAACCCAGCGGACCACCGAAAAGCTGGATCTGGTGGAACTGGCACCGGTCAGCGAGGTTATTCTGGACGAGCCCGCGATCACGCGCTTTCGGCAAAGCTACCGTATTGAATTTGGCGCGGCAGGCACCGATGACCCGCTCTACGAGGCGATCAGCGCGGGGCGCAAGCATCAAGGTGCCGAACATTGGCTGGCGTTTTTCCATGACCGGATGGAGACGCTGTTTGACTATCTGCCAAAGGCCAGCATCACGCTGGATGACCAGCTGACCGCGACCCGTCTGGCACGGTGGGACAGTATCGCCGATCAATATGAGACGCGCCGCATCGCCATGGCCAACAGATCCAAGATGGACAGCGTCTATAAACCGGCCCCCCCAGAGGGCCTGTACCTGACGGACGAGGCATGGCTGCTGGCCACCCAAGACCACAGGGTTGTGCAATTCAATCCTTTGCCTCAGCCGACCGGACCCGGTGTTCTGGATGCAGGGGCGCGTATCGGGCGCAGTTTCGCGCCTGAGCGGCAGCAGGAATCCATCAGCCTTTTCGGGGCCTTGGCCGATCATATCAAAGCAAAACTTCAACAAGGTCCCGTGCTGATCGCCAGCTATTCGGAAGGCGCGCGGGAACGTTTGACCGGCCTGATAGAAGACGAAGGCCTGTCAGAGACGATCCTTATTCCCAACGCCACACGCATCGGCAAACGTGGCCTGTATCTGGCGGTCTGGGCGTTGGAACACGGCTTTGAGGCGGACGGGATGACCGTCATTTCAGAGCAGGACGTGCTGGGTGACCGGTTGATCCGCGCGCCCAAACGCAAGAAACGCGCTGAGAATTTCCTGACCGAAGCACAAAGCCTCAGTTCAGGTGATCTGGTGGTTCACGTGGATCACGGCATTGGCCGTTATCACGGGATGGAGATCGTCACGGCGGCCGGGGCGGCGCATGAATGTCTGGTGTTGGAATACGCCGAACAATCAAAACTCTACCTGCCGGTCGAGAATATCGAACTGCTGAGCAAATATGGCCATGACGAAGGGCTGTTGGACAAGCTGGGCGGGGGAGCGTGGCAATCCAAGAAGGCCAAGCTGAAAGAGCGCATCCGCGAAATGGCCGACAAGCTGATCCGGATCGCCGCAGAACGCGCCCTGCGCCGCGCCCCGGTGCTGGAGCCGCCGCCGGGCATGTGGGACGCCTTCTCGGCGCGCTTTCCCTATGCAGAGACCGACGACCAGCTGCGCGCCATCGGCGATGTCATTGACGACATCACCAGCGGCAACCCGATGGACCGGCTGATCTGCGGCGATGTTGGTTTCGGCAAGACCGAAGTGGCGATGCGCGCGGCCTTTGTGGCTGCGATGTCCGGGGTCCAGGTGGCGGTGATTGCGCCGACAACCTTGCTGGCGCGCCAGCATTTCAAAAGCTTTACCGAGCGTTTTCGCGGCTTTCCCATCGAGGTGCGGCAGCTGAGCCGCTTTGTCCCTGCCAAAGAGGCCGCCCTGACAAAAGATGGCATGACCAAGGGCACCGTCGATATCGTGATCGGAACACATGCGCTGCTGGCCAAGGGCATCAAGTTCAAGAACCTTGGCCTTTTGGTCATTGACGAAGAGCAACACTTTGGCGTGCAGCACAAGGAGCGGCTGAAATCCCTGCGCACCGATATTCACGTGCTGACCCTGACCGCAACGCCGATCCCGCGCACCTTGCAGTTGTCGCTGACAGGGGTGCGTGACCTGAGCATCATCGGCACGCCGCCGGTCGACCGTCTGGCGATCCGCACCTACGTAAGCGAGTTTGACACCGTCACCCTGCGCGAGGCGCTCTTGCGTGAACATTACCGGGGCGGGCAGTCTTTTTATGTCGTGCCGCGGATCAGCGATTTGCCCGAGATCGAGGCGTTTTTGCAGGCCCAGCTGCCCGAATTGTCCTATGTCGTGGCCCATGGCCAAATGGCGGCGGGCGAATTGGATGACCGGATGAACGCCTTTTACGACGGCAAATTCGATATTCTGCTGGCGACGACGATCGTGGAATCCGGCTTGGACATCCCCACGGCCAACACGATGATCATCCACCGCGCCGATATGTTCGGTCTGGCGCAGCTCTATCAGATCAGGGGCCGGGTAGGGCGTTCCAAGACCCGCGCCTATGCCTATCTGACCACCAAACCCAGGGCCAAGCTGACGCCGCTTGCGGAAAAGCGGCTTAGGGTCTTGGGGTCTTTGGATACATTGGGCGCGGGCTTTACGCTGGCGTCACAGGATATGGACATTCGCGGCGCGGGCAACCTGCTGGGCGAGGAACAATCAGGGCAGATGCGCGATGTCGGCTTTGAGATGTACCAATCCATGCTGGAAGAGGCGATTGCCAAGATCAAGGCCGGCGAGATGGAGGGCCTGTCAGAAGCCGATGAACAATGGGCACCGCAGATAAATCTGGGCGTGCCGGTCCTGATCCCAGAGGCCTATGTGCCTGATCTGGACGTGCGTCTGGGGCTGTACCGCCGCCTGTCCGGTCTCAGCACCAAGGTAGAGCTGGAGGGTTTTGCCGCCGAACTGATCGACCGCTTTGGCAAACTGCCCAAGGAAGTTAACACGCTGATGCTGGTGGTCCGCATCAAGGCGATGTGCAAACGCGCCGGTATCGCCAAGTTGGATGGCGGGCCCAAGGGGGCTACGATACAGTTCCACAACGACAAATTCGTCTCGCCCGAAGGGCTGGTGCAATTCATTCAGGATCAGCGCGGACTGGCCAAGGTCCGGGACAACAAGATCGTGGTCAAGCGCGATTGGCGGTCTGACGGGGACAAGATCAAGGGGGCCTTTGCCATCGCCCGCGATCTGGCGGAACATGTCATCGCCAAGGAAAAGCAGAAAAAGAAGGCCGCAAGCACCGCGGCCTGATCCATTACTCTGCAGAGACCAGACGGCGTTCAACCCGGGCCAATTGCATCATCAGCAAAAAGCCTGACAGAGCCATGATCAAAACAGCCGCCACCAGCGGCACGATGGTTCCGTTGAACAGCAACCCCACCGGCGATGCGATCAGCGCGGCCAGCACCGTCGACACTGCACCCACCACGGAGGCACCGATCCCCGCGATATGGCCCAGCGGTTCCATGGCCAGCGCATTGAGATTGCCCAATGTCAGCCCAGCCTGAAAAAACAGGCAAATCTGCCAGATCACGAAGGCGGCAAAACCATAAGGCTCTGCCAGATCGCCCAGACCAAGGCCAAGCATGAGCGCGGAAAGGAAGACCTGCGCGCCCAATGTGACCGTCACCAGAAAACGCATCCCAAGCCGCCCAACCAGCAACGCGTTCAGGATGCTCGCGGTGCCTGCCAACAAGGCGACACCGGCGAACCAATAGGGAAAGGTCGCGGCCCTGTCATAAATCTCGTAATAGATCGGCTGGACCAGCATCAGCATGCAAAACAGCATCGCCATGGCCAGCGACTGAACAAGGATGGAAATACGCACCGACGGGATCGCGAACATCTCGGCCACGGCATCGACCATCAGGCCAAGACGCAAGGGCCGCCGTTCTGCCTGTGGCAGCGTTTCGGGCAGCCGGATGCCCACCCATATCATGATACAGGCCGAAAACAGGATGAATGCCAGAAAAATACCGCGCCAGCCAAAGCCAACGATGATAAACGACCCAATCAACGGCGCAAACGCGGGGATAATGGTAAAGATCATCATGACGATCGACACGATCTTGGCCATCTCGCGCCCAGAAAACAGGTCACGCACGATGGCGACCGAAACGATCCTTGGCCCCGATGCCCCCAGCCCCTGGAACACGCGGGCAATCAGCATCACCTCAAGGGTTGAACTGGACCAGGCAACCGCAGCAGATACGATATATAGCGTGATGCCGAAAAAGATGACCCGCCTGCGCCCAAAGGCATCAGACAGCGGCCCGGAAATAAAGGTGCCTACCCCCATGCCCAGCACAAAGGCTGTCAGGATCAAAGGCGCACGGTTTGCCGTTTCTGGCCCAATCTCGGCGGCAATTTCGGGTAGCGCAGGCAACATGGCATCAATCGAAAATGCCACCGTCGCGAACATCATCGCAATCAGAGCCACGAATTCACCGCGGCCCATTGAGAAATTGTCTTTTGCAGAGGACACAAATTGCTCCGAAATATATAGCGCTTAAATCAAAACACCAATATGCTTCATCGGTAACCGAAGGTTGAGTACTCTACAATAGCTTCTACTTCAAAAAATTAGCTGACGGCCTTAAACGAATAGGATTGCGGTTCATTTCTATTCAATTCAGCAAGATTAATGCGCGGCAGATAGTAGATTTGCGCGATATCTTGCAAATGGTTGAACAACCCTGTGTATTCTTCGCCCATCACCAATGCACTTGCGTTATAGTTCACAATATCAGTGCGTTGCTGATCTTCATCGGTTTCCGCGATTACCCGCGAAACATAGCGGCACCGTTCCAGCAAGCCGCGCCTCTGCCGATAGGGCTGTGCACAAGGCAGACCGATCCGATTTGCATGTTCATCTGTCGCGCAACCAACGATCAATTCATCACCCATTTGCGCAACGCGCCGCAGGAATTGCACATGCCCCTGATGGAATTGATCAAAACACCCATAGGTCAGAACCAACCGACCAGATTTTCCCGCAGTCGGCATCATGGTTGCACCCGTCGCGGGCCGGTGACAGGGGCCACCCCCACCTCATTGCGCCAAACCGCTTTTACCGCAGCGCCAGGGGCGCCACTGGCAAGCCGTAGAACGCAACGCATCGACCCTGACACGAGGTTATATTCGAATGCATATCTTGAAGACGGACGCAAAGCGTCCGGGAGTGCCTGTTTGTCTGCCATGTACCCGCTCGATTTTTTGGTGTCGGGTCTTATGCCCCATCTGGTGTTAACCTTAGGTCACCAAGGTCCGCTTGGCAAAGACATGCGGATCTATTGCACCGTCCTGTGACGGGTTTGCCATAGTTTTAGGCAGTTCCGGTCAGTTCCGCGATGACATTTGCCCAAAGTTCAGGCGGCTGTGCGCCCGGTACAGCATGTTGGTTGGCCACAATGAAGGTCGGCACGGAGCTGATCCCCATCTGACGGCTATGGGCGTCGCGGTCGCGGATGTCCTGGGCATCGACATCTGATTTGAGCAGACGGGCCACCACTGCGGCGTCCATCTCAATGCCATCGGCAATATCGGCCAGGACCTCTGGATCGCCAATGTCACGGGCATCGACGAAATATGCCTTGAACAGCGCGGCCACGGCTGCCGTCTGTCGCCCTTCGATGCCTGCCCAATGGATCAGCCGATGCGCATCAAGCGTATTCGGCGTGCGATTCATCGCTTCGAAATTGATGTTCAGACCAGCCTTGGCTGCATGTTCCACGACCGGGGCATAGGCCCGGACGGCCGCTTCCTTGCCACCGAACTTGCCCTCAAGGTAGGCGCGGCGGTCCATGCCTTGGGCGGGCATATCCGGGTTCAGCTGAAATGGATGCCATTCGATCACGAAGGGATGATCAGGGTGAGCGGCCAATGCCTTGTCCAGATGCGCCTTGCCGATATAGCACCAGGGGCAGATCGGATCGGACATGATGTCGAGTTTGATGGTCTTGGTCATGGTTGGTTTGCCTCAAAGTCGTCACGCAGGCTGCGGCGCAGGAGTTTGCCGTTGCCGCCCGTAGGCAGCGACGCCACGTGGATGAAGAGGCGCGGTTGCTTGTAGCGCGCCAGGTTGGCTTGGGCATAGGCGTTCAAGGCCGCCTCGTCCAGTGGGGCGGCGGCGGTGTAGAAGGCAGCGATCACTTTGACACCTTCCTTTACGCACACTTCCGTGACGCCCACGCCGGTTATGCCGGGGGCCTGCGCCAGCTGCGCCTCAACCTCCAGCGGTGAAACCCGAAAGCCGCCCGCGTTCATCATATCGTCATTGCGGCCCAGATAGGTGATCTGGCCCGCCTCATCCATCACCGCCTGATCGCCGGTCAGGAACCAGCAGCCATGGTATTTCGCCGCCGTCAGATCAGGCGCATCGAGATAGCCCAGCATCAGGCCCGGATCGTCCTTGTGAATCGCAATCGTCCCGGGCGTGCCCTGCGGTGCCGGGCCGTCTGGCCCCAGAATGGCAACCTTTCGGCCGGGCTGCGGCGCGCCGATGGCCCCTTCGGCCGCCGGGGTCGCAGGGCAGCCAGAAATGAAGGTGGAACATTCGGACATGCCAAAGGCTTCATAGACAGCGGTGCCTGTCGCTGCTCTCCATGCGTTGATCACCGAGGGAGCCATCTTTTCGCCCGCGCTTAATCCGTGGCGCAGATCGGGCAGATGCAATGTCGCCTTCTGCTTCAGCATCTGGCGGTAAACACCGGGGGCCGCCGCAAAGATGGTGGCCCTATGCTGTGCGATCAGCGCGGGCAGCGCCTCGGGCGGGGTGCCGGGTGCCGGGATCAAGGCCGTGGCCCCCAGCGTCCATGGGTCCATCAGGCCGGTGCCCAGCGTATAGGTCCAGTTGAACGCGCCCGCATGCAGCAGGCGGTCCGTAGGGCGCAGCCCATACCAGCCGTCAAACATCATCCGCCGTGCCAGGATGGCCCGGTGCGCATGCATCACGGCCGAAGGCTGACCAGAGGTGCCTGAGGTATAGATGATATATCCCAGCCGCTCTGCATCGCCCCTGTGATAGGGCGCGGGGGGCAGGTTGCGCATCGCGCGCAAGGCGCGCAGGTCGGTGATGTGGTCTGCATCGGGGCAGGGCACCGACGGGTCGCGCAGGATGCGCTTGGGGGCCAGTGTCGCGATGATCTTGGCCACTTCGCCCTCTGTCAGGGCTGCGGCCGTGGGCACCGGCACCAGACCTGCCGCCAAAGCGCCCAGATAGGCCAGCGGAAAATCGGGCGTATTGCCCAGGCGCATCAGCACCGTGTCACCGGGCAGCAAACCCAGCTCCAGCAGGCCCGTGGCAGTGCCGCGCACCGCCTGGGTCAGTTGCTGGTAGGTCCAATCCTCGGTCCCATCTGCGGACAAAAGCTGCAGCGCCATCTTGTCTGGCGTCGCAGCGCCAGCCTGCAGCACATAGGCCGCAAGGTTGAAGGCTAAGGGCATGTTTGCATCCTGGTTCATGTTCATCGGCTAGCCTAGCGCGGCGCGCGTTGCAAGGTGTCAGTCGGGCAGCTATATGAACCCCCATGAGCAATGATACCTCTCCCAAGATGATCCAGATCGCCCGCGAAAGCAGTGGCACTGAGACAGCACCGCCCGTTGATCTGGGCGCGCGCGTCCGCGAGCTGCGCAAGGGCCGCAAATGGACGCTGGAACAGGCGGCCAAACAGGCCGGACTGGCCCGCTCCACCCTGTCCAAGATCGAAAACGGGCAGATGTCACCGACCTATGATGCCTTGAAGAAACTGGCAGTTGGCCTTGAAATCTCAGTGCCGCAGCTGTTCACACCGCCTGCGGCCGAAAAGATCAACGGACGTATGGCCGTGACCAAATCAGGCGACGGCACGGCCAAGGCCACCACGACCTATGAACACGAACTTCTGGGCGACGCGCTGCGCAAGAAACAGATGTTGCCCTACCGCGCCCGCATCAGGGCGCGCAGCATGGAAGAATTCGACGGCTGGGTGCGCCACGACGGCGAAGAGTTCCTATATGTGCTGACGGGCGTGGTGCAATTGTTTACCGAATTCTACGAACCCGTAGAGCTGCGCCGGGGCGACAGCGCCTATTATGATGCCACGATGGGGCATAATGTCGTCTCGGTCAGCGCAGAAGATGCAACCATCCTTTGGGTCACCTCCCTGACCTGAGCGTTCAGCCGTCCTTGAGCAAGGGGCGCAAGATCAGATGTGCAGCACCCACGGCCAGCAGTTGGGCCAGGATGAACATCGGGATATGCCCCGGATTGATCCCGGCGAATGTGTCCGAAAACCCGCGCGCGATCGTCACCGCAGGATTGGCAAAGCTGGTCGATGAGGTGAACCAATAGGCCCCGGTAATATAAAGCGCCACCAGCGTCGGAACCGCCTCGGGCCGCGCCCTAAGCCCGCCGAATATCACGAAAAGCAGCCCAAAGGTGGCGATGATTTCAGAAAACCACTGTGCGCCGCCCGTGCGGTGCATGGTGGACGATAGTTGCATGATGGGCAGGTCAAACATCACATGTGCAGCCCAGACACCCAATATGCCCCCCGCGATCTGCGCCGGCACATAGCGGATCAGATCGGACAAGGGCAGGTCGCGCCGCAGATAAAAGGCAAGGCTGACCGCCGGGTTGAAATGCGCCCCCGAAATCGGACCCAGAACCGTGATGATCGCATATAGCATACAGCCCGTGGCAATCGCATTGGCCAGAAGCGACAAGGCGACATTCCCATCCGCAAGGTTCACGGCCATGATCCCCGAACCGATCACCGAGATCAGCAGCATACCCGTGCCAAGCGCTTCGGCAGCCAGACGGCGCATCATGACAGCGCCGCGCAGGATGTAAGATGTGCGGACAGCTGCGCATCATTCATGCGGCTGATATCCTCGGCCAGAAACGCCTCAGCGCGTCGCCGCAAGATGGCGTAGGCCTGCGCAAAGGCCTCTGGAGCCTGATCTGGCGTGGCGGCGGCGGGGTCCTCGACGCCCCAATGGGCCCGCAGCGGGGCACCGGGCCAGATCGGGCATGTTTCCCCCGCGGCAGAGCCGCAAACGGTGATCACCGCGGCCATTTGGGGCGCCCCCTGTGCGGCAAATTCATCCCAGCTCTTGGAGCGGAAACCGGCAACATCGTGGCCTTTGGCCGCCAGCAGGGCAAGGGACTGCGGATGCACCCGGCCCGCAGGCTGGCTGCCTGCCGAATAGGCGGTCACACGCCCCTGGCCCAAATGGTTCAACAGGGATTCCAACAGGATCGAGCGGGCCGAATTACCGGTGCATAAGACAAGAATGTTCATAAATTGCGCATAGATGGGCTGTGTTTCAATTTTATGACGGTGGTCGCATCTTCAACAGAAATTATTCCTCGGCCCACCAGACCTCTGGCATAAAGTTCGGACCGTCGCCGTAAATCGGCAAGGTGTCGGGATATTTCATGAACGACTGATGCGCGATCAGCCCTTCGCTGAATTGCCAGAACGGGATCACATAGCGGCCCGCCGTCAAGGCACGGTCCAGCGCGCGGGTGGCAAAGACAAATTCATCAGCGGATGTGGCTGAAAGCATCCTGTCGATCATCGCGTCCACCGCCGCGCTCTGGACGCCCATCAGGTTGCGCGACCCTTCCTGCGTGGCCGCCTCTGAGCCCCAGTAAAACCGTTGCTCATTTCCCGGAGACAGCGACAGCGCGCGCCGGAAATGCGCCATGTCGAAATCAAAGGCATTGATCCTTGCGGTCAGCTGCGCCTCATCCACGCTTTCGACCTCGGCAGCGATCCCCAGCCGGGTCAGGGCCTGCACATAAAGCTCTGCAATCTTGGTGTGTTCTGCGTTGCCCTTGGACAGCAGGATCCGGAACGCCAGTGGCTTGCCGGATGGATCGCGCATGGTGCCGCCTTCGGCCGAAAAGCCCGCCTCTTGCAATGCCTGCATCGCGGCGCGGATGCCCGCGCGGTTGCGGGCCGATCCGTCCGAGACGGGCAGGGCATAGCCCTCGATGGTGCCAGGCAGCAGGCCTTGCGCGTAAGGGGCAAGCAATGCGGCAACCTCAGGTTCCGCCGGACCGGGGCGCATCGCAAGCTCTGAATTGGAGAAATAGGAGGTGATCCGCGGCAGGGCACCACCGGTCAGGGTCTCATTGATGAACTCGAAATTGAACGCCTGGATCAGCGCCTCGCGCACCCGCCAGTCGTCAAAGGGCGCGCGACGGGTGTTCATCACAAAACCGGTCATGCCCGATGGCTTTTGATGCGGAAAGGTGGATTTGACCACCTCACCACGTGTGATCGCAGGAAAATCATACTGCGTGGCCCAGGTCTCGGCGTTGAATTCGCGCACGGCGGAAATCTCTCCGGCCTTGAAGGCCTCAAACAGCACATTGGCATCGCCATAAAAATCGATCTTGATTCGGTCAAAGTTATGGGTGCCACGCCTGAACGGCACATCCTTGCCCCAGTAGTCAGGGTTCCGGGTCAAGGTGACCTGCCGGGCGGCATCGAAATCTGCAATCACATAGGGTCCGGTGCCCATGGGGAAATCTGCCAGCGGGGCATTGGCGAAATCCCGCCCTTCCCATTGCGCCTTGGACAGGATCGGGCGCATGCCCGCCAAAAGAGCCAACTCTCTGTTATCGGTATTGAAGGTGATCCGGACCGTGCGCGGGCCCGTGGCCTCAATCCGCTCAATCTGGCGGGCCAGACCGTGGTAGCGGGGATGCCCTTCGCTGCCCAACAACTCATAGGAGAAGATCACATCTTCTACTGTCACGGGGGTGCCATCGGCAAAACGCGCCTCGGGGCGCAGGGTAAATGCCACCCACGCCCGTGACTCAGGAACCTCAACCGATTCGGCCAATAGACCGTAAAGTGTGAACGGTTCGTCCCACGAACGGCCCATCAGGCTCTCATGGGTGAAAAAACTCAGCTGCCAGGGCACCGTTCCCTTCAGCACAAAAGGATTGAGACTGTCAAAGCCGCCAGTGTTGCCCAAGGTGATTGCCCCCCCTTTGGGCGCATCGGGGTTTACATAGGGCAGGGACACAAAATCAGGTGGTAAGGCAGGAGAACCATACATAGATAGACCATGCTGGGGTTCGGCCCGCGCCACTGCGGCATATAGAATCAGTGAAGAAACAGCCGCAACGCCCCGCAATTTTTGGAAAAAATCGATCCCCATTTTCGCAACAATCCCTCACTGCCCTTGTTTTGTTGGGCCTATGGGTAACTGGCGTTCACGTCCAGTTCAAACTTTATACTTGGCGTTAAGCCGATCATCTTCTATAAAGAGGTCACTGCTCGATAGGTTTCTTGCCTGTATGAAACCTGCCTCAATAACTTAACGCCAGCTTCGTGCTGGCGTTTTTTTTTGGTTTTGCCACGGCTGATGCAACTTCTGGGCGGTTTGTGCGTTTCCTTCTGCACAGCAGCGCGGCATGATGCGAGCGCAGCAACACCCCAAGGAGCAGACCCATGGCATTCACCATCGACCTTTCCGGCAAGACAGCCGTTATCACCGGATCAAACTCAGGCATCGGTCTGGGTATTGCCTGGGAACTTGCGCGCGCCGGTGCAGACATCGTGCTCAATTCCTTTACCGACAGCGACGAAGATCACGCCCTGGCAGAGAAGATCGCGTCAGAGACCGGCGTTACTGCCCGCTACATCCAGGCGGATATGTCAAAGGGCGACCAGTGCCGCCAATTGATCAAGGATGCCGGGCGCTGCGATATCCTGGTCAACAACGCCGGCATTCAGCATGTCGCCCCAATCCCGGATTTCCCGGTTGAGAAATGGGACGCCATCATCGCGATCAACATGTCATCGGCCTTTCACACCACCGCCGTGGCCCTGCCGATGATGCGCGCGGCCGGTTGGGGCCGGGTGGTCAATATCGCCTCGGCCCACGGGCTGACCGCATCGCCCTACAAGGCCGCCTATATCGCGGCCAAACACGGGGTTGTCGGCCTGACCAAGACCACGGCCCTTGAGACCGCAAAAGAAGACATCACCTGCAACGCCATCTGTCCAGGCTACGTGCTGACACCGATCGTGGAAAAGCAGATCCCCGATACGATGAAAGAATACGACATGACCCGTGAAGAGGTGATGGAAAACATCATCCTGACGCGCCAACCCAGCAAGGAATTCGCCACCGTCGAACAGATCGGCGGCACGACGGCGTTTTTATGCTCTGCGGCGGCGGCCCAGATCACCGGCACCACCATCAGCGTCGATGGCGGCTGGACGGCGCTTTAGGTCAGTTTGGATGGCAAAGAAACGTATCAACCTCGCGCTGCAGGGCGGAGGGGCGCATGGGGCCTTTACCTGGGGCGCATTGGACCGGCTGTTGCGCGATGATGACATCGAAATCGGTGGCATTTCCGGCACCTCAGCGGGTGCGCTGAACGGTGCGGCCCTCAAGGCGGGCTGGGTCGTCAACGGGCCTGAAGGCGCGCGCGAGAACCTTGCCTGGCTCTGGGAACAGGTGGCGGGCGTGTCAGACCTGCGGATGTCGCAATGGATGGCCCCATGGGGCGTAGGCGCGCTGAGCCAGGCCATGGAATACAGCTGGCCGGTGATGTTTTCGGACGCGGTATCCAATGTCACATCGCCCTATGCGATGGGCCCCTTTTTTCGCAACCCGCTTAGCGATATCGTGAACCGGTTCGATTATGACCGGGTCTGCAATGGCATTGATCCGATGCTGTTCATCTGTGCCACCAGGGTCCGCAACGGCAAGATCAAGGTCTTTTCGGGCGATGAGATATCCGCGCAGGCCATCATGGCCTCGGCCTGTCTGCCCACGGTCTTTCAGGCGATAGAGATTGACGACCCCGACACCGGCCGCAAGGAAGCGTTCTGGGATGGCGGATATACCGGGAACCCGGCGCTGTTTCCGCTGTTTCAGGCGGGGCTGCCAGATGACATCGTGATCATCAACATCAACCCGCTGGAACGCGAAGAACTGCCAGTCACGCCAAAGCAGATCCAGAACCGAATCAATGAGATCAGCTTTAATTCCAGCCTCTTGCGCGAATTGCGCGCCATTGAATTTGTCCAGCGCCTGCTGGATCAGGGCAGCGTGCAGGACAGCGGGCATCGGCGGATGAACGTGCATATGATCGCAGACGACGACCTGATGGAGAAACTGTCGGTCGCCACCAAGATGGTGCCAAATCCGGCCGTCATCGCCACGCTCAAAAAAGC
>JAFMGZ010000021.1:28336-37379 GCA_017854855.1 Sulfitobacter sp. | reverse complement strand
TCGGGCGGATAGACCAGACCGGCCGAGATGACCAATTTGGCCGCATCCTCAACGGTCATGTCCAGTTCCATCACATCGGCCTTGGGGAAAAACAGCAAGAAACCAGAGGTCGGGTTGGGCGTGGTCGGCAAAAACACCGATACCATTTCCGCATCTTTCTCTCCGGCTTTTTCCGACACTTCGCCCTTGGCGTCCGTAGAGATAAAGCCGAGCGCCCAGACCCCTTTGCGCGGGTATTCGATCAGGCATGCCTTTTCGAAACTGCGTTCGGACTGCGCAAAGATCGTCTCGGAAATTTGTTTGATGCCAGAGTAGATTGTCCGCACCACCGGCGTGCGCTCCACCAGCCCTTCGGCAAAACGGATCAGCGAACGCCCCATGAAACCTTTGGCTGTCCACCCGACGACAATGGTGAAAAGCAAAAAGATAACAACGCCCAAGCCGCGGATGTTGATCTGAACCGACGGATCAAGGCCCAAGAAATCCTGCAACATGCGATCAGGATGATAGGCCTGAGGCACCAGCGGCAAGACAAAGCCGTCAATCCAGCCCACAACAGACCAGATCAGCCAGATGGTCAGCCCGACAGGCGCAATGACCACCAATCCGGTCAGGAAGGAAGCACGCAAAGACCCCACAAGGCTGCGCCGTGGTTTTGGGGGTTCGATATCAAAGGGTGTATTCATGGAATAGGACAATCCAGTCTCAGATGCGCTTTAGCTAGGCGCTTTGGCACAGCGCGACAATGGCTGTCGCCGCTTTGGCGTCGAAATTTCGGGCAATTGCCGCGATTTTAATCATCTGCTTGGGTCAGGGCCTTTGCGATCGCTGCCGCCAGCCGGGCATTGTTGCGCACAAGGGCGATGTTGGCGGTCAGGGAACGGCCCTCTGTCAGCTCAAAGATACGTTGCAGCAGATAGGGGGTAACCGCCTTGCCGCTGATCCCATGGGCCTGCGCATTGGCCTGCGCCTGTGCAATGACAGGGGCCAGAACCGCAGCCGGGATTTCATCGGCAACAGGGATTGGATTGGCAATCAATTGTCCACCGGGCAGGCCCATGGCCACCCGTGTCCTGTGGGCCCGTGCAATCTGGGCCGCAGTATCCAGCCGCAAGGGCGCTTTCAGCGGTGATGTGGACGACCAGAAGGCCGGAAAACTGTCTTGGCCCACGGCAATCACCGGCACGCCCTGTGTCTCAAGCACCTCAAGAGTCTTGGCCACATCAAGGATCGCCTTGGCCCCCGCCGCAACAACCGTCACGGGGGTTTGCGCCAGCTCCATCAGGTCTGCCGAAATGTCAAAACTTTCCTCTGCCCCCTTGTGCACACCGCCGATGCCGCCCGTGGCAAAGACCGCGATCC
The DNA here is from genome assembly GCA_017854855.1 of Sulfitobacter sp. GTDB lineage: Bacteria > Pseudomonadota > Alphaproteobacteria > Rhodobacterales > Rhodobacteraceae > Sulfitobacter. The sequence goes on along the minus strand of JAFMGZ010000021.1, from coordinate 36,017 downwards.
CCGCCAGATGGGCGGCAATCATCGTGGCGGCGACCGTCGTGGCCCCGGTGCGTCCCGTTGCGATGCAAACGGCAATATCGGCACGGCTCAGCTTGGCCACGCCCTTGGCCTGCGCCAGCGTGCTGAGCTGCTCAGGGTCCAGCCCGATATGCAAGGCACCGTCCAGAACCGCGATCGTAGCAGGCGTGGCCCCGGCGGCGCGCACGTCGTCCTCGACCTGCTGGGCCACCTCAAGGTTTTGCGGATAGGGCATCCCGTGGGTGATGATCGTGCTTTCCAATGCGACGATCGGATGGCCCGCCTTGCGCGCGGCATCGACTTCGGCACTGAAGGTCAGGGGAAATGGGGTCATATCTTGGTCTCTCCTGAGACATAAAGGGCAGCCGCATCCAGCGCTTGCGCAAGGGCCGCCTCAGGGTCGGCCCCTTTCAGTTCGGCTGAAATATGCGCGGCCATGAAGGTATCTCCGGCACCGGTGACACGGGCCACATGCACTTGGGGCGGCTGTTGGGTGATCAGCCCCTTGGCACTGCCCACCGATGCGGGGGCCCCGCCATGGGTCACCACCGCCCGCAGCGCGCCGCGTGCCAACAGCGCCTCTGCAGCCTCTGCCGAAGAGGTGAAACTGGCCTGGCAAAGCAGCCCTGCCTCCTCAAGGTTGACATAGATCGTGCCCCGTCCGGCCTGCACAAAGGGGCTGAGCCTGAGGGCCTTTCCCGGGGAGGCCGGGGCCACCCGCAAATCCGCCTCAGCCAACAACGGGCTATGTGCCACTTGGGCCAACAGCTCTGGCGTCAGGTTGCCATCCAGCGCCACGGCACCTGTATAGGGTTGGGGCAGACGGTCATCGGACAGGGGCAGCAGGATCTTGGCCCCCGCCGCCTCAAGAGAATGCGCATCGGCAATCGCGGCAATCAGCCCGTTTGACCCTTCGACAGCCATGTATTTATCCGTTGGCAGGTCGTCCGAACGGTAGATGAAAGACGTGATCAGCCCGCGAATTTCGCAGGCTTCGATCAGGGCCGCACCTTCGGCGTCGCGCCCCACAGCGCTGAGCAGGGCGGGCTGCAGGCCAAAACGCGCCAGTGCCATCCCGATATTGAGCGCCACGCCACCGGGCAAACGGGTGATCCGGCCCGGCATATCAGAGCCTTGGCGCATTGCATTTTCAGAACGGCCTATCACATCCCAAAGAACAGAACCGATGCACAAGATATCGGGCGATCTTGCTTCAGGCGGTTCTGTTTTTGCTGTGTTTATGTCTGGCGTATTTTCCATAGCAGGGCTTTAACGTCTTGGCGCAGGAAGAGGCAAGCGGCCTCAAGCCTCATGGCCATGCTTGTGCGTCCCCTCTGAATTTACTCAGGTACCTTGAAGGTCAAAGCCGCCCAGAGGGTTTCCCAGACCAACGGGTTCTCTTCTGCCACCGGTGCCGGAATGCTGCGCAAGACCACCGCGTCAAACAGGTATTCATGGCCGTTCTGAACCGGGACACTCACCTGTCCGGCGGCATCCGTGCGAAACAGGCTGATGGTGACAGAATTGTCCGGCGCACGGTCGAAAACCTCAACCTGGGCATCCGCACGGGGGGCACCCCTGTACTGCACTTCGACGCGCATGTTGTTGTCAAACCCCGCGACATAGGGGTTGGTCAGGGCGATAAACTCTGTCTCCATGCCGGTGGCGGCATCATCGCCTTGCCCGCTGCCAACTGCGAACAGCGCCTTGACGTGGCGGGTATACCGTTCGCGGAACATCTCTTGGGACCAGCCTGCCGCGATATGATCGGCGGCGGCGGTCTTGAAATCCTTATGTGCGGCGAATTTCAGGAATTTTTCCCATTCGCGATAGGTCAACAGCGAGGGGGTCGTTTCATGCACCACGCTGACCAGACCGTCTGTCACAGGCGCATCCACATCCAGCGCCGGGGAATCACCAGATCGCGGCGTCAATGCCATCACCTGCCCATCGGCGTACATCTCAAAGCGGGCTGAGCTGCGTTCAAAGAAAGACAGCGAACTTCCTTCGAATTCCTGTCCGTTTTTGAAAACCGCCTGTAGTCTTTCGCCCGGTTCTACTTGATAAGTCTCTGGTTCGATCCAGAATTCATGGGCAGCGACGCTCACAGGGAGGGCACAGATCAAGATGGCTAGAAGACGGGACAGAAACATGTGGACAACTTTCATAAGGACATGCCGAAACGTGATGCCGATGTTGGCATTGTCAACGCTGGCCTTCGGCTTTGCAAGTGCGCTGCGTGCGCATGAGGTACAACCAACCATCGGCGATCTGACGGTCGAGAATGGGCAGGCAGCGCTTGTCTTGCGGATCAATCTGGAGGCGTTTCTGGCCGGTATCGACCTGGATCAGGTGACCGACACAAATGATGCCGAAAACGCTGGCGATTATGACAGTCTGCGCGCCCAGCCCGCAGCGCAAATAGCGGATCTGGCACCAGATCTGCTGCCCGGATGGAACGGCTTGCCGATGTTGCTGGTGGACGGGCAGGCGGCAGAGCTGCGCTCTGTCGGGGTGGTCATGCCGCAGGATGTGAACATTGAACTGGCGCGTGTGGCGGAATGGACCCTGCAGGCCGATGTGCCCGATGGAGCCCAAAAGATCACGCTGACCTGGCCCGAAGGGGCCGGGGCGATGGTGCTGCGCCAGCAGGGCGTTGAGGCACCTTTCACCGGCTATCTTGCCGGGGGCGAAACCAGCCCCGAGATCGCCCTTGCAGGCGGCGGCGCACAGACCCTCTGGCAGGCCTTTGGCAGCTATATTCCTGTCGGGTTCGATCATATCCTGCCACAGGGTCTTGACCATATCCTGTTTGTGCTTGGCTTGTTTTTCCTCTCTACCCATCTGGCCCCGCTGCTGTGGCAGGTGTCGGCCTTTACGCTGGCCCATACGGTGACATTGGCCCTGGGCGCGCTGGGGCTGGTCACGATCCCTGCCGCCATCGTAGAGCCGCTGATCGCGGCCTCCATTGTCTATGTGGCGGTTGAGAATATCTTCTCTTCAGGGCTGAACCGCTGGCGCCCCTTGGTGGTCTTTGGGTTCGGGCTGCTGCACGGACTTGGCTTTGCCTCTGTGCTGGGTGAATTCGGCCTGCCCGAAGGACAGTTTGTACCGGCGTTGATCGGGTTCAACGTGGGCGTCGAATTGGGCCAGCTGACCGTCATCGCGCTGGCGGCACTGGTGATCTGGCTGGCGGTGCGCGCCGCATCCGTCGCCCGGCTTGAGACAGACCAGACCGCTGTGCGCAGCTACCCGGTGATGTTCCGCGCCGTATCCGTCACCGGATCACTGGTGATTGCCATCATCGGTCTGTGGTGGGTGATTGAACGGGTCTTTTTGTAAACCGGAGGGCCGGACGAAAGTTCGGCCTATTCCATCGCCTTGATCAAGGTGGCCAAAGCGGCGGTCGGATCATCCTGGCCCCAGATTTCATCACCAATGCCGAAAAAGTCGGTAAAGGGCGTGAGGGTTCGGATCATGGCCTCGTCCAGTGCGCCTTCGGCGACGATGGGCACCTCGATGACTTCGGACCACCACTGGAACAGCTCCAGCGGAGCGAATGATCCATCCCCCAGCGCGCGCGGCTGCACAGGCCCAAAGCTGACGTAGTCCGCACCAGCCTCGCCCGCAGACATCCCGTCATGTTTGGAGGGGCCGCAAAAGCAGCCCACGATCGGGTCTTCGCCCAGTTCCTTGCGGGCATAGCGCACGGTGCGCGCGCCATCGCTCAGGTGCACACCGTCCAGCCCCAGTTTTTCAACCAGCAGCATATGATCCGAGATCACCAGCGCCACATCGCGGGCATGGGTGATTTCGCGCAAGGCATCGGCAGTGCGCGCCACCCGGTCCTCATCCTTGGAGGACAGCGCCAGTCGGACACAGCCAATCTCATGGGTATCAAGAACGGCTGCCAAATCCTTGGAAAAGCTGGAAAGCTCAATTTCAGGTGGCGTGATCAGATAAATCTGTGGCTTTTCCGGCGTGTCCATCATTGGCTCCCTCGGCGTCTTTTGCGTCTGACTAGCCTAAGCATTGGCAAAAGAAAACTGTTATGCGCGGTCCGGGACATCATCAGCAGCCGCTTGCAGGAAAGATGGGGCCAGCGTAAGAGCCTGTTCATGTCAAATCCTGTTCAAAAACCGACCATCCCGGCCTTTGTGCTGGTGCGCCCCCAGATGGGGGAAAATATTGGTGCCGCCGCCCGGGCCATGTGGAACTTTGGGCTGGATCACATGCGCGTTGTCGCCCCCCGCGATGGCTGGCCCAATCCTGCCGCTGTCGCCATGGCCTCTGGTGCGGGGCGGTTGCTGGATGAGGCGCGGCTATGTGCCGATCTGCCCCAGGCGCTGGCCGATACCGATTTTGTCTTTGCCACCACCGCCCGTGACCGAGACCTGACCAAACCCGTCTTTACCCCCGAGGCCGCCATGGCCGAAGCGGCCAGCCGGATCGCGGCAGGCCAGCGGGTTGCCGTGCTGTTTGGTCCCGAAAGGGCTGGTCTGGAAAACGACGACATCGCGCGGGCCAATGCGATCGTGTCCGTGCCGGTGAACCCGGCCTTTGCCTCGCTGAACCTTGCGCAATGTGTGCTGCTTATGGGCTATGAATGGATGCGCCAGACCGGTGACGCGGTGCCGGTCGCCGAAGGCATGGCCGGCACGCAATGGGCATCTGGCCAGGAGGTTGAACATCTGGCCGCCCATTACGAAGAGCGGATGGAAAATGCAGGGTTCTTTTATCCCGAACACAAGGCGACCTCTATGAAGGTCAACCTGCGCAACATGTGGTCGCGCATGCCACTGACGCGGGCGGATGTGCAGATGCTGCACGGCATGATGCGCCAGATGGTCCGCTGGAAGGAACGCGATTGAATGCGGGGCTGCCGGCCTGCTGCGGGTCGGCAATCGGGGGCAGGTCCCACAAGGGTTGCGACAAAACGATCCGACAGGCCTGCGCCCCTAGACCTTGGGCAGCCTTTGGCCTACCACATGCCAAAAGCGATTTAGAGGCGGAACATGGCTGAGAAACGCAAGCTATTCGAAGAAGTGGGCAGCATGGATGCCGCCCGTCCCGTAACACAGGCCGGCGTGATCGACCGGGGCCGCAAATCGGGCCGTGGTGCCATCAGGATCTGGCTGATGATCCTTTTCGCGCTGGTCTTTGTGATGATCGCCGTGGGCGGTATGACGCGGCTGACCGACAGTGGATTGTCGATCACCGAATGGCGCCCCGTCACCGGGGCGATCCCCCCGCTGTCAGAGGCGCACTGGATTTCAGAGTTTGAGAAATACCAAGCCATTGATGAATTCAAGCTACAGAATGCCTGGATGGAACTGGCTGATTTCAAAGTCATTTATTGGTGGGAATGGGGTCACCGCCAATTGGGCCGGGTGATCGGTCTGGTATGGGGACTTGGGTTCTTGTGGTTCTTGCTGCGCCGTCAGATCCCGGCAGGCTGGACGCCCCGCCTGTTGTTGCTGGGGGCCCTTGGGGGCGCGCAGGGCGGGATTGGCTGGTGGATGGTATCCTCTGGTGTGACCTCTGGTCAGGGCGTGTTGGATGTGGCCAGCTACAGGCTGGCGACCCATCTGGGCCTGGCCTTTGTGATCTTGGGCTTTATCACCTGGTACATGCTGCTTTTGGGCCGCACGGAGCGTGATCTGATCCAGGCCCGCCGCGCCAAGGAGGCCAAGCAATTCGGCCTTGCCACCGGATTGTTGCATTTCAGCTTTTTGCAGATCCTGTTGGGTGCTTTGGTCGCGGGTATCGATGCGGGCCGCTACTTTATTGACTGGCCGCTGATGCAGGGGCAGTTCTTTCCGCCAGACGCCTTCAGCATCGACCCCTTGTGGCGCAACTTTTTTGAAAATCCCGGCCTGGTGCAGTTCATGCACCGCATCAGCGGCTATCTGCTGTTCGTCTTTGGCGTCATCGTCTGGCTGCGCGGACGTCAATCGGCCCATGCCAAGACGCGGTTTGCCTTCAACGCCGTCATGGCAGTGCTAAGCCTGCAGATTGTCTGGGGTATTACTACCGTGCTCTATGCGGCCCCTGTTCATATTGCGCTTGTCCATCAGGCGCTTGCCGTGGTCCTTTGGGTCCTGATCCTGCGCGCCCGCTACCTGAGCGCCTATCCCATCGCCACATCCCTGAGAGGAACTTCGTGATGACTGCTTATGACGATCTGATGGCGCATCAGCGCGAAACGCAGGCCTTGGCACAGGTGGCGGGGCGTCTGGGCTGGGATCAGGAAACCATGATGCCGCGCGGCGCCGCCCCCCAGCGCGGCGAGGAAATGGCCGCAATGGAAAGCGTGCTGCATGCCCGCCGCACGGACCCAAGGATCGAAAGCTGGTTGGCCCAGATCGCACCCCAGGCGCTTGACGATCAAGGCCGCGCCAACCTGCGCCACATCCGCCGCAGCTTTGAGCGAGCCAGCAAAGTCCCCGCCGCATTGGCCGCCCGGATCGCACGCGTCACGTCGGAGGCCCAGGGCATCTGGGCAGAAGCGCGCGCAAGTGATGATTTCAAGGCCTTCGCCCCAACCCTGACCGAAGTGTTGTCGCTGAAACGCGAAGAGGGCCAGGCATTGGCCATGGGCGGCAATGTCTATGACGCGATGCTGGATGACTATGAGCCCGGTGCCACGGGCGCGGAACTAGAGGCGATGTTTGGTGCATTGCGCCCCAAACTCAGCGCCCTGCGCGCCGCCGTCCGCGACGCCAAGGCACCACCCCGTCTGTCGGGGCGTTTTGACGAGAACGCACAAATGAAACTGACCCGCCGTCTGGCCAAGACCTTTGGTTATGACATGACCCATGGGCGGGTGGACAAGGCCGTACATCCGTTTTCGTCGGGCTCTGGTCTGGACGTGCGCATCACGACCCGCACCAATGACCTTGATCCGTTCAACTGCTTTTATTCAACCATCCACGAGGTCGGCCATGCCGCCTATGAGCAGGGCATCCACCGCGATTATCTGCTGACCCCATTGGGGCAGGGCGTGTCGATGGGGGTGCATGAAAGCCAAAGCCGCATCTATGAAAACCAGCTGGGCCGCAGCCGCGCCTTTACGGAATGGCTCTTTGGTCAGATGAAAGACGCTTTTGGCGATTTCGGCGTCCCGGATGCAGAGACGTTCTACCGCGTTGTGAACCGCGTCTCCGACGGTTTTATCCGCACCGAGGCGGACGAGCTGCAATACAACCTCCATGTGCTCTTGCGCTTTGATCTGGAACGCGCCCTGGTATCGCACGACCTTCAGGTCAGCGACCTTGAGGCCGCCTGGAATGACCGTTTTGAGGCTGATTTCGGCTATAAGGTTGATAAAGCCTCGAACGGTGTTTTGCAGGATGTGCATTGGTCCGTCGGGTTGTTTGGTTATTTCCCGACCTACAGCCTTGGCAATGTCTATGCCGGTTGCCTGCACGAAGCGCTGCGCCGCGACGTCAGCGCCTTGGACAGCCAGCTGGCCGCAGGCGACACGACAGCAGCCACCGATTGGTTGCGGGCCAATGTACAGACCCATGGCGGCCTTTATGAACCCAAGGAAGTGATCGAACGGGCCAGCGGCCAGGCCCCCAATGAGGCCCCGTTGCTGACATATCTGACCGACAAGTTCAGCGACCTTTACGATCTGTCTGCATAGGGTCCTGCCACCAGG
>JAFMGZ010000021.1:0-28194 GCA_017854855.1 Sulfitobacter sp. | reverse complement strand
GCCCTGATCGGCGATCCATGCCACGCTGACGACTTCTTCGCCCTTGCCCGTATCGAACACTTTGACGCCACCGGCACTGCGCGAACGGAAGGAAATCCCCTCGACCGGGACGCGGATTGATTGACCCTTTGACGTGGCCAGCATGATCTGATCGTCCATCTCAACCGGGAAGGAGGCCACAATCTCACCGCCGCGCATCGCCTTGTCCATGGCGGTCACGCCCATGCCACCACGGCCGCGCACAGGGTAGTCATGGCTGGAACTCAGCTTGCCGGACCCTTTGGCCGTGATCGTCAGGATCAGGTTCTCTGCGGCGGACATTTCGGCATAACGGGCCTGATCAATGGTCGCATTCGGATCGGCGTCTTCATCCGTGCCTTCGGCATCATCCGCCAGACCCGCCATCGCACGGCGCATCTTGAGATAGGCCGCGCGTTCGTCGCTGGTGGCGTCGAAGTGGCGGATGATCGACATGGAAACAACCGTATCCTTGCCCGACAGCCTGATGCCGCGCACACCGACAGAGGCACGCGAGTTGAACACGCGCACATCAGTGGCAGGGAAACGGATCGCCCGGCCAGAGTTGGTAATCAGCATCACATCGTCATCATTTGACGCGATGCGGGCGTTGATCAGCGTGGTATCGGCGTGCTCGTCCTCAAACTTCATCGCGATCTTGCCGTTGCGCATGACATTGGTGAAGTCTGACAATTTGTTCCGGCGCACCGTGCCTGCCGACGTCGCAAAGACAACCTGCAGATCGTCCCATTCCTTTTCATCCCGGTCCACCGGCATGATCGCGGCAATCGACACGCCCACAGGGATCGGCAGGATATTCACAATCGCCTTACCCTTGGAGGTGCGCCCCCCTTGCGGCAGCCGCCATGTCTTGAGCTTGTACACCATGCCATCGGTCGTAAAGAACAACAGCTGCGTATGGGTATTGGCCACAAAGAGGGTGGTGACCACATCCTCTTCCTTGGTGGCCATGCCTGACACGCCCTTGCCGCCGCGACGCTGGCTGCGGAATTCGTCCAGATGGGTGCGTTTGATATAGCCGCCCGATGTCACCGTCACGACCATGTCTTCGCGCGCAATCAGATCTTCGTCGTCCATGTCGCCGGACCAATCGACAATCTCTGTGCGGCGCGGCACGGCAAAGAGGTCTTTGCACTCTTGCAGCTCATCCGAGATGATGCCCATGATCCGCTCACGGCTGCCCAGAATTTCAAGGTATTCCTTGATCTTACCGGCCAGGTCTTCCAATTCGTCCGTCACTTCCTTGACGCCGATCTGGGTCAGGCGCTGCAAACGCAGCTCCAGAATGGCGCGGGCCTGAATTTCGGACAGGTTATAGGTGCCGTCCTCATTCGCGGTATGGGTCGGATCGTCGATCAGGGCGATATAGGGCAGGATGTCCTGCGCGGGCCAACGGCGGGTCATCAGCTTTTCACGCGCCTCTGCCGCATCGGCAGAGGACCGGATGGTAGCGACGATTTCGTCAATATTGGTGACGGCCACGGCCAGACCACACAGGATGTGACTGCGGTCACGGGCCTTGCGCAGCAGATAGGCGGTGCGGCGCGCCACGACTTCTTCACGGAAATCAAGAAAGCAGGTCAGGAAGCGGCGCAGCGTCAGGGTTTCGGGACGGCCACCGTTCAGCGCCAGCATGTTACAGCCGAAATAGGTCTGAAGCGGCGTAAAGCGGAACAGCTGGTTCATCACCACTTCGGCCGTGGCATCACGTTTCAGTTCGACCACGACGCGCACACCGTTGCGGTCGGATTCGTCCTGCACATGGGCGATGCCTTCAATCTTTTTGTCGCGCGCGGCCTCGGCGATCCGTTCGATCATCGTGGCCTTGTTCACCTGATAGGGGATCTCATCGACCACAATGGCCCAACGGTCCTTGCGGATCTCTTCGACACGGGTCTTGGCCCGGATCACAACGCTGCCGCGCCCTTCCAGATAGGCTTTGCGCGCACCGGACCGGCCCAGCATGATGCCGCCCGTGGGGAAATCGGGGCCGGGGACATAGTCGATCAACTGCTCTGAGGTCAGATCGGGTTCTTCGATCAGGGCCAGACAGGCGTCAATCACTTCGCCCAGGTTATGGGGGGGAATATTGGTGGCCATGCCAACTGCAATCCCGCCCGCACCATTGACCAACATATTTGGAAAACGGGCCGGCAGCACGCTTGGCTCTTTTTGTTTGCCGTCGTAATTGTCCTGAAAATCAACAGTATCTTTGTCGATATCGGCCAACAGATAACCGGCAGGCTTGTCCATCCGCACTTCGGTATAGCGCATGGCGGCCGCGTTATCGCCGTCCATTGAGCCAAAGTTGCCCTGACCATCCAGCAAGGGCAGCGACATGGAGAAATCCTGTGCCATCCGCACCAGCGCGTCATAGATCGCAGAGTCACCATGCGGGTGATACTGACCCATCACATCGCCCACCGGCCGCGCCGATTTGCGATAGGACTTGTCGTGGGTATTGCCAGTCTCGTGCATCGCAAACAGGATGCGCCGGTGGACCGGTTTCAACCCATCACGCAGATCTGGAATGGCGCGCGAGACGATAACCGACATGGCATAATCCAGATAGGACGTGCGCATCTCATGTTCGATGGTGACCGTCGGGCCATCGTACACGGGCCGCTCTGGCCGGTTTTCTTCTTCGTTATCAGGTGTTTCTGGCGTGTCGCTCACGTTGAATACTCGGCTTTCATTCGCAACTAGATATTGGGGTTTTTTATAGCAGAGGCAGCAGATAAGGTGCAATGCCTGTGGCCGCCTTGCATCGCATTGAATGGCCGCGACAGAGCAAGGTGTTGTTTTTGTTGAAAAGTAAAACGCTTGTGCCAGGCTGGTCCCAGATCATCAAAAAGAGGTGCATATGTCTCCATCTGAAACTGAGTTGATGCTCAAGGGCTATGGCCTGACCACGGCGGAATTCTTTTATCACATGCCGGATTACGTCCATGTTCTGAACAGCTATGTCTGGCAGGACTATGACATCGCTCCCGACCATCCGAAACTCTTTCAATTCGTCGAATTCTGGCAATCCGAAATCGAAGGTCCGTTGCATTCCGTCCGTTTCACCCATCGCAAACTGATCGGGCCCGGCGAATGGCAAAATCAGGTCGGGGAGTTCACGCTGCATTAGGCGCGTGCCGCAACGTCGGTTGATTTTCTGGACGCCTTGCGGGGCGAAGCGGTCTAGTCTGTTCCAAATTCGGGAGAGACGGACATGAACAGAATCTTGGTAGACCAGCAAAAGATCACCCAGACACAAGCTGACGCAACCGACGCGGCCCCCCTTGCTGCTGGTGAGGCACGCTTGACCCTCGAAAGCTTTGCGCTGACGGCCAATAACGTGACCTATGCCGCCTCTGGCTTTGCCATCGGCTATTGGAAGTTCTTTCCGACCGGCAAAGCGGGCCAAGGCCTGGTGCCGGTCTGGGGCATCGCCGAAGTCACCGAAAGCCGCTGTGACGCGCTGGCACCGGGCACGCGGCTTTATGGTTTTTATCCGATGGCAGACCAGCTGGTGATCCAGCCCGAAGTCTCTGCGCGCGGGAATGTGACCGATGTGGCCGCCCACCGCCGTGAATTGCCCGCCGTCTACAACAGCTATGTCCCCGTGGGCCAGACCACGCCGGATCAGGACCACATACGCGCCTTGCTGCAACCCTTGCTGGCGACCTCCTATCTGCTGTCCGACTGGCTGGAGGACAACGCCTATTTCGGGGCCCAGCAGGTCATCGTGGGCAGTGCCTCCTCCAAGACAGGGCTGGGGCTGTGCAAATACCTTGCCGAAAAACACGACCGTGCTTTCAGGATCGTCGGGCTAACCTCAGAGCGCAACCGCGCCTTTGTTGAGGGGCTGGGGGCCTGTGACAGCGTTCTGAGCTATGATCAGATCGCGGATATCGCGCAGGTCCCGGCGGTCTATGTGGACATGGCAGGCAATGCGCTGGTCAAGGCCAGCCTGCATGGTCATCTGAAAGATCAGCTGAAACATTCCGCCGCCGTCGGGATCAGCCATTGGGACCAGTTCAATCCCTCAGTCGCCCTCGAAGGGGTGAAACCCGAATTCTTCTTTGCCCCCGCACAGATCGCCAAAAGACGCCAGGAATGGGGCCCCGGAGAGATCGACCGCCGGATCACAGATGCCTTCATGCGGCTGGCGGGACAAGCGTCAGACTGGCTGACCGTGAAGGTCCATCATGGGCTGGAAACAGCCCCTGCCGTCTATGCCGCGCTGGCCCAAGGGACGGCTGATCCGCGCGAAGGGCATATCATTCGTCTGATACCCTAACGCGTTTCAAGCAGAGCAGCTTGCCCCGCCCAAAACGCAGAACTTTGCACAATGCGGATGGTTGAGCGCGACATCGCGCTCTGCCTCCTGCAGCGTGGTGCCCAATTCAAATTCAGGGGAATAGGGCAGCAGGGTGCAGGCCAGCACCGCAGGGCTATCCGCCCCCTTGCGCTTGACCACCATCCGCGAAGACGCGCACATCACCGTATCGGGCGATTTGTCCAGAATGCCCCAGCACGCGGTGGTAATTTCCGGCACTTCAACGCTTTCGTCCATCTCTGGGAACAGCACGGTCATGCCGGGGTCATGCGCGTCGATGTCAAAACCATGGGCGGCATAGAAGGCGGCATAGCCCTGACGGCTGTCCGCATCACTGTCGCCAAAGACCGACCGCCCGGCCACCGCCATGGCAAAGCCGTGATCGCGCAACCACATCATGCCTTCCAGCGTCTTGTCAAAGGCACCTGCGCCGCGCTCTGCGTCATGCAGATCAGCGCGGTAGTGATCCACCGAAATGCGCAGGGTCAACTTGCCCGGATAGGCCGCGTTCAACCGCTTGAGCCCCGCCTGCACGGATTTACGCAGCATCGGGCGCATGGCATTGGTCAGGATCAACACCTCATAGCCGTGCGCGAGGGAGGCCTCGGTGATATCGATCATCTGCGGGTTCATGAAAGGCTCGCCGCCGGTAAAGGCGATTTCGCGCACCGGCCAGTTCCGGTCCTTGATCTGGTCAAGATAGCCGCGCACCTCATCGGTGGTGATATAGACCAAGGCGTCATTTGTCGGGCTGGAGGCGATGTAGCAATGCGCGCATTCAATGTTGCACAAGGTGCCTGTGTTGAACCACAAGGTCTGCGGATTGGTCAGCGCGACCTTGGCGCGGGCTTCGCCTTTGGCCGTGACCTCTGGATTCTGGAATTTGCCAACATTTACGTCAAGGCTGCGCGTATCCAGATCTTTCATTGGCGGTTCCCGTCATAGGTGCTTGTTTCGGTCAATGCGATGTTGTCCACTGGGTACGTCATTGCGCATCCCAAGAAAAGCCCCGCAAATCTATGCGCACGGCCTTGTGAACCGGCTGTTTTCGAATATGATTGCGCTAACATTTGAATGAAGCGAGAGCAAAATGACCGTTGTCCAAGAAGCAATGCCGCGCATGGTGTCGCGGGTTATCCCGGTCGATCCATTCGATCTGGTGATTTTCGGCGGCACGGGTGACCTCGCGCGGCGCAAGATCCTGCCGGGGCTTTTCCGGCGCTATTGCGCGGGACAAATGCCGCCCACATCGCGGATCATCGGTGCCGCGCGCACCGATCTGGACGTGGCTGGCTACCGCCAGATGGTTGCCGAGGCGATCACGGAATTCAGCGATCCCACACCGCCGACCGACAAGCTGGATGCCTTTCTGGCGCAGGTTTGTTATGTCGCCATTGACGCGAAGGGCGAAAGCGGTTGGGCCGAATTGCAGCAGCTGACCGAAGGCGCGGACCGGGTAGAGGCCTATTACTTTTCGGTCGCACCAACCCTGTTCGGTGATCTGGCGGAACGCCTGCAGCTGTGGGGCATGGCCGGCGACGAAGCGCGCATCGTGGTTGAAAAGCCCTTTGGCAGGGATCTGGCAACGGCAAAGGCATTGAACGGAACCCTGGCCAAATATTTCAACGAAAAGCAGATTTACCGCATCGACCATTATCTGGGCAAGGAAACGGTCCAGAACCTGATGGCCGTGCGTTTCGGCAACATGCTGTTTGAACCTTTGTGGAACGCCCAATACGTCGATCATATCCAGATCACCGTGGCAGAGACCGTGGGCGTGGGTGGCCGGGGTGAATATTATGACAAATCCGGTGCGATGCGCGACATGGTGCAAAACCACCTGATGCAGCTGCTGTGCCTTATCGCGATGGAACCGCCCGCGCGCTTTGATCCCGACGCTGTCCGCGATGAAAAGCTCAAGGTGATCCGGGCGCTGGATCCGGTGCTGCCGCATCATATCATGCGCGGTCAATATGCGGCGGAAATTGGCAATGAGGTGCAGCAACCCAGCTACCGCGAAGCGGTCGGTGATCCGCGCTCCAAGACCGAAAGCTTTATCGCGCTCAAGACCCATATCAGCAACTGGCGTTGGGCGGGCACACCGTTTTACATGCGCACCGGCAAACGCATGTCGGCGCGCAGCTCAGAAATCACCGTGGTGTTCAAGGAAACCCCGCATTCGATCTTTGGCGAGGAAGCGGGCAAGCACCGCAATGTGCTGTCGATCCGCCTGCAGCCGAATGAGGGCATCACCCTGGGCGTGACCATCAAGGAACCCGGACCGGGGGGCATGCGCCTGATCGATGTGCCGCTCGACATGTCCTTTGCCGAAGCCCTTGGCGGGGATATCGAACAGGTCGATGCTTATGAACGGCTGATCATGGATGTGATCCGGGGCAATCAGACCCTGTTCATGCGCGGCGACGAGGTGGAGGCCGCCTGGGCCTGGACAGACCCGATCATTCATGGCTGGGAAGCTCGTGGCGAAGTGCCTAAACCCTATGACAGCGGCTCTGACGGGACCACGGATTCGCATGAACTGATGCGGCGTGACGGGCGCAAATGGCGCGAGGTAAAACCATGAAGATCATTGAATACGCTGACCGCGAATTGCTGGCCATGGGCGTGACGGACATACTGGCCAGCGCCCTGCGCGAGGCGCTGTCGCACAATGATGTCGTCAGTATTGCCGTGCCCGGCGGCACGACACCCGGCCCGATATTTGATCTGCTCAGCGCGGTAGACCTGCACTGGGACCGGGTGCGCGTCATGCTGACCGACGAACGCTGGGTGCCAGAGGACGACGCACAGTCAAATACCAAACTGCTCAAGGAACGGCTTTTGATCGGCAAGGCCGCCGCCGCGACCCTGATCCCCTTTTACCGCCCCGACAAAACCGCCGCCGAAGGCTGTGCAGAGGTCGCAGATACCCTGAAGCCGCAGATGCCGCTGTCCTTGCTGGTGCTGGGGATGGGGGCCGACATGCATACCGCATCGCTGTTTCCCGGCGCACCGGGGGTGCAGGCCGCCATGGCCGCCGATGCGCCGCTGTTGTGCCCGGTCCAGCCACAGGGCCAGAAGATTGAACGCGTGACATTGCCCGCCCACGCGCTGGAGGGCGCGTTGGACAAGCATCTGATCATATTCGGAGACGAAAAACGCGCAGCCCTCAAGCGCGCGCAAACCCTGCCGGACCAAGAGGCACCGATCGCGGCTGTCTTGAGCGGCATCACAGTACATTGGGCTGAATAATGGATATCTGGACAAAATTGCAAAGCCGTCAGGCCGCTATCGCCGAACGCCCGCTGCTGGCCTTGTTTGAACAGGGCGGGCGTGCCGATGACTTTAGCGTGCAAACGCAAGACATGCGTTTTGACTATTCCAAGACCAATATTGATGCAGATACCCGCGCTGACCTGATCGCCCTGGCCGAAGCGACAGGCGTTGCCGCCAAACGCGCGGCCATGTTCGCGGGCGACCAGATCAACGACACCGAAGGGCGCGCGGTGCTGCATACGGCGCTGCGCAATATGAACGGGCAGCCCATCAAGACGGACGGGGCCGATGTCATGCCCGGCATCCGCGTCACCCTCAACCGGATGAAGGCCTATGCCACCAAGATCCGCAGCAGCGCGATCACGGATGTGGTCAACATCGGCATTGGCGGCTCTGACCTTGGCCCTGCCATGGCCGTGGCGGCGCTGGCACCCTATCACGACGGGCCGCGCTGCCATTTCGTCTCCAATGTGGATGGCGCGCATATCGCCGATACCCTGCGCGGATTGGATGCAAAGACGACCCTGGTGATCGTCGCCTCCAAGACATTTACCACCATCGAGACGATGACCAACGCGCGCACCGCACGCGCATGGATGGTCGATCACGGCGGCGACCCCAAGTCGCAGTTCGCAGCGCTCAGCACCGCCGGGGACAAGACCGCCACCTTTGGCATCGACCCCGAACAGGTCTTTGGGTTTGAGGATTGGGTCGGCGGGCGCTATTCGGTCTGGGGGCCTATCGGGCTGTCCGTCATGATGGCCATCGGGCCCGACGGTTTTGAGGCCTTTCTGCGGGGCGCACAGGCGATGGACACCCATTTTCGCGCCGCCGAACCGCTTGAGAACATGCCGATCATGCTGGCGCTGGTCGGGCTTTGGCACAACCAGATCTGCGGCTACAGCAGCCGCGCGGTGCTGCCCTATGACCAGCGTTTGGCGCTGCTGCCCGCCTATCTGCAACAGCTTGAGATGGAGTCCAACGGCAAACGCGTGCGCATGGACGGCGCAGACGTGGAACACCACACCGGTCCGGTGGTCTGGGGCGCTGCGGGCACCAATGGGCAACATGCGTTCTACCAGCTGATCCATCAAGGCACACGTGTGATCCCGTGCGAATTCATGGTGGCAGCCAATGGGCACGAGCCGGAACTGGCCCATCACCATCATCTGCTGGTGGCCAATTGTCTTGCCCAGTCAGAAGCCTTGATGCGCGGCCGGTCCTTGACGGCGGCGCGCAAACTGATGGCGGAAAAAGGCCTGAGCGGTGATGAACTGGAGCGTCAGGCCCGTCACCGGGTGTTTCCGGGCAACCGGCCATCGACCACCTTGGTCTATGAACGGCTCGACCCTTATACGCTGGGCCAGATCATTGCCCTTTATGAACATCGTGTCTTTGTCGAAGGGGTGATCCTTGGCATCAATTCCTATGACCAATGGGGGGTGGAGCTGGGCAAGGAACTGGCCACGTCCCTGCAGCCGGTGGTGGAGGGCGCGGTCACGGCAGAGGGCAAGGACGGATCAACCGCCGCTTTGGTCGACTACCTGATCCGGCACCGCGACAGCTAGGGTGCCTGCGAAACGAGCCTGATCCCCTTAGGGTATTGCAACCGCCCGCTGTTCACGGCGTTTCCCGATCAGGGCTTTAGATCATAGGTGACCCACATGGTCCGGGTCGCCAGCTTGTCATAGACGCCGCGCGCGCGGTAATTGTTGTCCGCCGTGATCCAGCGCAGTGTCAGCCAGCCTTTGTCGCGGGCCACATCCGCAACGGCATTGATCAACGCATCGGCAGCACCAGAACCGCGCACTGCCGGATCTACAAATAGATCATCCAGAAAACCGTTTGTCGCAGCCCGCAAGGGGCTGGCGAAGGGGCGGAAATGCGCCAGACCGATCAGCCTGCCGTCATCATTCACGGCCACCATCCCGTTGCATTCGTGATCCGCATCCATCAGCCAGCCGAACACCCGGTCGCGCATCTGTGGGGTCTGCTCAACCTTGTAAAAATCGGCATAGCCTTGGTACAGGTTATCCCATGCGGGGCGATCGGCAGGGGCAAGGGGGCGGATTGTCAGGGGCATGTTTTTATCCTTTTGACGCAACGGCATCTGCCCGATCACGGGCCAGGGGCCCAAGGGGCGTTGAAAATAGCGACTATCACGATTTCTAGGCCCATCACCTGCCGCTTGCAACAGCGCGTGGTTTTGGCCAAGTTGCGTCAACCATGCCAGAGGAGGAGCCCGACATGCTTGGCCAGATGATGACACAGCCCTTGCTGATTTCCAGCTTGGTGGCACATGCAGAACGCTATCATTCAGGAGCGGAGATCTATTCCGTCAACACCGGCGGCGGGGTTGAGCAAACCTCATGGGGGCAGGTGGGTCTGAACGCAAGGAAACTGGCCTGTGCGCTGAGCAAGCTGGGGCTGGAGCCGCAGGCCCGCTGCGGTACGATCGCATGGAACAACCGCCGCCATCTTGAGATCTATTTTGGTGTCTCGGGCGGTGGCTTTGTCTGCCACACGATCAACCCGCGCCTGTTTCCCGAGCAATTGGTCTATATCCTGAACCACGCCGAAGATAAGGTCCTGTTCATCGACAAGACCTTTGTGCCACTGGTGGCCGCGATCCGCGACAAGCTGGAGCATCTTGAGCATATCGTCTTGATGGAAGCGGCCGATGACGAAGCCGCAAAGGCGCTGCCGGGGCTGACATTCTATGACGATCTGATCGCCACCGGCGACGATGATTACAGCTGGCCCAATTTGGATGAACTGACCGCCTCAAGCCTTTGTTATACATCGGGAACCACTGGGAACCCCAAGGGTGTTCTCTATTCTCACCGGTCCACTGTGCTGCATTCCTTTGGCGTGAACATGACCGATTCCATCGGCATTTCGGCCGCTGATGTGGTGCTGCCGGTAGTGCCGATGTTCCATGTGAACGCATGGGGCTCGCCCTATGCCTGCGCCATGGCCGGTGCGCGCATGGTGATGCCCGGTCCGGGTCTGGACGGGCCATCGCTGGTCAATCTGATCGACACCTACCGGGTCACAATCGCCCTGGGCGTGCCCACGATCTGGCTGGGTCTGCTGGGCGAGGCAAAAAAGATCGGCAGCAAGCTGGAAAGCCTGAAACGGACGGTTGTGGGCGGCTCTGCCTGTCCGCCCTCCATGATCACCGCCTTCCGCGAGCAATACGGCGTGGATACGGTCCATGCCTGGGGGATGACGGAAATGTCGCCGCTGGGGTCGGTCAACCACCCCTTGGCCAAACACAAGGACCTGCCCATCGAAGAGCAGCACCGCCTGCGCGAGAACCAGGGGCGCCCGGTGTTCGGGGTGGAGCTGGAAATTCTGGACGACGACGGCAATCCCTTGCCCCATGACGGCAAGGCCCAGGGTGATCTGGTCACCCGGGGTCACTGGATCCTGGATGCCTATTTCCGCTCAACCACCGAAGAGACGCTGACAAACGGATGGTTCGACACCGGCGATGTGGCCACGATGGACCCCGACGGCTATGTCACCATCCGCGACCGGTCAAAGGACATCATCAAATCGGGTGGCGAATGGATCAGCTCTGTCGAGCTTGAGAATATCGCCATCGCCCATCCCGGCCTGTCAGACGCCGCCGTGATCGGTGCCCGGCATGCCAAATGGGACGAACGCCCCGTTCTGGTGGCCGTCAAGGCCGAAGGGCAGGACCCGTCAGAGCAAGAGGTTCTGTCGATCTTTGATGGCAAGATCGCAAAATGGCAGGTGCCGGACCGTGTGGTTTTCACCGATGTCCTGCCGCGCAACGCAACCGGCAAGGTGCTCAAGCGGAACCTGCGCGAAGCATTTGGCGACGTCCTGATGGGCTGACGGTGTGCGAACCGGTGCACGCCCGCTTTGCCCCTTGGTGTGAAATGTCCCACCTGAGCTGACCCGCCGCCCCCCGCGCATATCGCGCAGGGGGCGGCACCTGACCGCGCCAATCATGCGCGCCGCGCGGTGATCCCACGCAAATCCCTGCATCCAAATCCACTTACCAAAAGGCTGAGGTTTTGACGACCAAAGGCGGGTTTTGCGTCTTTTCCTGCACCTTTTGATGATAAAACCCTCGGCGAACTGCACCCTCTGCATAATTGCGCGCTGTGTTCCCTCTGGCGGATAAAGAAGCGCGGGGCCAATGCGCGATGCATGGCATGGGTCCCAGCCTGTGTGGAGTGGGACAGATGCCGTTAGAAGTCGGGTCAAAACGCGTTGATGGATACCTGAAGGATTGGACCGGCGTCAGGCCGCTTTATACCCACAGCGGATATGGCTCTTATGCGCTCTACGGCGAGACATGGGCAGATGGGACCATATTCGCGATCAGTGGCACCGCACCCATCGGGGCCAATACGACGATCTGGCTGGACACCGACCTTGACCGGTCCACAGGTCATCAGATCTGGGGGTTCACCGGCGGTGCCGAATACAACATCCAGATCGCCGCAGACGGATCTGCAGCATTATATAGCGGTGCGGGGGGCCAGACCTTTATCGCCGATCTTGAAGTGCAATACGGGCCTGACAATCTGACCATGGAGGTCGCATTTCCCGCCTCCGTGCTCGATCTGCAAAGCGCCTTTCGCGTCTATGCGGATGTGAACGATCAGGTGTTCCTGCCCGGCGATTATTCCAACGAGGATCTGATCGTCCAGCCCAGCGGGCAAGCACCGCCGCCACCTGTAGCAGCCGGTGCGATGACGCTGGATGGCGATTTATCTGACTGGTTCGGGCCTGACGGGGCCGATACAGCATTGCTATATGTCGACGGCGCGGGGGCGGCCCTGCGCGGCACGGTCAGTGGCGACTATGCTGTCTTTGCGCTCAGCGGGGCTGTGCCGATCGGGCAGGGGACCACGATCTGGCTGGATACCGATCTGGATCGCACGACGGGCTACCAGATATGGGGGGTCACCGGCGGCGTCGAATACAACATTGAATTCGCAGCAGATGGCACGGCCGCGCTCTATTCAGGGGGCGCGGGACAGACCTTTGTGGCCCAGCTTGACGTGCGATACGCGCCCGATGGGACCATCGCCGAGGTGGCCGTGCCCCTGGCACTGGCGGGCATCAAGGACGCGGTCCGGGTCTTTGCCGACATCAACAACAGCATCTTCCTGCCCGGCGATTATGCGAACATCGACCTGATCGCGGGCGATCTTCCGGCAGGGCCGGGACCCTTCGACTTTGGCAGCTACACAATTGACGGCGTGCTCAATGAATACGCCACCGACACCTTGCTGTATACCACACCAGACGGCGCGGCACAGTTGTTCGGGGATGTGATCGCCGAAGGTCTGGTGATCGGGCTGTCCGCCAATTTCGCAATCGGCGCTGCCACGACACTTTGGCTGGATACGGATCTGAACCAATCCACGGGCTACCAGATCTGGGGCTTTGCCGGGGGCGCCGAATATAACATCGAAATTGCCGCCGACGGGTCTGCTGCCCTTTATACAGGCGGCGCGGGCGAGGTTTTTGTGACAGACCTTGGCATTCGCTATTCCAGCGATGGCAGCGTGGCCGAAATTGCCGTCGGGCGCGATGTTGCGGCGCTTGGGGATCAGGTGCGGGTGCTTGCCGACATTAACAACAGCCTGTTTCTGCCCGGCGATTACATCAACGATGTGCTGATCGCAGGCGGGCCGGATGCACCGCCCTCTGCCCCTGATCTGCGGGTCGGCATTGTCTATTCCGAAACCACGGCTGCCAATTATTTCGACCTTACCAACTACGGCCAACTGGTCATGTCTGCGCAAAATCAGGCGATGCAGGCCGGTATCCCGTTTGACCTGCTGGGCGAGGCGGATCTGACGGATGCAGCGCTTTTGGCGCAATATGATGTGCTGGTCTTTCCGGCCTTCTCCCATGTGCCAATCGCCCAGCTGCGCGCCATCGTCTCAGCGCTGCAGCTGGCGGGCGAAGCGGGCACTGGCATCATTGCAGCCGGTAATTTCATGACCAATGATGAAACCGGTGCACCGCTGGCTGGCAATTCCTATGCGCAGATGAAATCATTGCTGGGTGTCACATTGGACGGCTACGGCACGACCCAGGGCATCGACATTGTGGCAAGCGGCGGCAGCAACCCGATCCTGGATGACTACGCGCCCGGTGCCGCCGTGGACAGCTATGAGACCCTGACCAGCTTTCTGCATTTCCGTGACACCACAGGCTCCGGCGAGATCCTGTTTGACCAGGTAATCAACAACAATGGGCAATCCTCGGCACAGGCGGCGGTGATCGCCACGCAAGTGGGGGGCAACCGCAATGTCCACTTCGCCACCGATGCGGTGATCGGCAACGCCAACATCCTGCATGAGGCCATCGATTGGGTCGCCAAGGATGACGCCAGCACCGCTGACATTTCCTTGCAGATGTCGCGCAATACGTCGATCTTCTATTCCCGCAACGACATGGACCAAAGCCAGGAATACTATGATGTGGCCCTGCTACAGCCTTCGATCTACGAACGGCTGAACGCGATCCTTACGGATTGGTATGAACGCTACGACTTTGTCGGCTCTTACTACATCAACATCGGTGCGAACCCGCCGGATCAACAGACGGATTGGGCCATCTCAACGCCCTATTACCAAGAGCTGCTGGCAATGGGCAATGAGATCGGGACCCACAGCTATACCCACCCCGAGGATACCAACCTGCTGCAGGCCGACACCCCAGAGCTGTTGGCCCTGCTGGAACGGATTGATCCGCGCAACCCCAATTCGCTCGACCCCTGGGAGCTGTCACAGGCAGACCAGGCGCTTCTTGCCGCGTCATACCGGTTTCAGTTCGAGACCTCAGCGCTGGAAATTCAGGAGCGGCTCGGCATTACGGTCACGGGTGCCGCCGTGCCCGGCGCGCCGGAAAAGCTTGACACGTCGCTCGAAATCATCCGCTTTTTCGATTATATTTCAGGGGGCTATGCGGGCGAGGGGGCGGGCTATCCGGGTGCCTTTGGCTATCTGACACCCGATCAGATGGATGCGGTATATCTTGCGCCGAACATGTCCTTTGACTTTTCCCTGATCGAATTTCAGGGCCGCACCCCACAAGAAGCCGCAGCAATCTGGGCTGCGGAATTTGACGATATCGTCTCTTATGGCGACACCCCCATCATCGCCTTTCCATGGCATGATTACGGACCGACCGAATGGAGTTTCGACGGGCAAAAGTCGCGCTACACCCTTGAGATGTTCGACAATTTTCTGGCCTATGCCCATGCATCGGGGACAGAATTTGTCACCGGTCAGGATCTGGCCGAACGCATCGCGACATTCCAGGCCAGCGTGCTGACCCTGAGCCGCACAGATGATGTGATCACCGCAGACGTGGTCTCGGGCGATGCAGCGGGGCATTTTGCGCTGGATGTGGGCGCGCAGATCGTTTCGGTCGCCGATTGGTATGCCTGGGATGGCACGCAGGTCTTTCTGGCACAGGGCGGCGGTGTGTTTGACATCACAATTGGCGGCCCCGCACAGGATGTCACCCGGCTGAGCGCACTGCCCGACCGCGCCGAACTGGTCTCGCTCACCGGGGACGGGCGCGACCTGTCAGCCGTGATCGAGGGCGGCGGCGCGGTTTCGGTCAACCTGGGGCCTGATATTGGCGCCGACATCGTCCTCATCCAGGGGGCCGCTGGCGTGACCGCTGTGACCGACACTGGGATCGACCTTGTGCTGGGCAAGGGGCTGAACACTCTTTCCGTTGCTTATGTGACCGGCGACACCCCCGGCACGACCGCAAGCGAGATCATGATCGCGGGCGCTGGCGATGATATCTTGTTCGGCCAAGGCGGGGCAGATGTGATGTTCGGCGGCGCGGGCCGCGATACCTTTGTGATCGATCTGAATTCCGCGGGCACCGTCATCATGGACTTTGATCCAAAGGCGGACAGCTTTGTGCTGAACTGGTCACCCAGCAGCGACGCCAGCCCCTGGAACAAGGAAAAGGAGGTCATGAAGAGTTTCGTTGATTACGACGGCGGCACCCAACTGACCTATGGAGACACTTTCCTGATTGATCTGGTCGGCATTTCACGCAGCGAGCTGGACAAGAACAGTTTCCAGTTCGGCGATACGTTCTTTGCGTCATGACCCGGACAGAGCCACATAACCGCATGAGGAGAACACCATGACCAGACGGATTCTCGCGACAGGCGGGGCTGGATATATCGGATCACACACCTGTGTTGAGCTGTTGAGAGCCGGGTATTCGGTCGTGATCCTGGACAATTTCGAAAACTCCAGCCGTGATCTGGTGGCGCGCATTCCGCTGATTGCAGGGGCAGGCGATATCCGCCTTGTTGAGGGCGACGTGCGTGATGCGCGTCTGGTGGCGGACGTATTGCGCCAGCACAAGATCGACGCGGTGATCCATTTCGCAGGCAAGAAGGCGGTGGGGGAATCCGTCGCAAATCCGCTGCTTTACTATCATGACAACCTGATGGGCGTGCTTTCTGTCCTTTCAGCGCTGCGCGACAGCGGCTGCGGCCGACTTGTCTTCTCTTCCTCGGCCACGGTCTATGGGGATGCAAAAGTACTGCCGATCCCCGAGACAGCGCCCACCTCAATTACCAACCCCTACGGCCGGACCAAGCTGATGGCAGAAGAGGTCATTGACGATATGGCCGCCGCGAATGCCGATTTCCGCGCGGTTTCGCTGCGGTATTTCAACCCGGTCGGCGCGGATCCCTCTGGCTTGATCGGGGAAAACCCGATGGGCGTGCCCAACAATCTGTTTCCCTATATTGCGCAGGCCGCCGCAGGTATCCGCGACGAGGTCCAGATTTACGGGGATGATTACGAGACGGTCGATGGCACGGGCAGCCGCGACTACATCCATGTGGTCGATCTGGCCCGTGGCCATGTGGCGGCGGTCGAACATCTGCTGTCGCCCACCGCAGAGGTCCTGCCGCATCGCCGGGTGAACCTTGGCACAGGCACAGGCTATACCGTGCTGCAGGTAATGCGGGCCTTCTCAGAAGCCTGCGGCTTTGAGGTGCCTTATCGCATCACTGCGCGCAGACCCGGTGATGCGGCAGCCTCTCTGGCCGATGCGTCGCTGGCGCGGGCCCTGTTCAACTGGACGCCCGCCCATGGGCTTGACCAGATGTGCCGTGACCTGTGGCGTTTTCAGCAAGGCGTGATTGAGCATCGCACGCGCGGGCTGCGCATGCTGCTGTCCGCCCAGAAGGCCCTGTTCAACCCCGCTGTTGCAAGCACGGGCCTGTCGCGCAGAGGCCTGGGCCGTGGCGCGATGATCTGATGCGACCGGCACGCCTGTTGATGCCCATGATTTTCGCGGTAGCCCCCCTTGCCGCAAGCGCCTGTGCGCCGCAGTCCCCGGGCGCGCGGGCAGCGCGCCTGGGGGCTGCGCTGCAATCGGGCTATGGGGTGCAATATTGGGGGCAGGCCTATACCGCCCAAGGGTTGGCGCGCGCACCGCATGGCCTGCTGATCATCGAGGCCGCCAAAGTCGGTGCCCCTGACGCCGCCGATGGCCGCGAGCTGATGTTCAGCCGCGATGAAATGCGCACCATCCAACTTGCAGGCCGCAGACCGGTGCTGGTCTATCTGAACCTCACATTGGTTGAACCCTGGCGCGATTACTGGCCAGCAGACGGCACGCTGCCGCCTTGGTTGGGGCCGCTCACCCAAGGCGGCGATCGCCTTGCCGCGTTTTGGCATCCAGAATGGCGCAGGCTTTTGCGTGACCGTGCCGCGCGGTTGATGGCAACCGGGGCAGACGGGATATTTCTGGATGATGCGCTGGGGTATTTCGTTGCAGGATCGTTGACGTCGGACGCCGCCGGTAAACCGCGCGACGTGCCTGCAGCCGCAAGGATCATGATGGATGTCGTGCAAGAGGTCGCTGCCGCCGCCCGTGCGGTGCGCTGCGATGCATTGGTCGTGGTGAACAACGCCGTTTTCGTGGGACGCGACGCAGGCATCCAAAGCCGCGCGGCATTTGACAGCTACCGCCAATCCATTGATGGCATCATGATCGAAGACGGGCTGAAAGCCGATGAGGTCCCAAATCTGCACGCCGCCTTGCAACAGGATTACCTTGCCCAGGGGCTGCCGGTCTTGTCACTGGATTTCGCGACGGGGGCAAAGGCCGATGCCGTCACGCAGCAGGCGCGGGCGAAAGGCTATACGCCCTATGTAGTCCCAGAGGGCAGCTTTGCATCGCTGTCACCGCCTGCTGTTCCAGACCCGTGACGCCGGGGCGCTACCTTGCAAACATCTGGGCCAGATCGGGGTCCGTCCGGGCCAGCGCCTTGAGACGCGCAAAATATCCTGTGCCCTGCAGCTCATCGGCAATCGCGCGCCAGAGCACGGGATCAACCTCACGCCCAGCCGCGCGTTGCAACGCGTCAAAGGCGACACCGGGGCGTTGCTGCCAGATGGCCCAGGATGCCGCCACCAGCGGCGCATCGGCAAGGTACTCGGGGGTCAACCATGATTGATAGGGCAGCAGCGCCTGCCCACCGTGATAGCGAACAAGAGGCAGCAGGGCACCGGGGGGCAAAGCCTCTTCTGGCGAAAGCCCCCTAAAAGCCAATTCCTGCAAGGCCAATTCCAGCACGGAAACATCACCGCTCCGTTCAGCATAAAGGATCAGCGTTGCCCAAGCTTCGGCACCTGGCAAACCGCGCTCAGACCATGGCTGGATCAGCTCCCGCGCGACGCCGTAGACCTGCGCCTTGGTCAGGGCTGCGGCCAGAGGTGCGCGGGCGTCGGGCGCAAGGCTCATCACCGCTTGCGCCAGCGCGCTTGCCTGTCGCGGCACAAGCGCGATCCCCTGCGCCAGTGGCTCTGCCAAGGACGGCCCGTCTGCACCGCTCAGCCATCCGGCGGCCGCCTGCGCCAGCTCGTCAAACGCACCGCCGGTCAGGGCAAGGGCCACGAACCGCTCTGCCAGTTGCGGGGCCTGCGGACCGCCCAACGACACTGCGGCACCCGCCAGTGCCATCGCCTCGGCCGTGGCACCATCCGATGCGGTCAGGTCAACCAGCCTGATCCGCTCCCACTCCGTGAGATCCCCAAGCTGTGCCGCCGCAAGAAGCGCGCGCTCTGATCCACTGTCGCCGAGGCGGCGATAGATCATACCCAAACGGTGTCGCAGTACAGGCTGCGGTGCGGCGGATTGGGCCTGCGCCAGATGAAATGCGGCCTGCACAAGCTCGCCCTTGCGCAGCGCAAGATCAGCCCGCGCAGCAGCTATCATGGCACTCTGGGGCGTGCGGCTGGCCAAGGCTGCCAGCAAGGTGTCGGCTTTTTCCGTCTCGCCTGATGCGGCGGTCCATTCCGCCTGCCGGAACGCCAGCTGCGGTGTGAGCGGGTCCTGAACCGCATCCAGCTGCGCCAGTGCTTCGGGGGCAGGCACGGCGGCAAGCTCGGCTTCGGTTTTCAACTCTCCCCTGGGGACCAGCAAAACCGCCGCACCGGCCGCAGCAACAGCAAGCGCGATCAGGGTCAGCAGGGCACCACGTTCCTGCATCACGGACATGCCCCCGCAATGAAAACTGTCTGAGGGGCCGCATGCGCGGGCAGAACGACCTGCATCACCCCTTCTTGCGGTGATGTGACCTCAAGGGGCAGGGTGCCCAGGCGCGCTGCAACTTTGCCGCCCGCCCGGAACGTTATGCGACCGCTGCCCTGTGCGGTGAAGGATGTCTCACACCCCTTATGGCGGCGATCAGACAGGGCTGGCCCCGCCTCAACAATCTGGGTCACTGACTGGCCCGCGCGCATCGCATCACTGCGGGGGTTGAGCGCGACAAGGGGGACCTCAACTGCGGGATCCATGGCCACAAAGAGAGCGGATCCTGCCCGCCAGCTGCCCAGTGTGCCGGTGCTGCGGTGCATGTCCAATGCCCAATCAACGGCCCGATCAATCCGCAGCGTGGCCAATGCGCCCCTGTCATACACGCGCCACGCCTGCGGGGCCTCAGCGATGATCCGTGCCGAAACCGCCCCCTTCAGCCAGGCCGCATATTGCACCACATCCATCGAGGCGCGGGCAGGTGACGCATGGGTTGCCAGCGCTTTGACAACGGCTGCCTGGCCCGAGGCCTCCAGCAGGTCCCGGGCCCGCACCACAAGGGTATCGGGGGCGGTGGGTCGCGGCAGGTCACTGCGCGTGACGGCCCCGGTCCTTGCGTGCAACCCCGTTGGATCGGCAAATCCAGCCCCCCCCATCTGCGCATAGACCACCGGCGGGTCCGCGCGCGGGGTCAGGTTCTGCCCGCCAGCATCGCGATAGGACAGGCGCAGCAGCGATGGTGCCCCCAGCGCAAACCCATCGGCCGTGACGTCAAGGGGCAGGGCACGAACATGCGGCAAAGCCGCCAGGGCGCGCCCTGCCGCCGTTGCGGCGGCATCGCTACCGGTCTGGTCCTGATGTGCGTCTGGCCAGCCAAAGGCCACCTTCGCGCCCGATTGGCCGAATACCTCCAGGGCGCGCGCATAGGCAGGCTGACCCAGCGATGCCATTCCCAAGGCAGGCCCGCGCATCCGCCAACCATCAGCCAACAGGATCGACAGCGCGATCCGGCGGCCCTGGAACACGGCAAGATCGGGCACAGGACGGGATCCCTCGCCGGTGAAGGCCGTGATGATCTGATCGGGATCAGCCACAAGAAGCGGGCCCGCGCGCCCCTCTTGCGCCACGACTGTCAATGCCGACAGCCACATGCGTGATCCCAACCGGAAGCCCAAGGCACGCCTTGTCCCGTCCAGCCCCGGCAGGGTGATCATCGCCGCCGCCCCGGACGGCAGCACCGGTGCCAGCAGGCGACCCGGCGGCACAGCAAGAGGGGCCTGCGTCCCGCGCCACATCGGCGCCACCTCTATGCCGCGCGACACCCCGTTGTGCAGCATCCATGCGGTTGTTCCATCCACCCCAAGCCGCGCCCACAACGCCGCCCCGCCAGCATCACCGATCGCGACCATCGGCAGCACGCGGCCACATTCCGCATCCCTGGCATCCAGCCAGGCCGCCAAGGCTTCGGCGTCTTTTACCGGCCCGCCAAACCAACTTATCACCCCCGCGACAGGCCCGGTGGCCATTTCCGCAGGCAGGGGGTGCGCCACGTCGACATATGTCGGAAACAGGCCCATCCCGGCCATCGGCCCCGCCAGATAAGATGCGATGTGACTGGCCTCGGGCTCAGGTTCTGCCCGCCCGTCAAAAAGCGCGATGACCCGATTGGGCTGCGCTGTCGCCGTCACGCAGGCCGCCGCCGCCCCAAGGGGTGCCAGTGCAATGGCTGTGACAAGAACCGTTCGAGCCCAGATGAAACTCATGAATACACCTTTCGACTGATGCGATGCGCAAAAGGAGGTAGAACTCCCACCTTATGGAGGATTGTCGAAGCAACTGCCCAAGAATATCATAAAAACAAGAGTTTGTTTACCGTGTTGAACTTCCGCTCGGAGGGAAAGGACAAAGATGCTCGGTGCCATGATGTCCAAGGCAGGGATCGGCCTCGCGGCCTTGTTGGCCCTGGGCGGGATCGAGAGATTGCCGTCCTTTGCAGGCCGGATGCCGGAGCTTTTGGACTGGCAGGCCTTCTATGACCAAACCCGCCCTCTGGCGCTGCCGGTGCAGCCCGCCCTTACACTTGCCAGCCGGCAGGCCGGTCCGGGGTTGGCGGGTGACCATCCCCTCAGGCCAGGTCTGCGGGGCGAAATGGTGCCGGGTGACGCCTGCGACCGGGATGTATCTCACGCCGATTGGATCGTGCCTGGTGATACCATCACGCTGCGGGTTTTCGTGGCTGTGGCCTCTGGCTCTGAGCGGTTCGAGCGGCGGGATCTCTCGGGCACTTTCGCGGTCGACATGGGCGGACAGATTGCCTTGCCCGGCATCGGCAGGCTGCCTGCGGCAGAGCGGCCCTTGGCCTGTCTGGAAACGCCGGTTGTCACTGCCCTTGAATCCGAAATGGGGATCATTGCCACCGTTACCGCGACATTCGCAAGCCGACCTGCGGTCTTGATCCGGGGCAGCGTGATCGCGCCGGGCAGCTATGATTATACCCCCAATCTGACAGTGGCCGCGCTTTTGGCCAAGGCCGGGGCAGGCGGCAGCAGCGCGGACAGCATACGCCGCCGCGCGCTTGACGCGCGCGGTCAGGAATTGCGCAGCCTGCATGCGGATTTGCTGCTCAAAAGCGCGCGCCTGTCTGCACAGCGCAGAGGCGCGCAGGCTCTTGACCTGTCGCAGGCCAGGCGCGACGTTTTGCGAAACACATTGGGACCCGACAGGATCGACAGCGAAACGGCGGTCTTGATCGCCGCACAGCAAGAGCGGGCATTGCGCCGCGCACGCGACGCGTCAACCCGTGCTGATCTTGAGGCCGTGCTGGACATGGCCCTGCAGCGCCAGAACCTTGTGCGCCACCGTTTTGACGCGCTGAGCCATCAACGCGATGCGCTGGAACCTGAACTGGCCAAGGCCTGTCGAGGACGATGTGGCCCTGTCCGGCGCTATGACGAATTGCGGCTGGACAGCCTGAGCAACCGATTGTCCGACCTTGATCTGACGCTGCAGGATGCGCAAACCCGCGTCACACAGGCACGCCATGCCATTGTCAGCCATGACCGCAGCGTCGCGCTGAGCCTTGCTGAAGCCGAAAACACGCAAGCCCGCGCCATTGCCGAGACACTTGGCCAGTTGAACGCGCTGGAGGCACAGATCGCAGCCATAGAGTCGCAAATCCTGGATTTGGGCGGATCTGCGGGCCGCATTGTCCGCGTTGAACGGCAGCGGGGCGGCGACATCGTGACGTTTGATCTGCAGGACAATGACCCTTTGTTGCCCGGCGACATCGTGACCGTGACGCGCGCGGATGAGGCGCAGCTTGCCGCGGCAAAAGGACGGGATCAATGACAGCAATCCCCGATCAAGGCCACGCGCGTTTGTTTGCGACAGGCGGCACCGAGAATTTTCAACAAGGTCTGATCGGCGCGGTTGTTCTGTTGCTGGGTCTGGCCGCTGCCGAAATCATGTTCTTTGGCGCTGGATATTACGCCCAACTCAGCTTGCATCCCTTTTGGATCGTCATCCTGATCGCCGCCATGCAACATGGTGTCGGCGTAGGGTTTGCCACTGTGATCATGGCAGCGGTGTTGGTCGCCTGGCCCGACCGCTTTGTGGGCGAATCTGCCTCTGTCTATGCGGCGCGGGTTGCGGTTCTGCCCTTGCAATGGCTTGTGGTTGCGCTGATCGTGGGGCTTTACCGGCAACGCGAAATTGCGCAAACAGACCAGCTGCGCGCCGAGGTTATGCGCCTTGATCGCATGTCCGAAAGCCTTGCCGCCGAAGTGGAGCGGATGGACGGTATGGTGACGACGCTGGAGCGCGAGGCAGCGGTGCGCCCCGTCCTGCCCGAAACCCCCGAGCCGCCCGAAACGCCGGACAGCCTGTCCGTTCTTCGGCGTGCCCTGCCGGAACTGGCCGCCCTTGCAGGCTCCAGCGGAAACGATCTGCCCACCACTTTCGAGGCCGCTGCCGCCGCGCTTTTTGATGCGCCGGTCGCACTGGTCGTGATGTCGCCGGATCAGGGCACGTTGCTGATGGGCACGGCACCAGAAATTCAGGGTGGGGCACAGACCTTGGCCGATCTGGTCCTGACGGCACTTGAACCGGGCGACGGGGAGGCAACGATCGTGCTGCATGATACCGGCATCGCGATCCCGGGGGCCGCCCAACTTGCGCGCCACCACGCGCAGCTTGAGCCGCAACTGAGTGCGACCGTGATCCACTTTGCCCCCGATGCCGCCCAGGCTGCGGCCAGCGCACCGCAGGTGGAGATGCTGGCCGAGATGACGCGCATTGCCATTGACCGGCTTAGCCGCACCTTGGCCGCTAGATCGAATGCGGATGCCGGGGGCGCGCGCGATGATTGATCTGCTCATGCTGCGCCGCATTGCATTTGTCGGTCTGACATTGGCGGGGGCCTTTGCGCTGTTTGGGGCGTGGTACTCAGGCCTTTGGCCTGCGGTCGCGGTCTATGCCTGCGTGGCATTTGCGCTGGCTTTGGCGATGTTTCCTTTTGACCGGTCAGGCGGGCTGTCGATCGCCATTGCGGCCCTTACGCTGGGACCATTTGCAGGACCGGTGATGTTGCTGGCAGCGCGAGGTCCCGCGCTGCATCTGGGCGATATCAACGCCGCCGAGGATGTCCCCCAGCCCACGACAGCCCAAAGGATTTATGGCGAAATCGCTCAGGGTCGGCGGCCATCCAACCGCGCATCGGCTGTGCCGGCCTTGGACCAGGTCTTTGCCTCCGGCAGCCTTTGCCACCAGCAGACCGCACTTGATGCCATGGCGCGTCAATATACGCCGCAATTTGGCCCGGCGCTGGACTGCGCCCTTGCCTCGGAGATACCTGCTGTCAGGGTGCAAACGGCGGCCATTTTGGCGCATCTGCGCGACAGTTTCACCGCCCGCGCCCGTGCGCTGCTGGCGGATGAGACCGGCCTGTCCGGCTCTGCCCTTGCAGCAGAGATCAGCGCCGTCTCGGCCTCGGGCTTTATCGATGCGGCAACAATCACCGAGTTGGCACGGCACAGGCAGGGCCATGGTCCCGCGCAGGCGGGTGCGGCGTGAACGCGCCGCTGCGCGCCGACGTCTGCATCGTGGTCGAAGGCTGCTATCCCTTTGTCATGGGAGGGGTGTCGTCATGGCTGGACTGGCTGTTGCGAACCCAGCCTGAGACACGGTTTTCCGTGGTAGCGATCACAGCCGATGATCAGCCCCGCGAGGCAAAATATCCCTTGCCCGACAACGTCACCGAATTTCGCACCTTGCCCCTCATGCCAAGGCCGCATCGCCCCCGCGCGGGCAGTCCCAAAATTGACGGCGCGGCCTACGGCGCTGCATTATGCGCATTCTGGGCGCAGGCCGATCCAGATGCTTTCGACCGGCTGTGCGCATTGGCGCAGACCCCCGTGGCCAGGGGGCTGCCAGCGTGGCCCTGGCACCATGCACAGCCTGATCATGCCGATTTCATTTCTTCGACCCCCGCATGGGAGGCGCTGAGGACCTGCACCACCGGGCTGGCGCAGGAGGCGTCGTTTTCCGATGCCTTCTGGGCCTGGCGGACATTGGTTGGCGGCTTGATGTCGGTGCTGGCAGCCCCCCTGCCTGAGGCGCGTATTTATCACGCTATTTCTACAGGCTACGCAGGGCTGTTCGCCGCACGCGCCGCCCGCGAGACGGGTGCGCGCTCGGTCATCACGGAACATGGGATCTATACCAACGAACGCCGCATCGACCTTGTGGTGGCCGATTGGCTTCAGGACCGGGTGCACAGGGGATTTGCCCTTGGCGATCCCCGCCGCGAGGTGCGCGACCTGTGGAAGGATATGTTTGATGCCTTTGCCACCATCGCCTATGCCCGCGCTGACCGGATCACCACGCTGTATGGTGCCAACCAAAGCTTTCAACGAGCACTGGGGGCGCAGGAGGACCGACTGGCCGTGATCCCAAATGGCATCCAGCTGGAAAAATTTGCGGGGCTGCACCGCATCAAGGACAAACCGCACCCTGTTGTCGGGCTGATCGGGCGGGTGGTGCCGATCAAGGACATCGAGGCCTGTATTCGTGCGGCAGCGGTCATTCGCAAGGCCGTGCCAGACGTCGAAGTCCTGATTATCGGGCCGACCGAAGAAGACCCCGCCTATTTCGCATCATGCCAGCGCCGAGTCGCAGAGTTGCAGCTTGAGCAAACCGTGCGCTTTACCGGCAGGATGAACATCTTCGACATCCTGCCATCGCTCGATGTGATGTTGCTGACCTCGATCAGCGAGGCGCAGCCATTGGTGCTGCTGGAGGCCGGGGCCGCCCGCATCCCCTGTGTGGCCACCGACGTGGGATCGTGCCGGGAGATCATAGAAGGCCCCAGGGGCGAGGACCCGCCATTGGGCCGTGGTGGCTTCATAGCACCGCCCATGGACCCCGAGGCATTGGGTGCAGCTGTCATCCGCCTTTTGTCGGACGAGGCGCTGCGCGTCTCTTGCGGGGAAAACCTGCGTGCGCGGGTTGAGCAGGGGTTCACCTCAGAGATTTCGTCGGCGGCCTATGCTGCGATGTACCGCGAGCTGGCGCTATGACCGGGCCGCTGCCAGAGGGGCTGCGCGCCAAGATACGTCATCTGGACTGGTATCTGGACGGGCCGCTGCTGCATCCGCTGCGCAAGAGTGCGGGCGCATTGATCGTGGCGGCAGGGCCGTGGATCCTGGCGATTGCGACATTGCTTTTGATCGGCCGGACCGCCCAGTATTGGATGGGGGCCGAAGCCATCGAAGACATGCGCCTTGCGGTGGTCTATGCCTTTATGCTGGCCCCATTGGTGGCCACGCCCCTAGGGATCACAGCCGCACGGGCAATTTCCGACGGCAAGGGTGGCCCGGATGGCAAACTGGACATCAAGGATGTAGGGGCGCTGATGTTGGTGGCTTGCGCGGTCGCCGGGATCGCGGCACAGGCGCTGGCGATGGGCGTGGCACTTGCCTTGCGATTGTCTGACCCTGCATTGATATTGGCCTTTGCCGTGCTGACCGCGTCCTCGGCAATGATGTGGACCGCATTTATCGTGCTGCGTGCCTGCCATGCGCGCCACCGTCTGATCCTGGCCTTTGCCACTGGCATGGCCGGAGCCGTCGTACTTAGCCTGCTGACCGCGAAAACCGCGCAAAGCAGCGCCAATCTGGTCTGGTGCTTTAGCGCCGGGATCGCCCTGTCAGTGGGTTTTTGTCTTGCACCACTTGGTCTGGCAGGGCTTGAGGGGGCGGCACTGTGGCGGGCCGCGGGCCGGATGCACGAGACCGCGCGGACCACATGGCCGCTGGCGCTTGGCGCGATGTTTGCCATAGCGGGGGTCTGGGCTGACAAATGGGTTGCATGGGCCGGACCGCAAGGATTGACCTCAACCGCCGGTTTGGTGCATTCGCCCACCTATGACAGCGCACTTTTTCTGGCGCATCTTTCGGCTGTGCCGGGTCTGGCGGCGCTGGCCCTGCATTTCGAAGCGCCCTTGCCCCGGGCGATGGCCCGATTTCGCGCAGCCCTGTCGCGGGGGGCCAGCCTGAGAATGGCAGAGCGCGAAGCCGGGGCTTTGGGCGGCGTCAT
Source organism: Sulfitobacter sp. (assembly GCA_017854855.1). Lineage (GTDB taxonomy): Bacteria > Pseudomonadota > Alphaproteobacteria > Rhodobacterales > Rhodobacteraceae > Sulfitobacter. The sequence goes on along the minus strand of JAFMGZ010000021.1, from coordinate 1,370 downwards.
CTGGACCGGCATCCAGCGCAGCATGATGGCACAGCTGGCGCTTTCGACGGGCTTTTTGCTGATGGCCCCCATTCTGGCGACAGCGGCAGGCCTGCGCCTTGACCAGTTCCTGATCCTGCGCACGGGCATTGCCGGCATCCTGTTGCATGCGCTTTTTCTGGCCGCATCGGCCGTTTTGATCTTGTTCAACCGCAAGCTGGCGTTTCTGGCGGTTCAATTCCTGTTTCTGGCTGTCAATCTTGTGGCCAGCAGCGCACTGTCCCTGACGACTGGCACATCTGCGCTGGGGTTTGCTATGGCCGCACTGATCTGCGGCACCGCGGCCACGCTCATTGCCTCCGCCACGATCCGCGACAGTTTGCGTCACAGTTTTCTGGACGGAAATGATGCGCTGTATCGCACCGGCTGACGATCTGCCGCGATGACAGGGCAGGCGGCACCCGTCGGCCCAGATCACCCAACATCGGCGAAGACCGCGATTGACATGGCTCAAATCATGGCCTGGCCCCCATGCTACCTTGAGCCTTGTTAAAATGATCACCTCGCTAGAGCGGCACCGCTGAGACGGCGGGCAGGGCCTCGCTTTGTGAAAAGGGAGATGGATAGGGTCTATGCAAGAGAATGAAATGTTGGTCGTGATTGTCGATGCGCTTTCCTTGCGGCGCAACGCCTATGCAAGCCTTCTCGAAGGCTGGGCCACCGCAAACGAATTCACAATTGCCCAGGTCCCGGATACCAAGTCGCTGACGACATCGCTGATGTCCAACTGTGCCTTGACGCTGGTTGTGCTTGGCTCGCATCTGGTGGGCAGTGCCGAAGGCAAGTCCCGGCTCCAAAGTGCCATGCGTGAAACAGAAGGCCCGGTCGCGGCAATTGTGGAGCGCCAGACCGCGGACTGCGTGGCAGCCGCCCTTGATCTGAAACTCAAGGGCGTTCTGCTTGTCTCAGAGGCCCCATCGGTGATCTTTGCCGCGCTGGGGTTCATGGTCGCGGGCGGGTGCTATATTCCGCATGTGCGCAGCACGACCGTGCCGCAATCGGAACGGTCATACCTGCCAGCCCCGATTGAGATATCGCCCCGGTCAGGCCGCGCAGAACAGCGCCCTGCCGAGATGGACGGATTGGAAATCTGTGGCAAGTCAGACCTCACCCGGCGCCAACATGATGTCCTGAGGTTTCTGGCCAATGGCGATTCAAACAAGGAAATCGCAAGGGAGCTGGATCTGTCGGAAGCAACGGTAAAGAGCCACGTCCGGCAGGTGATGATCAAGCTGAACGCGGGAAACCGGACGCAGGCCGCCCTGGTCGCCCGTGATCTCTTCTTTGCATCGACAAACCCTACGGTGGGTGCTGCCACCCTGCGACGGTAG
>JAFMGZ010000108.1 GCA_017854855.1 Sulfitobacter sp. | reverse complement strand
GGGAAGGCATCAAGCGAGGCCCCCAGCGGCTTGGCGATAAAGGCCCATGGAAAGGCCAGCATATCGGCGATGGAATAGTCGCCCAGCAGATAGTCGCGCCCCTCAAGACGGTTTTCCAGCACACCAAGGTTACGGTCATATTCGCCAAGATAACGCTTGAAGCCATAGTCCCGTTCGTCCTGGGGGGCGTAGTTGCGGAAGTGGCTCAGCTGACCGCCCATCGGACCTTGGTTGCCAACCTGCCAGAACAGCCATTCCATCAGCTCCTTACGACCGCGCAGGTCGCTGATGGGCGGCGCGAATTGTCCGGCCTTGTCGGCGAGATACAGAAGGATCGCACCGGACTCAAAAACCGTCACCGGGCCGTCGCCCCAAGCCGCATCTGGCGCATGATCAACGATGGCCGGCATTTTGGCGTTGGGGCTGATCTGCAGAAACGTAGGGGAAAACTGATCGCCTTCGCTCAGCCGCATCAGGATGGGACAGTAATCAAGACCGGCTTCCTCAAGCATGATGGCGGCCTTCCAGCCGTTGGGGGTAGGTGCGAAGTAAAGGTCGATCATTGCGGGGCGTCCTGTGTGTCCGTGGCGATGCCTTGCGCTATCATCTCGGCGATGGCGTCGGGCTCGTAGCCCGCTTGTGCCAGCACCGCGCGCGTGTCCTCACCCAGACGGCGGGCAGGGTGAGGGTGATCGGTCGGTGTGGTTGAAAAGCGAGCTGGTGTGCGGGCCTGACGGACACGGCCCGCTTGCGGGTGGTCGTTTTCTATTACGGTGCCATTGGCCTGCACCTGCGGGTGCGCATAGACCTGATCGCGCGTCAACACTGGCGCACAAGGCACGTCATGCGCGCCAAGACGCTGCATCCAGTTGTCCGTGGTGTCCGCCAAAAGCGCTTCCTGCGTCAGTTCCAGTCGTGCGGGTTTGTTGTCTTCCCGCGCGGCGACGGTGGCAAAGCGCGGATCCTCAAGCCAGTCGGGCCGACCCACGGCTGCAGAGAGACCTTTCCAAGTGCTGTCCGTATGCGCCGACACGGCCATCCAGCCATCAGCGGTCTGGTAGATCAGTTCGACAAAGCTTTGCGCGTCAGCACTGCGTTTCGGCGCAACCTCGTCACCCACAAAGGTATAGCCCGCCATGTCCGAACTCCACAAAAACGCCAGCACGGTGTCGAGCATGGACACCTGTACGTGGCTGCCTTCGCCTGTCCGGGTGCGCGCCAACAGCGCGGCGGTGATCGCCTGGGAAGTTTGAATCGCCGTCAGCTTGTCAGGCAGGATCGTGCGCACCAATCTTGGCCTTGCCGCGTCGGCACCGCCCTGTACGCTTGCCAGTCCCGACAAAGCCTGGATCAGCGGGTCGTAGACCGGCTTGCGCGCCCACTCACCTTCAAATCCGAAGCCTGCGATCGAGGCATAGATGATGTCCGGACGCATTGCGCGCACAGCATCTTCGCCAAGCCCGATTCGTTCGGCGACACCGGGGCGGAAGTTTTGCACGAACACGTCGGCGCTTGTGCACAGGCGCAACGCCGCCTCGACCCCGCGGGGGTCCTTCAAATTCAGTGTGATCGACTTTTTGCCACGGTTGTTGTTCAGGAAAGAGGCTGAAAACCCACCCCGCCGTCCGGACACCTGCCGACTGTGATCGCCACCTGCCGGATGTTCGATCTTGATCACCTCGGCCCCCTGATCAGCCAAAGTCATCGTGGCCAGCGGGCCAGAGATCATCGTTGTCAGGTCAATAATCCGAAATCCATGTAAGGGGCCTGGCATAAGGGCAGTCTCCGAAAGGGTAGGTGGCGAAGGGCAGGGCAAGGGGCGAACTGAGGGCCCTGTTGTGCCGCCATTCTTTCCACTCTACCCTATGAATGCAAACCGATATGTTTCGGCGCTTTAGTGACATGAAACAGCAATGACTGGCGCGGCTGGATACCTTGACCCCACCCCTAAATATCCAAAGCATGGCCTGAATGTCTGCATTGGACGCGATACTGCAGCAAAGTCAGATTTCAGGCCTGCGCAGTAAGCCGCTGCGGACATTGGCGATTGCCAGGGCGTCGCAATTTTGAGAATGCGTATCGTATCTTTGGCCACTCCGCATAATAAAGAGAGAAATAGCATGACTGATCCGGCGACAGAGATTGTCTTTCACAACTACCCGCAATCACCTGTGGCGGAAAAAGTGCGTGTGGCCTTTGGTATCAAAAATCTGGCGTGGCGCGACGTCGAGATACCGCGCCTGCCGCCAAAACCGATGCTTACGGCACTTACCGGCGGATACCGACGCACCCCGGTCATGCAAATCGGCGCAGACATCTTTTGCGATAGCCAGTGCATCATCCGCGAGCTTGAGCGGCGACATCCGACGCCGACTTTCATGCCGACATCTGACGCCGGTTTGATGTGGTGCCTGAGCCGTTATACCGATGGCGAGCTTTTTACCCTGGCCGTGAAAATTGTTCTTGGATCTGCGGGTGATAATCTGCCAAGCGATTTCGCCGAGGACCGAGGGCGGTTGTATCTTGGCGCAGATTGGCCCGAGGGGCTTAAGCGCGCGCATGCGCAGCTTCCCCACCTTGTTGCGCAGATGCGTGCACCGCTGTCTTGGATGAACGCTCAATTGAATGACGGGCGCGCCTTCCTGCTGGGCTCTGATCCTGCGGCAATCGATGCGCAGATGTACCATAATATCTGGTTCGTGCGTGGGCGGTGGAGCGGCGGTTCTGCGATGCTATCCGAATTTCCCGACCTTGTGCGTTGGGAAGGCAATGTCCGCGCGATCGGCCACGGCACATCAACCGCAATGACCGCAGAAGATGCTCTTGCGCGGGCAAAAACGTTGCAGCCCGCGTCGGATATCGGTGTGGCACCACATGATCCGCAAGACCTGCAGGTCGGGACACTTGTCACGGTCAGCCCTGATCTTGACGGTGGCGAGGAACCGGTTGAAGGCAAGGTGCGCTACGCTGATGCGGACACAATTGGGATCGAGCGAACCAGCGACGATGTGGGGACGGTTTGCGTGCATTTTCCACGTGCCGGATACCGCGTGACGTTGAATTAACGGTCAAATTCGGCGCTATGTTTGACGTCATTGCGCAAACAACCGCAAAGGAAAATTCATGCCGTTTATCTCATTCCTCGAGCCCCCCAGTCCCTGTCATGCTTTTTTTGAGCAGACGGTTCTCAAGGGTCAGGTCGGCAACGCATTCTTTCAAGGCCAAGGGTTCTGAACGCAATTCCTTAACCTCAGCCGACGTAGCCTGACGCGCTGTGTCACCTAATGACCGGCGTTTGCCAGCTTCAAGGAACTCCTTCGACCAACTAGCAATATGGGCCGGAAGCGCCCGCCTTCACGAAGGGCGG
>JAFMGZ010000020.1:42069-62685 GCA_017854855.1 Sulfitobacter sp. | reverse complement strand
GCTTCTTGTCACTGGGGCTGTCTTTTCATACCAGAGTTGCCGGGGGAATTGACAGGGCTCTGGTGTAACCGAATGTGAAACATCAGACCGGATCTGACGGACACCGCAGCGACATTGAATTGCGCCACTGAAAAGTCCGCGATCTGGGGTTAGTCGTTCCTATCAAAGAAGACAGACGAGGAAGCGATCACGGTTCATGGCAGAACGGATCATCGGCATTTTGAAGGCGCACCAGGTGGGGCTTTACCCAGCAGACTTAATCATCTCTTCGCGCAGCGCGTTAAAGCGGGTCTCCAGATGATCTCGCATGGCGATACGTGCAGCCCCAGCATGACCTGCAGCGATCGCCTCAATGATTGCCAGATGTTCATTGTGTGTGACCTGTAGCGAAGAGCCGTCACGCCCCTTTGACCGCAAGATCACCCATTCGGGGTTGGAACGAATTTTGTCGAGCAGCGAATATGCCGTCAGCAAAGGTCTGTTGCGTGCGCATTGTGCGATGAGACGGTGCAACGAGCCGTCCCAAAGCTCAATAGCTTGCGCATCCGCCGCTTCGAACTGGCGTTGCGCCAGCATCCGAAGCCGCGCCAATTCCTCGGGCAACATCCGGTCCGCACAAAGGGCCGCCAGCTCAGGTTCTATGCAAAGACGGGCCTCCATCACTTCCAAGGCATTGGTATCGCCGGTAATCTTGGCTGCCAGATCCCCCATCGGATCAACGGGCTGACCCGCAAAGGTGCCTTTACCTTGCTTGCGCCAAACCAGACCATCGGCCTCCAACGCATCCAACGCCTGTCTGACAAAACGTCTTCCGACGTTGAAACGCTCTGCCAGGGCGCGCTCTGTCGGCAACTTGCCATCAGAGCTCAGATCACCCGATTTTATCAGTTCAAGCAACCGTTCCTGAAGGTTGGAAACCGGGTGTTTAGAGGACATGAGGTTCATATTGTTCCCTACAAGACAAAGCGGCTTATACGCAGATTGCTTGGCCTCGGCTTACATCATTCAATCTCGACTGCAAAGGAGCGGCTCTCACGCCCCTCTGCTTTGCGCTTGGCCTCAGCGGCTGCGATGTCTGCGTCGATCCCATCGCGGGTTGGATAACCTGAAAACCGCTCTGAGGTCGGCATGCCTTTTGCAAAATGGACATAACGTTCCTGCGCCACATCCCATAGCCGCGAAAGCTCTGCGAGGGGGTCAGCATGATCATCTGCGCGCAAGTCCAGCCAAGGGTGGGCTTCGCCCCTGTGGATCACCAGACCCGCAGCTTGCCGCCCGCGCCTGTCACCGCCTTCGCGTTCGCCTGCCAGCATCGCGGCAATCAAACGCTCTGCAAACGGCAGATCAGCGTTGGCAAGATAGGCCCTGGACGTCGCATGGATGACCTCCGGTCCCGCCAGCATATTACCGGCCACCGAATGCCCGTCGCCGATCAGATGACCGGCCCAGTCGACACAGTCAGCACCGGTATGCGCCGCGAACTTTCCATCTGCATCCATCATATGCGCCTGCCTGATTGCCTGGCCCTCGTCACGCGAGACCAGATCTGCAAGGACAGCCTCAGCGTTTTCGCCAGCCATCATGCGCGCCCTACCTTCCGTGCCCCAGACCGGGTTACAAAATGCCTGACTGGCAACCGCGACAGAGCCCGAAACAAATGGCACCACCGCACCGCAAGCGAAAAATTTGCTTGCCACAATCAAACCGATGCTGCCATCGGTGTCTTTCGCAATAAGGGAATATGTCATCGGCCCACCGCATAAGCTTGCATCAATCTTGGCGTGGCGGCAGCGCGCAACATACCATCGGGTTCGCGCATCGCCGCCGTGAGACGGCCTACCGTCCAGGGTTCCGCGACGATCACCTTGTGCCCGCGTGATCGCAGATCCGCGATCACGTCTTCACCGACATTCGGTTCAATCATCAGCTCAGCCGTTCTGACCTCGCGCGGAAAGAACGATCCCTGGAAATGCATCGAATGGAACAAAGGTGCATCCATCCCTTCCTGCAGTCCCAGGCCAAAGTGCACAAATCGCAAGAACCAGATAAGCTGCCATTGGTCCTGCTGGTCGCCGCCGGGGGTGCCGAAGACAAGCTGCTGACCTTCTTTTTCTGCAAAGCTTGGCGTCAGCGTTGTACGCGGCCGGCTTTTGGGACGCAGCGAAGTCGGAAGCCCTTCTTCGAGCCAGAACATCTGCGCACGAGAATTCAGCGGAAAGCCAAGCCCAGGAATGACAGGTGAGCTTTGCAGCCATCCACCTGATGGTGTGGCGGCAACCATGTTGCCCCAGCGGTCGATGACATCAAGATGGACTGTATCACCACGTTTTTCCGTCAGATGCGACATGGTAGGTTCCTGCGCCGCGACGGAACCCACGTTAAAGTCGCGCTGCGCACGTTCGATATAGGCGTCTGCCAATGCCTCAAAACCCGGAACGCGCCCTGGCCGCTGATCTGCGGATGAATGCCTTGAGATCAACTTGCGGCGCTCTGCGTTGTACTCTTCGCTCAGTAGTACATCCATCGGGATTTCGCTGAAGTCCGGGTCACCGTAATAGGCTTCGCGATCAGCATAGGCCAGCTTCATGGCCTCGATGACAACATGCACGAAATCGGCTCCGTTCGGGTCCATCGCGCCAAGATCAAATCCTTTGAGGATCGCCAAGGCCTGAAGCATCACCGGTCCCTGTGACCAGGCCTGTGTTTTATGCACTGTCCAGCCTTGATACTCATAGGACAAGGGCGCTTCATAGCTGGCGCTCCAATCAGCCATATCAGAAGGTGCAAGCACCGCAGAGTGCTTGGAGTCCGACACATCCATTACATGGGCGTCCTTGAGATAATCAAAGATCGCAGCAGCGACGAAACCTTCGCGCCACTCGGCACGCGCGGCATCGATCTGGGCTTGACGCGAAGGTCCCTCCACTGATGCAAGCCTGTCGTAGGTCGCGGCCAGGTCTGGATTTTTGAACAGGGCATGAGGCTTGGGTGCCTGTCCTTCGGGCGTCCAGACAGCGGCGGAACTGGGCCATTCTTTCGAAAAATAATCAGCCAAGCCGGCGATCGTATTTGCCACGCGCGGCAGCACGGGGTGCCCGTCGCGCGCATAATCGATCGCGGGTTGGATCACGTCGCGCAGGGACATGGTGCCGTGATCGCGCAGCATCAACATCCATCCGTCAAACGCCCCCGGCACCACAGTGGCAAGCAGACCTGATCCAGGGATCAACGTGAGACCCTGTTGTTTATAGTGTTCGATTGTTGCGGCCTCGGGAACCACGCCTTGCGCACAAAGCACTTCGACCTGGCCTGTCTTGGCCGAGTAAAAGATCGCCGGCATATCCCCTGCTGGACCGTTGAGGTGCGGTTCAACGACCTGCAGGACAAAGGCCGTCGCGACTGCCGCATCGAATGCATTGCCGCCTTTTTCAAGGATGCTCATTCCGACCGACGACGCGATCCAATGGGTGGACGTCACCACACCGAAGGTGCCTCTTATCTCGGGACGGGTTGTGAAATTGGACATGTTTACTCCTGATTAATGTTCGCGGGGATCAAGCGCATCGCGCAGCCCGTCGCCTAAGAGGTTGAAGCCCAAAACCACAAGGAAGATGGAAATGCCCGGCCACATAGCCATCCAAGGGGCTTGATTTAGAAAGTTTTTGGCGGTGTTCAGCATCGATCCCCAACTTGGCGCTGGCGGCTGCTGGCCCAGACCCAGAAAGGACAAAGATGCCTCTGCAATAATCGCGGTCGCGATCGTCAGGGTTGCCTGCACAAGGATCGGCGGCAGAACATTCGGCAGGATATATCGGCTGAGGATCTTGGGTGTCGGCAGCCCGATAGCGAGCGCGCTGTCCACATAATCTTCGGATTTGACGTTGATTACCTGCCCCCGTGTGAGACGGATGAAAATAGGTGTCGCCGATATGCCGATTGCGATCATGGCGTTGGTCAGTGACGGGCCCAGAAAGGCGGCAAGCGCAATCGCGAGGATCAAGAAGGGCGCAGCAAGCAGTGCTTCGGTACAGCGCGAAATCACGGCATCAGTCCACCCGCCGAAATAGCCCGCAACAATGCCAAGCGGCACACCGAGCATCAGCGCGATACCGACTGACATCACACCTGCCAGCAAAGACGCCTGAGCGCCCCAGATCATACGGGACATCACATCGCGCCCAATCTCGTCCGTGCCCATCCAATGGGCCCAACTGGGCGCTTTTCGGACGGCACCCCAATCCGTTGCAGATGGATCGGGAATGGGCAGGATCGGCGCGGCAAGTGCTATGATCACAAAGAACGCGACCAAAAATCCGCCCACCATGGCACTTTTATGCCGCTTGAACTTTTTCCAAACCCGGTTTTCCGGCGTGGCTGCCAAAACGGGATCGGCGTTCAGCGCTTGGTTTACTGCAGCATCGGTCATGTTACTGCCCCCTCAGACGTGGGTTAAGAACGTAATACATCGCGTCGGCGAACAGGTTCATGAAAATGAACCCCACTGCCGTCACCAACACGATCCCCTGCACCACCGCGTAGTCACGGTTGAAAACAGCATCCACGACCAGCTTGCCAAAGCCGGGGATGGTGAAAATCTGCTCAGTTAGAACAGCGCCCGCCACCAGTTCGCCAAACAACAGCGCTGTCAGCGTGACAATCGGGGTCAGCGCATTTCTGAGCGCATGCTTGAGGATAACAACCCGCTCAACCAGCCCTTTCGCCCGCGCTGTGCGCACGTAATCTGCGCTGAGCACTGTAAGCATGGATGACCGGGTGTGCCGCATCAGCGTCGCGGCAAGCGCCGTTCCCAGGACGAAGGATGGCATCAGCATGGTTTTGATCGACAGCCAGAAGTCCTCAGACAGTGGGACGTAGCCGGACGCGGGCAAGAGCTGCCACTTTACCGACACCAGAAGGATCAACATGATGCCCAGCCAGAAATTCGGGATGGAAAGACCAGACAGTGCCACGATATTGGCAACATAGTCAGTGGCCGTGCCTTTCTTGACCGCCGACAGAATGCCCGCAGGGATCCCAATGACCAGAGCGAATATCATCGACATCACCGCCAATTGGATGGTGACCGGCAACTTTTGTGCCATCAGCTCTGTCACGGGCTGATTGGTCCGCAAGGATATGCCCAGATCACCCTGCAATGCATTTCCGACCCACGCCAGATATTGCATCCAGATCGGATCGTTCAGGCGGTATTTTTCGCGAAGAAACGCCAAGGTTTCTGGATCACGCTCTTCACCCGCGAGGACCAGCAACGGATCACCGGGCAATATTTTTTGCAGCGCAAAGACAAAGATCGAGATCAACAAGATCGTAGGCAAAGCAATCAGGATACGTCGAAAAAGAAACGACAGCATATCAGGTCCCTTAAACAAAAAGCTCGCGCTGCACGAAACGGCAGCGCGAGCAAATGAAGATCACTCTTCCCAGGTGACGCCTTCCAAGCGGATCATGCCATCTGGATAAGGCGTAAAGCCCTTCATGCTGTCGTTGTAAGCCCAGATCCATTTCTGGTGGTACAGGAACAGGCGTGGAAGCTCATCGAGCATGATGACCATCGCTTCATCGTACAGCGCCTTGCGCTCTGCAACCGTTGGAGCGGTCCGCGCAGCGTTCATCAACTCATCCACCTTCGGATCAGAAAATTTGGAGTCGTTGATACCGCCATCTGTGGTGACGAACTGGTGGTTGTTGCCATCTGGATCCACACGGCCAGACCAGCCAATCTGACTGGCGGTATAGTCACCTGCAGATTGATCCGCGAGCAAGGTCGCAAATTCCTTGGACGTGATTGTCATGTTGATGCCGACATCTGATGCCATCGACTGCACAACCTGCATCAGTTGAAGCGGCACTGTCGTGTTGGGTACCTGCACCTCCAGATCGATGCCATCGGCATATCCGGCCTCAGCCAGCAGCGCCTTGGCCTTTTCTACATCCCGTGCCGGGACAGGAAAGTCAGCGTTGTACCAAGGTGAGGTCGGAGGGAAAGACTGGTTGCCCGCAGCAAACGCCCCTTCGAACACGACCTGGTTGATCGCCTCACGGTCGATTGCATAGCTCAACGCCTGGCGCAGACGTTTGTCATTACCCCATGGGTTGTCACCCTTTTCCCCGTTCGCAATGTTGAAAGTGATGCCCTGATAGCCAAGGGAAACCGCACTATCGACAACGATGTTCGCGTCAGCTTCGGCCTGTCCCAGGTCGGTTGCAGCCAGACGCTCCAACATGTCGATGTCGCCCGATTGCAGGTTTGCCAGACGGACCGTGGTATCGGGAATAGGAAGGAAGGTAACACTGTCAAAATTGATCGCATCCGCGTTCCAGTAGTCCCCAAACTTGGTCAGGACGATCTTGTCCTGGGCCACCCGCTCGGTAAAGCTGAAGGGGCCGGAGCACACTGGGTTGAGGCCGAAATCTGCACCTGCTGCCGCCGCTGCTGTGGGTGACACCATCATGCCGGCACGGTCAGCCAGTTGCGCCAAGAGCGTGGCATCAGCCCCGGCAAGGTTCAATTTGATCTGATATTCGCCTGTCACTTCGGTAGATGTGATCGACTTCAGCTCTGACTTGCGACGCGACTCGTCCATGGTCTGAGAGCGTTCGATATTTGCGGCCACTGCCTCGGCGTTGAATGGGGTGCCATCATGGAACACAACACCTTCGCGCAGGTCCATTGTGATCGATGTGCCATCGTCAGATGTGGTCCAGGACGTTGCCAGCTGTGGAATGATCTCAAGGTCAGGCGTAATATCTACCAGCTTGTCACACAGCGATGCATAGACAATACGGCCAACGAACGTACGAGACTGGTCAGGATCAAGCACGTCAGCATCCGATTGCAGCGCAATGCGCAGGTCTTTTGCCATCAGCGGGCTGGCCGTCAAGGCGGTCGCGCTCAACAGCGCGGTTATCATGGCAGTCTTTAGATGAGACATATGTCAATTCCTCTTTGTCGATTGATTAAGTAGGTGGGTTACGGTCCCGCCATCCGTCGCATTGCGATAAAGGGCGAACCGGGCTTCTACGGCCTCAGTTTTTTGCGGTGTTTCAGCGATCACGGCCTCATTCGGGATCGTTTCCCAAAAATGGCAGGCGACCTGATGATCATCGGTCCCGGCACCCTGCAATGCAGGTGCGTCCGTTTTACATTTTGCCTGTGCATAGGGGCATCTGGTGTGGAAACGACACCCAGAAGGCGGTGCGGACGGACTGGGCATCTCTCCCAGCACGGTTGCCTTGCGATCACCCTGCTTGCCACCCATCGTAGGGATCGAGGCCAGCAAAGCTTTGGTATAGGGGTGGCGGGGCGATGTATAAACCTCTTCGGTCGTTCCGCTTTCTACGATCCGGCCCAGATACATGACCGCGACACGGTCGCTCATGTGCCGAATAACCCCAAGGTCATGGGCGATGACAACCAATGTCAGCCCCATATCGCGCGACAGATCCCCAAGAAGGTTGATCACCTGCGCCTGCACTGAAACATCCAATGCTGAGACAGGTTCATCACCAATGATCAACCGTGGCCCCGAGGCCAAAGCCCGTGCAATACCGATCCGTTGCCTCTGTCCGCCGCTGAACTCATGCGGATACCGCCCGGCGTATTCCGCGCGCAGCCCCACCTTGCGAAGCAAATCGGCCACTTTTTCCCGGCGCTGTTGCGCGCTCAGCTCGGGGGCATGAACCTCAAGCGGCTCACCCACCAGCTTTCCAACTGTCATGCGGGGGTTTAGGGACGAAAACGGGTCCTGAAAAATGAACTGCATTTCCCGGCGCAATGACTGAAGTGCAGCCCCTGTCGTTGTGCTGACCTCTTTGCCATCAAAAAGAACAGAGCCGGACGTTGGGCTGAGCAATCGCATCAGGACCCGCGCCAAAGTTGACTTGCCGCAGCCACTTTCACCAACGATGGCAAAGGTTTCGCCGCGACGCACCTGCAACGAAACCCCGTCGACAGCCTGCACCACGGGCGACTTTGACAGCCAATTGCCTCCATCCCCGAAATGCTTAACCACATCAATGGCTTCAATGATCAGATCGTGCTTCATATTGCCACCGACACGTTGACTTCGAGGGGGGCGTAATGGCACGCCACGTCATGCTCAGGCGCGATCTGAGAAAGCTTGGGACGCTCGGCACAGGCTTGCGTCGCAAAAACGCATCTTGTGCGAAAACGGCATCCTTGCGGCATGTTCGCAATCGTGGGCACGGTGCCGGGGACAATGGCCAGTCGGCCAACAGGGTTGTCCAGGCGTGGCATCGCGCTCATCAAACCTATCGTGTAGGGGTGTTGAGGGTTGTTGAAGATCTCACCGACGGCACCTTGTTCAACGACCTGCCCGCCGTACATCACAGCCACCGTGTCAGCGATTTCCGCAACGACCCCCAAGTCGTGGGTGATCATGATGGTCCCCATGCCAGTCTCGTCACGCAGGTCTCTGATCAAGTCCAGGATTTGGGCCTGGATCGTGACATCCAGCGCAGTTGTCGGCTCATCGGCGATCAGTATTTCTGGATCATTGGCGAGAGCCATTGCAATCATCACGCGCTGACGCATACCACCGGATAATTGGTGCGGATACTCGGACAGGCGCTGCTCTGGGTTGGCGATCCCAACACGCTGCAACATCTCCTGCGCCCGGTCCAACGCTTGAGTGCGGGTGCCGCCCTTGTGGCGCAGAACAGCTTCGCCGATTTGATCACCAATCGTGAATGAAGGGTTGAGCGATGACATTGGCTCCTGGAAAATCATTGCGATCCGATTGCCTCTCATCTCTGAGGGCAAACACGTCGACGTCAAATCCAGGTTTAGACCGCAAGCATCTAAATTTCCTGACGAAATCGTTGCAGAACCTGCTGGAAGAAGATCCATCAGAGCCATGGCCGTGACGCTTTTGCCGCAGCCTGATTCCCCGACAACACAGACGACCTCACCACGCTTTACAGTTAGGCTGACACCGTCCAGCACATCATTCTTGTGACCCTTGAACCGAAGAACCAGATCCGAGAGCGCCAACAATGTGCCGCTATCCGCGGAATTTTCGTCACCCAATTGCATAGCTCAGAATTTCCCCTTGTTTGCGGTTCCAGCATCCGCGTACCAATCAGACAATGGTTCATATTTTCTGTGAGTCAAGCAAACACGCCAATCTGAAATACTCGGCACGCTTGTTGCCTAATTTTTGAGCGCTCAGGCCGCCTCAGCCGATCGAGTCCCGCGTTCTGTGTTTCAATGGCCTTGGCTGCGCCCCAAGCAACAGGCGACAGGTCCACCATCAAGAAGGGCAGCGCGATGCCACCTTCGGCCCTCTGCAATCTGAGCCCCTTGGTGCTAATTCTTTGACAGATCCGCTCTTGCGTTGTCACATCTGCGCAAACGTATGGCCGGGACAGGACATTTCATGACACGCGAACCGGTGGATGTATTGATCATTGGTGCAGGTGCTTCGGGCGCGGCCGTTGCATGGAGCCTCGCCGAAACCCGAATGCGCATCTTGTGTCTTGAGCAAGGCGGCATGCCGGATCAGCGGACGTTTCCCACAACAGGACGGGACTGGGAGGCCCGGCGCATGGGCGATTTCGCCCTCAGTCCCAATCAGCGCCGATTGCCCGAAGATTACCCGGTGAATGACGACGCATCCCCAATAAAGGTGACCAACTTTAACGGCGTTGGTGGCGGCACCGTTCTATACGCTGCGCATTTCCCGCGTTTGCATCCGTCAGATTTTTGCGTCCGCACTCTGGACGGCGTCGCGGATGACTGGCCCTTGGATTACGAAATGCTTGCGCCTTTCTTTGCGGAAAATGACCGGATGATGGGGGTTTCCGGCCTTGCCGGAGATCCTGCATACCCAGCAGGAAAGGCCCCGCCGATGCCGCCTGCCCCGATGGGGCGGTCCGGTCGCAAGCTGGCCGAGGCCTTTAACAAACTGGGGTGGCATTGGTGGCCCTGTGACCTTGCCATCGCCACAGAGGATTACGAGGGTCGTGCCAGATGCATCAATTTGGGCGCCTGCATCAGTGGATGCGCCCAGGGGGCCAAGGGATCGGTTGACATCACATACTGGCCCCAGGCCTTGCGCAGCGGCGTGGAGCTGCGCACGCATTGCCGTGTCCGCGAAATCACGGTGAATGACGATGGCATGGCAACCGGCGCGATCTACTACGATGAAAACGGAGCCGAGCAGTTTCAGCCGGCGCATGTCGTGGTGATGGCCAGCAATGGTATCGGAACCCCCCGGTTGCTGTTGAACTCAACATCCAGACACTTTCCGAATGGGTTGGCCAATAGCAGCGGCCTGATTGGAAGGAACCTGATGTTTCACCCCTATGCCAGTATTCAGGGCGTTTTTGACGAACCGCTGGATGGCCACAACGGGCCCCACAAAAGCATCCTGAGCCAACAGTTTTATGAAACAGATCCAGAGCGTGGGTTTCTGCGCGGTTATACCTTCGAAACCTCGCGGGGAATGGGCCCTGTCGCCACAGCTTTGACAGGGATGGACTGGGGTCACATCCCCTGGGGCACTGGCCACCACGCCGCTTTTCGCAGGCTGCAGGACCGTGTGACCAGTCTGTTTGCGATATGCGAAGACCTGCCCGAAGAACACAACCGCGTCACCCTGGACCCCACGCTCACCGATAGCAACGGCATCCCCGCAGCTCGGATCGACTATACCTTGAGCGAAAACAGCAAACAGATGCTGGCACATGCGATTGCACGCGGGACCGACGTAATGGAAGCGGCGGGTGCAAAGCAGATCATCACGGCCTCTCCCATTACGCTGGCAGGCTGGCATTTGCTTGGTACCGCGCGGATGGGTACCGACCCTGCACGGTCAGTGGTGAATGAATGGGGCCGCACCCATGACGTGCGCAATCTGTTCATCGTCGACGGTAGCATCTTTGTCACCAGCGGCGGGGCAAATCCGACCAGCACCCTGCAGGCACTGGCGTTGTATATTGCGGACCAGATGAAACAACGTCTGGCCAATCTGTTTGATTAAAGGAAGACCGATGATGGTTTCAGACACACCCCCCCTGTCGATGGAAGAGCGGCATGCGCTTGCCGCGCTGGCGGGGCAAATCATTCCTGCGTCTGATACCTTCGACCAGCCCGGTGCGGATGATCCTGTCATCCTTGACGACATCATCCAAACAGGGTCGAAATTGCCCGGTGGGCTTTCTGCTGTTGTGCGCGCACTTATGCGCAACACAGTCGTTGATGCTGCAAGTGCGGCCATGTTTCAGCAGAACTTTCCAGATGAAGCGACTGTT
Source organism: Sulfitobacter sp. (assembly GCA_017854855.1). Taxonomy (GTDB): domain Bacteria; phylum Pseudomonadota; class Alphaproteobacteria; order Rhodobacterales; family Rhodobacteraceae; genus Sulfitobacter. Next base: position 51,390 of record JAFMGZ010000020.1, on the reverse strand, counting down.
TTTCAGACAGTTACCGTTCAATGCTACTATCGCGACCCAAGGGTGATGAGCGCGCTGAAGATTGACAACCGCCCCCCATTTCCCAAGGGATACATCCAAGAGCCCAATGATTTCGCGCTGCTTGAACCCGTTCGCAAACGCGGCGAGGTTTTTCGCAAGGTACCCTCGTCCGGCTGAGCGCCCCCCATAAATCAATGAAAGCTATAAACAGATGAAGATATCCGCAGCAGACCTCACCGCTCTTGCGACATCTATACTGACCCATGCCGGGGGAACCCCTGAGGCCGCTGGCAAGGTCGCAACCCGACTGGTGAGCGCCAATCTGACCGGCCATGACAGCCACGGCGTTGGTATGATCCCTGCCTATGTTGAAGGTATTCTTGCAGGACAGCTGATCCCGCATGCTGCAGCGCAGATCATGCAGGACAAAGGGCCCTTTGTCTTGGTGGACGGTCATCAGGGGTTCGGCCATATTGTGGCCGAACAGGCGATGGACATGGCAATTGAGCGCGCGCGCGCCAGCCATTTTGCGGTACTGTCGCTGCGCAACAGCTTCCATCTTGGGCGTCTAGGGGATTGGGGGGCGATGGCCGCCGATGCAGGGTTCATCTGTATTCTATATGCAAATGTGCAATCCTCACGCCCGATCGTGGCCCCTTTTGGCGGCAGCGACGCGCGTTTTGTCACCAACCCTTACTGCACCGCCATCCCAGCCACTGACAAGAACCCGATGTTCCTGCTGGACATGGCCACCAGCACAATCGCCATGGGCAAAGCGCGTGTTGCAAACCTGAGCGGCAAGACAGTGCCTGAGGGTTCCGTGATTGATGCCCAAGGAAACCCGACAAATGATCCATCGGTCATGTTCGATGAACCAACAGGTGCGTTGACGACATTCGGACAACACAAGGGATTTGGCCTTGCCCTGCTGGGCGATATCCTGGGCGGCTCTTTCAGCGGCGGCGGGGCCTATCTGCCAGAGCGTGAAGTGACCAGTCGTATCCTCAACAACATGATGGCGATCTTGATTGATCCAGATGTTTTTGGCGCGGCCGAAGCCTTCGGTATGGATGTCGACAAATATACCGACTGGGTAAAGTCCTCTCCTCCTGCGCCGGGGGTTGAGGCGGTGCAGCTGCCCGGAGACCCGGAAAGACGCAGCGCCGCCGACCGCCAAGCAAACGGCATTTTCGTTGACCCCGGTACCTTGGCGCAACTTGCGCAAGCCGCACAAAGTGTCGGTGTGCCTCAGGCAGATCTTGTCGCTTTGATTTAGGCTTCGTGGCCTGCAGCGCATCCCGGTCAAGGTAGAGGTGGCCCTAAAGACGCGACCGCTTAGCAGCCCTGTTAAGGTGGATCAGGGTTGCATTTGGGCTGCTAATCTCATTGGTTCCACAAAATGAACACGCACCACATAAAGTCTCGTCCATGGAGCAACGCATGCCTTGCTTCAGGTCGCCACCATTTGGGCTGCTTTGCATAGAAGTCGTAGCACTGGTCCTCAAACAAAAACTGAACACCAATTCTCTGAGCGCCATAGACGTAGAAAACAGGGTCGCCTTGGGTTGGCTTTATGAACAGCGGTGGAGCCACTAAGGGGCCTTCTGTGCGGGTCCGCTGACCCGCCCCCCGAAATTTCCCTCACTTTGATGTAGAGTTTGCTCAATCTTTCGAAGGAGCAAACAGATGCGAAAGAGCCGCTTTAGCGAAGCCCAGATTATCGGGATGATCAAAGAGTAAGGGATGTTGACTGCGGTCGTGTGCCGTAAGAATGGCCTCAGCCGAAGGACGTTCTACAATTTCAAATCACGGTATGGCGGTTTCGGATGCGGCGAAGCTGCGTGCTGCCACGGACGGGAATGCCAAATTGAAACGCATTCTGGCTAACTCGATGCTGGACAATATTGTTCTGAAAAATCTGCTGGGAAACAACTGACAACGCCCAACGAGCGGCGAGCACATGAGCAAATTTAGGGCTCCGTCCACGACGCGGTTGCCCAAAAACGAAGCCAAGGAACATGAAACCCAAACCCGCAAACGCTCGTTATGAATGAGGGAGCCTTGGTGGCTGGTCACCATGGTAATCCGTCCAGCCTGATTGCGCACGCCTCATGTCGTGAGAACCCTACAGATGCCACCGGGCGCAGCTAAGGTTCGAATGACTTTGCCAAAACCGCATACCCCTGGGTGCAGACGCCCCACAGAATATCGCGATTAACGCTCTATCGTCGAACGCAGCGCTCCTATCATCCGCGCGTTCTCAATGGCGATCGCGCTTTGATCCGCAAAACTGCGGGCGAGGTGAACGGTTCTTTCATCAAAGGGGCGTAATTGCTGGCGATAGATCGTGAAGGCACCGATCAGGCGTTTTCCTGCCAGCATCGGAATTGCCGTGAACGAACGGGCGCCGCCCAGCACAGCCGTGGCATGGCGCAGGGGATCGTTCTGGCGAAAGATCGGTTCTGCCCGAACGTCGGGAATATTGACGACATCATGGCTGAGCTCAAGCCTGCCGATTGCTGTTTTGGCGCTTGGTTTATAGCTGCCACGTTCGTCCCACCAATCCTCGAAAGCCTGCGGTATCCCCTTCATAAAGCGCGCCGCAAATCCGGCATCCGCATCATAGGTGAGCAGCAGCCCGAACTGGGCATCGCACAACGCGAGGGCATAGCCCAAAAGCGCTTCGATGACGTCGTCGATCCGGCCCTCGGACCGGCTGATGATGCGAAGAACCTCGCCGAGCGCCTGTTCGCGGCTGAGGGCCTCTTCGAGGCTCAGCGCAAGCTCAGAGATGATTGCGGCCTGGTCGGTTTGGTCCCTTGGCCCGATCGCATCGCCTTCGAGTACCTTGAAAAGCTCAAGCTTTGAGGAAATTTCCAGCTTTCGATAGATCGACGAAAGATGGGTCCGCACGGTGGATGGCGCTATGCCCAGCTGCTCTGCGATCCCGTGATAGGTGCCGCCGCTTGCATAGGCGCGTGCGATTTCGGTTTCCCGTGCGCTTAATTGTTCCTTGTCCACTGTCTGGCCTCGAAAATCGCTTGCCTGTGCCATCTTGCTTGAAGCCCTTCAGCTTGCCAATACAGCATTTGCATGAGGCTGCGTCCCCCAAATGGTGCAGGAAAAATGATGCGTCAGGACGATACGCACAGCCCTGAGGGGCAGCTTATTCTATTGGAACCTCAGTATCACGAACCCCAATCGGAGTGCTTGTTTATGCCTTATGAAATCTTTCCCCAACGGTGGCGCATATTGGCTTTGTTGTTTCTGGTGCGCATGACCATGGCGATCCAGTTTCAGATGGTCGCGGCACTGTCCCCGGTTATAGAGAGTACGTTTGCTGTTACTCTTGCCGATGTCGGTATCCTGATCGGTCTGTATTTCACGCCGGGCATCCTTATTGCAGCTCCTGGCGGCGCACTGGGTCGGCATTTCGGTGAGAAGCAGGTTGTGCTTGCGGGGCTTGCCCTGATGCTGATCGGTGGGGCCATGATGTCTTTGTCGGGTGCTTGGTCCATGCAGCTTTCCGGGCGGCTTGTGTCGGGCGTTGGCGGTGTCTTTCTGAATGTGCTGTTGACCAAGATGGTCGCCGATTGGTTCGCGGGGCGAGAGATCAGTCTTGCCATGGCCGTTTTCGTAAATTCATGGCCGGTCGGAATCGCGGTCGCCTTGATCGGTTTGCCGATGGTTGCGCTCTCAGGCGGTTTGACGTTGACGATGGGGGTCGTCATGGCGCTGATAGTCGTGGCATTCCTTGGGCTTTTGTTGATCTATCGCGCCCCTCAAGATCATGCGCAAGCGGGCGTGGTATCGTCTGGCAAAGTGCAGGGGGCCCTTTTTTGGGCGGTGCTGACAGCTGGTGCGATCTGGGGCATCTACAACGCCGCACTGGCCATCGTGTTCAGCTTTGGTCCGCAGTTGTTTGTCAGTCGGGGCATGGGCCTTGCCGAGGCGGGTTCCGTGACATCGCTCGTGCTTTGGTGTCTTGCGATCATGGGGCCGATTGCCGGCCATCTGGCGGACCGCAGCGGGCGCAGACTGCTGATCATCGCGATCGGAAATCTTAGTTTTGCGTTTTTTGTCATGCTTGGCGCAATCATTGAAACCTCTGTCCTTTGCGTGATCGCCATCGGGCTTTCTTCGGGCGTGGCGGTGGGCGCGATGGTCAGTTTGCCGTCCTTGATCCTTCCGCCGGCAGCACGCGCTGTGGGCATGGGTATCTTTTTCACCGTTTACTACGCCTGTATTGCCGCAGGGCCGATGATGGCGGGCGTGGTTTCCGAATGGGTCAGCCTTGCCGCAACGTTCCACCTCGCGGCGGTGCTATTGGTCATCACTGCCGGTCTTCTGCCCTTTTATCACTGGCTGTCGGTGCGGGTGTCGGCCAGTGCCGCCAATCCGGCCGCGAAGGCCAAGGGCGTTTGATGCCGTGGCCCATAGCCGATCCAGATGATGCGAAAGGGGAAAATTCTGTCGGCATGGTGTCTGCAAAGAGAATCAGTTCCCTGTTCTGGGGTCAATTCAATGATCTGCATGGCCTCGTTTCAGGTTTTCTTCGCCGCCCCTTTTTTGGGCATGGAAAGTATAAACTCAACATAATCTGGGGGTTAGCGGCGATGCCACAGTGTGCCTGTGGGATCAAAACCCTGAATGAGGCGAAGGAGACGGAGTAGATTAGGCGATCTGCATAATCGGTGTTATGGTTACTAATTTATTAAAGCTGTTTTAGGATTTGGATCTAATGCAATGGCTAGATATTTTGATTTAACCGACGGCCCGACGGGCACATCGGACGCACATAAAATTCTCAATACGACAGATCCGCTCCTGCTTCCGGATGGGATCCCGCTTTTCGAAGCACAGTTTGAACGTGAGGGGCATGACCTTGTTCTGTCTCAGAATGGGGCACCGGTTCTTGTTGTGCCGGGCTATTTCATGACGGCCGCCCCGGTTGATCTTGTCTGCGCAAATGGGGCGGTTCTGCCGGGCAAGTTGGCGGCGCGTCTGGCAGGGTCCAGCATGGATGCGCAATATGCCCAGCTTGGTGAAGTGTCTGGCCCGGTTCCTATTGGCCAGGTCGAAACAATTTCTGGTTTGTCGACAGTCCAACGCAGTGACGGGACCGTTGAGGAGCTGGGTATTGGATTAAAGATTTACCAAAATGATATTATTTCGACGACCGCAGATGGAAAGGTTTCGGTAACTTTCAGCGATGGGACCATATTTTCGCTGGCCCAATCGTCACGCATGGTGATCGACAATTTGGTCTATGATCCCGACGGCAGCGAAAATGCCAGCAGCTTCAGCCTGCTGACCGGCGGATTTGTCTTTATTGCAGGTCAGGTCGCGAAAACGGGTGACATGGAGGTCAATACGCCGACCGCGACCATGGGTATTCGGGGCACGACCGTGCAGGCCACGATAGAAGTGGTGGGCGGCGTCGCGACCTTGATGGTCTCTTTGAACAGAGATCCAGATGGCGGCATTGGCTCGATCGAGCTGACGGATCTTGATGGTAACCTGATTGCCCTCATTACCACGACAGACACCACATGGATTGTCTCTCCGATTGAGGGGCAAACCCGGGAGGTTGTTCGAACCGAAAGTGATTTCGCAGCAGATTCTGTGCTTTTGGGGGAGGCGTTCAATGCCTATCGGACTGCGATCGGGCGGATCGAAGCAGGCGAGACATTTGTTGAGCTTGGGGGCGATAGCGACGGCGGCAGCGACGAAGACAACGAGGATGATCCCCAAACGGAAGATACACCGCCGCCTGCAATTGATGATTTGTCGTCAACGCCCAATGAAGACCAAGGCAGCACGGGCGAAGAGCCACAGAACAACGCGCCACCATCCACAACCCCTCAGCCTGAGGGGTCAACTGGATCGTCGCAATCTACGAACTCGGATAGGCCGGAGCCCGAACCAGAGCCCCAGCCCGAACCGGAACCAAACCCCGAGCCTCAGCCAGAACCAGAACCAGAACCAGAGCCCCAGCCCGAGCCAGAGCCTGAGAGCCCGCCAGACCCTGAAACCCCGCCAGAGCCTGACCCCCAGCCCGAACCTGAACCAGAGCCCGAGCCCGAAGCCCAGATCCCTGTTCCAACAGCAATCGACGTCGCGGTCGCGGGCAGTGAAGACGCCACTGAGGGAGAGCCCATTGCAGGCTCTGTTACAGCCCCGAATGCCGCTGCGGGCCCTTTGACCTACCAGGTCGAAACGCCCCCCACTTCCGGCACGGTGTCATTGGACCCTGAAACCGGGACCTTTACCTATATCCCGGACCCCGATTTTGCTGGTGAAGACACGTTCACCTACACGGTGACGAACGCAGCTTTTCAAACGGACACGGGGCAAGTCACCATCACAGTCGAAAATGTGAATGATGCGCCGACGATCGAGGATGCTGAACTGACCTCAAGCGAAGACGGGGGGCAGCTTGCACTGGATCTGTCCAAGCTTGCGCAGGACCTGGATGCGAATGAGACGCTGGAATTCAGTATTGGAAATCAGGTGGGTGGAGGCACGTTCAGCCTGATACCAGCAGTGCCGATCATTGCCAGTCCGCGCAATACCATCGATTCCAAGGCGCAGACCGGGGACCTTTTGACCTTTGATCCGGGTGAGGACTTTCAGTCCCTTGGCGCGGATCAAACCGGCACTTCCTCAATAGAGGTCACTGTCAAAGACGCCGAAGGTGCAACTGCGACATCAACCATCACGGTTACTGTACAGGGCGCGAATGACGTTCCCGTCTTTGAGGATATCACCATCAGCCGCGCGGAAGATGACGGCGTTTTCACGATGGATCTGACAGAATATGCATCAGATGCGGATGCCAACGATACGCTGACCTTCAGCCCCTTGGAGGGATATGAAGGAAATGGCGAATTCACCCTGAATGGCAGCGAACTGACCTTTGATCCGGGGCAGGATTTTCTTTCCCTGCCCACGGGAACAACCGGCACTGCCTCAATTCAGGTGACAGTAAAGGACGCGGCGGGTGAAGCCGCGACATCAACCGTCACGATCTCCGCGGAAGGCGTGAACCAAGCGCCTATAATTACCAAAGCGACACTGCCGGATGCGGTCGAGGACGGCGGCCCTGTTTCACTGGGTTTGCGGCCGCTGGTCACCGATACGGACCCAAACGATACGCAGGAATTCAGCCTTGGAAATCAATCTGGCGATGGCCAATTCAGCCTGAGCGAAGGCGAGACCGGCCCAGAGCTGATCTTTAACCCCGGAGCAGACTTCCAGTCCCTGGGGGCTAAGAATACCGGCACCGCTTCCATTGATGTAACGGTAAAGGACGCGGCGGGTGAAGCCGCGACATCCACCGTTTCTGTTACGGTACAGGGTGCTAATGACGCGCCGATCTTTGCCGGGGGCGCGCTGCCGCAGGCGGTCGAAGACGGTGCCGCAGTTAGCTTGGATTTAAGCACTCTTGCCACGGATCCAGACGCCGGTGATGCGCTGACATTTACGATTGCCGACTATGATGGCGAGGGCAGTTTTTCCCTGTCGGGCAGCACGCTGACCTTTGATCCGGGAAATGAATTTCAGTATCTTGAGACCAACGGCACGACAACGGTTACAACAAGCGTCACAGTCACGGATTCATCCAACGTAGGCACGACCAGTGACGTAACCGTTCTGGTGACAGGCCAAAACGACGCACCGATTGCCAATTCGGATGCTGCGACAATGACGCAAAACCTAGAGGGCGAAGCTGTTTCGATAACGATAGATGTTCTGGCTAATGATTTTGACTACGACCGAAATGCATCGATCACTCTGGAGTCTGTCTCTGACCCACAGAACGGCACAGCCGTGATTACGGAAAGTGGGACGGTGCAATATACGCCAAATAGCGGGTTCTCTGGTTTTGATAGTTTTTCCTATGACATAAAGGATCAATTTGACGCGCCTGCAACGTCAACGGCGACGATTTTTGTGCAGGAACAGCAAGACGCCCCTCCCGATGGCTTCTCTGCCAGCGTTTCCTTTTCTGTTGATGGAACGGCGGACAGTCCTGCGGGATCACTGGGTATCGAAACGCTTGGGGTGGATCCCAATCAGGTTCAAATCGCCTTTGTTCTGGATTCGTCAGGCAGTATCGGGTCGTCGAATTGGAACACAATCGAAAACTCGGTTGCGGATGCTGTCTCTGATCTTGGGGATCTGTTTGTGGGGTCGCAAACAGAGTTCGAAGCGACCGTCATTCAATACAGCTCGAAAGTGAATTTTAACGAATCCTATACGATCGTGTCACCCGGAGACACAAAAGCAGATACAACCAAGCTGGAAACCGATTTTACGAACGATCTGGTTTTTACCGGGGGCGGAACAAATTGGGATGCGGCATTTGATGCAACAAAAACCTACTTTGACGCGGATACGGCAGACGCAATTCAGGTGATGTATTTCGTCACTGACGGCAACCCGAACAATTCGGCGGCCAATGGAACGTGGGACCAATCAGCAGAGACGTTGCGCGCGGATGATGTTGACATCAACGTTTTTGCCATTGGCAACAACGTCGACGCCGGAAACATCAACCTGATCGAAGGCAATCCGGCGGGCACTCCCGTGAACACCCTCAGCAGCGCGGCGGATCTTACCGGCAGCCTTGCTGCCTCACCATTATTCAATCCGACGCTTACGTCCTTCTCCATGGACCTGGTCAGTGACGGTGTCTTGACACAGAACATCGCCGACAAATCCGCCCTGACCCAAGTCAGCGGCCTGAGTTATGATCTGGCCCTTGCAGGCATCAATGGTCTGCCAAACCTTTTGGGGGACAGTAATCAGTTCATCGCCACTGCGGTTTATAATGTGGGGACAGCAACCACTGTCGAAATTGTCGAAGTTGGTGATCTGTCCAAGTTCGACACTGCGCAGGTCAGAGACGACGGCACCGCCGGAAGTGATTTGATGCTGGGCAGTGATTTTGCCGATACGATTGACGGTGGATCAGGCAGTGATCTGATCATGACCTATGCCGGAGATGACGAAATCCTGGTCAGCGGCGACACCGCCGTGGCCCTTGACGGGGGCGATGGGCAGGATGTTCTTTCGCTTTTGTTCGATGGCACAATCGACCTGCAGGATCTAAATGCGAAAAATATCGAAACATTAGATCTGACCAACGGGACCGTTCAGACACTGACCTTGACCCTTGATGATGTTCTTGGCCTATCCAACGATGGAAACCTGAGCCTGAATGCGCTGCTGGCCGCCAATGGTATCACTGACTTTGACCCTACCCAGACAACGACCATTCTGGGAGACACAGGCGACACTGTTGAGATCACGTTG
>JAFMGZ010000020.1:0-41813 GCA_017854855.1 Sulfitobacter sp. | reverse complement strand
CCGTGACGGTGCCAACGCCTCAGGCGGCTTTCGGCAACGATTTATTGTAGGTCTCGCGATGCCAGACATAGATGCCTGCGCCCGCAATCACCAGACTGCCCAGGATGGTCCAGAAATCGGGGACTTCGGAAAAGAACAAGAAACCCCAAAAGGCCGCAAAAGCCAGACCGGTGTAGGAATAGGGGGCCAGCATCGCGGCCTCGCCTTGCGAAAATGCCCGGATCAGGGCCAATTGCCCGATCGTGCCGGCCAGCGCAATCATCGCCATCAATCCCAGGCCGGACATATCCGGCGACTGCCATTTGAACGGCACCGCAAGGCTGAGCAGGACCGTGCCAACCAGCCCGGTGTAGAAAAGCGACGTCCAGACATCTTCGTCGGCACCGACACGGCGCGTCAACAAGGCGTATCCAGAATAGCAGACAGCGGCGGCCAAGGGTAACAGGGCCGAAAGGCTGAACACGTCACTGCCGGGTCGCATGATGATCATCGCCCCAAATAGTGCGGCCGCGATACCGGCAATGCGGCGCAGGCCCAGCGGCTCTCCTAGAAAGAGCGCGGCACCAAGCGTAATCAGAACCGGGTTGGTGGACATGAGTGCGGCGGCATCAGTCAGGGGGATCAAGCTGAGCCCGGTGAAAAAGAACGCGGTCGCGCTCATCAGCAGGATAGAGCGCAGGAACTGCAGACCCGGATAACGTGTCCGAACTACCTGTCTGAGGCGTGGCAGGACCAGGAAAACGACCAGCACCATCTGCCCCGTATACCGCGCCCATAATGCCGGCAGCACGCCTATGCTGGGTGCCACCGCCTTGACGGTAACATCCATGATCGAAAAGCAAAAAATCGCGCCGATCATCAGCATGATTGCACGGCTTTTCTGGGTCATGGGGCTTTTCTGGGTCATGGAGCCTGATCCAAGCAACCATCTGCCAAGGCATTATGGTGCCGGAAGAGAGGCAGGGCAAACAGACGATATATCAGCAAATTTCAGCACCTTTTCAACGATGACAAGACCAACATCCATTTCGAAGATCAGGGCCAAAAACAAAAGCAAGCAGCAGCGTTTGTCCCGGTATAATCGACGATCCTTGGGGGTAATGCAAAGTCATTCTGGCCTGGTGGGCTTCAACGATATTCACCCCGACGCCGGTGGCCGGGTTGCCGATTGATCCACATTTATTCCTGACAAGATTATTGTGGCTGGCACGACTCAGCGGGCCGCCCTAATCTGGCGCTGCCATACGCGTAACCCATTTTGGGTCTGCGGTTTTTAGGGACAATAATATGCTGAAAATCATTACTGCCATCACCCTCATGGGCATCGCAAGTGCGGCGACTGCAGGAACGGGATCGCAGGGATACTTTGAGATATATAACGACACGTCAAGCAATACCGTGGTGGGGTTTTACACCAACGACGGCAGCGGCTGGTCAACAAATTGGCTGAATGTACAGCTGGAGCCCGGAGAGCATGCGACGGCAGAATTCAGTGCCGTCAGTGGCGCTTGCGATCAGACGCTGCAGGTGGGTTGGCTTGGCCAGGACGGTGGAGAGGTCATGGATGACCCCATCGACATCGACATCTGCGAAGCCTCAAATGTCTACCTTGGCGACGATCAGATCGAGTTCGATTGATCTGGGCTTGATCCCGCCCTGTGCAGATGCAGACCAGCCTGTTTGCACGCGGCTGGTTTGCCTGCACCTGCGCAGGGCGGGAAACAATCACGGTTTGAGGCGTGGATTGCTGCGGGTCTTGACCCGTTTTTAGGGAACAGTCAGCGCCTCTGACCAATATTGTCTCCTTCTTGGATCTTATCGAAAACGTTAAGTGAAAAGGGGGCAGGACGTGGTTATATCTACATCGAACTTCGGTCTGATGTGGGTATGCGAACGTGACCTTTACGCCTGAAATTGCGGAACGCCGCTTTGGCTATGGCATGTCACCAAAGGTGGCAGCCCCCCAAAGTGCCGCCGCCCTGCTGGGCGAACTGGCGGGTCCGGACAGGGCGCAGGCCGCATATCCCTTGCCGCCCTTTCGACATGTTCAGGATGCGATTGTGCTAAGGCGCAGGTTCAACAGCTATGCCCGCAAACGGCCTGACACCGCCGAAGGCAAGGCGGCGCTTGAGAAATCACAAGAGATCCTGCGCGGCATCCGGCGTGACAACAACAAGTGGTTTACCCAGATCATGCTGCGCCGGATCACGGCAAATCAGGGGTTTCGCGAAAGGCTGGTGGCCTTTTGGGCCGATCATTTCACGGCTGTCGGAAAGAATGCATTATTGCGCCCCGCTGTCCCGCTTTATGTTGAAGAGGCGGTCAGGCCCCATGTCGCGGGCCGGTTCGGTGATATGCTGATTGCCTGCGTGACCCATCCGATGATGCTGCACTATCTTGACCAGAACACATCCGCTGGACCGAACAGCCGCATCGCAAGACGCAGGCCCGAAAGGCGGTTGGGGTTGAATGAAAACCTTGCGCGCGAAGTGCTGGAGCTGCACACCCTTGGGGTCAATGCACCCTATACCCAGGCGGATGTGCAGGAGCTGGCGAAACTATTGACCGGGCTTTCGGCCACGCGTGACTATGGCTTCAAGTTCCGACCCTCTTTGGCAGAGCCGGGGGCGGAGACTGTGCTGGGCCGTCAGTATGAGGCCAAGGGCGGGCTGCAAACCATTCGCGCCGTGCTGCAAGACATAGCCGTGCATCCCGCAACGGCCCGTCATATCGCCCGGAAACTGGTCGTGCATTTCATCGCAGATACACCACCGCCATCGATCGTGGCCGCGGTAGAGGCAGCCTACCGTGACAGTGGTGGGATGCTGTTGCCCTGCTATGAGGCGCTGTTGGCGCATCCTGAGGCCTGGCAGGGGCCCGCAACCAACATGCGCCCGCCCGAGGAATTTGTCAGTGCTGCCCTGCGTGCGCTTGCCCCGCCAGAAGAATATCTGAGCGGACTGAAGGAAAATGAGCTGCGGCAATTGTTTTTACGACCGCTGCAATTGATGGGGCAGCCATGGATGACCCCCGGCGGCCCGGACGGTTTTGCCGAAGAGGACAAGGCGTGGGTGACCCCCCAAGGGATTGCGGCGCGTCTGGAATGGGCCATGAACACGCCCGTCCGGCTGATGGCAGACCTGCCCGACCCCCGCATATTCGTGCATCATGCCCTTGGGGATGATGTGCCGGGGGCCGTGTCCTTTGCTGCGAATGCCGCCGAAAGCAGGGATGTAGCGATTGGGCTGATCCTGGCCTCTCCGGCCTTTCAGCGGCGTTAGGGGGAACGATATGTCTTTTTCCTTGTCACGCAGACGCTTTCTTGGCCGCGCCGGGATGATTGGCTGTTCGCTGGCCGCCAGCCCGCTGCTGACGCCGGTGACATTTGCCAGCGCGCCCTGGGACACGCGGCTGGTCGTGATCATCTTGCGCGGTGGCATGGACGGTCTGGATGTGGTGCGCCCCTTGGGCGATCCGGCCTTTGCGGCGCTGAGGCCGGGGTTGAACACGGGCACCCCCGCCTTGGATCTGGATGGATATTTTGCCTTGCACCCGGGTTTGGCCCCCTTGATGCCCATGTGGCAGGCGCAGGAACTGGGATTTGTTCATGCGGTGTCTACGCCTTATCGCGACCGGCGCAGTCACTTTGACGGGCAGGACATTCTGGAAGCGGGCACCGAAGGCACGGCGAGTGGCGCGCGCGGCGGTTGGCTGAACCGGATGTTGCAGCAGGTGCCGCAGGCCCGCGCCGATACGGCATTTGCGATTGGAAATGGTGACATTCGCGTGCTGGACGGTGCCGCCCCCGTTGCCAATTGGGCCCCCGAGGCCAATTTGCGGCTAAGCCCGCAATCCATGCGGCTGGCCGAGCTGATCATGGAAGATGACGCTGCCATGCATGCGGCGCTGGCCGAAGCACAGGTGCTGGCACAGGAGACATCGGGGCAGGCCGCAGGGGGGCAGCGCCACAACCGAATTGCGCAATTCGCGGTGTCACGCCTGAAAGCAGAGGCCCGGGTTGCTGCATTTTCACTGGGAGGCTGGGACACACACCGCAGACAAGATCGGGCCCTGCCACGCAGCTTGCGCAGTCTTTCGGATACGCTGCTGACGCTCAAGAGCGGCTTGGGGGGCGATCTATGGGGCAAGACGGCCGTGGTCGCGATGACAGAATTCGGCCGCACTGCGCGCGAAAACGGCACCGGTGGGACCGATCATGGTACGGGCGGGCTGATGATCATGGCAGGAGGTGCCATTCGGGGGGGGCGTGTGTATGGCCGCTGGCCCGGACTGGATAGTGCCGCCTTGTACCAAGAGCGGGATTTGATGCCGACGGACGATGTGCGCGCCTCTGCCGCCTGGATCATGCGCGGTCTGACCGGGCTGGACCGCACAGCACTGCAAGACAGCATCTTTCCGGGGCTGGATATGGGGGCCGACCAGGGGCTTTTGCGTTAGGGGACGGGCGGTCTTTCGGGGCTTGGCGTGGTCCGATCTTGGGCCTAACGTGGTCATCATGGATAGCCAATCAAATGATCTGCCGCCCCAAGGCGAACTGTTGCAAGACTGGCGCCCGCCTGCGGCACCGCAAGCCGCCCCCTTGAAGGGCCGATACGCGGAACTGGCGGCCTTGAGCGCAGAGGCACATGCCGCCTTGCTGTTTCGCGCCTATGCGGGGCATGACCGGTTGTGGGACTATATGCCCGTCGGTCCATTTTCATCAGCAGCGCAGTATCACCGCTGGGTGCGCGATCACGAAAACAAACCCGACCCTATGTTTTATGCCATCCGCAATCTGGAATCGGGGCAATGGGAAGGGGTGGCCAGCTATCTGCGGATAAAGCCGGAAAGTGGTTCAATCGAGGTTGGATATATCACCTATAGCCCTGCGTTGCAGCAAACACGCGCCGCCACAGAGGCGATGTATCTGATGATGAAATGGGCGTTTGAAGCGGGGTATCGCCGTTATGAATGGAAGTGCAACGCATTGAACGCGCCCTCGCGCCGGGCGGCACAAAGGCTTGGCTTCAGTTTTGAGGGAGTGTTCCGTCAAGCGACCGTGGTCAAGGGCCGCAATCGCGATACCGCATGGTTTGCGATCATCGACAGTGAATGGCCTGCGCTCAAGGAAGCCTTTGAAGCATGGCTGGCCCCCAGCAACTTTGACGCCACAGGGGCCCAGCAGGAAAGGCTGGGTGATCTGACCGGGCTGGTCCGGGCGGCCAGCGACCCGACCCTTTAGTCGCCCGCGACGTTCTGTGCAGATGACCGGCATCTGGTGTCGCCGCAAGTGACGGGCCGCAGGCCAAGGGCCTTGGCCCGGCCTGCTGCTGCTGGTGCTTTGAAAAACCCCGAACCCCTTAGCATTGTCTGAAACCCGGGGTTTCGATGTGTTAAGCGATATGCATTGTACCGGGCTTTTCTGGAAATGCCTCAGATGGCGATTTTTTCTGACAATCTGCTTTGGATCAGCCCTGCAATACGCGCGGTTTCCGATGCCGCTGCACGCCCTGAGGCGCGTTGGCTGGCCAGTGCCTTGGCCGCTTCTGCCATGGGGAAATCATTGGCCAGCCGCGCCACACCGCTTAGAAACTGTGCCACGTAGTCCAGCGTGTGATCGGTGATGTGGTCATCCAGAACATCTGCGATATGGGCCATATCATCGCGATACGCGAGCATGTCTGGCGCGACCGTCATATCGACAATCTGGCGCGGCCCCTTGGGGCGCCGCCCCACCGGCAGGACCGACAGAACCTTTTCCTGAAACGCGCCCAGCGATGTGATCGGTTTTTCCATGAAACCGTCAGCGCCCGCTGCCAGTGCCTGTGCCTCAAGATGGGTGTCGCCCGAAATGGCAAGGATCCCCTCGACGCGGGGCTGGCATTCATTCAGTTCGGTGATCAGGTCGGCCCCATTGCCGTCGGGCAGCCCCATGTCGATCAGGACGACAGTGGGGCGGTAAACCCGGAAATGCCGCCGGGCAGAGCGCAGGCAATCGGCACGTCTGATCCGCGCGCCGGACCGCAGGCACAAAAGGCGCAGCGCCTCACAGGCGAAACGGCTGTCTTCGACCACCAAGACGGTCAGCCCCAGCAAGGGGCGCGCAGCGGTGGGCGCAGGGATATTGGCCGCAAAAGGGTCTGTCGTATCCATCATAGCCTCCAGGTTTGAGGCCCTCAGAGTGACTCGACTGTGGCTAACAGGCGGTTAACGTGACGCATTGCCCTTGCGCTTTGTTACCGCCATAAGCGGGAAAATCGCGCCAAAACCGGAGTATTTCAAATGATCGGACGTCTGAACCATGTTGCCATCGCCGTGCCTGACCTTGAGGCGGCGGCGGACCAATACCGCAACGCGCTGGGGGCCAATGTGGGCGCACCGCAAGATGAGCCCGATCACGGTGTGACGGTGATCTTTATCGAATTGCCCAATACAAAGATTGAACTGCTCTATCCGCTGGGTGACAACAGCCCCATTCAGGGGTTCCTGGACAAGAACCCGTCGGGCGGCATTCACCACATCTGCTATGAGGTTGAGGATATCATCGCCGCCCGCGATCACCTGCAATCCACGGGCGCACGCGTGCTGGGCACCGGAGAGCCCAAGATCGGGGCCCACGGCAAGCCCGTACTTTTCCTGCACCCCAAGGATTTCAACGGTGCCCTGGTCGAGCTGGAGCAGGTCTGAACCATGGGTATTACATCAGGTCTGGTTCTGTTCGCCGTCATCTGGTCGATGACTTTTCTGATCGCGCTGCCAATCCGCGTGCAGACCCAAGGCGATCTCAAGGACATCATCCCCGGCACCCATGCAGGCGCGCCTGAGCATCATCACATGCGCAAGAAGGCGTTTTGGACCACCATCGTGTCCTGCATTATCTGGGCCATTGTCGCGACCATAATCCTGTCGGGCTGGATCACCGTTGATCAGATCGAAAGCCTGTTTCGCGCGGGCGCATGGTCAGGTCGTGAAATAGATGGGTAAAGGTTGCCGCACCCAGGATCGGGATCACAAGGTTCAATAGCGGCACCGACAGCGGGATGGCCATCAGCGTGCCGGCCATCCAGATGGTGCCGATGAACTTGCGCCGAAGCCTTTTGGCCTCGGCGCGGCCGACCCAGCGGATGGCGACCATGGTGAAATATTCCCGTCCCAGCAAGAACCCGTTCAACCCCCAAAAGATGAAAATCGCCGCCGGTGCCAAGATCAGATAAAGCACGATCGCGACCAGGTTCGCACCCACCAGAACCCCAAGAAAATTGACCGTATCGCGCAGGGCTTCGCCAAAGGGGACGGCCTGGGGCTGCGGCAGGTGAGGAAAATGCTTGTCTTCGACGGCGCGGGCCACATCATCCAAGAACATCGACGTGATCGCAGAGGCAACGGGGATCATCAGGAACATCGACAAAAAGAGCACCAAAAAGGCCGCCCCCCAGGACAACAGATCATCAAGCCACTGGACCTCGCCCAGAACCGGCAACCAGATGTCATCCGGGGTGATCCGATCTGTCAGCCATGTGAAACCGGCGGTAAAGCCAATCAGCAAGGCCAGCGCCAGTCCGATCCCCAGAAAGAAGACGCGGCGAAAACGCGGGTCCGACAATTGTCCGACGGCCAGCAGAAAGGACCGGAATATCAATCCGACAGCCATGTGGTGATCCCTTGGACATCTGGGCGCGGACGGTCTGGTGGCGCGCTGGTTTCGGTGCCGATATGGATGATGCCTGCGATCCTTTCATGCGCGGCCAGATCAAAGGCTTCGGTCATGAAGCCACGGTCATGCGAGGGCCAGCCGCTGAGCCAATTTGCCCCCCAACCCGCCGCAAGCGCGGCATTGAGCAGTGCAAGGCAAACGGCACCTGCGGAATAGGTCTGTTCCAGCACCGGGATTTTTTCCGAAGGTTTTTCCACCTCAACCACCACCACGGCAAGGTTGCCTGCATCATATTGGCCGCGCCCCTTTGCCGTCTGGTCAGGGTCCAGCGCCAAGACCTCTGCCCGGCGCTGGGCGACATCCGCGATACGGGCCATGGCGGGCTTTTCGATCACGATAAAGCGCCAGGGCTCCAGCTTGCCATGATCAGGGCTGCGTGCGGCGGCGGTCAGCAGGGGCAGCAGGGCCGCGCGGTCGGGCACCGGGGTCGTCAGCGTCTTGGCTGGCCGCGAGCGGCGGGTCTGAAGGAACTCCAGGGCGTGGGGATTGGGGGTAGGCATTGGCTTATAAATCCAGTTGGCTTGCCATCTTGTCGATGGACTGGCGCAGGAATGCGTCAAAATCGGGAGAGGGTTGGCGATGGTTCAGCGAGTCTGCCATCGGGTCGGGGGCATGGATGCTGCTGCCCGCCAGAGCACTCAATGTGGCATGGCCGCAAAAGGGAACATAAACTTCGGAATAGCCGCCCTCATGGACCAGAACCAGCTTGCCGTCGCACAGGCGTTCGGCTGCTTGCTTGATCCTTTGGGTCATGCTGCCAAAGGTATCGGCGGTCGCGAGCATCCGCGCCAGAGGGTCTACGGCAGCGGCGTCATACCCGCAGGCGACAATGATCATATCGGGTTTGAACCGCTCAAGTGCGGGGATCACGACACGGTCCATGGCGTGCAGATAGGCGGTGTGACCCGCCCCGGCATGAAGCGGCAGGTTGATGTTATGGCCTTCGCCCGCACCCGCGCCACGGTCCGCAAGGGCCCCTGAATGCATCGGGTAATTGCCTTCTTGGTGCAGCGAGATGGTCAGCACATCGTCGCGGTCATAAAAGATGGCTTCGGTGCCATTGCCGTGGTGCACGTCCCAGTCCACCACGGCCACCCGATTGACCACGCCCTTGGCCTTTGCCGCTTCGATGGCGATGGCGATATTGGCCATCAGGCAGAAGCCCTGTGGCGCGTCAGCGGTACAGTGATGACCGGGCGGGCGGCTGAGCGCATAGGCATTGTCAAGCTGGCCCATGGCGACAGCATCCACCGCCGCCACGGCCAGACCAGCCGAGAGGGCCGCGATCTCGTAGCCGCCATGGGCAAAGGGGGCATGATGGCCAATCTCGCCACCGCCGGCGTCCGACACCGATTTGAAGGCATCGAGATAGCTCGCCGGATGCACCCGCTGCAACATCTGCCGGGTGGCGGGGGGCGCGCTTTGGGCGGCCAGTTCGGCGGTCAGGCCGGTGACATCCATCAGGTTTTTCAGACGGCGTTTTGTCTCTGGGCTTTCTGGCAGGCCACCTGCGGCAAGCGGCTGAACCAGCCCGCCGACATGCAGCAGGAAGGCATAGTTGCCGCCCGCATGCCAAAAGCAATGTTCGTCCCAAAAAAATCCGGTGGCCATGGTCACGCTCCCTCAAGCTGCGTTGAGAAATTGGCGGACGCAGAACGGATTGTCCATGGCTGGCGTGTCATGGGCAGGCAGGGTGGAGGAGGCCTCCACCTTACGCTTTGGCGGCCTCGGCCAGCAGCGCGGCCACATCCAGTGGTGCATTGTACATCCGCAGATTGCCATCGGCATCGCGGGGCCAGTCCGCAGCGGGGAGGTCACGGTACAGCTCTACGCCGTTTTGATCGGGGTCGCGCAGATATACCGCCTCGCTGACGCCGTGATCTGCGGCACCGTCCAACGGGACGCCCGCATCCAGAACCCGCTGGATCACCTGGCCCAAGGCGGCCCGGTCGGGGTAAAGGAAAGCGGCGTGGTAAAGCCCGGTATGCCCTGCAGGCGGTGGCGTTGCCCCCGCGCTTTGCCAGGTGTTCAGGCCGATATGGTGGTGATAGCCGCCCGCACCCAAGAATGCGGCCTCATTTCCAAGTTGCGCATTCAGGGAAAACCCCAGCAGATCGCGGTAGAAACGGATAGAACGTTCAATATCTGCAACCCGCAGATGGATATGTCCGACAGACGGATGAGCAGACGGATGGGTAGATGGATTGTACTGGGTCATCGTGTACCTCTTTTGATGATGTCCCGACGATAAAGACACGTGCGGGCGCGCATCAATCGCAGATCATGCAGAGGTGCTGTGCGCAGATGTTGTAAGGTGGGCGAGGCACCCACCTTACCGGGCCTATCAGCCAACCATGCCCACGATTTCATAGGTCCGCTTGAGGATGGGTGCCGTGATCTCGCGCGCCTGAAGCGCGCCTCTGGCAAGGATACGGTCAATCTCTGCCGGATCGTCCATCAGGCGGGCCATCTCGGTCGAGATGGGACCCAGTTTGGACACGGCAAGATCGGCCAAGAGCGGCTTGAACGCGCCAAATTGCTGACCGCCGACTTCTGCCAGGACCTGATCAACTGTTTGGTCGCTTAGGGCTGCAAAGATATTGACCAGATTGCGCGCCTCTGGACGGTCCGCCAGCCCGGCGGCCTCTGAGGGCAGCGCGTCTGGGTCTGTCTTGGCCTTGCGGATCTTCTTGGCGATGGCGTCTGCGTCATCGGTCATATTGATGCGGCTGGCGTCCGACGGGTCAGACTTGGACATTTTCTTGGAGCCGTCGCGCAGGGACATCACGCGGGTGGCGGCCCCTTCGATCACAGGCTCCGTAATGGGAAAGAAATCAACGCCGTAGTCATGGTTGAACTTTGCCGCGATGTCGCGGGTCAGTTCCAGGTGCTGTTTCTGATCCTCGCCCACAGGCACATGTGTCGCGTGGTAGATCAGGATATCGGCCGCCATCAAGGCCGGGTAGCCAAACAGGCCAAGCGACACGTTTTCGGTATTCTTGCCCGCCTTGTCCTTGAACTGGGTCATCCGACCCATCCAGCCCATCCGCGCCACGCAGTTAAAGATCCAGCCCAGTTGCGCATGTTCAGGCACCTGCGACTGATTGATCAATATGGATTTTTCAGGGCTGATGCCCGAGGCAATGAAACCAGCCGCCAGCTCGCGGGTGTTATGGGCCAGATCCTTTGGGTCCTGCCAGACGGTGATCGCATGTAGATCGACCATGCAATAGATCGTTTCAAAAGCGTCGTCCTGCATGGTCACGAAGCGTTTGATCGCGCCCAGATAATTGCCCAGCGTCAGCCCACCCGAGGGCTGGATGCCGGAAAAAACGCGGGGTGTGAAACTATTGTCTGACATGAGCGGACCTCTGGGGCTGGATATGCGGCTGCGGAGGGCTTACTCATGGGGCTTCCTCGCGTCAAGGAGCGCCCATGCAAGACCCCGACTTCCAACCGCCGATCAATCCGCTGCCCCCAATCGTGATCCTGACCTTTCTGGCCATCGCCGGGGTTGAGGCGGGGCTTTCTTTGGGTGAGGCTGGCATCATTGGCGGCCCCGGTGCCGTGGGCTGGCGGCTTGGGCTGATCCGGGATCATGGTTTCTCTGGTCAGATCCTTGACTGGATGGTGGCCAATGGCATTTGGCCCATGGCCGAAGTGATGCGGCTGTTCAGCTATCCCTTTGTGCATCTGGGTTTTACCCATAGCCTTTTTGCGATGGTGTTGTTGCTGGCGCTGGGCAAGCTGGTGACCGAAACCATGGGACCCGTGACATTCGCGGTGATCTTTGTACTGGCAGGCGCAGGCGGTGCCCTGGCCTATGGTTTGCTGCTTGATGATCCGGCGTGGCTGGTTGGGGCCTATCCCAGTGTCTACGGGCTGATCGGGGGCTTTTCCTTTGTGATGTGGCGGCAGCTGGCGGGGACCGGGGCACAGCAATACCGCGCCTTTACGCTGATCGCCTTCTTGATGGGTATCCAGCTGGTCTGGGGCATCTTTTTTGAGGTGGGATTGCAATGGGTGGCGGAACTGGCCGGGTTCTTTATCGGTTTTGGCCTGTGCTTTGTCTTTGCACCCGGTGAATGGCACCGCATTCGCAGCGCGCTAAACCGGCGTTAAGGGGGCTGCGGTTCACTGGCGGCGAAAGGCTGCACGGAACTCAGACAGGCGCAGGGCACCCAAGAGTTGCCCGGCTGAGAAAAAGCTAAACGCACCGATGCCAATCAACAAGAGCAGCCCCAGACCGCGCCACCAGGGCGTGTTCAGCAGCGTCTCAAGCAGGGCATCGCCCATCACCAGCGCCACGCCCATCACCACAGCGGCGGCAATGATCCGCCAGATGCGTTTGTGGAACCGCGCGTCGAATTTCGCCGCCGCGCCATAGCGGCGCGCACCAAGCGCCAGACAGGCCACCATGGCCCAGCCTGCCACGGTGGTCGCAATCGCGGGGGCAATCCAGCCGATAAAGGGCGCAAGGCCCACGGCAAGCACGACATTCACGACCATCGCCACGACGGCAAAGTGAAACGGGCGGCGCGTGTCCTCGCGGGCAAAATAGACGGGCTGCAGCACCTTTTGCAGCACGAAAGCTGGCAGCCCCAAGGCATAGACAGCCACCGCAGTGGCAATTGCTGCTGTATCATCCACATCCGATGCGCCGCGTTCAAACAGCACCGAAACAAGCGTTTGCGGCACCACCATCAGCGCGATGGCTGAGGGGATCGTCAGCACCAATGATATCTCGGCGGCCCGGCTGAGCGCATTATGCGCACCGTCATCGTCGCCCGCCCGCAAGCGACGCGACAAATCAGGCAGCAAAACGATCCCAACGGCAATGCCCACAACGCCCAGCGGCAGCTGATACAGACGGTCCGCGGCAAACAGCCATGACACGGCATTGTCATACTGGCTGGCCACCAACTGTCCGACCACCAGATTGATCTGCATCACACCCGACGCCAAGGCCGCAGGCAGCGCGATCACCAGCATCGCTTTCATATCCGGGGTCCAGCGTGGCCGTGACAGGCGCAGGGCAAAACCTGCCTGCGCTGCCGCCCGCCAGGTCAGGGCCAGTTGCGCCACCCCTGCCAAAGGAATCGACCAGATCAGCCAATTGATCACCGCCCCGCCGGTCAGCGCACCGGTGACCATGGCTGCGATCACGAAAATATTGAGCAAGACGGGTGCTGCGGCAGCCACGGCAAACCGGCCCGTTGCGTTCAGGATGCCAGAGAAAAGTGCCGCCAGCGACATGAACAGAATATAGGGAAAGACGATCCGCCCAAAGCCTACGGTCAAATCAAACCGGTCATCCCCAGAGAAACCTTCGGCCGTCAGCCAGACGAAACCGGGCATGAAAACCATGCCAAGCCCAACCAGAAACAGAACGGCCAGCGCCAGTCCGTTAAAGGCATCCTGCGCGAACTTGCCAGCACCCTCTTCGCCTTCGAGCTTTTTGGCGAACATGGGCACGAAGGCCGCGTTAAACGCGCCCTCGGCAAAGAAACGGCGAAACATATTGGGCAGACGAAAGGCCGCGACAAAGGCATCCATGACCGGGCCAGGGCCAATCAGCGACAGCAGCAGCATTTCGCGGATGAACCCCAACACACGCGACAGCAGCGTCCAGACGCCGACAGTGAAAAAACCGGACATGAGGCGAATAGGTTTCATGGGGTGCCTTTTATATAAGCCCGGACCAGCCTTAGCGCGGGGCAGGTGGCCATGCAATCTGCATCAGGTTACGGACAAATCCGGGCGATGCGACGTCAGGGCGCAGACCTATCGCGATCTGCGCTGAGCGCGCAGTCAGGCGGCAAGTCAGTCCTTGGCCCGCTCCACACCGTCCGAAATCGCCTCCCGCAGACGCTTTTCCAGCGTCTTTTGCTTGCTTTCAGAGTAATATTTCAGCCCAAACATGTCTTTGACATAGAAGGTGTCGACCACCTGTTCGCCGTAGGTCGCAATCACCGCATTGGCGATATAGACGTTTGAATCGGCCAATGTCCGGGCCAGATCATACAACAATCCGGGCCGGTCGCGGGTGTCGACTTCGATGATCGTATAGATCTCGGACCCTTCGTTATCAAAGGTGATATGGGTCGGCACCCTAAAGGCCTTCTCACGCTTCTTGACCTTGTCACGGGATTTCAGCGCCTCACGAGCGACGACTTCGCCGCGCAGGGTCTTTTCGATCATCTGACGCAGACGGGGCAGTTTGTTGGCTTCATAGGCATTGCCTTCGGAATCCTGAATCCAGAAGGCATCGGTGACATAGCCGTCCTTGGTGGTATAGCTGCGCGCATCCACGACATTCGCGCCGACCAATGCCAGGGCACCGGCCAGCCGCGCAAAGATGCCGGGATGATCAGACATCACAAAACACGCCCGGGTCGCATCCCTGTCTTCGTCGGGGTGCAGATCAATGCGCACGTCACCCTCGCCAATGCCGCGCAGCAGCTCGGCAAAGGCGACATGGGCCGTGACATGCAGGCCCTGCCAATAGGGGTCATAATGGCGCGCAGTCTCAATCTGCAGATCCTTGCGTGGCCATTCCGCAAGGGCGTCGCGCAGCGCTTTCTTTGCCTCAGCCCCGCGGTTCTCGCGGTTCAGGTCTTCGAGACCGGTTTCAAGCGCGCGTTCTGTCTGGCGGTAAAGAGCGCGGATCAGCACGGCCTTCCAGTTGTTCCAGGTGTTCGGGCCCACGCCACGTATGTCACAGACCGTCAGTACACAGAGCAGATCCAGCCGCTTGACGGTCTGCACGGCCTTGGCGAAATCACGAACGGTGCGTGGATCGGCGATGTCGCGTTTCTGTGCCATATCGGACATCAAAAGGTGATACCGCACCAGCCATTCTACCGTATCGACTTCGTCCTGCTTGAGCCCCAGGCGCGGGGCCACCTTGCGCACGATCCGCGCACCAAGGATAGAATGATCCTCCGGCTGCCCCTTGCCGATGTCATGCAACAAAAGCGCCGTATACAGAACCTTGCGGTTCACACCGCGTTCAAGGATCGATGAGGCGACAGGCAGTTCTTCTTGCAGTTCATTTTTCTCGATCATCGCAAGGTTGGCGATGGTCTGGATGATATGTTCATCCACCGTATAGCTGTGGTACATGTTGAACTGCATCATGGCCACGATCGGTTCAAACTCGGGGATAAAGGCGGCAAGCACCCCCAGTTCGTTCATCCGCCGCAGGGCCCGTTCCGGGTTGCCATGTTTCAGCAGAAGGTCATAGAAAATGCGCTGTGCCTCGGGGTCGGTGCGCATCTGGTCGTCGATCAATTTCAGATTGGCCTTGATCAGCCGCATCGCATCGGGATGGATCAACATGCCCGTGCGCAGCGCCTCTTCGAAGATGCGCAGCAGGTTCAGCTTGTTTGCCAGAAAACTGGCTTCATCCTGCACGGAAAGCCTGTTGTGCACCACCTCGTAACCGTCTTTGACCTTGCGCTTGCGGCGAAAGATGCGTTCCAGCAATGGCTCCGCCTTCACATGAAGTGCTTCGAGACTGCTGAGGAAAATGCGGGTCAGGTCGCCCACCGTTGTGGCATGGCGAAAGAACGCCTGCATAAAGATTTCGACACCGCGCCTGCCGCCGTTGTCCTCGTATCCCATTGCATTGGCGACCTGTGCCTGCATGTCGAAGGTCAACTGCTCTGTCGCGCGCCCTGTCAGCAGATGCAGGTGCCCCCGCACGGCCCAGAGAAAATCCTCTGCCGCCTGAAAAGTGTCGTACTCTTCAGCCCGAAAGACGCCTTTGCCTACCAGATCTGAAACTTTGTCGACCTTGTAGATATATTTCGCGATCCAGAACAGCGAATGCAGGTCACGCAGACCGCCTTTGCCTTCTTTCACATTGGGTTCAACCACATAGCGCTGACCTTGCTTTTCGTGCCGCCGGTCCCGCTCTTCCAGCTTTGCTTCGATGAAATCGGTGCCGGTGCCGGAAAACAGATCCCGGTTCAGGTCTTTGCGCAGCTTGACCGCCAGCTTGTGATCACCGGCGACAAAACGGTGCTCCAGCAGGGCCGTCTGGATCGTGAAATCCTCGGCTCCCAGGCGGATGCAATCCTTGATCGTGCGGGTCGAATGGCCGACCTTCAGTTTCATGTCCCACAGCATATAAAGCATGCTTTCCACAACGCTTTCGGTCCAGCCGGTCGCCTTGTAGGGGATCAGGAACAGCAGATCGACATCGGAAAACGGGGCCATTTCACCCCGGCCATAGCCCCCAACCGCGATCACAGACAGTTTTTCGCTTTCTGTCGGGTTGGGTTTGGGATGCAGCACATCTACTGAAAACCGCAGCGTGGCTAGGACCAGCTGATCCGTCAGATAGGTATAGGCGCGCGTCATGCCACGTGCGTCAAAAGGTGATGCGGCAAAGGCCTGCGCGATCTGTTCGCGGCCACGTTTCTGCGCGGTATTGAGGATTTTTACGGCGGCCGCGCGCTGCTTAGCGAGTGGGAGTTCGGCACAGGCTGCGGCAATTTCCGTTGCGACGCTGGAGGGATCAAAAATCAGCTCGGGCGCACAGATCAGATCTTGGGGGATCTGTGCGCCCAAAGGGGATGCAACTGGCATGTCTTGGGTCAAATCAGAACCCAGCGCCGCCAAAGGACTGTGGTGCCCCTTCGATCATGACAACGCCCTTGTCGCGCACGGTTGCCACGGCAAGGCCGCGTTCATTAGTGCCATCGCTGCGCAGACGGAAGATGCCGGTGGCCCCACGAAAACCTGCGCCTTGGGTCAGGGAGGCGCCGGTCAATGCATCAGATTTCCCCGTCTTGGCCAGGGCCCCGACAGCCGCAATCCCGTCAAAGGCCAGACTGGCCAAAGGATGCGGGCTCTCGCCGTATGCCGCAGCATATTTCTGTTTGAAAGCCTCTGATGCGCCTGGGTCGGGCAGGGCAAAGATGCCACCCTGCACGCCGGGCAGCTCAAGCGTTTGCGGGGGAATGTCCCAGCGGGTCAGGCCGATATATTGCACCGACCCTGCCTGCACACCCGCCTCTGGCAAAAGCTGTGCAAACAACGGCAAGGCAGAGGAGGACGATGTTGTCAGGAAAAGCGCGTTGGCACCGGTGCTGTCAATCGTGGCCTTTACCTTGGGGACAGCGGCCACGACCGAATCCTGGCTCAGGGCGTAATCGACAGTGCCCGCAAGCGTGGCACCATTGGCCGAGATCGCCTGTTGGATGGCATTGCGGCCCAATTGGCCGGCAACATCCTGCCCATGCAGGATGACGATCCGGTCCTTACCGGTCCGTTTGGCATATCCCACCATACGATTGGCCGTATTCGCAAAGGTTGGTCCAAGCACAAAGACATTGCCCCCGGCGATGGTGGCGTTGTTGGAGAAGGACAAGACATTCACACCCTTGGCCGCCACGGCAACGCCGGCTGCATTTGCCGCCTCGCCGTAGACTGGCCCGATGATGATCTTGGCCCCTTCGCTGACGGCCTGTGCGGCCATGCTGGCGGCGGTGGTGGCATTGCCTGCCGTGCCATAGACGCGCAGGTCAATCTGGACGCCGTCCAGATCACGCATCGCCAGACGCGCAGCATTTTCAAGGTTATCCGCCAAAAGATTATCACCTCCCGAGCCGCCGCGAGGAATGAGCAGGGCCACGGGAACCG
Organism: Sulfitobacter sp.; assembly: GCA_017854855.1. Lineage (GTDB taxonomy): Bacteria > Pseudomonadota > Alphaproteobacteria > Rhodobacterales > Rhodobacteraceae > Sulfitobacter. Next base: position 24,448 of record JAFMGZ010000020.1, on the reverse strand, counting down.
GTGCTGCTGTGTCGATTTTCGGTCCACCGGAATTTGCGATGCTTCCCATAGCTGCGGGGTCGCAGGCGGCCAAAAGTATCGCAAACAAAGGCAGCAGGAAAAGCCGCATCTTCTTGCGGCTGGCATCGAAAAAGGCAATCATCTTGAACTCACTCCCACAAAGGTCAGAACGGTGGCATCACACCGCATTTCTCGGGCGTGATCATAGAGGGTGCAAAAGGCGGGTCCAGCATGAATTATCAAAAGGTGCCCTTGACGGCAGGATTGTACTTTGTCGGCGTGCCGATTGGAACTGCGCGGGACATCACGCTGCGCGCGCTTGATGTGCTGGCCTCTGCCGATGTGCTGGCGGCCGAGGACACGCGCAGTCTGCGCAAACTGATGGACATTCACGGGGTGCCGCTTGGGGACCGTCGGATCTTGGCGCTGCACGACCATAGCGGCACCGGTGTTCAAACCCGCCTGGTCGAGGCGGTGCGTGAGGGTAAATCCGTGGCCTATGCCTCTGAGGCGGGGATGCCCCTGATTGCGGATCCGGGGTTTGAGTTGGCCCGCGCGGGGGCAGAAGGCGGGATTACCATGACCTGCGCGCCAGGGCCCTCTGCGGTGCTGACCGCATTGGCGCTGGGGGGCTTGCCGACGGATGCCTTCTTTTTTGCTGGCTTCTTGCCCAATTCCAAAGCCGCCCGGCTGACGGCACTGGAAAAACTGCGCGATATTCCCGGCACGTTGGCTTTTTACGAATCGCCCAAACGGTTGGGTGCCATGCTGCGCGATGCGGCAACGGCATTGGGGGCAGATCGCAAAGCCGCTGTATGCCGAGAACTGACAAAGAAATTTGAAGAGATCCGGCGCGGAACCCTGGCCGATCTTGCACAAGGCTACGCCACAGCCGCCCCGAAAGGCGAGGTTGTCGTGCTGGTGGACCGGGGACATTCAGAAACTGTTAATCAAACTGACATAGAGTCGGACCTGCGTCGGGCTTTGACCGGTATGTCGGTGCGTGATGCTGCAGATATGGTTGCCCAGGCGCATGGGTTGCCGCGCCGCCAGATTTATCAGGCGGCATTGGCGCTTGGTAAGCCGGACAATGAACCGGATGATACGTGAAACGGATCATAAATAATGGCATCGAATGAAAATTGAGTTGGATGAAATATGACCGGAACCCGGATCAGGCATCACCGTGGCGCAATGGCATTTCAGGCGGGACTTGCCGCCGAACACCGCATCGCACAGGATTATGAGCGCCGGGGATTTGCAGTTGCGCGACGTCGCTGGCGTGGCAAGGGCGGCGAAATCGATCTGATTGTCCGCGATGGCACGGGACTGGTCTTTGTTGAGGTGAAGCAAAGCCGCAATTTGGCCCGCGCCGCCGAAAGCCTGACGATCAGGCAGATGCGCCGTATCTATGCCGCCGCCGAAGAGTTTTTGGGCACAGAGCCGGGCGGTAGCCTGACACACGTTCGGTTTGACGTGGCTTTGGTGGATGGTTCGGGTGACATGCAGATCATCGAAAACGCGTTTGGACAGGGCTGACCCATTGCACCTTGTATCCTGCTGGGCCATTTAAAGGGTAAGCAGCAAGGATATACCCATGAAAATCGCCTTTCAGATGGACCCAATCGGGGATGTGAACATCAACGCGGACAGCAGCTTTCGCCTAGCCGAAGAAGCACAGGCGCGGGGGCATTCGCTGTTCTTCTATTCCCCTGACAAATTAGCCTACCAAGAAGGGCGCATTACCGCACGCGGGCAGGATTTTACCGTACAAAGGGTGCAGGGTGAACATGCGCAGATGGGACCCGAACGGGAAGTGGACCTTGCCGATTTTGACGTTGTCTGGCTGCGGCAGGATCCGCCCTTTGACATGCATTATATCACGACGACACATCTGCTGGACCGGATCAAGGCAACGACGCTGGTTGTCAATGATCCGTTCTGGGTGCGCAATTACCCCGAAAAACTCTTGGTTCTGAATTTTCCCGAACTGACGCCACCGACAACAATTGCCCGTGATCTGGACACCATCAAGGCGTTCAAGGCGAAACATGGTGATGTGATCCTCAAGCCCTTGTATGGCAACGGCGGTGCGGGCGTGTTCCGTCTGACCGTTGAGGACCGCAACCTTGGCTCGCTCCATGAGCTGTTCAGCAGCTTTTCGCGCGAGCCGTTGATCGTACAGAAATTCCTGCCGGCTGTGTCAAAGGGCGACAAACGCGTCATTCTTGTTGAAGGTGAGGCTGTGGGCGCGATCAACCGGGTTCCGGCCGAAGGCGAGACCCGTTCCAACATGCATGTCGGTGGCAGGCCCGAAAAGATCGGCCTGACGGAGCGTGATCTGGAGATTTGCGCCACCATCGGTCCGCTTTTGAAGGAAAAGGGACAGGTTTTTGTCGGCATTGACGTGATTGGCGATTACCTGACCGAGATCAACCTGACCTCACCCACCGGTATCCAGGAGCTGGAGCGGTTTGACGGCGTGAATATCGCAGCCAAAATCTGGGAGGCGATCGAGGCGCGCCGCGCGTGAGCTTTAGGGCTCGACTTCTCAACTTTTGGCTGCGGCATGTCGAAAAACCAACCCTGCGGCGGATGGCGGACGCCCAGGGCCTGCGCCGCCGACTGGAGTGGAGCGCGCGGATGTTTTTTCACGCCCCGCGCGGCACCCAGATGCAATGGCAGGTTCTGGAACATGACGGGCGGCGCGCCGATGTGCTTGAGGTCGTTCCCGAAGAGTTGAGCAGCACTGCGGTGATTTTCTATATCCATGGCGGTGGTTTTATCTTTGGCAGTCCGCGCACCCATGCGGCGATGGCGGCTGCATTGGGCAAACGTCTGGCCGCTCGGGTGGTCATGCCGCGCTATCGCCGGGCCCCCGAAGCGCCCTTTCCCGCAGCCTTTGACGATGTGCGCGTGGCCTTTGACGGTCTATGCGCCAGCGGCGTCCCCGCAAGGCAAATCGTGATCGGCGGGGACAGTGCAGGCGGTGCCCTGGCCCTGGCGCTATTGGGGCAGCTTCTGGCGGATCAGGCGGATTTGCCCGGCGCGGTCTTTTGTTTTTCGCCGTTGACGGATCTTTCCTATTCCGGCGACAGTTTTCGGTATAACTCCGAGGTCGAGGCGGTGCTGCCCGCAGATCGTGCCGCGCAAATGGCAGAGATGTATTTGCAGGGGCATGCAGCGGACGATCCCCGCGCGAGCCCCCTTTTTGCAAATTTTGCGGGGGCACCACCCGTCTGGATCACTGCCGGGGACACAGAAATCCTGCGTGATGACGCCCGTCGCATGACGGCCCTGATGCAGGCCTCCAAGGTTGCCGTGACCTATATTGAGCAGCGGGACCTGCCGCATGCCTGGCCGATCTTTCACAATATCCTGCCCGAGGCGCGCCAGACATTGGATGATCTGGCCGATTGGATCAGGCAACAATTGCCGCAGGCAGGCGGAAACTGACCGCCTCTGCGATATGGGGCTTGGCCACGGTTTCGGCCCCGTCCAGATCCGCAATCGTGCGCGCCACCCGCATGACCCGGTGATAGCCCCGCGCCGACAGGTGAAACCTTTCGGCCACGCGCATCAGCAGGGCACGGGCCTCTGCATCGGGGCTTGCGATCTGTTCCAGCATATCCCCTTCGGCATCCGCATTGACGCGCAGGCCTGTCTTGCCTGAAAAGCGTTGGCGCTGCACCTCGCGGGCAGCGGCAACACGGGCCGCGACTTCGGCAGAGCTTGGCCCGCTGGCCGGCAGGTCAAGATCGGTAAAGGCAACCGGTGGGACATCCACCCGCAGATCAAAGCGGTCCATCAGCGGGCCTGATATCCGGCCCATGTAGTCATCGCCGCATTGGGGGACCCGGGCGCAGGCGCGGGCGGGATCGGAAAGATAGCCGCATTTACAGGGATTGGCCGCCGCGACCAGCATGAACTTGCAGGGATATTTCACATGGGCATTGGCCCTTGCGATCATCACTTCGCCGGTTTCAATCGGTTGCCTGAGGGTTTCCAGAACCATGCGGGGAAATTCGGGAAATTCGTCCATGAACAAAACGCCGTTATGGGCCAGGCTGACCTCGCCCGGTTTTGCCTGCCGTCCCCCCCCGATAATCGCAGCCATCGACGCGGTGTGATGGGGTTCGCGAAAGGGTCGCGCGCGGGAAATGCCCCCTTCGTCCAGCAGACCGGCCAGCGAATGGATCATGGATGTGTCCAGTGCCTCGGCCGCCGACAGGGGCGGCAGGATAGAGGGCAGCCGCGCCGCAAGCATGCTTTTGCCAGAGCCCGGCGTGCCGACCAGCATAAGGTGATGCCGACCCGCTGCCGCAATTTCCAGGGCGCGTTTGGCACGTTCCTGCCCCTTGACCTCGCGCAGGTCGCGCCCCTGAGGGCCAAGGCTGACTTCGCCCGGCTCAGCCGGGCTCAGCGTATTCTGCCCGGTATAGTGCCGCACCACATCGCCCAGTGTGGCAGCCGCGATCACCTCGGCCTGACCGACCCAGGCGGCTTCGGCCCCGGATCCAAGCGGGCAAAGCAGGCTGCGGTTGTGTTCCGCCGCGGCCATCGCGGCGGGCAAGGCACCCACCACGGGCACCAGCGTGCCGTCCAGGGACAGCTCTCCCAATGCCACGACGGTTTCGGTCACATCCGCCGGCAGGATGTCCAGTGCGGCCAGCAGGGCAAAGGCAATGGGCAGATCGAAATGACTGCCCTCCTTTGGCAGATCCGCAGGGCTTAGGTTGACGGTGATGCGTTTGGACGGCAGCGCAATCGCCATAGAGGTCAGGGCCGTGCGCACGCGGTCGCGGGCCTCTGACACGGCCTTGTCCGGCAGGCCTACGATGGAAAAGGCCGGCAGACCGGCGGTGACCGCACATTGCACCTCGACGATGCGGGCCTCCACCCCCTGAAACGCGACTGTATAGGCCCGTGAAACCACGCCACTCTCCCATGTGAATGGTTAATGGGTAGGCAGGGTGTCTTTAGGAATGATTAACGGCAGCCAAAGTATCGGCTGCACCTTAGGGCCAGGGCCGCGTCGGCATGCCCAGATCATAGGGAAAGGGGTCATAGGTCACTTTCAGCCCCTCTGCCCGCCAAGCCTTGAAGGCGGCATCCTCAACAGTGGTCATGCAATAGGCGCGCGCCGCATCGGAGACGGGCAAGTCATAGCCCAAAATGCGCGCCGCCACCGGGGCATAGAAGACATCCGCAAGGCTGTAACCGCCAAAGAGCCAGGGCCCTTCTGTCTGGCGCAAGCTTCGGGCATGGACCCACAGCTCTTCGATCCGGGCCAGATCTGCCAGAACCTCGGCGCTGGGCACAAATCCTACGTTCACATGCTGCAACTGCATGGGACAGGCCCCGCGCAGGGCTGAAAAACCCGAACACATCGCCGCTGACAGCCACCGTGCGGTGGCGCGTGCTGCGGGGTCTGCGGGCCAAAGGCCCGCCTCGGGGTGCCGCTCTGCCAATGTCTCTGCCATGGCAAGGGTCTCGCCGACGACTGTCCCCTCTGGCGTGCGCATCGCAGGCACCAGTTTGGCGGGGGCAAGTGGTGCCAGCTCGGCAGCCATTGTGCCGCTGTACAGACCAACCATATGGGTCCGATAGGGCAGGTTGAATTTCTCCAACATCAGCCAGCCCCGCAAGGACCAGCTGGAGAAGGTACGATCGCCGATGTAAAGGTCATAAGTCATGACGATTAATCTATGCGGCCACATAGCGCCCCGGCAAACGCTATTATGTGCCTCCCGTCATCACGGTAGGTGATTGATTGCTTCGGCGTGCCAATTGCCAGCGTCATGGCGCAGGGTCGTGACGGACAGATTGTCGATCTTATGCGCCATCGCCTGATAGGGCGTGACGCCAAGCGCGCGCTGCACCTGTGTCAAAATCACACCGAAATGGGCCACGGCGATGATATGCGCCGCCGGATGCGCGGCGTTCATCGCATCGACCACGCGGCTGACACGGGCAGAGGCCTGGTTCCAGCTTTCGCCGCCCGGTGCCACCACATCGCCCGGCTTTTCCCAATAAGCGCGCGACAGCTCTGGATCGCGTTTGCTGACTTCGGTAAAATGCATGCCGTCCCAGACGCCGAAATGTAACTCTCGCAGGTCGGCGTGATGGGGCAGGCGTTGGCGGCTGGGGATGCCCAAGACATCTGCCGTCGCCACGCAGCGGATCAGATCGGAAGAGATCATCATCGCATCGAGGGGAAGATGCCGGTGAAGCCGCTCGATCTGTGCCGTGTCAGACAGATCGGCGGGCACGTCGCGCCATCCAACAAAGGTCTTTTCATGGGTTGGCCCGTGGCGGACCCAATGCCAGACGGTCATGGCAGCTGTCCTTTCAAAACCTGTGGCAACCCGGCGATCACCTGCACGGCCAGCTCTGCATGGGCTGCCAGTGCAATGTTCAGCCTGCCTTGTGCTTCGCGAAACTGCCGTGACAGGGCGTTGTCAGGGACGATGCCCTGTCCCACTTCGTTTGAGACGATGACCCAAGGTGCCACACAGCCGCGCAAGGCGGCGACCAGATCCAATTGCGCGGCGGCAAGATCCGCGTTTTCCATCATTTGATTGGTCAGCCACATGGTCGCGCAATCAATCAGCACGATATGATCAGACGGGATATCGGCCAATGCCGGACCAAGGTCCAAAGGAACCTCAACTGTGTGCCAGCGTTCATCCCTGCGCTTTTTATGAACCTCGACCCGGGCCGCGACCTCAGCATCAAAGACCTGCCCCGTGGCAAGGTAAACCATTGGCAAACCGCAAGATTTGACAAATTCCTCTGCCCATTGGGACTTGCCAGAGGCAGCCCCCCCTAAAACAAAAGTTGATTGTGGAAACATTTCTTTCACTTTTTTCGGGAACCAAACCAGTGGTGAGTGCGTAAAGGAACCAACAGCACGTCACAAGGCGTGCGACCAAGATCAGGGAAAATCGAAGATGACACTGCAAACGGCACGCGAATTCTCACTGACCCGTACCGCGATGAAAGCAGAACTGCTGGACGCGGACACAGAGCTGAAGCTGGCCTATGCCTGGCGCGATCAGCGCGACGAGGCAGCCCTGCACCGTTTGATCACCGCCTATATGCGGCTGGCGATTTCCATGGCGGGCAAATTCAAGCGCTACGGCGCGCCGATGAACGACCTGATCCAGGAAGCGGGTCTGGGCCTGATGAAGGCGGCGGACAAGTTTGATCCCGATCGCGGGGTGCGGTTTTCGACCTATGCGGTGTGGTGGATCAAGGCCAGCATTCAGGACCATGTCATGCGCAACTGGTCCATGGTGCGGACCGGTTCGACATCTTCGCAGAAATCTTTGTTTTTCAACATGCGCCGTGTTCAGGCCCGGCTTGAGCGCGAGGCGGCAGCAGCGGGCGAAACGCTGGACAAATACCAGCTGCGTCAGATGATCTCTACTGAGATTGGTGTGCCTTTGCATGATGTAGAGATGATGGAAGGCCGCTTGTCCGGCTCTGACTATTCGCTGAACGCGACCCAATCGGCCGAAGACGAAGGCAGAGAGTGGATTGACGCATTGGTTGATGACAGTGCGCAGGCCGCCGAGCGTGTCGAGGACAGCCATGATACAGAACAGCTGCGCGCTTGGCTGTTGGCCGCGATGAGAGAATTGAACGATCGTGAGCAGTTCATCGTGCGCGAACGCAAGCTGCGCGAAGAGCCGCGCACATTGGAAAGCCTTGGTGAAGAGTTGAAGCTGTCAAAGGAGCGTGTACGCCAATTGGAAGCTGCCGCTTTCATGAAGATGCGTAAATCGCTTGAGGGTCAGTCCCGCGAAGTTTTCCACTTCCTGAACTGATCGCTTCGCGTCAGGGCTGGCATGCCCTTGGCTTGCGTCCTATGGTCTGGTTGAATTGACGGGCCAAGGAAGGGCGGAGCATGCTGGCAGGGAAACACATTCTGCTGATCATCGGCGGTGGGATAGCTGCGTTCAAATCGCTTGACCTGATCCGGCGGCTGCGCGAACGCGGTGCAGATGTAACGCCGGTCCTGACCCGCGCCGGTGAAGAATTCGTCACCCCGTTGTCCGTGACCGCGCTGGCTGGCAAAAAACTGTTCCGCGATCTGTTTGACCTCGGTGATGAGGCCGAGATGGGCCATATCCAGCTAAGCCGTGTGGCCGACCTGATCGTTGTTGCGCCCGCTACCGCAGATTTGATGGCCAAGATGGCGCAGGGGCATGCCAACGATCTGGCATCAACCCTGTTGCTGGCGACGGACACGCCGGTGCTGATAGCGCCCGCAATGAATGTCCGCATGTGGGAACATGCCGCAACTCAGCGCAATCTAGACACGCTGCGCGCCGATGGCATCACGGTCATTGGCCCTAATGAGGGCGATATGGCCTGCGGTGAATACGGACCCGGCCGCATGTCCGAACCGCTTGAGATTGTCACGGCGATCGAGGCGAATCTGTCTGAGGGCCCGCTGAGCGGCAAACGGATCCTGGTCACCTCTGGTCCGACCCATGAACCGATTGATCCGGTGCGCTATATCGCAAACCGGTCCTCAGGCGCGCAGGGCACCGCGATTGCCCGCGCTTTGGCCGCCTTGGGCGCAGAAGTGATCTTTGTCACGGGGCCAGCCGATGTGCCGCCCCCCGACGGGGTCAGGGTGATCCGCGTGCAGACCGCCCAGCAGATGCTGGAAGCGGTAGAGGCCAGCCTGCCGGTCGATGCCGGCGTATTTGCCGCCGCCGTGGCCGACTGGCGCGTTGAGGGGGCCCGCGACCGCAAGCTCAAGAAATCCAAGGACGGATTGCCCACCCTTACCTTTGCCGAAAACCCCGACATCCTCAAATTCGTCAGCCAGATGAAAAAGGGCCGCCCGCCATTGGTGGTGGGCTTTGCCGCAGAAACCAATGATGTCATCGAAAACGCGACCGCCAAACGGGCCCGCAAGGGATGTGACTGGATCGTGGCCAATGATGTCTCGCCCGAGACGGGGATCATGGGAGGCAGTGAAAATGCGGTCACGCTGATCTCTGATGCCGGTGCCGAAGGCTGGCCGCGCATGGGCAAGACACAGGTGGCGCAAAAACTGGCCGCCCGCATCGCCGAGGCGCTGGGCTGAGCCGTGGTTGAGATCAAATGCACATGGGCGCAGGGGGCTGATCAAACGCTTGGCCTGCCAGCATATGAGACGACAGGTGCCGCCGGTGCAGACCTGCGGGCAAACCTGCCCCAGGGCGCTGTGGTCTTGCCGCCCATGGGGCGCGCCCTGATATCGACCGGCCTGCACATGGAAATTCCACAAGGGTTCGAGGTGCAGATCCGTCCCCGTTCCGGTCTGGCGTTGAAACAGGGTCTGACGTTGCCGAACGCTCCGGGCACCATCGACAGCGACTATCGCGGGGTCGTGGGCGTGATCGTCCTGAACCTGGGGGCGGACCCGTTTGAGATCACCCATGGCATGCGTATCGCACAAATGGTGGCAGCCCCGGTGGTGCAGGCTACCTTTGCCACAGTCGCCGCCCTGGGAAGCACCCAGCGCGCGGGCGGCGGATTTGGATCAACCGGGGTAGAATAATGGTATTGGTATTGCTGTTGGCGGCGGCCATCTGGTTTGGCGGTGGCCGTATGGGGGCCAGCCGCGAGGTACGCAGCGCATTCCTGGGGCTGCTCTATGTCGCGGTTCTGGGCATTCAGGTGGTATTTCCGGTCACCAACCCGCTGCGTGTGGCCACGGGGGGCAGCGCGGCGCTTTGGCTGATCCTGGGCGGCTTTGTGCTGATCTTCTGGGGCTACCGCTGGGTCATCCGCACCCTTCGGGCCAAGGCGGCAGGGGTCCCGTCCGAAACACCTATGTCCAGACCCGCCGCCTTTTCCGAGACTGAATTGAACCGCTACGCCCGCCACATCGTATTGCGAGAGGTCGGCGGGGTCGGACAAAAGGCACTGAAAAACGCCAAGGTTCTGGTCGTGGGGGCCGGTGGCCTGGGGGCACCTGTGCTGCAATATCTGGCTGCGGCAGGGGTCGGCACGATCGGTGTGATTGACGATGATCTGGTGGAAAACGCCAATCTGCAACGCCAGATCATCCATCCCGATGCCAACATCGGCATGCCCAAAGTGTTTTCGGCCCAGGCCCAGATGCAGGCGCAAAACCCTTTCGTCACTGTCCGTCCCTACCACCGCAGACTGACCGATGACATCGCCGCAGAGCTGATCGCGGAGTATGATCTGGTGCTGGACGGCACCGATAACTTCGACACCCGCTATCTGGTCAATGCCGCCTGTGTAGCGGCCAAGGTGCCGCTGATTTCCGGTGCGCTGAGCCAGTGGGAAGGGCAGATGTCGGTCTTTGATCCGGCCTCAGGAGCGCCCTGTTACCAATGTATCTTTGCCCAGGCACCCGCAGCACATCTGGCCCCCAGTTGCGCTGATGCCGGTGTGATCGGCCCGCTGCCGGGTGTCATCGGCTCCATGATGGCGGTTGAGGCGATCAAGGTGCTTACCGGGGCCGGTACGGCGGCGCGGGGACAGATGCTGATTTATGATGCGCTTTATGGCGAAAGCCGCACGATCCAATTGCAGCGCCGGGCCGATTGTCCGACCTGTGGGACCGCCTGATTGATCTGATTATTACCGGGTACGATTGTATCGCGGACATGCCGCCCTTAGCTGTAAGGGCAAAGGAGAATACCTATGACAAATCCACTGCTCCCAGACTGGAATACCCCCTTCGGATTGGCCCCTTTTGATCAGGTCAAAGACGAAGATTTTGCCCCCGCAATGGATCACGCGCTTGCCGCCCATAACGCCGAGATTGACGCCATCGCAACCAATCCGGAGCCTGCCACCTTTGCCAATACGGTCGAAGCGCTGGAGGCAGTGGGCAAGGCGCTGGACAAAGTATTGGGCGTGTTTTTCACCGTTGCAGGTGCCGACAGCAACCCCGCACGCGAAGACCTGCAGCGCGCGTTTTCGCCAAAACTGGCCGCGCATTTCGCAGAAATCTCTGGCAACAAGGCGCTGTTTGCGCGTGTCGCCGCCGTCTGGGATCAGCGCGACACGCTGAAGCTGACCGACGAACAGGCGCGTGTGCTGATGCTGACCCACAGGGGGTTCGTGCGCGCCGGTGCGGCCCTATCCGGTGCCCAAGAGGCCCGGATGAAAGAGATCAAGGGGCGGCTTGCCGTGTTGGGAACCGAATTCACCCAGAACCTGCTGGCGGATGAACGCGAATGGTTCATGGAACTGTCCGAGGATGATCTTCAAGGGCTGCCTGATTTTGTGATCGGTGCCGCCCGTGCGGCAGGTGAGGAAAAAGGGGCGGCTGGCCCCGTTGTCACGCTGTCGCGGTCATTGATCGTGCCTTTCTTGCAATTCTCCCCGCGCCGCGATCTGCGCGAAAAGGCATTCCGCGCCTGGGAGGCCCGCGGCGCGAATGGTGGCAAGACAGACAACCGTGGCATCGCGGCAGAAACCCTGAGCCTGCGCGAGGAACGGGCCAAATTGCTGGGATATGAGAATTTCTCGGCCTTCAAGCTGGAAACCGAAATGGCCAAGACGCCCCAGGCTGTCCGCGATCTGCTGATGCAGGTCTGGGAACCGGCCAAGGCGCAGGCCAATGCCGATGCAGCCGTGCTGACGCAGATGATGCATGCCGATGGCGTGAACGGTGATCTGGCCCCTTGGGACTGGCGCTATTACGCTGAAAAACGCCGCGCCGCCGAACATGATCTGGATGAGGCCGCCCTCAAACCCTATTTCCAGCTGGACCGCATGATTGAGGCCTCTTTTGCCTGTGCAAACCGGCTGTTCGGCCTTGAATTCAAACCGCTTGATGTGCCGCTTTACCACCCCGACTGCCGCGCCTGGGAAGTCACGCGCAAGGGGCAGCATGTGGCGGTGTTTATCGGTGATTACTTTGCCCGGGGGTCCAAACGATCTGGTGCATGGTGTTCGGCCATGCGCGCACAGGCCAAGTTCCCGCAGGTTCAGTCGCCCGTCGTGATCAACGTGTGCAACTTTGCCAAATCCGATCCCGCGCTTTTGTCCTATGATGATGCGCGCACGCTGTTTCATGAATTTGGCCATGCGTTGCACCAGATGTTGTCCAACGTGACCTACGAAAGCATCAGCGGCACATCGGTCGCACGTGACTTTGTGGAACTGCCGAGCCAGCTTTATGAACACTGGCTGGAAGTGCCCGAAGTGCTGGGCGAATTCGCGACCCACGCCAAGACCGGCGCGCCAATGCCTCAGGAAATGCTGGAAAAGGTACTGGGGGCTGCGACCTTTGACATGGGTTTCCAGACGGTCGAATATGTGGCCTCTGCCCTGGTCGATCTGGCGTTTCACGATGGGGGTGCACCTGCCGACCCAATGGCCAAACAGGCCGAGGTTCTGGCGGAAATCGGCATGCCCGACGCGATCCGCATGCGCCATGCCACGCCCCAATTCGCCCATGTGTTTTCGGGCGATGGCTATTCCAGCGGCTATTACAGCTACATGTGGTCAGAGGTGATGGATGCGGATGCCTTCGAAGCCTTTGAGGAAGCCGGTGGTGCCTTTGACGCGGACCGTGCACAGGCGTTGGAAACCCATATCCTGTCGGCTGGTGGCTCTCAGGATGCGGCAGAGCTGTATGTTGCGTTCAGGGGGCGGTTGCCGGGGGTTGAGGCCCTGCTCAAGGGGCGCGGTCTGGCAGCCTGAGCCGCTGTCGCATAAAGGACAAAGGGCGGGGCATAAGGTGATGCCACCGCCCTTTTTTATCTCTGGCAGCCGGGGTCAGTAGCCCAGCTTGCGATCCACCAGGTTCACAAACGGCTCCCCCGCCTCGCCGCGGCGGATGTTTTCGACAATCGCCTGGGATGCGGTCAGCGCGCGGGTCTCTGCCGCGATATGGGGCGTGACGGTGACCTGCGGATGCGCCCAATAGGGGTGATCCGCCGGCAGGGGTTCAACGCGAAAGACATCCAATGTGGCATGGGCGATATGCCCGGCATCCAGTGCCGCCAGCAGGGCGTCATCCTCAATCAGCGGCCCACGACCGGGGTTGATGATAAATGCGCCCTTGGGCATCAGCGCCAATGTATCAGCGTTCAGCGTGTTTTCCGTGGCAGGCGTATCGGGCAGCAGCAGGACAGCGATCTCGGCCTTGGTCAGGGCGCTGCGCAGACCCTCTGGCCCATGCAGACAGGTCACACCGTCTACGGATTTGGCGCTGCGCGACCATCCGGTTACCTGGAATCCCAGGCTGACCAGCGTGCGCGCAGCGGCACTGCCCAGGGCACCCATCCCCAGGATCACAACGCTGCGCTCTTGGGCCAGTGGCGGCGTGCGGGGTTCCCACTTTGCATCCCGGCGCAGAATGTCGGTGTCCATCCCCAGATGATAACGCATCACATGCCCTGTCACCCATTCGACCATGCCGGCCGTCAGTCCGGGGTCAACCATGCGCGCCAAAGGGATCTGCAGCGTCTCGTTGCCCACAACGGTTTCGACCCCGGCCCAAAGGTTCAGCACGGCCTTGGCGCGGGTAAAGGGCGTAAAATCCTGCACCGCGCTATTGGGGGCATAGACGATGTAATCGACCTGATCTGCCGCCAGATCCATCGACAGGTTGGCGGTGATCCCCGCTTCTGCCAGCGCCTTGCGCAAGGGGGCTGCATAGATGTCCCAGCGTTCTTGCTTGGCGGCAAAAAGGATATTTAGCGTCATGGTATTACCTCGGTCTGTGAACATGGGCGGACTGGACCAGTCCAAAGGCCAGCATCAGCACCAGCATCGCAGATCCACCATAGCTGACCAGGGGCAGCGGCACACCGACGACCGGGGCCATGCCCATCACCATCGACATATTGACCGCAAAGAACAAAAAGAAGTTCAGGGCAATGCCCAAGGTGAGCAGGGATGAGAAACGGTCCTTGTTGCGGATGGCGGTTACAACGCAAAAGATGATGATCAGGGCATAAAGCCCCAGAAGGGAAAATGCACCGACAAAGCCGAATTCCTCAGCCAATGTGGTAAAGATGAAGTCGGTGTGTTTCTCGGGCAGGAAGTTCAGCCGCGACTGGGTCCCTTGCATGAACCCGCGCCCGGTCCAGCCACCCGACCCCAGCGCAATCTTGGACTGGGTGATGTGATAGCCCGCCCCCAGCGGATCGGCGGCAGGGTCCAGAAAGGTATCAATCCGCCGATACTGATAGTCGTTCAGCAGCTGCCAGCCGGTGCCGCGCGATGCAAAGACCGCCGTGATCAACCCGATGCCAGAGGCACCGACAGCCGCAAAATAAGCCCAATGCACCCCCGCCAGAAACATCAACCCGCCGCCTGCAGCCAGCAGCAGAATGGAGGTTCCCAGATCAGGCTGTTCCAGCACCAATGCGGTCGGTGCCATGATGATCACCACAGGCAACAAAACCCACAGGGGCCGCGATACTTTCTTTGCGGGCAACCAGTCATAATAGGCGGCCAGAAACATCACCAGCGTGATCTTCATCAGCTCAGAGGGCTGCAGATCAACAAACCCCAGATCCAGCCAGCGCTGCGATCCTTTGCGCGCATCCCCCACCAGCGCCACCGCAACCAGCAGTAACAAGGACACAGCATAGCCCAGACCAGACAGGTTGCGCCAAAGCCATATAGGGACCATCGCAACAAAGAACATGACCGCAAGGCCAAGCGCAAAACGCTTCATCTGCGGCTCTGCCCAAGGGGTAAAGGACCCGCCCGCAACAGAATAGAGCATCAAGAAGCCAACGCCGCAGACAGAGGCAAGCAGCAAGGCCAGCGGCCAGTTCAGATGCAGGATTTTCCGAAACCCGGTAGGGACCGATTTGACGGTATATTCAAGATAGCTCATGCCTGATCTTTTCCGTCGATGGCGGCCTGAGGCTGGACATCACGCAGCTGTTCCTGCTGCACCTTGATCCGGGCGCGGTCAGCTGTGGGATAGGCCTCAAGCGGTGGCTCCCCCCCCGCGAGGGCCTGCAGCATCACGTCGCGTGCGATGGGGGCCGCAGCAGTCGACCCGCCCCCGCCATGTTCCACCAGAACCGACACCGCATAGCGCGGCTTGTCATAGGGGGCAAAGCCCACAAACAGCGCGTGGTCGCGCCGTTCCCATGGCAGATCCGCGTTCTTTGTCACCCCCCGCGCGCGCTCGGCGGCGGTGATGTTGCGGACCTGCGATGTTCCCGTCTTGCCCGCCATCCGCATGCCATCGGCGATGATGCGGCTGCGGTAGGCGGTGCCACGCCGGTCATTCACCACGTCATACATGGCATTGCGCATCTTGCGCAGGTTGTTTTCGTTCATGTTGAGCGGGCTGCCACCCGCGAGGGGCTGCTCGATCCCATCAACCGATTTGATCAGGCGCGGCGTCACGTCGCGACCGGTGGCAAGCCGCGCGGTCATGACTGCCAATTGCAAGGGGGATGCCAGCATGAAACCCTGCCCGATGGAGGAGTTGACGGTATCCCCGATCACCCAGTCACTGCCCCGCGCATTGCGCTTCCATTCCTTGGTGGCCATCAGGCCCGAATTTACGGAAGACAGGGCCAGCTCATGACGAATGCCCAGCCCAAAGCGGTTTGCCATGGCCGAAATCTTCTCGATACCGACTTTCAGCGCTAGATCGTAGTAATAGACGTCACAGGATTCCTTTAGCGAATCTCCCAGATCGACCCAGCCATGGCCCGCGCGCTTCCAGCAGTGAAACTTCCGGTCCGCCACCTCAAGATGGCCAGGGCAGTAGACCGTGTCATCAGGGCCTATCAACCCTTCCTCAAGTGCTGCCATGGCCGTGATCATCTTGAAGGTAGAGCCCGGAGGATAGGCACCTTGAACGGTCTTGTTCACAAGCGGGCGGTATTTCGATTCCAGCAGCGGGTCATAATCAGCAGAGGAAATGCCACCGATGAACAGGTTCGGATCATAGCTGGGGGCCGATGCAATTGCGGCCAGATCGCCGGTGTCACAATCCACGATCACCACGGCGGCGCTTTCGCCGCTCAGTCGGGCCTGAACATAGCCTTGCAGCTTGGAATCGACCGTAAGCTGCAGGTCGGCACCGGATTGGCCTTCGCGCCGGTCCAGTTCGCGCATCACGCGGCCTGTTGCATTGACCTCAACCTGCTTGGTGCCGGCTGTGCCGCGCAACAGATCCTCGGCGCGGGCCTCCACGTTCAGCTTGCCGATCTGGAAACGGGGAATGCGCAGCACCTGATCGGGATTTTCCAGCGCATCCAGATCCTTTTGGCTGACCCGGCCCACACGCCCGACCACATGGGCAAAGTCCGACCCGCGCGGATAGACGCGGGTCAGGCCCACCTCTGGTGTCACACCGGGCAGGGCGGGTGCATTCACGCTGACCTTGCTGACCTCATCCCAGCTGACATCATCAATGATGGTGACAGGCAGAAAAGGGGCAGAGCGTTTGATCTCGACCAGGGCGCGTTCAAAGGTTTCCAGATCAATCTCGATGATCTGGGACAGGCGGGCCATCACCTCGTCGACGTCGCCGGCATCTTCGCGCACCATGACGATGCGATAGGAGGGCACGTTTTCAGCCAGCCGCACGCCATTGCGGTCAAAAATTTCGCCTCTTGTGGGTGGGATCAGGCGGATGTTGATCCGGTTTTCCTCGGCCAGCAGCCTGAACTGATCGGCCTGATCCACTTGCAGATACCGCATCCGCGCCGCAAGGCCGCCCATGAACAGCAGCTGCGCACCGCCCAGCAATGCGGCCCGGCGGGTCAGTTTGGCATGGCTTGCCTCGTTTTCGGCGCGGTTGCGTCTCATATCGTCAACTCCTCAGACCCGTTGGCCCAATGCGTCCAAATCCCCCGGTGCCGTCTTGCGGACGCCCATCAGGAAATGCGTGATCGCAACGACCAAAGGATAGAACAGCAGCGTCATCCCCAGCTCTGACAGCGTGAGCGTCAGCAGCGGCAGATCCACCAGCACCAACCCCAGCACAAGCCGTTCAAACACCGTGATCACCAGGATGATCAAACCAACGGTGATCCATTCGGCGGCAAAATTTGCATCACGCAGGGACCGGCCCCGCGATTTCAGGTTCTCACAGGCCATCAGCGCAAACATGGCCCAAAGCCCCGGAGGGCGTTGCAGCAGCAAATCCGCCAGCAAAAAGGCAAGCGCAAGGGCCAGGGGCGGCACATATTCAGGCCGCCTCATGCTCCAGGCCATGGCAAAGCACAGCAGCAAATCCGGTCCCGCCCAAATGCGCGGCGTCGTCTCAAGCGGGAGCAACTGGAAAAACAGGATCAATACGGTCAGCAGCATGAAGGATCCGCGCATCAGCCAAAGCCGGGTCTGGGACAGGTCATTCATTCGCTGATCCCCTCGCCGGGTTGAACAAGGGGGCCGTCCTGCGTGATGATCTGGGCCGTATCGGTGACGTTTTCGGTACCGTAATGGCGCAGCACCCGCAAAAACTCCAGCCGCTCATAATCCGCCGACAGCCTTACGCGCAAACGCCCGCCGGGGTCTGCGGCAACCTGGCCAATCAACAGGCCCGCCGGAAACACGCCGCCATCCCCCGAAGAGATCACCCTGTCGCCCGGGCGCACAAGGTCAGGGTTTTCCAGAAAATCAATCGGTGGTGCGGCAGAATTATCCCCCGCCACGATCGCCCGCTGACCCGAGGGCTGGATCAGTGCAGGAATACGGCTGGAGGCATCGGTCAGCAGGATCACCCGCGCGGTATTCTGCCCCACCCCAGAGATGCGTCCCACAAGCCCGATACCGTCCATGGTGGCCCAGCCATCGACCAGCCCGTCACGGCTGCCAACATTCAACAGCACGGATTGCCGGAAAGGCGAGCCGGAGTCTGCCAGAACCACCCCGGTGATGAACGTCAGGCGCGGATCAAGCCGAACCTTGTTCAGATCCAGCAAACGCGCATTTTCCTGTTCCAACTGCAGGGCGGCTTCCTTCCAGGCTTGCATCTGGCGCAATTCGCTGCGCAGCTCCTTGTTTTGTTCCGAAAGGCGCTGATACGACTGGAAATCCCGCAGCAGGTTGATCGCGCCTGTGACCGGTGCCATGGCCCAGTCAAGATTGGGCACCAGCCTGTCGGTCACCTGCGCGCGAAACCGTTCCACACGGGGGCTGTCGATCCGCCAGAGCAGGAATGTGGCCCCCAGTAGCAAAATTAGAACAACCAGCAAAAGCCGCCTTAGCGGTCCCGTGTAATCACTGCCGTTTGAACGGTCACTTGCCATTGTCCATGCGCTCCTGCCCTTTGGAAGGGACGTTGGGTCAGCCTAGCAAAGATCAGCTGTCGTAGTCGATGGCGTGGCGCAGCTGTTTTTCGAATTCCAGCGCCTTGCCGGTGCCCAGGGCGACACAATTGAGTGATTCATCCGCAATAGAAACCGCAAGGCCGGTCTGTTCGCGCAAGGCCAGATCAAGATCGCCCAGCAGCGCGCCCCCCCCGGTCAGCATCACGCCGCGATCGACGATGTCGGCTGCCAGGTCCGGCGGCGTTGTCTCAAGCGCTGTCATCACCGCTTCGCAGATCTGCTGGACGGGTTCGGCCAGCGCCTCGGCGATCTGTGCCTGGGTCACTTCGATCTCTTTGGGCACCCCGTTCAACAGGTCGCGACCGCGGATCTGCATCGAGGTGCCGCGCCCGTCGTCGGGCATGCGGGCGGTCCCGATGGATGTCTTGATCCGCTCTGCCGTCGTTTCACCGACCAACAGGTTCTGCTGGCGGCGCAGGTAGCTGATGATTGCCTCATCCATCCGGTCACCACCCACGCGCACAGAGCGCGCATAGACGATATCACCAAGCGACAGAACGGCCACTTCGGTCGTACCACCACCGATGTCCACGACCATGTTGCCCGTCGGATCGGTGATCGGCATGCCCGCCCCGATGGCGGCTGCAATCGGTTCGGCAATCAGCCCCGCGCGGCGCGCCCCGGCAGAAAGCACGGATTGGCGGATCGCCCGCTTTTCAACCGGCGTCGCCCCATGCGGAACGCAGACGATGATCTTTGGCTTGGAAAAGGTCGAACGTTTGTGGACCTTGCGGATGAAGTGTTTGATCATCTCCTCGGCGGTGTCAAAGTCGGCAATCACGCCTTCGCGCATCGGGCGGATCGCCTCGATGCTGCCGGGGGTGCGGCCCAGCATCAGCTTGGCATCTTCGCCCACGGCCAAAACTTTCTTGACGCCATCCTTGATATGATAGGCAACCACCGAAGGTTCAGACAGAACAATCCCACGGCCTTTGACATAGACCAGGGTATTTGCCGTACCCAAATCGATTGCCATGTCGGATGAAAATAGCCCACGGAGATTTCCAAAGAGGTTCATTCGCCCACATATCCTGTTAAAAATACCAATTGCCCGCGACTCTTACGAGGCGGGATCAGGGCACTTATAGGGATCAGGCAGGGCAGGTGAAAGGGGGTCTTTCGAACCCTTAGGCATCTCCCCGCCGGTGCGCTATGGTAGGGGCAACCATGATAGAGGGAAGAGTCGCAAAATGAAGAAAATCCAGAGCCTTGGGGTGCACCATATCACATTGACCGGGGCAGACCGGCAAAGCAGCATTGATTTCTGGGAAGGCGTGCTTGGCATGCCCTTTATCTTTGACCAGCCCAATCTTGACAATCCCGACGAGGGTCATCTGTACTTTGATCCCGGCGATGGCCGTCTGATCACGATCTTCAGCAATGAGAACCGCAAACCCGTGCATGACCGCACGCCAACCGATCCCGGCTGTGTGCATCATATCGCCTTTGAACTGGACCGCGCCATGTTTGATCAGGTTCTGGACCGGCTGGCGGAACGCGGCGTCTCCAATTCCGGGATCAAGGACCGCGGGTTCATGCATTCGATCTATTTCAAGGACCCCTTGGGCCTGTTGATCGAACTGGCCTGCTACACCTTCATTCCGCCGCGTGGCTCCAGCCATGCAGAGGTCATGCTGGAGGCGCATAAGCTGCGGGTCGCGAGGGGCGCGCATGCGATTGAACGTGAACATCTGGCTGATGCGGCGGTGATGATTGTTGAGCGAGGTCAAGCATCCCTCAGTACAGACCGCGACCCCAAAAACCCCTATCCCAGATAGAGACGTCACGCAGAGGTTAGTATAGCCCGCCAGAGGTCTGCGCGCGGAGCACCTGCTGATGAGTATTTGGGCAAAAAGGAGCGGGGCCTTGGCTCCTTTTTGCCCAAATACTCATCAGCAACTTTGGCCTAAGGCGCATCAATTGCTTGTTGCACCTTAGGCTGACGTGTCTCAGCTTATGTCTTTGTAGCTGACTTCGCGCTTGTCGGTGCCGCCCTTTTCGCGGCGCACCAGCAGGCGGTTGAGCGCATGGATGTAGGCGCGGGTCGAAGAGACAACCGTATCGGTATCTGCTGATTGCCCTGTCACGATCCGCCCGTCTTCTTCCATCCGGACAGAGACGGTCGCCTGCGCATCGGTGCCTTCGGTTACCGCATGCACCTGATAGAGTTGCAGTCTGGCATTATGCGGTACCAGCGCCTTGACGCAGTTGAACGCTGCATCCACCGGGCCGTCACCGGTCTGGCTGGTGCTGTGTTCCTGGCCATCAACGCTCAGCACCATGTCGGCTTTCTGCGGCCCCATCGTGCCGCAGACCACCTGCATGGACACCAGCTTGACCCGGTCTTCCTCGGGGTCAGTGGAGGTCCGCATCAGCGCGATAAGGTCATCCTCGTAGATTTCCTTTTTGCGATCTGCCAGTTCCTTGAACCGGACAAAGACATCCTTGAGCTGGTTGTCACCCAACTCGAACCCCAGATCTTCCAGCTTGGAGCGCAATGCCGCCCGGCCAGAGTGTTTGCCCATGACGATATTTGTCTCGGACAGGCCCACGTCCTCGGGGCGCATAATCTCAAAGGTCTCGGCGTTTTTCAGCATGCCATCCTGATGGATGCCGCTTTCATGGGCAAAGGCGTTCTTGCCCACGATGGCCTTGTTGAACTGTACCGCAAAGCCCGAAACCGCCGCGACCCGCCGCGAGATGTTCATGATCTTGGTGGCGTCGATCTGGGTCCGGTAGGGCATGATGTCATTGCGTACGCGCAGGGCCATTACCACCTCTTCGAGGGCGGTATTGCCTGCGCGTTCACCCAAGCCGTTGATTGTACACTCAATTTGACGCGCGCCTGCTTCAACGGCTGCAAGGCTGTTGGCGGTGGCCATGCCCAGGTCGTTATGGCAGTGGGTGGCAAAGATGATCTCATCCGCGCCGGGCACGTTCTCCAGCAGTTTGCGGATCAGCTCTGCGCTTTCGCGCGGGGCGGTATAGCCTACGGTGTCGGGGATATTGATCGTGGTGGCACCGGCCTTGATCGCGATTTCGACGGTGCGGTAGAGATAGTCCAGTTCTGTCCGGGTCGCGTCCATCGGGGACCATTGCACGTTGTCGCACAGATTGCGGGCGTGGCTGACTGTCTCGTGGATGCGGTCGGCCATTTCATCCATGGTCAGATTGGGAATGGCGCGGTGCAGAGGCGAGGTGCCGATGAAGGTATGGATGCGCGGCTGGGCTGCGTGTTTTACGGCCTCCCAGCAGCGGTCGATATCGCCGAACTGTGCGCGGGCAAGGCCGCAGATTACTGAATTCTTTGAATTTTTCGCAATTTCGCTGACGGCTGCGAAATCACCTTCAGAGGCGATGGGAAAACCGGCCTCGATGATATCGACGCCCATTTCGTCCAAAAGCCCCGCGATCTCCAGCTTTTCGGCATGGGTCATGGTGGCACCGGGACTTTGTTCGCCATCGCGCAGGGTGGTGTCAAAGATCAAGACGCGGTCTTGTTGTGTTGTGTCTGTCATGTCGGGTTCTTTCGTTTGCTGCTGTTCAATCCATGGCGCGGTCATGAGCCCTCTGAGCGGACGCGCCGGAATGGCACGCTCAGAGGCGGATTAGCAGCAGTAGGGATGCACATGGCGCAGCCGCAGGGATCAGCGGCAAAGTGGGGATATGGGCGACCTGTGTCATGGGCACAGTTATAAGGATGTGTTTTCAAATGGGAAGGGGGATATTGCCCTTTGTTTTGACACCTCGCTTTGGCATAATTTCGCAGACCTGCTCCATTGAAGGTGGGCCTTTTCCCGCTACGTCCCTGCGCATGAAACAGACATTGATCATAGGGGCGTCGGGCGGGATCGGCGCGGCATTGTCCGCCGCCTGCACCGCCGCAGGAGAGCGCGTTACACAGGTGTCGCGCCGCGTGGACGGGTTTGATATTACCGATCCACAAAGCGTGAAAGACCATATAAATAAGGACCTTGGGGTGTTTGACCGGATCGTCATCGCCACCGGCGCGCTTGAGATCAACGGTGCCGCACCAGAGAAGAGCATCCGCGCGATTGATGCCCAGGCGATGCTGGATCAATTCGCCCTGAACGCGGTTGGTCCGGCGCTGGTGCTGGCGCGGGCGCATGATCTGTTGCCGCGCGACCGGCGCGGGGTTCTGGCGGTGTTGTCGGCGCGGGTCGGGTCCATCGGGGATAACCGGATCGGCGGCTGGATCAGCTATCGCAGCGCCAAGGCGGCGGTTAATCAGGTGGTGCATACCGCCGCGATTGAACTGGCCCGGACCCACAAGCACAGCATTTGTGTGGCGCTGCACCCCGGTACGGTTCAGACCGCCTTTACCGAGAAATACCTGGGCCGCCATCCGGCCGTTCCAGCCCAAGAGGCCGCGCAGAATTTGCTGCGGGTGATGGACGGTCTGACGCCCGAGAATACCGGTCAATTCTACGACTGGGCCGGAAAGGCGGTGCCGTGGTGAGCCGCCTTGTTCTGGTCCTTGGGGATCAACTGTCCGAAGGGCTGAGCGCGCTGCGTGAGGCCGACAAGACCCGCGATATCGTGGTCATGGCCGAAGTGGCGGATGAGGCAGAATACGTCAGGCATCACCCCAAGAAGATCGCATTGATCTTTGCCGCGATGCGTAAGTTTTCCAAGGCATTACAGGCAGATGGCTGGGATGTGCGCTATGGCCAGCTGGATGATAGCGCCAACGCCGGAAGCATCGTGGGAGAGCTGCTGCGCCGCGCCGAGGAGACAGGCGCGACGGAGGTGATTTGCACCGAGCCGGGGGAGTGGCGGCTGATTGGTGAGTTGACGGATGGGCCGTTCGAGTTGCGGATGTTGTCTGATGATCGGTTTATTGCCAGTCACGCGGAGTTTGAGGGCTGGGCCGAGGGGCGCAAAGCGTTGCGCATGGAATATTTTTACCGCGATATGCGCCGCAAAACCGGGCTTTTGATGGAGGGGGACAAACCCGCCGGAGACAAATGGAATTATGACCATGACAACCGCAAGCCCGCACCGGACGAGGTGACCGGAGAGGGGCCATTGTGGTTCGAAACGGACGCCGAGGTGGAGGAGGTTCTGGCGCTGGTTGAGGCGCGATTTGGCAAGCATTTCGGGGAGTTACGGCCCTTTGGCTTTGCCACGACGCGGGCGCAGGCGCTGCAGGCTTTGGCACATTTCGTGAAAGAAGCGCTGCCCAAGTTCGGGGATTATCAGGACGCGATGCTGGCGGGGCAGCCGTTCTTGTACCACGCGGTGCTGTCGCCCTATCTGAACATCGGGTTGCTGAACCCGCTGGAGGTTTGTCAGGCCGTTGAAAAGGCTTGGAAAAACGGCGACGTTCCGATCAATGCGGCGGAAGGGTTCATCCGGCAAATCATCGGCTGGCGGGAATATGTGCGGGGCATCTATTTTCTGGAAGGGCCCAGCTATACCGAACGTAACCTGTTGAAACATAAACGGGAATTGCCCGCGTTTTACTGGGGGTCAGAGACCAGGATGAACTGTATCCGCCACGCGGTGGGGCAGACGCGCGAACACGGTTATGCGCATCACATCCAGCGGCTGATGGTGACGGGCAACTTTGCGCTGCTGGCGGGGGTCGATCCGGCGCAGGTGCATGAATGGTACCTGGGGGTCTATGTGGACGCCTTTGAATGGGTGGAAAGCCCCAACACATTGGGCATGAGCCAGTTCGCCGACGGCGGGGTGATTGCGTCAAAACCTTATGTGTCTTCAGGGGCTTACATCAACCGGATGTCGGATTATTGCAAGGGATGCAGCTATAAGGTCAGCGCAAAAACCGGAGAGAAAGCATGCCCGTTCAACCTGCTGTACTGGCATTTTCTGGACCGCCACAGGGACCGTTTTTCCAACAATGCACGTATGGGAAACATGTACCGAACCTGGGATAGGATGGACGCGGAACGGCGCGAAACGGTGCTGGAGGACGCGGAAAAATGGCTGGCCCGACTGGACGCGGGCGAGGTGGTCTGAGCGTACGCGCAACGGTCTTACGTTTTTGCACAGCAGGTGGGGCGAATCACGGTTAACGGCCTGCAAAACAGGGCTTTGACGCATGCACAGCGCGTACACCGGACGTACACCGCGCGTACATACGATTGCCCGGA
>JAFMGZ010000019.1 GCA_017854855.1 Sulfitobacter sp. | reverse complement strand
GTGTTCTGCCTGCCCGGTGCTCAAGCAAGGGCGGCTCCAGACCAGAGGGGACGGGCAGGGCGGGGCCTTGCGCGCGGTCAGCTGTCTGCCAAACGGTCGGCTTTCTTGCGCACCAGGGTGCTGCGCAGGTCATGCATGGCCAATAGCAAATGGTTGGTGACGGCGGCCAATTGTTCGTCGCTGGCCTTGGACTGGGCCCATTGGGTCGTCAGGTTCAGGTGATCCATCGTGCGAAAGATGTCGTCGATGTCGCGATGGGCCAACAGGCGCAGACGCTCTTGCATCCATGTCTCGATGGTTTGACGGTCTTCGTCCGACAGGATGCGGTCGCCATGGGGTTTGATCTCACCGTTCTTGATGTTGAGCGTGGCGATCTGGTCCATCTCGATACGGCGTTGCCGGTTCTCGGTGTCCACCCGGAACACGGCCGCGCCGTTCTCACGCACCCTGAAGTAATACTCTGGAAGTTCAGCTGTC
Source organism: Sulfitobacter sp. (assembly GCA_017854855.1). Lineage (GTDB taxonomy): Bacteria > Pseudomonadota > Alphaproteobacteria > Rhodobacterales > Rhodobacteraceae > Sulfitobacter. Next base: position 62,233 of record JAFMGZ010000019.1, on the reverse strand, counting down.
ATCCGGGCCTCTTGTTATGTCAATTTCGCGCAAAAGCTCTGGATCCTGGAGCAGGCTTCTTTCAATGCGGCGTCAGAAGTCGCATAGCTGATGCGAAAGTTTGGTGACAAACCGAAGGCCGCACCAAAAACAACCGCGACACCGGTTTCCTCCAGCAATGCCGTGGCAAAGGCCTCGTCATCGGTGAGTGTCATGCCCCCGGCAGAGGTCTTGCCGATCAGCCCCGCGATCGAAGGGTAGACATAGAATGCCCCTTCGGGCGTAGGGCAAACCACGCCGTCGATCTCGTTGAGCATGGAGACCACCAGATTGCGGCGACGCGCGAACATCTCGTTGTTTGTCGGGATGTAGTCCTGCGTGCCGTTCAACGCCTCAACCGCTGCCCATTGGCTGATGGTGCAGGGGTTGGATGTGGATTGCGACTGGATCTTGCGCATCGCCCCGATCAGCTTTTCGGGACCGGCCGCATAGCCGATGCGCCAGCCTGTCATCGCATAGGCCTTGGAGACCCCATTGACGGTCAAGGTGCGGTCATAAAGCGCCGGTTCGATCTCGGCGGGGGTGCAGAATTCAAAGCCGTCATAGGCCAGATGTTCATACATGTCGTCCGACATCACCCAGACATGGGGGTGACGCATCAGCACATCGGTCAGCGCCTTGAGCTCAGCGCGGGTATAGCCCGCGCCGGTGGGGTTCGAGGGCGAATTGAAGATGAACCACTTTGTCTTGGGGGTGATTGCCGCTTCGAGGGCGGCAGGGGTGAGTTTGAAGTCATCCTCAAGCGTCGCCATGGCGATCACCGGCTCACCACCGGCCAGCAGGACCATATCGGGATAGCTGACCCAATAGGGGGCGGGAATGACGACTTCTTCGCCGGGGTTCAAGGTGGCCATCAGCGCGTTATAGAGGATCTGTTTGCCACCGGTGCCCACAGAGACCTGCGCAGGGGTATACTCCAACCCGTTGTCGCGCTTGAATTTGGCACAGATGGCCTGTTTCAGCTCTGCGATACCGTCAACGGCGGTATATTTGGTCTTGCCAGCCGTGATGGCGGCGATGGCCGCATCCTTGATGTTCTGGGGCGTGTCAAAGTCCGGCTCGCCTGCGCCAAGGCCGATGATGTCGCGCCCGGCGGCCTTTAATTCCGCGGCTTTTGTCGTCACGGCAATGGTGGGGGACGGTTTGACGCGGTCGAGCGTCGCAGAGAGCAGTTCCATTCGGGGCCTCGGCTGGTTATGTGTACCTGATCATTCATAGGGACGGCATCGCAGTCGTTCAAGCGCAGTTGAGCCTCAAAATTCAAAGGAAAAGCATTATGACTGACCAAGAAGACTGGTATGGGCCCGAGGCCGCGACATTTGGCGACCGGGTCGCGGCAGCGCGTGAAGCGGCCGGCATGACACAGGCTGTTCTGGCCAAGCGGCTGGGCGTTCGTCTGGCCACGTTGCGCGGCTGGGAGAATGACACATCAGAGCCGCGCGCCAACCGTTTGTCGATGGTGGCGGGATTGCTGAATGTCTCTATGATGTGGTTGATCAATGGCGAGGGCGAAGGCATTGACGGCCCCGGCGACGCGGCCGCCCAGCACAGTGATCTACAGGCGGTGCTGGCAGACATCAGAGCGTTGCGCGCGGATTTGCTGCGCAGTGCGGAAACCATGGGACGGCTGGAAAAGCGGGTCCGAAACTTGCTGGAAGAGGCGCATCATGACTGAGCTGACCGAACACAAGATCAAGCGGCTGTACATGCGATCCATCCGTCGCGGGATCAAGGAAATGGATCTGATCCTGACCGCTTTTGCCGATGCCCGGCTGGCGGGGATGGATGACGCCAGCCTTGATCTTTATGACGGGCTGCTGAACGAAAATGATCATGATTTGTATCAATGGGTCACGGGGCAGGTTCCTGCGCCGGAACATCTGACCCAGATGATTGAGGATATTCGCGCGCTTTATGAACCGCTGGCGTAACTGTCTGGTTTAAGACCCGGCGCTAAGTGCTGAGTTTAACGAAATATTCTGTTTTATTCTTCAGTTTCCGTCTCATTCTAATTGAGTCGGAGGCTGTAAATGAGCATTCAAGATCCCATTCGAAACGACACAAGAAACAAGGATTACATGGTTGGCTACCTGGAATCCCTGTCCTTGGTCGAACGGCTTCACCGGCTTTTGCTGGATGTCATCAAAGATGAATTCGAACGCGTTGGTGTGCTTGAAATCAACGCGGTTCAGGCGCTGCTTTTGTTCAACATCGGCGATCACGAGGTGACGGCCGGCGAATTGAAGAGCCGGGGCTACTATCAGGGCAGCAACGTCAGTTATAATCTCAAGAAACTGGTGGAAATGGGCTATATGCACCATCAGCGTTGCGAGATAGACCGCCGGTCCGTCCGGGTGCGTCTGACCGAAAAGGGGCGCAATATCAGCCGCATCGTCGCAGACCTGTTCGAACGCCACGCTGAGGGGCTTAGGGACAAGGGGGTCCTTGGCGAAGACGGGATCACCCATATCACCTCCTCGCTCAAGCGGATGGAACGGTATTGGAGCAATCAGATCAGGTATATCTACTGATCAACACGCCAGAATTGGGACAACACCAGCCCGTCCAGTTCGCGGATCAGTTTTTGGGTCATCGCGCGGGCATAATCGGCAAACCCAAGCGCGGTCTGGACAAAGGCATCCGGCCCCAGCACAACCTCGGCCCTGAAATAGGACGACAGCTCTGCGATGTCGGCCTGCCGGATGTCGCCCATGCTGGGATCATCCACGCCGATCACCAATGCGTTGATGGTGATGCCGCTGCGGGTGATCCGGTCGCGCACATCGCGGGGGCGGGGGCCCAGGTTGGATTTGCCATCCCCCGACAGATCCAGCGTGCGCTTCCAGCACTCCGCCTGCTGGGCCAGATGTCGGTTGCCTTCGCTCATCGCCACCCCCAGTGCCGTGCCGGGGCTGGCATCGCGCCGCTCAGTCTGGCGCAGCGTCGCGATGACGCTGTCCAGCGCGGCCTGGCTGTCGATCGCGGTCCAGGGCACCACGATGGCCTGATCCCCGGGACCGGACCATTCAAACACCATCAGCCTGACCGGGGCCGATGGCATCGCCATCAGCTTTTCGCGCACCTCTGGGTCCTCCAGCGCCGCCGCGACACCGCCCATCTGCAACCGGTATTCGCGCGCATCCACCGATCCCGACACATCCAGTCCCAGCGCCAGCGCCTGTCTGCATTGCGCCTGTGCGCCCGCGGCCAGCACCGCCAGCATAACCCCAAACGTCAGGCAAAAGCCCAAACCGCGCGCCAGCCCCCGGATCATCCCCTTGGCCCTTTCGGCACCGTTGCTTCGCCAATCACCGCCGGCATCAGCTCGCGCACCAGCTTGCGGCGCAGGGCGCGCTCATAATCCTCAAACCCGTTCGCCACCTCCAAAAACGCCCCCGGCCCATGCAGCACCTCGGCCTTGTAAAAGGCGATCAACCCCAGCTCGCCCTCGAAATCGGCCGCATTGATCACCAGACCGTTCACCGTCACATCCTCAAAGGGAAAGGCGCGATAGGCCGATTGCGGCCCAAATCCTTCGTTGTTCTGCCCGTCCCCGGCCATATCCAGCGTCTTTTGCGCACATCGCGGCGCGCTTTCGAACAACCGCGCGCCATGGCCCAAGGCATAGCCCATCGCGGTCGGATAATCCGAATGCCGCCGCGTGGTGGCCGCCACCGTCTCGGCCGCCGCAACAAGGGCCTGTTTGCTGTCAATCATCGTCCAGTCCAGCAGCAGATCCTGCTGATAGCGGCCCGACCATTCATAAACCGCCAGCGCCACGGGCTGATCCACCGCAAAGAACGCCTCAACCACCTCGGGCGCAATCAGCGCCGATACCACACCGCCCCGCTGCAACCGATCCTCGGCCGCATCCACCGAACTTGAGACATCCAGCGCCAGCAACAGCGCCAACCGGCAGTCGGCAGCCCCGATCGTCGGGGCCGCCAATGCAAATGCCAGCGCAGTTGCAGCTTTCAACATGGGTCAGTTACCAATGTCCGATGTTTTCCATGCTTTGCCATGGCTCGGCCAGCGGCAGCGGCTCGCCTTCTTGCAACAATTCGACCGAAATATTGTCGGGGCTGCGCACAAAGGCCATGCGCCCTTCGCGGGGGGGGCGGTTGATGGTCACGCCATTGTCCATCAGGAACTGGCAGGTCTCATAGATGTTCTCGACCGTATAGGCCAAATGGCCGAAATGGCGGCTGTCAGAGGGCAGGCCGTCATCGCCGTCCCAGTTATAGGTCAGCTCCACATCGGCATGGCCATCCGCCATCTCGGGCGGGCACAGGAACACCAGCGTGAACCGCCCGGCTTCATGGTCGATCCTGCGCCGTTCGATCAGCCCCAGCAGCTTGTAAAACGCGATAGAGGCATCAAGGTCTTTGACGCGCACCATCGTGTGCAGATATTTGATTGGCATGGGCTCGCTCCTTCTTTGCGTTTCACCGCTGAACGTAGCATGGCCTTGCGGGGATACCAGCATTGTCCGCATATTCCGCCCGCGCAGGCGGCGCTTTGCGGTGCCAGAACAAAGGGGGCATCAAATGCGGCATCAAAACCCGCATGAAAAATGGCCTCAAAAGGCGGATTTGATCCCGATGCTCAGACCCACCCGGTTCACATCATATAGCCCTACGTTGCTGTCGGTGCTGGACGCCGACAGCGTGACACTGGGGTTGAACCCGTAATAGTCGATTTCCTTGAACGTCGCCGTCACATCGCCAAAAATCTGGCTGTCCTGCCGCCCGTCGCGCGAATGGCGCGACACATCATAATCGCGCCAGCTGGCACCGATGCCAAATTGCACGGCTGCCCCCAGAATGGGCCGTTTCAGCGCCAGACCCGTGCGCAGGGTCACTTCGGTATATTCCGAACCCGGATTGCTGGACCGGGTGCCGCCCACCGACAGGCCCAGATAACCAGTGTTGCCAGATGCAAAACCCTGCGTGACACTGGCCTGCAGGCCCAATGTGTCCAGATCCGGTGTCGCCTGACCCCACAGCCGCTCCAGGTCGGTGCCAAACCGCAACTGCCGCTGTGGGCTGATGCGCCATGTCTGCTGGGCCTGCGCACGCATGTAAGAGGCATAGCGCGCCCCGCTGTACCAGCTTTGCCCGGCTTCGACATCCAGCGCCAATTCGCCTTTGCGCGACAGGTTCAACTGGCGATAGCCATACCCCAGTGCGACGCTGCCAAAGGCAAAGTCGGACCCCTTGACGCTGGTGTCTGTCAGCGTGTCGGTGATGGCAAAGCTGCGATAGGCCAGCGACAGTTTGGCGTCATGGGCGGTTTCGGGCGTTTGATGAAACCGGTAGCGCGTGCGCAGGGATGCGCCAAATTCTATGCCTGAAATGGCCTGCGCGGTGTCGCTCAGTTCGTATTCCACCTGTTCGCCAAACAGCAGTTCGGTGACGGCATAGTTCAGCAAGGACCGGTCCTGCGCGCTGCCGTTGTTGATGTTGGTGTTGGGGGCCAGCGTCAGGCTCAGGTCCGTTTTCCAGGGGTTTTGCTGTTTGACATAGGCAAAATCCCGGCGTGCCTTTTCGCGCAGCACGTCATTGGGGGCGTTTTGCGCGGCACGGCGCAGCCATAGTTGCGCCCTTGTGCGCTTGCCATCGCTCGACAGGACCTGTGCGGTGATCAATGCTGCGGAATACCGCTCTTCGGCGGTCTGGGCCAGCGCCCATGCGCGCCGCGCAGCCGCGCGGGCAGGGGGGATATCACCCATGTCACGGGCGGCGCGCGCAAGGATCAGATGCGCATTCAGATCGCGCGCATCCCGCGCCACCAGCGCCTCGGCATAGCCGCGCGCAAGCCGCGCATCGCCCGTTTTCAGGGCCATCACGGCCGTCTGTCGCAGCTGCTCAGGGCTCAGGCTGGGCTGTGCCTGCGCCCCCAGTGTAACGATACTGCCAAGACAGGCCGCCGCAACGACCAGGCCAAGCTTGCTGACCATGGCTACTGCCGTGCTTCTCGGTAAATGGTAAAGCCGGTGGTGTCGCGCACGTTGTCCGCCGATGGATCGACCGTGGTTTCCAGCACGATGATACCCACGATTTCTTCGGCATTATCGCCCGAAATGATCCCGTAATAGGTGCCGGCCTCGTATTCGACGATCCCGCCGGTGTCATTGCCAAACCTCGACGTCAATCCGCCGGTGATCTCTCCGTTGGCATCCAATGCATTGGTCGAAATGGTAAAGACCGCCGTTGGAATGGCCGTCAACGAAGATGAATTGCCCTCGTTCAACCGCGCCAGAACGTCGTTGGTGATCTCGTTGCCCGCCAGATCAAAGACCTTGCGGTTAAAGACGAACCCGTCCACCGCGCCCTCATACCGGCCCGTGGCCTCGTTGAAATCATCAAAATCAATGGCGATCTGCACATCCGACGTGGAATATTCCAGCCCCCCGCGACCGTTATAGTCGCGCAGGCCCGCGCCCTTGCCGTTGTACAGCGCCTGACCCGTGGTGGGCAGTGTCACCGTGCCGTTGCGCTCATAGACGAAACCGCCAAATCCATAGCCCACATAGTCACCGGTCCGCACAATCGCGAATTCGGTGTTGCCAGAACGGCTGAGCCCGTAAATCGCCCGGTGCCGGAACTGGTTGATGGACGATCCGTTGATCGCATCGGGGTACTGTTCCACGGCCTCATAGACCGCGTAGCCGCCCAGCGATCCGACCGCCTGACCGCGCACATAAGGCGCGTCGCTACTGCCATCAAAGGGCAGGTTGTCGACCGTGAACGTGTCATCCGCCGAATTGTAACGCACCCCTTCGGCAAAGCCGTTGCCGCTGGTGCTGTCGCGCGCTTCCTTGCGGAAAATCGTGGTGTTGGCCTGTGGCGATGCCGTGCCGGGCGGCAGCGTGCGACTGCTCTCGATCGTGCCGCCGTCTTCGGATGTGCCGGGTGTCGTGGGGGTTGCCTCGCCAAAAGGCGCATCGCCCCCGCCGCAGCCTGCCAAAATAGTGCAGAGCGTCAGCCCCGCTGCATAGAGTTTCATGATCGCCTGCCTATAAGCTGTTTTTATCTTGTTTTGGGCAACAATCCCTACAACAGCCCGTCTTTGTCAACGCTTCCCTCATCGCGCAGGCAATTCCGTCGCCAAGGGTGGTCAAAAAACAATACCCCATATGGCTGTTCCTGCGCCGCTTTCACCCAGATATAGTAAACCCCGAATCCCAGCCCCGCAAAAGGACCGCGCTCATGCCCATCACGCCCGATCAACAAGCCGAAATCGACGCGCAGCGCGCACAGTCTCACACCACCCTGCGCGCCACCGTGCCCGCGATGGAGGCGCATCTGTACAAGGCCCACGAAGTCCTTGATCACGGTTTCATCCGCGTCATCGACTATATGGGCGACGATTCAGCCATCTGTCAGGCCGCCCGCGTGTCCTACGGCAAGGGCACCAAATCCGTCCAGAACGACGAAGGGCTGATCCGCTACCTCATGCGCCACTGGCACTCGACCCCCTTCGAGATGTGCGAGATCAAGCTCCACGTCAAACTGCCCGTCTTTGTCGCCCGCCAGTGGATCCGCCACCGCACCGCCAACGTCAATGAATACTCCGCCCGCTATTCGATCCTGGACCGCGAATTCTATATCCCCGCGCCCGAACATGTGAACGCGCAATCCGTGGTCAACAATCAGGGCCGGGGCGGCGTGCTGGAAGGGGCAGAGGCCGCCCGCGTCCTCGAAATCCTCAAATCCGACAGCAACCGCGCCTATGACAATTACGAAGCGATGATCGCCACCGATGGCCCCGACGGCCCCCAGGACGGTCTGGCCCGCGAACTGGCCCGCATGAACCTGCCCACCAATATCTACACCCAATGGTATTGGAAGGTGGACCTGCACAACCTCTTCCACTTCCTGCGCCTGCGCGCCGATGCCCACGCCCAATACGAGATCCGCGTCTACGCCGATGCCATCTGCCAAGTCGTCGCCGACTGGGTCCCCGCCGCCTATAGCGCCTTTGAGGATTACCGTCTGGGAGGAGCAACGATGTCCGGCAAAGCGCTCGATTGCGTGCGCCGGATGCTAAAGGGTGAGCAGGTGACGCAGGAAACCTCGGGCATGAGCAAGGGGGAATGGCGGGAGTTTATGGGGGTTTTGAACGACCCCGCATAGCGGGGGCAAAAGGCTCCAGTGGAGCCTTTTGAGTTCAAAACGGGCGCGCACGCCTGCGCGGCCAACGAAATTCTCGAAATTGGTGATTTAGTCGATGCGAAAACTCCTAATATTCGGCAATGGTTTGGGTCGTGCGCTTGACAATGATTTTTTCAATTTGGAAGTAGCTTTGCACTCCGCATGGAACAATCCGCAGATACTGAACGATACGCAAAAAGAACTCATCTTAAGATGCCTTCCGGCAAATCTAATTGAAGACGAAGTTCCAGCAGCACCAAAGAGCGAAATAGAGCTTGACCGTTTGCAAAGAGTTCTTGCTTCATGCGATGAAATTGCCAAACACGAAACTGAGGATGGTGCCAGTTGGCTGACTGACGAAGGGAAGGCATTCCCGATAGCAATTCGGAGCTATCTTCATGCCGCTGCATCTCACTTTCACACTGGTACTCACACTCTACCGGCGACTTTTGTCGACCCACTTATTGAATGGGTCCACAACACTCGCAGTCACGTCGCCACTCTTAATTATGACGAGTTGCTGTATCGTTCATTTGTTGGGACTTCGTTGTTTAATGGGTATTCCTGTTTGATCGACGGTTTCGTACCTAACTTTGACCCCTCAAACCTTGATCGCAAGTCTCCATTGTCGCAATCCTACTATCTTCACCTTCATGGTTCGCCTCTTTACTTTAACTCTGTGACGGGCAGCCTCCATAAAGCCTCGATGTCTGGCGTCCATCAATTGCAAGGCTATTCAAGCTCACATGTCGTATTGACCCATGTGCAGCACAAAACATCAGTAATTGCTGCATCGCCTATCTTGAGAGAGTATTGGAAACGGCTTGAGGTGGCGATGGAAGAAGCCGAGGCCCTAGTCCTCGTTGGTTATAGCGGCGATGATGTTCACCTGAATTTGCTGATCTCAAAGTACTTTCGGAGTAAGCAAGTGGAGGTTGTTGAAAGAGTACACCCACATTACCTGACAGAAGGTGGTAAGTCAGCGAGGCTAACTTCTTGGAAAACAAAGTTATCGGTAGAGTCAGTTGTGGCATTCTGGTGCGATAATATTCTTGAACACACAAATTGGTCATGGAAAAAATCTGCGTGAGCATTGGAAGCGTAGTGCAGGTAACAACCCACGCGCTCCCCGATTCCATCTCTCACACCGCCCACATTAAACTCAACCCTCAGCCCCAAACACGTCCGGCACCGCCGGACAGCGCCCGGACCTCCCCCGTTTTGCCGAAGGCAAACCTCCGGTTTGACGGGAGGGCGCTTCGCACCCACCCCGAGGTCCAAGCGCTGTCCTTCACATAGGGCGTCACGCCGCCACCGCCGGACCTCCCCCGTTTTGCCAAAAGCAAACCTTCGGTTTGACGCAAGGGCGCTTCGCACCCACCCCGAGGTCCAGGCGCTGTCCTTCACATAGGGCGTCACACACCCCGCAACGCACGCCCCCTTAACCCGCCCGCGCAACAAAACCCGTATGACAATCGTATGCCTTTGCGGTGTACGCGCGGTGTACGCGCTGTGACACCTGCAAACTGGACTCATGGCCCCGGTTAACCTTTGCTTGACGGGGCCCGCGAAACGCCCAAACTTGGGTCATGTTCACCCTCGCGCATCCCCCCGCCGGTTTCACGGAAAACCCCTTTCCCCATTATGATGACCTATTGGCGCACAGCCCCGTCACGCCCCAGCCCGACGGGTCATTCCTGATCTGCCGGCATGCTGATCTGAACGCGATCTACCGTGACACGACCCTTTATATTTCTGATAAAAAACAGGCGTTTGCACCCAAATTCGGCCCCGGCACGCCGCTGTATGAACATCACACAACCAGCCTTGTTTTCAGTGATCCGCCGCTGCACACCCATGTGCGCCGCATCATGACCGGTGCCCTGACCCCCAAGGCCCTGGCGGGGATGGAACCGGGGTTGATCAAAACCGTCGATACCCTGCTGGATGATATGCCCCAAGACGCTGATTTGATTGAGGATTTCGCCTCCATCATTCCCATCCAGATCATCGGTAACCTGCTTGATATTCCCCTGTCCGAACGCGCGCCCCTGCGCGACTGGTCGCTTGCCATCCTTGGTGCGCTTGAACCCACGCTGACGGCCGCCCAACTGCAGCGCGGCCATACCGCCGTGTCCGAATTTAAGGCCTACTTACAAGACCTTATCGCCCGCCGCCGCGCCCGTCCCGGTGACCCGGAGACTGACGTTCTGACCCGTCTGATCAACGGCGACGCCAAGGGGCAGCTGTCGGAAATCGAGTTGATCCAGAATTGTATTTTCATCCTCAACGCAGGCCATGAAACCACCACCAACCTGATCGGCAACGGCCTTGCCCTGTTGCATGATTGCCCCAGTCAAAAGGCCATGCTTCTGAGTGACTTAACCCTGATCAACACTGCCGTGGAAGAGGTCCTGCGCCTGCGTTCGCCCAACCAGTTCGGCAACCGCGAAACCACCGCCGAAGTCACGATCGGCGGCCATGTGATCCCTGCGGGCACCAACCTGCACCTGTGCATCGGTGCCGCCAACCGCGACCCGGAAGTGTTTGACAATCCAACGGAATTTGACATCACGCGCCAGCCCAACCGCCATCTGGCCTTTGCCGGTGGGCCCCATGTCTGCGTCGGTCTCACCCTTGCCCGGATGGAGGGGCGGATCGCGCTGGGCCGTTTCCTGACCCGCTATCCCGACTACATTCTATCGCCCGGTCGCACCCCCGGCGGGCGCATCCGTTTCCACGGATATACCTCTCTGCCATCAAGGTTAATGAATTCGAACGCCCCAAAAAAAACTGGACTTACCCCCCCAGCGCAGTAAAACTCGCGCTAAAGCAGCAAAATCAACCAAAAACGAGGCATAAAATGCAAAGATCCATCCTCACCCTGTCAGGAATTGGCCTTTTGTTAGCGACACTTACGCCCACAAATGTCGCGGCAGAAGCAAAAATCTACCCCTATCCCGCCAGCGCAAATTACTGCCCTGCAGGCCTGCAACCCATCACGATCTCAGGCGTCATCTGCTGCGGCTCCCCCAACCAATCCATGACCTACCACCAAGCCATGGCACACCCCGCGCCAAAGCGTCATGTGCACCGGCCGGCACGATCGGCGCGTCCGACCTGTTTGCCGGGCACAAAGGGCTGCACGGAGTATTGAACCCGTCTGTCGTGGTTCGGAAATCGTCACCCGGCAAGAATTTGCCGGGTGGGCCGTCATAACAGGCTGATATCAGACGCCATTTGCCGTCCATCGCGCCCTTCGGTCAGCTCAAAGCTTACCTTTTGCTCATCGGCAAGGCCGGTCAGGCCTGAACGCTCCACTGCTGAAATGTGAACAAAAACGTCATTGCCGCCGCCTTCGGGCGCAATGAAGCCGTATCCTTTTGTGGTGTTGAACCACTTCACGGTGCCTGTTGGCATGATGTCCGTGCCTCCTTTGATGGTCGTATACCCGCAGCTGGCAGGTAATTTGTGCGCTGGAACGATCCTTCGCCCCACGGTAAACAGATTGTACATCGCCGGAAGAAATCAAGGAATCCGGCATAAAACTTTACGTGAACTTAGGATATCAGGGGGTGACGTGCTAATTTTTGGGCTCAAGAACTGTGACACCTGTCGCAAGGCGATCAAGGCTTTGCCGACAGCACAATTGCGGGATGTCCGCACAGATGGCGTCCCTGCGGATATCCTCAAGGCGGCATTGGCGCAATTTGGCGATGCTTTAATCAACACCCGTTCGACCACCTGGCGGGGGCTGAGCGATGAGGAAAAAGCGCAGGATCCGCTGGCCCTGCTGGCGCAATATCCCGCGCTGATGAAGCGCCCTTTGATCGCTGTGGACAACAGGCTTTTCTTAAGTTGGAACAAAGATATAGAGGCTGAAATTAAAGCGATTTAGAGCGAGAGGTTTCAGATTGATCGAGGGGTCAGGGCGCGGTCAAAGGAAAGCGGCCCGGCCCCTTTTAAAACCAGCACCAGCAGCAGGAATATCCACAGGCCCCGCTGGTCAAGGATGATGGCGTCGGGGAACCTGTCAAACCATGCGCCGATTTCCGACGTGGCACCATGGCCAACGACATCGGTCAGGGATTGGACCACGACAAAGCCGATCATCCCCAAGGCCGCAAGCCGCGTCAAAATGCCCAATACGATCAAGGCAGGCAGAATGAATTCTGCCCATGTTCCGGCTATCACAACAATCCGTTGGACGGCTGACATCGCGCTTACGTCATATCCTGCGGCCTCCAATGCGCGGGGAAAGATCTGGGCGTAGGCGCCCACAGAGGGGGTCCAGAGGCCCGCAAGGCCGTCACCAATCTTGGTCAGGCCGGCGTTCAGGAAATAGACCATCAGGATTGCTGCAAAGAGAAAGCGGGCGAGTGTCGGCAAGAGCCACTCTGCGCGATCCAGCCGGGATACGAGAGCGGTATAGATTGATACTATTGCAGTCATTTCAATTCCTTATGGTTCACTTTTGCCAATGCATGACTGCGCAGCGCCAGGCTCAGGCTGTTGCCAAGGTCAAAGTCAGGTGCCGCCGACAGGGCGGTGTCATGGGCATCGCCAAAGGACGCGCCTTGCCCCAGTGCGGCAAGCCAGGTTGCGCTTCCCACGGGCATCTCGTGAGGGGTCGGGTCAAACTCTGGCCGGGTGATCAGGACATTCTGGCCGATATTGCGGGGCTTGTGCGCGCCATCAAGCGTATTGAAGGCCCAGATGTCATAGAGCGGCCAGCGTGATCGCAGGATACGCGTTGCGGGGGCCAGGGTAACGGTTGCCTCAAGCAAGGCGGCGGGCGGCAGGTCCTGCAGCGGTGCGGCGTCAAAGGGGGGGGCATCGGCGGCGTGGTAGGATTGGCGCAAAGCCAGATCCAGACGCGCGGCATCGGGCAGATAGCCGAGATGGGATAGGGGGGTAAATCCTTGCAAAAATGCAGGAAATTCAGCTCCATAGAACATCATGACAGGTGATGTCGGCGGATGTTTCCGAATAAAGAGGCGCGATAGTTGCGCGAAATTCTCTGGGCCGATCAGTTTTTCGACCAAGGGAAAGGCGGTCTTCATCGCCTCGATCAGCGATACGGTGACATTGTTGCGATAGACCGCATAGCGCGCGCCGGCAGGCCTGTGCGAGCCATCTGTCAGCCCGTCGGGGACTGGATGATCAGGGTCCAGAAGCCCCGCCCGGAATTCTGTCTGACCCGTCACGCGGCCAGCGCCCGCGCGGCGCGGCTGGCCTCTGCCCGCAGGGTTGGCCAGTCCGGCACGTCGTTGTCCCATTCGACCAGCACGGGGGTCGGGCCGGTCTGCGACAATGTATAGTCCAGCAAGTTCCAGACGGGATCAACCACCGCCTTGCCGTGGCTGTCGATCAGCAAAGGGGCCCCGTGATCGTCGTGGTCTGTGTCATGGCCGCCGACGTGAATCTCGCCCACCTTGTCGGTCGGGAAACTGTCGATATAGGCCTGCGCACTAAGGTTGAGGTTTGTGGATGAAACAAAGACATTGTTCACATCCAGCAAGAGACCGCAGGAAGTTCTGTGTGTAAGTTCAGCAAGAAAGTCGGTTTCTGCAATAGTGCTCTGGGTGAAGGCAAGGTAGCTTGATGGGTTCTCAAGCAGCATTTTGCGGCCCAGAACGTCCTGCACCTGATTTATATGATCGGCGACGCGGCGCAATGTTGTGGGGGTGTAGGGCAGCGGGAGCAGATCGTTCAGAAACTCGGACCCATGGGTGGACCATGCAAGATGTTCGGAAAAGCTGGCGGGTTTGATCCAGTCACACAAGCGCTTGAGGCGGGTCAGATGCGCGCTGTCCAGTGGGCCTTCGCCGCCGATCGACAGGCCCACGCCGTGGATTGAGACGGCAAATTTTTCCACCAATGCGGCCAGTTGCGCCAGCGGGCGGCCCCCGTCACCCATGTAGTTTTCCGCATGGACTTCAATCCAACGAACGGGGCCAGGATCAGCTTGCAAGTCACTGAAGTGCTGGGGTTTATATCCAACGCCGGGGGCGTTTGGCAAAGGCTTGTCGCGGTGGGATGTGTCGAGCATGATTTACCTGCTGACCTAGATCTTGGGGGACCGGGCAGGCGCGGGGGCCTGCCTGGTCGCAGTGTTCTTTTTCGGCGTTCTTGGAATACCCGACACCTCATCAATAGCGAACGCGTTGCAGTCTTTGATATCAGCCCGCGTCAATTGGTTCAGGGTCTTCCGAAAATGCGTCAGGCGGGCAGATCACGCTCAAGCACTTCGAGCGAGCCTGTCCGCGCCGAACCGTCTGCCATTGCTGGCAGTTCCATGCTTTCGCAGGTGCCCGCATCTACCAAGGTCCAGGCGTTGCCCTGATAATCGACCGTGGATGTGCCGGCGCAGGTGGTGCCGGGGCCGGCGGCGCAATCGTTTGCACCGGCAAGGGACACACCATAGCATTTTTCCTTGGCGGCGGCATCAGCGGTTGTGGTCTGGGCTGCGAATGCGGCGGCGACGGCACCGGCGATGGCGACTGATTTCATAACTGTAGACATTTGGTTTTCCTCCTGATTGGTTTTGGTCACGTTGTGATGTCATGACTAAAACATTGGGCCGATCTTAAATCCATTCACGAGCGAGTGTGTCACGAACGCGTCAAGAAATACGACAGAAACCGCTGAATGTTGTTGGAATTCGTCAATTTCACCCGAAAATGTTTCAGGCGCGCGGGCAAGGGTGCCGCTGCGCGCCTGAAATGTTACAGCCGTCGTGATCAGCGCAGGTCTGGTGGCGTGGCTTCGGCGGCCAATGTTACAGTCATCTCGGACAGCGGCTGCACGCTGGTTTGTTTTTCGCCCAGACGGCGGACGGAAACGGTCTTTTCTTCGACCTCGCGGGCCCCGACAGCCAGGATCACCGGCACTTTGCCGACGGAATGTTCGCGGACCTTGTAGTTGATCTTTTCGTTGCGCATGTCGGCTTCGGCGCGCACACCTGCCGCCTTGAGGGTCTCGACCACTTCCATCACATAATCATCCGCCTCGGAGGTGATGGAGGCGACAACCACCTGACGGGGGGCCAGCCAGAAGGGCAGTTTGCCTGCATGTTCCTCGATCAGGATGCCGATGAACCGCTCAAAAGAGCCAAGGGTTGCACGGTGCAGCATGACGGGCCGGTGTTTGCCGCCGTCAGCACCGATAAAGGTCGCGTCCAGCCGTTCGGGCAGGACGAAATCCACCTGATGGGTGCCGCACTGCCAGTCACGGCCGATGGCGTCGGTCAGCACGAATTCCAGTTTCGGGCCATAGAATGCGCCTTCGCCGGGGTTCAGTTCAGGCTCGATGCCCGCAGCGCGTGTCGCAGACAACAGGGCGCTTTCGGCTTTGTCCCAGACCTCATCTGATCCTGAACGGGTTTCCGGGCGATCCGAGAATTTGACTTTGAAGTTTTCGAAGCCGAGGTCTTTGTAGATGTTGCGCAGGAATTCGATGTAGACGGCCGTCTCGCTCTCGATCTGTTCCTCTGAGCAGAAGATATGGCCATCGTCCTGGGTAAAGCCCCGGACCCGCATGATGCCATGCAGCGCGCCTGACGGTTCATACCGGTTGCAGGAGCCAAATTCGGCCATCCGCAGCGGCAGGTCGCGGTAGGATTTCAGACCCTGGTTAAAGATTTGGACGTGGCAGGGGCAGTTCATCGGTTTGAGCGCGTTGACGGCCTTTTCACGGGCGTGCTCTTCGTCCACTTCGACGATGAACATGTTCTCTTGATATTTTTCCCAGTGGCCAGAGGCCTCCCAGAGCTTGCGGTCAACGACCTGGGGTGTGTTCACCTCAACATAGCCACCGCGGCGTTGCTGGCGGCGCATGTAGTCCTGCAGTTCTGTATAGATGCGCCAGCCATTGGGATGCCAGAACACCTGACCGGGTGCTTCTTCTTGCATGTGGAACAGGTTCATCTCGCGGCCCAGCTTGCGGTGGTCGCGTTTGGCGGCCTCTTCGAGCATGTTCAGATGGGCGCGCAGCTTTTCCTTGCCGGTAAAGGCCACGCCATAGATGCGTTGCAGCATGGCGCGGTTGCTGTCGCCGCGCCAATAGGCACCGGCGATGGACATCAGTTTGAAGGCGTCGCCAGGCACCTGGCCTGTATGCTGCAGGTGGGGACCCCGGCACAGGTCTTGCCAGTCGCCATGCCAATACATGCGCAGAGGTTCATCGCCCGGGATGGAGTCGATCAGTTCGACCTTATAGGGCTCGCCATTATCCTCGTAGTGTTTGATCGCGCGGGCGCGGTCCCAGACTTCGGTCTTAACTTCATCACGCTTGTTGATGATTTCCTTCATCTTTTTCTCGATGAGGCCGAGGTCCTCTGGCGTGAAAGGCTCTTTGCGGTCAAAGTCATAGTACCAGCCGTCCTTGATCACCGGGCCGATGGTGACCTTGGTGTCTGGCCAGATTTCCTGCACCGCGCGGGCCATGATATGGGCCAGATCGTGACGGACCAGCTCATTGGCCTGATCCTCATCGGCCATGGTGTGGATGGCGATGTCTGCATCTGCATTGATGGGCCATGCCAGATCGTAATGCGCGCCGTTCACGGTTGCGCTGATGGCTTTCTTGGCCAGGGATTTTGAGATGTCGGCAGCAACTTCGCCCGCAGTGATACCTGCGTCGTAGCTGCGTGAATTGCCATCGGGAAGGGTGAGTGCGATCTGGGCCATCTGGGCCTCCTCGTCAGTTTGGCGCCCACGAGACGCCCGGTTGCGGGTTATGTGTGGCGGCTGTCTGACGTCCCGGGCGCGTCGCGTCAAGAGTGGCTTTGGCGTTGATCAGCCAGATGTGGCCTGAACGCCAGCCTGCACGGCGGGGGGGTATTTGGCTGAAAAGGTCACATGGACCAGTGCCAGCGCGGCACCCAGGCCGCCAAAGACGCCCAAGGCCCCCAATCCCAGGTGCGCAATCACAAGGCCACCTGCCGCCGACCCAAGGGCGGCCCCGACGTAGATTGCAGCGGCGTTCAGTGCCAGGACCACAGGGGCACGAGGGCCTGCGCAATTGATCAGCCGCATTTGCTGCCCAGCCATGAAGGACCAGCCAAAGACGGCCCAGACCACGGCCAACCCCGCCAGAAGAACCGAAGGGATGGGCAAAAGCGAAAACAGCGGCATCAGCAGCATCTGCGCCACGCATAGCCCCGTCAGGGTGCGCCGCCAGCCAAACCGGTCTGCCAGAACACCGCCCAGGATATTGCCGCCCACACCGCCCACGCCGAACATCATCAGGATAAAGGTCACACCGTCACGGCCAAAACCCATCGTTTCACTAAGCAGCGGCGCGATATAGGTGAACAGGACATAGGAGGCACCGATAAAGCTGCCGGTGAAGGTGATGGCCAGCATCATGCGCAGGTCAGACAGGGTGTCTGCCAGATCGCCCAGGGCGACGGGCTGAAACCTTAGGCCTGCGGGCACGCGGGTCCAGATCAGGAAAATACCGGGCAGGCAAAGCACTGCGACAATGCCAAAGGCCCATCGCCAGCCAAAGGTATAGGCGACGAAGCTGCCTGCGGGCACACCTGCGACCTGTGCGACGGTCAGGCCGAAAAAGACGGCTGCCAATACTTTTGCACGTTGCTCCACCGGATAGAGTGCGGCGGCCACGGCTGCGGCGACGGGGGTGAACATGCCAGCACCCGCAGCGGCAAAAACCCGGCTAAGACCCAGCGTGCCGAAACCCGGTGCCGCAGCGGCCAGAAGGGCAGAGACAAGAAACAGGACCAGCCCGGCCGCCAGAACCCTGCGGCGGCCAATCTGTCCGGTCAGGGCGACGGTGAGGGGGGACAGCACCGCATAGGCAATCGCGTAGATCGTCATCAGCTGGCCAATCTGGGCCGGTGTCTGTGCCAGGTCTTGGCCCAGCGGCTCAAGCATGCCGATGACAAGGAAAGCACCCATGCCAATCACGAAATTGCACGCAGACAGGATCGGGATCAGCAGGCGATCAGGGGAAGATGATTGCATGTTAAAGCCTTAGCAGGTCTAGATTGACCTGCAAGGCAGGACGTAGCGGCCTGTTTCAAACATTCAGCAAGGATTGGGACAATGGTAGAAGTCGAATGGCAGCGGATGAAGGCGCAGGAATTGCGCCGGTTGGCAGAGCAGAACGCGGTCGTGATCCTGCCGATCGCGTCGATTGAACAGCACGGGCCCCATCTGCCCACGATGACAGACACGCGGTTGGGCCATGAAGTGGCCATACGTGCCGCGCGCAAGGCCTATCCGCGCCGCCCCGTTGTGGTGACGCCCGTGGTGTGGTCCGGCCTGTCGGAACATCACATGCCCTTTGGTGGCACCCTCACCATCAGCCCCGAGACATTCCGAGGGCTGTTGCACGACCTGATCCTTGCACTGACCCGGCAGGGGTTTCGCGATATTCTGATCTCAAACTCCCACGGCGGCAATATCATCGCGTTGCAGCAGATCTGTGATGCCCTGTCGGCCAGCACGCCCGCGACATTGGTGCTGACCACCTACCCGATAGAGGCCGCCGCCGAGGTGGGTGCCCTGTTGGAGGACCAAGAGGGCATGCAGCATGCCTGCGAGGCGGAAACCTCCATGATGATGGCCTGCGAGGGCGATTTGGTCGATGACAGCAATCTGGGGGCCTTGGCCAGCAATGCGGGCGATGGTCATGCCTTTCTCAAGGCTGGGCGGGCGTCCTATCGCTGGCGGCCCTTCACCCATGTCACCGGCAATGGTCTGGCAGGCAACCCGGCCCGCGCCTCTGCGACCAAGGGAGAGGCGCTGTGCGAGGTCAGTGCAGAGGCGCTGGCCGCGCTGATCACGGATCCCGATACCTGGGCTGCCCCTTCTGATCTGCGGGGTGACGGGACAGGGGGTGTCGCCTTCCGGCCAGAGAGCTGAAGCGTTTTTCGCGAATACCTGACCCCGGGGAACCAACAGGGCACCCTGGGCGTTTGGGTTAGACGTCACAAAAGCGGAACCTGATATCTGGCAGGGGTTGGCCTGTGGTGTCGCCATGGGCCTGCCAAAAGTGGAAGATGATGTGTGATCCGGGTTCGGTATACATACATATACGTTGACTGCGACGCATAACGGTTTATTTACGACTCACGGGGTTAAAACCCGTCACCAGCCACATTTCGCAAGGAAGTCACCATGCCGTCCTATAATCGGAACTTTAAGCTTTCCATCGACGACGTGAACCTGATCGAAGAGGCGCTGCGCGCGCGCGGTCGTGAATTGTGCCGGATGCGCCGGGCGCTGAGCGATCAAGATCTGGCAGATATGGAATCAATCCGGGTGATCGAAGAAGACCAGCGCGAAGGCGAAGAGCTTTTGGGTCGTCTGCACGATCAGAAGATTTTCTACCGTCCCTCATCCAAGGTCTATGTCGGCGGCTGAACCCACCTTTGGGTTTGTCGCGCAGCTGATGTCCTGTGGCCTTTGTCCGCCAGGGGCTGCGCCCCTGTTTTTGCCTTTTGATCCGCGCAACGCTGTCTGAACGGTGTCACGATGTGACGCTGCCTTCATTCTGGCGGTTGCAGCCTGCATCAATGCTCCGCATGATGGGATAAACCAAGGAGGACGCATGGGCGCGCCATCATTTCTGGACACAACGCAAGGCCGCAGGCTGGCGTATCACCGTAGCGAAGGGACTGGTCCCTGGATCGTATTCCTGGGGGGGCTGAAATCCGACATGGAAGGCACCAAGGCGGTCTTTCTTGAGGAATGGGCGCGGCGCAATGGCCGTGCGTTTTTGCGGTTTGATTATTCCGGGCATGGGGAATCATCGGGGGCATTCACCGACGGGTGCATCGGCGACTGGGCGGCGGATACCGCTGCTGCCATTGCCGCGCTGACACAGGGGCCGATCATCCCTGTCGGCTCTTCCATGGGGGGCTGGCAGGCGCTGTTGCTGGCCCGCGCGCAGCCACAGCGGCTGGCCGGATTGGTCACAATCGCGGCGGCCCCTGATTTTACCGAAGACGGCTATGCGGCCAGTTTCACCCCCGAGCAGTGGCAAAAGCTGGAGCAAAGCGGGCAGGTTGAGCTGCCGTCAGATTACATGGAACCCTATGTGATCACCAAGCGGATGATCGAAGACGGGCGCAACCAGCTGGTGTTGCGCAGCCCGCTTGATCTGCCGTTTCCGGTCCGGTTTCTGCAAGGTACGGCGGACACGGCAGTCAGCGTGGAAACGGCTGTGAAGCTGCTGGAGCATGCCACCGGTCCGGACATGCAGCTCAAGCTGGTCAAGGACGCAGATCACCGGTTTTCCGACGGCCCATGCCTTGGCCTGATCCTGGGGGCATTGGAAGAGGTTCTGGCGGCGCATGAGCTGAAACACAGCGCGGCAGCTTTCGCGGTTTAGGGCTGGTGGTCTGGGGCTGGCGCTCTGGGCCAGGGCACGCCGCCCGCGCTGCGCTGCAACCGGGCCCCCAGGGTTCGCGATGCGCGGTGTTTCGATATGGTCGCAGCTGTCGTTCTGGGCTTGAGAGGTGGGGCAATGACGGGCTATGTTCCCTTAGGGTTGTGTGTTCCCGGGCCTGGATCAGGTTCGAATTTTTGGAGTAGTGAGCAAGGTTTATGGTGATGGCTGAACCGCTGGTGTTGTTGCCGGGCATGATGTGCGATGCGCGCCTGTTTGGGCCGCAGATCGCAGAGCTGTCGGCCGAAATGGCCGTGATGGTGGCCCCTATCACCCAAGGCGAACGGATTGAGGAAATTGCCTCTGGTCTGCTGCATATGTTGCCTGCGCGTTTTGCCTTGGCGGGGGCAGGGATGGGGGGCATGGTTGCGATGGAAATCCTGCGCCGCGCCCCTGACCGGGTCACGCGTATTGCGCTGCTTGATACATCCCCGCTGGCCGATACGCCGGGGGATGCCGCCAACCGCGAACCCAAGATCGTAAAAGTACGCTCTGGTCGGTTGGCCGAAGTGATGCGCGAAGAAATGAAGTCCAGCTATTTTGCGCCCGGTCCACAATGTGCACAGGTTATGGAGCTGGCGATGGATATGGCCGATGCCCTGGGATCAGAGGTTTATATCCGCCAAAACCGCGCCCTGCAGCGGCGGCGCGACCAGCAGGGTATCTTGCGCCGGTGCCGTGCGCCCGCCCTGGTGCTGTGCGGGGAGCATGACGAATTGTTCACCGTAAAGCGGCATAGTTTCATGGCGGAATTGATCCCCTATGCCAAATTGGTCGTGGTGGAACAGGCCGGTTACATGCCCACGCTGGAGCAGCCTGCCGTCACTACATCCGCCCTGAGGACCTGGATGCAGCAACCGCTGGTCCTGCAATAAGGCGTTTGCGGATTGCCTGTGCCACTGGTTGCGGGCTGATGCGTGCCGGTCAACGTGCCTGTGCGAGGATGGCCTGACGCTCTTGCCTTGAGATTAGGGTGACGGCAGCGATTGGCTGCAGGGTTTCGGTGTCGAACAGCGGCGTCTCCTGCCATCGGCCCGCCATGCGTGTCAGCAACATGCGGCCTGCGACCTTGATAAGCGCGGGGAGGTTTTCATGGGCGGTTTTTCCACCCCCCTTGGGCACGAATGCACGGGATTTGACCGCACCGATGGGCCCTGCATCCGCAAGCCGCGCTGTGACCAGCCCGACAAGCGCCATCTTGGGTGACCGCGGAGTTGAAAACATCTGCACGCCGCAGCAGCAGGCCTTCCAACGCAACAGGTTTCTGGGGCCAAATGAGAAGGGGTGCAACTGGTCGTGCCCTGCGGTGATCGTGATCTGGTGCGACATGACCTGAAACAGGTCCACGCCGTCCGATTTGGGGTCATCCGCCCCGCAGTAGAGCGCCCCTGCGCGGCACGACTGGCAGAAACAGACGACTCTGTTTCCGCCCTGTGGTGTGGCCGCCGAAACGCTGCCCTGCACCGTGCCGCAATGGCAGGCAAAGGGCAGCGTCGGCATGGATCAGGCGGCTTTGTTGTTGTTGGCAGGCTTGCGGCTGGGTGGCGGCGTGCCTTCGTCATTTGCATCAATGAAATCAAGCACAAGCGGCCTGATGTTGTGACGCCAGCTGTTGCCGGCAAAGATGCCGTAATGGCCTGCGCCTTCTTCCAGATGGCTGGCTTTCTTGTCGTCGGGCAGGCCCGTCAACAGCGCCAATGCCGCGATACACTGTCCAGGAGCCGAGATATCGTCCTTGGTCCCTTCGACGGTTTTCACCGCCACGGTGGTGATCTTGCCGATGTCTACGGGTTTGCCCTTGACCGAGAATTCGTTCTTGGCGATCTCGCCGGTCTTGAAGATCCGGTCGACTGTGGAAAGGTAGAATTCCGCAGGCATGTCCATTACGGCAAGATATTCGTCGTAGAATTTGTTGTGCTTGTCATGGTCATGCGCGTCGCCTTTGGCCACGCGGGCGATTTGATCCTGGAAGGCCTTGTAATGCGTCTCTGCGTTCATCGAGATGAAGGAATTCAGCTGCAACAGGCCCGGATAGACCATGCGCCCGACGCCTGCGTGTTTGAAGCCGACACGCTGGATCATCATTTCTTCCAGCTGGCCCATGGTCACGGAATGGCCAAAATCGGTCACATCTGTCGGCGCGGCGCTGGGGTCGATCGGACCACCGATCAGTGTCAAGGAGCGCGGCTGCGCCTCTGGGTCTTCTTCGGCCAGATAGGCCGTCGCGGCAAGTGCCAGCGGGGCAGGTTGGCACACGGCGATTACATGTGTGTTTGGCCCCAGCTCTTTCATGAAATCAACGAGGTAGAGGGTATAATCCTCAACGTCGAACTTGCCTGCGCTGACCGGAATGTCGCGGGCGTTGTGCCAGTCTGTGATATAGAGGTCGCAATCGGGGATCAGGCTGATCACGGTTGACCGCAGCAGCGTTGCATAGTGACCTGACATGGGTGCGACCAACAGGACCTTGCGTTTGGGCGTCGTGCGGCCCTGAACGCGGAAATGCAGCAGATCGCCAAAGTCGCGGTTGATGACGACCTCTTGGACCACGATGCGGTCTTGACCGTTAGAGCCGACGAAGTTGGGGATGTTCCAGTCAGGTTTCACAACCATGCGAGAGAAGGTCCGTTCGGTCACTTCGCCCCATGCTGCCATCCACGCGATTGCGGGGTTTGGAATAATTGAAAAAGCAGGGTAGGATGCCATAGCGAGTGCGGAGGCACCAAGCCACTGGTTGGTATTCCTTACGGTTTCCATAAGGTCGTATGTTGCCATATAGCGCATCTGGGGTTTCCTTTTATAGGCCCGATTCGGGCATACCGTCGCTCCTGCCCCTGAAAAGGGCGACGTTATGCTGCAAGTGCGAAGATAGGAGTAAAAGGTTAAGATGACAACTGAAACAACGGGCGATGACGCGACGAAAAATGCCGCGATGACTCGCATGTCCGAAAATCTCCATAAGGTTGAAGAGCTTACGGAACGTTTGAGCAAAGTTATGTCAAACCGGCAGACGCATCAGCAGGCCCTTGATGGTCCGAATCAAGAGTTGTTTGCGAAAGCGGCCCAATCCTATTTCACAGAAGCGATCAATAACCCTGCCAAATTGATGGAACATCAGATGGGATATTGGACGCAGACCGTGACCCATTTCATGGAAGCGCAGCAGGCCTTGGCAAAAGGACAGTTCGCAGCCCCCCAGGACCGCACCGGCAAGGACCGCCGTTTTGCCAACCCGCTGTGGGAAACCCATCCCTATTTCAATTTCGTGAAACAGCAATATCTGATCAACGCGCAAGCACTGAGCCAAGCGGTTGATGACATTACCGATATGGCCCCGCATGAGAAAAAGCGTCTGGCCTATTTCAGCCGGCAAATCATTGACCTGCTGTCGCCCACGAATTTCCTGGCAACCAACCCCGACGCATTGCAGCGCGCGATCGAAACCGAAGGCGAAAGCCTGGTCAAGGGATTGGAAAATCTGATCTCTGATCTGGAGGCCAATAACGGCGAATTGATCGTTCGATTGGCGGATGAAAAGGCATTCAAACTGGGTGAAAATATTGCGACAACGCCGGGCAAGGTGGTGTTCCGCAACCGGATGTTTGAATTGATCCAATACGCGCCGACCACCAAGGACGTGCATAAAACACCGCTGTTGGTGTTTCCGCCATGGATCAACAAATTCTATATTCTGGACCTCAAAGCCCAGAACTCATTGGTCAAATGGATCGTGGATCAGGGCTATACCTTGTTCATGGTGTCATGGGTCAACCCGGATCAGACCTACCGCGATGTGGGTATGGATGACTACGTCAAGGATGGTTATCTGGAAGCCATTCGCGAGGTGAAGGCCATCACCAAGGAAGACAAGATCAACGCTGTGGGCTATTGCATTGCGGGCACGACATTGTCGCTGACCCTGTCGCTGCTCAAGCAGCGCGGTGATGCTTCTGTCAATTCCGCGACCTTTTTCACCGCGCTGACAGATTTCTCTGACCAGGGTGAATTCCAGCCGTTCCTGACAGATGATTTCATCGACGGAATCGAGGCAGAGACAGAAGACAAAGGCATCTTGCCCTCTATTATCATGGCACGCACCTTTTCGTTCCTGCGGTCAAATGATCTGGTCTATGGCCCGGCCGTCAAAAGCTACATGATGGGGGAAACGCCGCCTGCCTTTGACCTGCTGTACTGGAACGGGGACGGGGCGAACCTGCCGGCCAAGATGGCAATGCAATATCTGCGGGGCCTGTGTCAGGGCAATAAATTGGCCGATGGCGGATATGACATGCTGGGGCACCACCTGGTGTTGGACGAAGTGGATGTGCCGATCTGCGCCATTGCCTGTGAGACGGACCATATCGCGCCATGGAAAGACAGCTATCGTGGCATTCAGATGATGGGGTCAAAAGACAAGACGTTTATCATGACGCAGTCAGGCCATATCGCCGGTATCGTGAACCCGCCGTCCAAGGGGAAATACGGTCACTATACCAATGACGACCTGACGTTGGATCATGAGGCCTGGCTGGAAGGGGCACAGTTCACCGAAGGCTCATGGTGGCCGCGCTGGAACAAATGGCTTGAAAAGCGATCGGGTGAGATGATTCCTGCCCGTCATCCGGGTGAAAATGGTGCAACTGTCCTGGGGGATGCCCCCGGTGAATATGTGTCGAAAAAGGCAAACAGCTGATTTATATCGCCTTTTACCTAGGGTAAACTTTTTATGCTGCAGCGCAGAATAATACTTGAAATGCCGCGCTGCAGCATGTAGATCATTGTCATACCACGAAGTGTGCGGGATAGACCCGGACAAAGCCAATAAGGAAAATTCGCGATGACAAAGACACCAGATATGACCGCCATGTTCAAAGACGTTATGGGCGCATTCCCAATTGACAACTCTGCAATGGAAGGCGCGTTCAAAACAACCGCCACCCTGAACGAGAAACTGTCCGGCGTAGCGCTGAACGCTGTTGAGAAATCCACAGAGATTTCTTCCAAGTGGACAAAAGAAACACTGACAAAGATGGCCGAGCTGTCCAAAGCCAAAGCCGAGCCAGCTGACTACGCAAAAGCAATGACAGATTTCGCTTCTGCCTATGCTGAAACAGCGTCCGAGCACATGGCCGCTTTTGCTGAGATCGCCAAGAAAGTCCAGATGGACACAGTTGAGCTGATGATGGCTGCCGGCAAAGACATGCAGGAAGAGACCACAGCTGCTGTGAAAAAAGCATCTTCCGACGTTCAGGCTGCTGCGAAAAAAGCGACAGCGAAATAAACCGTTCCCTCGGTTTTATTCTCGGACAACCCTCTCCCTGAGGGGTACGAGAAAGAGGCGGGCTCTTTGGAGCCCGCCTTTTGTTTTGTGCATGCCCCCGGAAGGGGCTGAAATCGCGGTGCGATGCCTCTGCGTGAACGGATAACACCGGCTGCAAAGACATTGCGCGTCAGCGAAGGCTTTCTTTTTGCACTTCAAGAGCATAAGCTGCAACGCAGCACGTCTTCGGGAGGATCCTCGTGACTGAAAAAGCCAAACAATTGCTGATCAAACGTTACGCCTCGCGGCGGCTCTATAATACTGAGACAAGCGATTACGTAACACTGGAAGACATCGCCGGTTTCATCCGCGACGGACGTGAGGTTCAGATCGTTGATCTGAAGTCGGGCGATGACCTGACCCGGCAATATCTGCTTCAAATCATTGCAGAACACGAAAGCAGGGGCGAATCCGTGCTGCCGGTGGATGTGCTGAATGATCTGGTGCGCAGCTATATGTCCGGCAACGTATCTGTCGTGCCGCAGTTCCTGCGGGCTTCCTTTGACATGCTGCGTGATGGTCAGGCCAAGATGGTAGAGAACATGACCTCTATCAACCCGATCGCCAAAATGCCCGGCATGGAAGCAATGCAGGCGCAGCAAGAGGCCTTTATGAAGGCGATCACCGGTGGTTGGGCCAGCGGGCCGGGCAAGTCCAAGGCAGAGTCTGAGAAAAAGCCGGAGAATGGTGAAGATCTGGACGCGATCAAACGTCAACTGGCCGATCTTCAGGACAAGCTGTCCAAACTGAAATAGCGGCCGTCAGATACCCAGACGGTCGCGCATGGCATACCATGTCATGGCAAGCACCAGCAGGGGGTTCCGAAATGCCGCCCCGCCCGGAAAGGGCAGGGTTGGTATGGCGGCCATGGTGTCAAATCCGTCGGTCTGTCCTTCAACTGCCTTGGCCATCAGGTATCCCGCATGGGTTGCCGTGCCGACGCCGTGTCCCGAATAGCCAGAGGCCGACAGGATATTGGGTGCAACCCGCGCCAGATAGGGCAGGCGTTTCATAGTGATGCCCAATGTGCCGCCCCAGGCGTAGTCAATCCGCACATCCTTGAGATGGGGAAAGATGACGGACATCGGTTTGCGCACTGTGCTGGCGATGTCTGCGGGGAATTTATAGCCATAGCTTTCGCCACCGCCAAACAGCAGGCGACCGTCATGGGACAGACGAAAATAATTCACGACAAAGCGGCTGTCGGCGACGGCGACATCGCGCGGCAGCACGTCTTTGATGCCGTCGCCCAAGGGTTCGGTGGCGACGATGAAATTGTTGATCGGCATCACCCGTGCTGCGACCTTGCGGTTCAGCCCGCCCAGATAGCCGTTGCAGCCCAGAATGACATGATCGGCTGTCACATGGCCCGCATCGGTCTGCACCTTGGCCTGCTGGCCCTCAGTGATGTGATGCACGGCGCTGTTTTCGTGAATACGGACGCCTGCGTCCCGTGCCGCACGGGCCAGACCCAACGCGTAGTTCAGCGGATGAAGATGTGCCGCACCCATGTCCAGCACGCCGCCCAGATAATCGGGTGAAGGGCAGACCGATTGCAGCGCGTCATGATCCAGCTTTTCAACCTTGTCATAGGCATAGCGGTCTTGAAGATGATCGGCGTATTCATGCAAATGGGCCAGATCC
This sequence comes from Sulfitobacter sp., assembly GCA_017854855.1. GTDB lineage: Bacteria > Pseudomonadota > Alphaproteobacteria > Rhodobacterales > Rhodobacteraceae > Sulfitobacter. The sequence goes on along the minus strand of JAFMGZ010000019.1, from coordinate 34,654 downwards.
GCCTTGGTCGAGGCGGTCCAGGCCACGCCGGGTTTCAGATGGCAATCAATCTGATGTTCTGCAATCAACCCTTTGACCAGCGTCTTGGCCTCTTCGCCCAAGGCCCAAAGCCGCTTGGCCTGATCCAGCCCCAGCATGCGCTCAAGTGCGTCTTGCTCAACCCTTTGGCCGCTGCCCAATTGCCCGCCATTGCGCCCCGAAGCGCCAAAGCCCACGCGCTGCGCCTCAAGCAGGACGACGCTGCGCCCTGCCTTAGCCAGGTGCAGCGCCGCAGAGAGGCCGGTGTAGCCGCCGCCGATGATACAGACATCGGCCTTTTGCGCCCCCTTGAGCGGCTCAAACCGTTCAAGCGGCGTGGCGGTGGCCGCATACCAGCTGTCCGGGTATGCGCCCCGCCGATCATTGGCATAAAGCAGGTTCATGGCATCAGACGTTCAGCAGCAGATGTTCGCGCTCCCAAGGGGAGATGACCTGCAGAAATTCATCATATTCGGCACGTTTGACGATGCTGTACACACGGGCAAATTCAGGCCCCAGAACGGTGTGCAATTCAGTTGCCTCTTCGAACAGGTCCAGTGCCTCACCCAATACACGGGGGATATCGCCTTCGCCGTCATAGGCGTCACCCATGAATTCTTCCTTGGGTTCCAGCCGGTCCATCATGCCCAGATACCCACAGGCCAGTGATGCTGCAATCGCGAGGTATGGATTGCAATCCATCCCGGCAAGCCGGTTCTCTACCCGCCGAGAAGCGGGGCTGGACAGTGGCACACGGATGCCCGTCGTGCGGTTGTCGCGGCCCCATTCAAGGTTGATGGGTGCTGCGTGATCTTTGACGTAGCGACGGTAGCTGTTCACATAGGGTGCGATCACCGCAAGCGCATTTGGCATCTGGGTCTGCAGCCCTGCGATAAAATGGCGAAACAGATCGGTTTCGTCGTTATTATCATCGGAAAACAGGTTCTTGCCCGTGGCAGGGTCCAGAATGGAGTGGTGGATATGCATCGCTGAACCCGGCTCGTCCTCGATCGGCTTGGCCATGAAGGTCGCATAGCAATTGTGGCGCATCGCCGCTTCGCGGATCAACCGTTTGAAGTAGAATACCTCATCCGCCAGTTGGACCGGGTCACCATGCAGCAGGTTGATCTCAAGCTGGCCTGCACCGCCTTCCTGGGTGATCCCGTCGATCTCGAAACCCTGGGCTTCGGCGAAATCATAGATGTCGTCGATCACCGGGCCAAATTCGTCAACGGCGGTCATCGAATAGGCCTGCCGCGCGGCAGCGGGCCTGCCGGAACGACCGATCATCGGTTCAATTTCACGGGCGGGATCAAGGTTGCGCGCCACGAGAAAGAATTCCATCTCTGGCGCGACAACGGGTTCCCAACCCTGGTCGCGGTACAGCTGCACGACCCGCTTTAGCACATTGCGCGGGGAATATTCGACGGGCTGACCATGACGGTCATAGGCGTCATGGATCACCTGAAGTGTCCAATCCCCCGTCCAGGGGGCCGCGGTGGCAGTGGCCATGTCGGGCCTGAGGATCATATCCTTTTCGATAAACCCTTCGTCCCCTGCGGCTTCGCCCCATTCCCCTGTGATGGTCTGGAAAAAGATGCTGTCGGGAAGATGGAAATATTCCTGCCGGGCGAATTTTGACGCGGGCACAGCCTTGCCCCTGGCGATGCCGGGCAAATCCGGGACGATACATTCCACTTCGTCCAGCCGTTTGCCTTCGAGGTAGGCAACGGCCGCTTGCGGCAGTTTGTCGGTCCATTCGGCCATCAGGCCCTCTCTTTCTTAAAGAATGCCGCCATTTCCCTAGCGACCTTTTGGTTGTCCAAAGGGGCACCCAATTTGGCCTGCGCTGCCTCAAGCTGCGTGTCAGGCACGACGCCTTTGCCGCGATAGCGGATCAGCCCGTCGATGAAATCATGCCCATATTCAGGGTGTGGTTGAATGGTCCAGAACAGATCATCATAAAGCAATGCGGCATTGGCGCAAAAGTCGGTTGAGCCTATGACGGTCGCGCAGACAGGTTTCTCTACCACCTGATCTTGATGCCATGCATTGATCGCTACTTTTTCGCCACCCATGTCGTATTCAACATGGCCGATGGACCAGCCCTGGCTGAATTTTTCGACCCGGCCGCCCATGGCCTGTGCGATGATCTGGTGGCCAAAGCAGACGCCGATCATGGGCACGCGGGTTGCGTAACAATCGCGGATAAACTGCTCCAGCGGGGGGATCCATGGATGGTCTTCATAGGCACCGTGTCTGGAGCCGGTGATCAGCCAGCCATCGGCCATTTTGACGTCGCCGGGCATCTCGCCATCCACAACCGACCAGGCCTGATAGGTAAAGTCTTCGCTACCGAGCAGGCGCTGGAAATATGCATCATAGCGTCCGTTTTCAGACAGCTCTTGGGGGGGGTGACCCGTGATCAGAATACCGATTTTCATGGGGTTGCCTTACACCGTGTCCAGATAGATCTCGACCCTTTCTTCGGGGGTCAGCTCTGCCATATATTGCATCTCCTGACGTTTGGTCAGAACAAAGTTGCGGATGAGTTCGGGGGCAAAAATACGTGCAACCTCGGGGTCGTTCTCAAACATATCTATGGCTGTTTCCCAATCGGTAGGGATCTGTGCCAATCCGGCATTATAGGCATTTCCGGTGATCGGGGCAGGCGGTTCCAGCCCGTCTTCGATGCCATTGATAGCGGCCCCCAAAACGGCGGCCAGCATCAGGTAGGGGTTCACGTCACCGCCCGATACGCGATGTTCAATCCGCCGCGACTTGGGATTACCCGAGGGGATGCGAATGGATGAGGTGCGGTTTTCATAAGCCCAGCTGACGCCTGTGGGGGCATGGTTGCCCGGGACCATCCTGTCAAAGCTGTTGGCATGGGGTGCAAATATCAAGGCCGATCCTGCCATCGCGGCCAGACAGCCTGCCACACCGTGACGCAGAAGATCGGTACCTTCGGGGCCGCCGTTGTCAAAGACATTGTTGCCTTCTTCATCCAGCACCGAAAAATGCGTGTGCAGGCCGGAACCTGGATAATCGGGATAGGGTTTCGCCATGAAGCTGGCGGCAAAGCCGTGCCTGCGCGCGAGGCCCTTGACCACCATCTTGAACAGCCAGGCATCGTCTGCGGCGCGCAGGGCGTCGTCGCAATGCATCAGGTTGATTTCAAACTGGCCCAGACCGGCTTCTGAAATTGCGGTGTCGGCCGGAATGTCCATTTCTTCGCAGGCATCATAAAGATCGGTAAAGAAATTATCGAACTGATCCAGGGCACGCATGCTGAGGATATCGCCAGCCTGCCTGCGCTTGCCCGTACGGGGCGAAGGGGGGACTTGAAGTTTGCGACCAGAATCGTCGATCAGGAAGAATTCCAGTTCAACCGCGCAGACAGGCGTCAGCCCACGGGCCTTGAACCGCTGCAGCACCGCATTGAGCGCATGGCGCGGGTCACCTGCGAAGGGGCGGCCATCATCGTGATACATCCAGATGGGCAGCAGCGCCGTTGGCGATTCCAGCCAGGGCATCGGCATGAAGCCACGCTCTGTTGGTTTCAGCACGCCGTCCTTGTCGCCGCTTTCAAGGACCAGGGGGCTGTTGTCGATATCCTCGCCCCAAATGTCGAGGTTCAGAACCGAGAAGGGAAACCTTGTGCCATCCTCCAGCGCCCGATCTGCGAAACGGGTGGGGATACGTTTGCCGCGCGGCTGTCCATTCAGATCAGCTGCAGCCACCCGCACAGAGCGGACATGAGGATTTTTACGAAGCCAGTTGTTCATTGCACACCATTTGGGCGGTGGGCCATGCGGTTTGGGGCGACCTGTTGTCGGTGCCTGCCAAAGCTTCCGCCGCCCACGCGCCGGATAATTTGATCAAATCCTAAATACTACCGTATCAGATTGGGACGCAAGCGTAATTTTTGCCGCGCGTTCTGGGGCAGGTGACGATTGAGCCGGCTGTTGATCAGGCCAAAGACCGCGATCACGATCAACGTCAACAAGATGAAATATCCCGCGAGGATCGGATAGGGGATGAAAGGGTTGAAGGTCTTGTCCGCGAAATATCCCGCATAATAAAGGGCATCGCCCCGTTGTTGCCATGCCGGAAAACCCGACAGGAAAACCAAAGTGGTGGAATGGAACAGAAAGATCGCCTCGTTCGTATAGGCGGGCCATGCCAGCCGCAGCATCGTGGGCCAGATGACCCTTCGGAACCTTGCCCAGCCGGAAAGCCCATAGGCATCCGCAGCCTCGACATCGCCCTTTGGGATGGATTGCAGCGCGCCATAGAAAATCTCGCCCGCGTAGGCGGCGGTGTTGCAAAACAACACGATCAGCGCGCCCAGCCATGCGGCCGTGAAGGGATCGAAAAAGGCGTATTGCGATTTCAGCGAGAGAAACAGGAAATAGCCAAAGAAGAACTGGATAAAGAGCGGAGAGCCGCGAAAGACAAAGATGAACCATTCAGACGGTTTGCGAATCCAGCGGTTGCGGCTGGCCTTGCCGATCCCGAGGGCGGTGGCCAGAAAGAAGCCAAAAAACAGCGCCATCACGCCAAAATAGACGTTCCAGATCATGCCGGACCCGATAAGGGTGAATTGTTCGCACAGGGTGAAGTTTTCACGCGGCAGCAGGCGTTCGCCGATGCCGATGGCACGCAACCCGTAATCCTGGATGGTTTGCAGACAGGCGCTCATGCTGCTTTCCTTTGCGCTTCGCCGCCCGTCGTGGCCTGACCGCGGGTCAGGCGGGACATCACCCTGTCCAGCACGACCTCAGAGACCTTTGTGAAACACAGGTAGAAAACCAACAGGCCCAGGAAATACCACATGCGCCAATCTGCATGGGGGTAATCCGTAAAGCGCGGTGTTTTGGTACCGCCCAATTCGCGGGCCCAGTAGACGACGTCTTCGACCCCCAGAAGAAACAGCAAAGGCGTGGCCTTGATCAGCAGCATCCACAGGTTGGACAGGCCGGGCAGGGCATAGACCCACATCTGCGGCACCAAGACCCGCCAAAAAGTCTGGCGGGTAGACATGCCATAGGCGGCGGCGGTTTCAATCTGCGCATGAGGCACAGCGCGCATTGCGCCGAACAGGACATTTGCGGCGAAAGCGCCATATACGATGGCAAAGGTCAGCACCGCGATCGAAAAGCCATAGGTTTCGTGGACCCATTGCGGTGAGTTGCCCAGAGGCATTTTTGCGATCTGGCAGACCACGAAGTCATTGCCCTGGCGCACAGGTTCGGTCACGTCCGGGCACAGTATGCGGTGGCGCATGTATTCGATTGCCTGATCCAGCGCGATCACGAAGAAAAGGAAAAAGGCAATGTCGGGCACGCCGCGCACAATGGCGATATAGGTCTTGCCGATCCAGCGCAGCGGGGCCAGTGCCGAGCGGGCAGCCGACGCGCCGGCAAAACCAAAGGCAAGGGCAACAGGGGCCGTGATGCCCAGCAGGGCAAGCACCGTCAGCACCGACCAATAGAGGTTCATATGCTTACCTGTGGTCAGGTAGCAGGCGAACCACTGAAAGGTTTCTAGTTGCTCAGGATCGGCGCAAAATTGGAAAATGACAGCACCCTTTGAGAGGGTAGGATTGAGTTTATGGGCAAGATGAAGGGGGGTGTTGGCCCCCCTTCATGTCGGTGTTTAGAAAGTGGCGGAGCCGGGCAGGTGCTTTTCGATCAAAGTGTTCAGGCTGCCGTCTGCCTTCATGGACTGGATCGCTGCGTTGAACTTGTCGCGCAGCTCGCCGTCGCTTTCGCGGATGCCAAGGCCAATGCCGCCGCCCAGCAGGATGTCTTCGCCCACGATGCTGAGGTCCGCGTCGGCCTCGGCGATCGGGTCGAGGAAGGCCTTGTCGGCCAGAACCGCATCGGCCTCGCCGTTTTTCACGGCTGCGATGGTTTCTTCGGGGGTTGCGAATTCAACCAGCGTGGCACCGGCCATGGAGGCGATGTGGCTGGCCTGGATGGTGCCGGACTGCGCTGCGATCACGGCATTGGCCAGATCCACGTCACCCATGGCGAGGAAGGCGGAAGGGTCGGGCTGTGTGTAGGGGGCGGAGAAGTCGATGACCTCGTCACGTTCAGCCGTGATGGACATGCCTGCGATGATGACATCGTAGTTGCCCGACACAAGGTTCGGGATGATGCTGTCCCATTCGTTGGTGACCCATTCGCATTTCAGCTCTGCGCGCAGGCACAGCTCGTCGCCGACTTCGCGTTCAAATCCTGCGACTTCGCCTTTGTCATCGAGGAAGTTGTAGGGAGGGTAGGCACCCTCAGTGCCCAGGCGGATGGTTTTGGCATGGCCGTCGGCAAAGGCCAGACCCGCAGTCAGCGCAAGGGCTGCCGTCGAAAGAAGGATGGTTTTCATAGTGATACTCCGGTTTTTATTATCGGTTGGTTACGGTGCAAGGGTCGGTGACAAGAACCCACGCAGGCGTTCTGATGTGGGCGCGCCAAACAATCTATCGGGCGGCCCTTGTTCTTCGATCAGGCCCTGATGCAGAAATATGACGTGATCCGATACATCTGCGGCCAGGTTCATGTCATGGGTGACGATGATCATGGTGCGGCCTTCGGTTGCCAGATCCTTGATGACCTTGATGACTTCCTGTTCCAGTTCCGGATCCAGCGCTGATGTGGGTTCATCAAACAAGAGCGCCTGGGGTTCCATGCACAGGGCACGGGCGATGGCGGCGCGTTGCTGCTGGCCGCCGGAAAGCTGGGCGGGGTAGACATCGCATTTGTCACCGATGCCGACTTTTTCGAGATAGCCGCGCGCGGATTTTTCCACCTCGTCGCGGTCCCGGCGCAGCACGGTGAGGGGGGCTTCCATCACGTTTTGCAGGATTGTCATATGGGACCAGAGGTTGAATTGCTGAAACACCATCGACAGATTCGTGCGGATGCGCAGCACCTGTTTTGGATCTGCGGGCCTGCGGTTGTGACCGCTGCCTTTCCAAGTGACAGGTTCCCCCTTGAACAGGATCTGCCCTTGCTGGCTGTCCTCAAGCAGGTTGCAACAGCGCAGCAGGGTGGATTTTCCGGAACCTGAAGATCCGATCAGAGAGATTACATGACCCCTAGGGGCCTCAAGGCTGACGCCTTTGAGGACTTCCAGGGTACCATAGGCCTTATGCAGGCCGTCAATCTGGATCACTGGAGGGGTCATATTCACAAAAGATCGGCCTTGTTTTGGTTCAGTCTTGGATATGGCGCTAATATGGCGGTGAATGCAACATTTTCACGTAGCCCGAGGGGCAGGTGACCTTGCGGCAGCTCACTACAGACGGGTCAGTTCGGGGTTTGCACGCGCTTTCTGGCCATGGCGCTGTCGGTGTCGGTGACGCCAATCAGGCTTGCGGTCAGGCGCAGCAGCGCGTCTTCTTCGTCGCTGCGGGTGCCATCGGCCAGCACCACCTGCCAAAGCGCTTCAATGACGCCGAGGCGTTCATCATAGGGCACAGCATCCTTGATCGCGCGGGTAAAGCGGACCGTATCGGGGGCTTCTGTTTCAAGGGTTTCGGCATCAAGCCGCAGGCTGGCCGCATCTTGGGGGCCAAGGCCGTAGCGGGCGGATGCGATCTGTTCGATCATCTGCGCTTCGGCTTCGGCATAATCATTGTCAGCGCGGGCAACGCGCACCAAAAGCGCGGTCAGCGCAAGTCGTGCGTCGGTGTCGGCAAGCGGGGCGGGTTGCGGCATGGTCAGCCGTTTCAAGAAATCTGCAAACATATGCGGGATATAGGCGGCAATTCACAAAAGGCCAAGTCAGAGCGTGCCTGTCGCCTTTTTTCGCAGATCTTCAATGTCTAGGTCCGTCAGTCCAAGTGCCGTTTCAATGGCAAGCAGCTGAATTTCCTCGCGTTCATCGCTGTTGCCATCGGCCAGCGCAACGGACCACATGGCGTCGCCTAGGGCGAGGCGATGGGCGTAATCCACCTCTTCGCGCAAGATGCGCGCGAACTCTGGTGTATCGGGCGCGTCGCGTTCCAAGGCTTCGCAGGTGGCGCGCAATTTGGCCGCGGCGATGGGTTTGAGATTGAAGGTCTGGGCCAGGATCCTGTCGATCTGGCCAATCTCTGTGGCCTGGTAATTGCGGTCAGCAAAAGCGACGCGCACCAGCAAGGCCCCAAGTGCAAGCTGTGCATTGGGTTGCGGCAGCGGCGTGCGCTGTGATTTGCGGCGGGGGAATAAACGTTCAAACATAAAACAGATGGTTAACTCAAATCGGGTGGTTTTCCAAAGCGTAAAGTGTCCATGGCAAGCCCCTGAGGGTCGGAATTTGTCATGATGAACCCTGCAATATCGGCCTGACCCGTGGCGCGCAGGAAACCTACGGCATATTCTCCGGCGGGTTGGACCGGCACCTGGCCGATCAGGGTGCCATCGCGGCGGAAAAATCGGACGTAGGCCGTGCCTGCCTCTCCGCCGCGCAGATCAAAGGCCAGGGCAGATTGGTCTGTGTCAAACAGGACAGCAATCGCGCCTTCGCCCTGGGCCTCGCGTTTGGGAAAACCGGCGCTGCCATAGCCGTTCAGCACAGTATTGCCGTAGAAATGCACCAGCGACAGGTTCTGGCCGCTGGCGCCGGGCACCATGGTCAAGGGAGACATGGCATCCCCGGCGATTTCATCGTGGTGCCCGGAATTGGTCACGGTTTGACCGGCAAAGCGTTCCCCAAACCGTGCCCCGGGCAAAGACAGGACGTCATCGACATAAAGCCCCGGACCCGCGCCGCTGCCCACATCGTCAAATGTGATGACTTGGGTCAGGGTCAGGCTGTTTGGATCAACCAGGCAAACCGGCGCACCGCAGGCCAGTGATGCTGCGGGCCAAGATGCCAAGAAGAGCGCTGCCAAGTGTTTCATCGAAACATCTTAGCATGTTTTTCAGCTGTCGTATCCCTCAACGATCACCAGATCACCTTCGGATGCATTCAGGCGAATGTCCTTGGCGGCTTGGTAGGCCTCGCTTTCATAGCAGGCGATGGCATCGGCATATGAGGGGAATTCCAAGACGACGGTGCGGCTGCGTTCGTCGCCTTCGCGCGGTGTTTGCTGGCCGCCGCGCACAATGAATTTTGCGCCGTAATCCGCAAAGGGTTTGGCGTTGGCGGCACGGTATTTGTCATAGGTTTCGGCGTCTTTGACGTCCATTCGGGCGACCCAATATCCTTTGGCCATTGTGTATCCTCCTTATAATGCGTTGAATTTCTTGCTGAGTGATGCGGCCTCTTGTGACATCCCGTAGGGTGGGTTGATCACGAACAGGCCCGACCCGACCATGCCGTGGCCCGGGCGCGCGGGCGCAAAGCGCACTTCGTGACGCAGGGCTTCGGGAAAGGTATCGCTGAGCGCCGAGAGCATCGGGATATGTGCCTTGTTGGTCAGCAGGGGGTACCACAGCGCAATGATGCCCACGTTCCAGGCACGGTTGAGCTTGGCCATATGGCGCGGAATGGTCAGGTAGTCGTCTTTCACCTCATAGCTGGGGTCAATCAGCATCATTCCCCGTCGCGGGGTAGGCGGTGTCAGGGCATGGGCCATTTCAAAGCCGTCGCGCAGGTGGATCTTGGCGCTATGGGGCGACATCGCCAGTTCAAGTGCTGCGTGTTCCTGCGGATGCAGTTCTGCCAGATGGATCTGGTCCTGCGGGCGCAGCAGGCTGGCTGCGATCAGGGGCGATCCGGGGTAGGCGTTCGGGCCATCGGTGGCAATTGTCTGATCCAGCACGCGGGCATAGGGGTGGGAAGGGGCAAACCAATGATGCACTTTCTCAATGCCCTGTGCCGCTTCACCGGTCTTGCGGGCTGCCGCATCTGTCAGATCATACAGGGCGCGACCGCCATGGGTCTCAAGATAGGTTAGCGGTTTGTCCTTTTTGGTCAGATAATCCAGCATCCATGCCAGCAGGCTGTGCTTGTGCACGTCCGCCAGGTTTCCCGCGTGATAGATGTGTTGGTAGGACAGCATATGCGGGACCTTAGCGGCTGAATGCGAAACTGCGCAAAGACTTTCAAGAAATGGCGTCTGTTGCGGTCACACCAGACGCGACACATCCTTTGCGGCGCGGACGAAATCCTTGAACAAAGGGTGGGGGGCGAATGGTTTTGACTTCAGCTCTGGATGGAACTGGACGCCGATGAACCATGGGTGGTCTGTCCACTCCACAATCTCTGGCAGTTTTCCGTCGGGCGACATGCCCGAAAAGCTGAGACCGACCGCCTCCAGCTGGTCCTTATAGGCTATGTCGACCTCATAGCGGTGACGGTGGCGTTCGTCGATTGATGTGGTGCCATAGGCCTGTGCAACCTTGGAGCCGGGCTTGAGGGTTGCATCATAGGCACCCAGACGCATCGTTCCGCCCTTGTCGTCGCCGACCTTGCGCTCAACCATATGATTGCCCTGCACCCATTCTTTCAGGTGATAGACGACAGGTTCAAATCGCTTCTTGCCCGCCTCGTGGTCGAATTCTTCTGAGCCGGCGGTTTTCACGCCGGCGACATTGCGCGCGGCCTCGATGACGGCCATCTGCATCCCAAGGCAAATACCCAGATAGGGGACCTTGTGCTCTCGGGCGTATTGGGCCGCCTTGATCTTGCCTTCGGTGCCGCGTTCGCCAAAGCCGCCGGGCACGAGGATCGCATGGAACCCCTCAAGATGAGGCCCCACATCTTCACCCTGCTCAAAGATTTCCGCATCTACCCATTCCACCCGGACCTTGACCCGGTTGGCCATGCCACCATGGGTCAATGCCTCGGCGATGGATTTATAGGCGTCTTCCAGCTGGGTGTATTTGCCCACGATGGCCACGCGCACTTCGCCTTCGGGATTGTGGATGCGATCATAGACGTCGTGCCAAACCGTCAGGTCCGGTTTCGGTGCCGGAGAGATGTCGAACGCATCAAGTACCGCCTGGTCCAACCCTTGGGCGTGATAGGCCAGCGGTGCCTCGTAGATGGATTTCAGATCATAGGCCGCGACCACGGATTCTTTGCGCACGTTACAAAACAGCGCGATCTTCTCGCGCTCTTTTTCGGGGATGGGGTGTTCGGAACGGCAGACAAGGATGTCGGGGGCGATGCCGATGGATTGCAATTCCTTGACAGAGTGTTGGGTCGGTTTGGTCTTGAGCTCTCCTGATGCGGCCAGATAGGGCAGCAGGGTCAGGTGCATAAAGATACATTGGCCCCGCGGCTTGTCATGCGAGAACTGGCGGATCGCCTCAAAGAAAGGCAGTCCTTCGATGTCGCCCACTGTGCCGCCGATCTCGCAGAGCATGAAATCAACCTCGTCATCGCCAATCGCAAGGAAGTCTTTGATCTCGTTGGTGACATGGGGGACAACCTGGATCGTCTTGCCCAGATAATCACCCCGGCGTTCCTTTTCCAAAACGTTGGAATAGATACGACCCGATGAGACGGAATCGGTCTTGCGGGCGGGCACGCCGGTAAAACGTTCGTAGTGACCCAGATCCAGATCCGTTTCGGCCCCGTCATCTGTGACAAAGACTTCGCCATGTTCGAATGGGCTCATCGTGCCGGGGTCGACGTTCAGATAGGGGTCCAGCTTGCGCAGGCGGACCGAAAAACCTCTGGCTTGCAACAATGCGCCAAGGGCGGCGGATGCCAGACCTTTGCCCAGCGAAGAGACCACACCACCGGTGATAAAAATGTAACGTGCCATCGGTAAGAGGACCCCCGTGAAGTTCTGAATGATGCGGAAAATCCGCCAGAGTCGCGGTTAAAAACCACAACATCACGGGATTTAATGATAGCAGGATTCGTTAAGCCTAGGCAAGGCTGTAACGCAACATCATGTTGCGAAATTCAGCCATGCCGCAAGGTATTGTGTTTGTTGATCAATCAGCCGCTGGAACCAACGGTGCATTGTCATCTGCCGTGGGCGGCAACAGGCTGTCACCCGCTGGAAGCGATGTGTCGGTTGATCCGGCCGCAGGCGGTGTGGCGCCCAAACGGTCGATCACGGACGCGCCTGACGACTTTTGCGCAACCAGAACCGTCAGCGTGATTGATGTCACGATAAAGGCCGCGCCCAGCAGCCAAGTCAGTTTACCCAACGCCGTCGCAGCAGAGCGGCCGGACACCGCACCACCACCGCCGCCACCCATGCCAAGACCGCCACCTTCGGAACGCTGCATCAGGACAACGGCAATCAGGCCGAGGGCAAGCAAAAGGTGGATGATCAGAACGACATTTTCCATGGGACGGGCTGCTTTCGTTTTGGGTTTGCGGCTATCTATGCATCTTTGCGCGTCGGGGCAAGGGAGGATTGCCAACAGCCTCGCGGGTTCACCCCCTCATACGTCAAAGACCGCCGCAAATGCCGACGGTCTTTTAACGAGCGGTACTCTACCACGCCATGTTTAAGAGGTTCATCCTGGAATTGAGGTGGATCAGACTCGCTCCCTGACTTTTACATACCACAAAAACGCCCCCGATGCGCGTGAAAATTTTGGCGGCATTCAAACGCCTTGCGCACTTTGGATGGACAAGCGGTCCGGGGTGGTGCACTCTTTTTCCCATGCCACATGACCATTCAGATCACGATGACCCGCACGCCCTGTTGCCTTCGGATCCCGCCTTGCGGGTCAAGGCGCTTGAAACCCTTCTGGTACAGAAGGGATTGATTGATCCTGCCGCATTGGATGAGATCATCGACACCTATGAAAACAAGATTGGCCCCCGCAACGGGGCGCGGGTGGTGGTCAAAGCCTGGACAGACCCCGGTTTTCGCGCAGCCTTGTTGGAGGATGCCACCGCAGTGGTGGCCGACCTTGGCTATTACGGGCGGCAAGGCGAACATATGGTGGCGGTCGAGAACACGGATGAGTTGCATAACATGGTCGTTTGCACCCTGTGCAGCTGCTATCCATGGCCGCTTCTGGGGATCCCGCCGGGCTGGTACAAATCCGATGCCTACCGCGCCCGCGCTGTGCGTGAGCCGCGCAAGGTGCTGGCAGAATTTGGCGTGACCTTGCCCGAACACAGGGCGGTGCGGGTTTGGGATTCAACGGCAGAAATGCGCTATCTGGTGATCCCGCAACGCCCCGAAGGGACCGAAGGCATGGACGAAGAGGCGCTGATGGGCCTGGTCAGCCGCGACAGCATGATCGGCACCGCGCTGGCGGGCACACCATGAGCCGGGTGCATGACATGGGCGGGCGGTTTGGCGACGGACCGGTCGTGCCCGAGGCCGAGGATGTCAGGTTTCACGCAGACTGGCACCCCCGTGCATTGGCCCTGACACTTGCTTCTGGCAGCCTGGGGCAATGGAACCTTGATACTTCCCGGCATGCGCGCGAGCGGCTCAGCCCCAAAGATTACAGCCGGTTTTCCTATTATGAGAAATGGATGGGCGGGCTGGCGACGCTTTTGGTTGATTCCGGCACGGTCAGCCGCGCGGAACTGGCCGGCACCGTCCCGCCAGAGCGCAGCCCACTGGCCGACCGTGCGCTAAAGGCGGATCAGGTCGCGGCAGTCCTGGCCAAGGGTGGCCCGGTCGACCGGCCCGGCACCATCGCGGCCTGTTTCGCCCCGGGTGACCTTGTCGTGGCACGGCGGTTTGCCGAGAATGAAAAGATCGACGGGGGCCATACGCGCCTGCCGTCTTATGCGGCGGGGGCGCGGGGGCGGATCTTGCGGCTGCATGGCACCCATATCCTGCCGGACGCCCATGCCCATGGGCTGGGCGAAGCACCAGAACCGCTTTATGCGGTGGCCTTTGCCGCATCACAGCTTTGGGCCCATCCCGAACATCCCCGTGACGAGGTGGTTCTGGACATGTGGCAAAGCTACCTGACGCCTGCCGCATGAAACCCGATCCGGTCTTTGAAGCGCCCTGGCATGCGCAGCTCTTTGCCCTGACCGTGCATCTGAACGAAGCGGGGCATTTCGAATGGGGCCAATGGGCTGGACGCTTTGGTGCGACATTGAAACGTCACGGTCTGGCCAAGGAGCTGAACGGCGGCGAGGATTACTTTGCCGCGTGGCTGGACACATTGGAAGTCTATCTCGACGAGATCGGCATCGCCGCCCCGGGCGAAGTGGCGCTGCTGCGCGACGCTTGGAAGGCCGCTTATCTTGGCACGCCCCACGGCCAGCCGGTGAGGCTTGCCAAGAGCTAGCCGCGTGATGATCTGATCTGGGCCTATTCGTCCACGTCATCCATATCCGATTGGCCTGACAGCGCACGGCGCACATGGCTCCAGCTGAGGCCGACGCCCAGAACAAAACTGAGCGCGATCAGGCCCAGCCACAGATTCAGGCTGGGATCATCCAGCCTGAGGATCCCCAGATCATACAGCACCCAAAGGGCCGCACCAACCAGCGCCAGCACCAGCAGCATGCCAAAAGCCCCGATGGATCGCAAAGTCGCGCGCAGATAGATGATATATCCCACCATCAGGATCAGACCCGTCAGAACAGCAATCGACAGGTTTGCGCTGCCGTGGTCGCGCACCCAGCTGACGTAATTATATTCCGTCGGATTAAAGGTCGCGGCCAAAAGCCCAAGGGCACATGCCCAGCGAAAGAAAAATGCCATCTTGCCCCGGCTCCTTTTTGCCAAAAATACTCATGGCGCGGTGCCAAAGTCCAGCGATGGCGCTGCGCGAACCTGTGCTACCCATAAATTTCCTGCAAAAGCCCCGCAAAGGGATTTTCCAGTTTCACCCCACGCGCCATAGGGCTATGAGGGGCGCGGAGTTTGCAAAGGATTTAGCATCATGGCCAATGTGGTTGTTGTCGGCGCCCAATGGGGAGACGAGGGAAAAGGCAAGATCGTGGATTGGCTGTCCGAACGTGCCGATGTGATCGCGCGCTTCCAAGGCGGTCACAACGCAGGCCATACGCTGGTGATTGATGGCGAAGTTTTCAAGTTGAGCCTGCTGCCTTCGGGCATCGTGCGCGGCGGCAAGCTGAGCGTGATCGGCAACGGTGTTGTGCTGGATCCATGGCATCTGGTTAAGGAAATTGCGGGCCTGCGTGGCCAGGGGGTCACGATCACGCCTGAAACGCTGATGATTGCGGAAAATACCCCACTGATCCTGCCCATTCACGGCGAGCTGGACCGCGCCCGTGAAGAACAAAATGCAGTCGCCAAGATCGGGACGACCGGCAGGGGCATTGGCCCGGCCTACGAAGACAAGGTTGGCCGCAGGTCGGTTCGCGTCGCAGATCTGGCGGATGAGGCCACGCTGGAGCTGCGCGTTGACCGCGCCCTTGTGCACCATGATGCGCTGCGGCGCGGCCTGGGGCTTGAGCCTGTCGACCGCGATGCGCTTTTGGCTCAGCTGCGCGAGATCGCTCCGGCGGTTCTGGAATATGCCGCACCGGTCTGGAAGATCCTGAACGAAAAGCGCAAAGCCGGTAAGCGGATCCTGTTCGAAGGGGCACAGGGAGCCTTGCTTGACATCGACTTTGGCACCTATCCTTTTGTCACGTCCTCCAACGTGATCGCGGGGCAGGCGGCAACGGGTACGGGCATCGGTCCGGGTTCGATCGATTTCGTTCTGGGGATTGTCAAAGCCTATACGACCCGCGTGGGCGAAGGGCCTTTCCCAGCTGAACTGCACGATGCTGACGGTCAGCGTTTGGGCGAACGGGGCCATGAATTTGGCACCGTGACAGGACGCAAGCGCCGCTGTGGCTGGTTTGACGCTGTTTTGGTGCGCCAGACTTGTGCGACCTCTGGCGTCAATGGAATCGCCTTTACCAAGCTGGATGTGCTGGATGGTTTCGAGACGCTGAAAATCTGCGTCGGCTATGAACTGGACGGACAGCGCCTGGAATATCTGCCGACGGCGGCAGACCAACAGGCCCGCTGCACCCCGATCTACGAAGAGATGCCAGGCTGGTCACAATCCACCGAAGGCGCGCGGTCCTGGGCCGATCTGCCAGCGGAGGCCATCAAATATGTGCGCCGCGTGGAAGAGTTGATTGAATGCCCCGTCGCCCTACTTTCTACATCACCCGAGCGAGAGGATACCATTCTGGTCACCGATCCGTTCGCAGATTGAACCGGAGGTAGAGATGGCGCTGAGTTACAAGGCCCGCAAAAGATGGTCGCTGGTGATCTTGCTGATTGCCATGCCGCTTTACGTTGTGGTGGCCGTGAATGTGGTTGAGATGTTCGAGCGGCCTTCGATCCTGCTGGAGCTTTTCATCTACGTCGGGCTTGGTGTCTTGTGGGTGATACCGTTCAAGTCGATATTCAAAGGGGTTGGTCAGGCTGATCCTGAAGGGGATGACCCGCGCTGACGTCTTGGCGATGTGCCATCCCCATGCCTTCGGGCACCGCGCATGAAAAAGGGCGGCTTCCCAAGAAACCGCCCGAAACCATTTAATGAACTGCTGTCTTAGCTGGCTGCGCGCTCATCCGGGCGAAAACCGATGTCATCGGAGACCGTGAACCGGCCGCCTTTGATTTTTTCGATCTTGCCTGAGCGCAAAAGCTGTCCAAAGGACCGAAGGCCCTCTTCGCGGCTGAAACCGTCATCGCCGCTGGCCTGGCGTACCTTGGTCATCAGCTGTGGCCGCGAGAATTGTTCCTGACCTTCGACAAAGGCCATATAGGCGGCTGCGGCCTCCAGAAGTTGGGGCAGGGATGTGGCCCCCACGTCTGCGACGTAGTCGGCAAAGCTGTCTCCGTCATGTGCGACGGCAGGCTTTTCGGCCCGCGCGGACACACGGCGGGGGCGCACCGGATCTGCACTTACGGGTTTTTTTCCATCAATGCGCTGCTCTGCTACCAGTTTGAGGGGGGCGGGGCGTGGTTCTTCGGGACGCTCTGTGCGGGCGGAGGTGCTGACGGGGCGGCGCGGTCGCACCACTTCGGCCAGATCATTGCGGTAGTCGTTATCGCCATCTGGCTTTGACCCGTCGTTAATGGTGGCATCGGCCTTTTTGGCCGCAACCGCCGCACGCAGATGCGCAAAGGCATCCCGGCGGGTGGCGCTTTCGGGTTCATCCATCTGGTGGTCTGTTTCGGCCAGCAGGCGGTTCACGTCGGCACCTTCACCTTGATCGATGCTGGGCAGCAATTCGCGTGCAGCGCCGGCAGTGCGTTCTTTTTTGGGCTTGGCTGTCGCCGTGATATCTGCCTCAAGCTCGGCCAGTTCGCGGGCAAGGTCTGCCTCGTCTTCGGGAGAGAGCGCTGTTTTGCCTGTGCGAGCAGGGGCCAGATCATCCAGACCCGGTGCGGCCTTGGGCGCGTCTTCTGCCTTGGGGGCTGCTTTGGGCGCGGTCTCCTGCTCGTCGTATTCTTCCAGGTCGCCCTTTTCGATCGCTGTTTCCAGATCCTTGCGCTTGACCTTGATCACCCGTGCCTGTGGCTGGGTGGGCTTTTGCGTTTGCGGGCGACCGACCGATACAACCTGTGTCTGCTGCGTTACGACTTTTGCGACCTTGGCTACGGGCTGTTTGGCTGCGAACTTGCTCGCCAATGTCGTTTCGGCGTCTTCAAAGATGTTGTTTACCGTGTCTTCGCCTTTGTCTTTTGTTGTGCCTTTGTCATTTTCGATGTCGCCTTTGGCCAAAGCATCAAGGATCGCGGTGATCTCATCGGCATCGCTTGGCTCTTGCGCCTTGGTTTCCGCATCGGCCTTGGCAGAGGCGGCTTCATCGGCGGCCATCGCCTGCTCAATTTCGGTGCGGGCCTGGTCAACAGCTTCGCGGCGCTTGGTCGCTTCACGGGCGGCGTCTGCTGGCAGTTCGTCCTCCAGGTAGTCGTCGTCCTCTTCTTCCTCTTCGTGCTGTGCGACCACGGCGCGAATGCGCTGCAGTTTTGCGGCAATGCTGTCGGGTGCTGGGGTCGGGGCAGAAGGTGCAGGGGCCTTGGCTACTTCGGGCTGCGTTTCTGTCTTTTGCAGCGCGGCTGGTGCGGCGTCCGCAAAGAAGGCTTCTACATCCTTGTCCGGCTGGCCGGGGACGATGTCATTTTCGTCTTCTTCAACCGCCCGAGCGACGGGAGCTGCCGAGTCTTCCGGCATCTCGTTCTTGGCGATTGTCTCGGCTTTGGCTTCGGTTTCTGGCGCAGGGGCGGGTTCGGCAACGGGCTGCTGCACGGGCTCTTGCATGGTGGGGATGCTGACCTTGGGCTGTTCCACAGAAACCGTGGCCGCAGCCGCAATGGGTGCGTCGCTTGGTGTTTTGATCTCTACTGGCGCTGCTTGCTTTGGAGAGACGGTCAGGGTTGCAGGCTGAGCGGTCTCAGCCTTGGCAGGTGCGACGGATGCGGCGGTGGGGGCCTCAGCTGGGGTTGGTTCGATCTCTGTGTGATCTTCCAAGGCACTCAGCACGATTGTGCCGTCTTGCTGGCGGGCCTGAACCTTGCGGGTCATTTCCTTTTGAGCGATGCGCGCGAGCATTTCGGCATCTGGCTGGGGCGGCTCTGCGCCAAAATATCTGTCGTCTGCTGCGAGATCGCGAAAATACTCCGCAATGGCTTTCATCGTGCCAAAAGAATCCTCGAACCCTTCGAGGGTGCATGAAAAGGTGCCATATGAGACAGTCAGTATTTTATTGTTATTCATCATCGGATGCTCGTCCTCTGCGATTTGCAAGCTACCGTTTACCACGATATCCAAGACCAAAGCGGCCCGAATCTGTGCCTAGCACCGTATCATTTCATGGCGAGTTTGTGTCCAATTTCCGAAAAAAGGCCAATCTGCCATGATTGAACCCATTGTCCGCAGCAGCGATCCAATCACTTTGATCGGAGGAGGCGAGGCTACTGCAGAAGACTTGCACAAAGCGTTAACTGCCGCACCTGTCTGTGTCGCGGCAGACGGCGGTGCGGCCCTTGCGGTTGCACAAAAGGTCGATCTTGCGGCGCTTATCGGGGATTTTGACTCCGTATCTGAAGACACGCTGGCGGCGGTCCCCAAAGAGCGCCGTCATCATATCCCTGAACAAAACAGCACGGATTTTGAAAAGGCATTGACCCGGATCGCGGCCCCAATGGTCCTGGGGGTTGGTTTTCTGGGGGGGCGGATTGACCACCAGCTGGCGGTTTTTCACAGTTTGATGGCATTTCCAGATCGGCCCTGCCTGTTGATCGGTAGAACAGAGATCATCTGCCTGGCCCCGCCGCAGATTACGGTGCCGACGCGGGCGGATGATATCGTGTCGCTGTTTCCGATGGCACCGGTCACGGGTCACAGTGACGGGCTGGCCTGGCCGATTGCGGGCCTGCCGCTGGCACCGGGGGTTCAGGTGGGGACATCGAACCGTGCCACAGGGCCCTTGTCATTGCGCATGGAGAAACCGGACATGCTGCTGATCCTGCCGCGCAGGCTTATGTCGGAGATGGTTGCGTTGCTTGGGCGGCCAGAAGCCGCGCGTTGGCCTGCTCGCGCAGGATGATATAGAGACCCGCCCCCATCGTGATGCAGATGCCAAGGGCGGCCAGCGCGTTGGGGATTTCCTTGAACATCAACAAACCCAGCAGCACGGCGATCGGGATTTCAAGATATTGCATAGGGGCCAGCGCCACCGATGGTGCGAAGCGCAACGCCCAGGTCATCAGCAGATGCGCCACTGTGCCCAAGACACCGATGCCGATCAGCAAGGCCCAGGTATAGGCATCCATCGATACGATCTGCAGCAGTTCAGGCCCATCAAACGGTAAGACAAACTGCAGCGGCACCATCAAGCCTACCGCCATAATGCCGCTGACTGCCTGCAGACCGATAGGATCTGTTTCTTTGGCGATCTGCCGTGTCACCAGCATGAACAGCGAAAAGTTAGCCGCGACAAAGACAGGGATCAATGCGGGCCAGCCGACGGTGGCAAAGCTGGGCTGCACAATCAAAAGCGTGCCGCAAAAACCCACAATAACGGCCCCCAAACGGCGTTTGCCGACATATTCGTTCAGAACAAATTTGCCCAGGATCAGCATGAAGAACGGCATTACAAACACAATTGCAATCGCATCCGCAAGCGGCAGGAAGCGCAGCGCCGCGAACATCGCGGCGATGCCGGCGATATGCAGGACGGTGCGCAATGCCGTGAGCCACATGAGCCGTCCGCGCATGCGCCAGGCCCGGCCCGTGACCCAGATCAGCGGGAACAGCACGACCGCCTGCACCGCAAAACGGATCAGGACGACCTCATCAATGGGGACCGAATTGCCAATCAGCTTGGCAACAGCGTCACCTATCGGGGCAACGATGCAAAAGCCAAGCATAAGGACTATTCCAAGCAGGGGGCGATCTTGTGTCATCACTGAACCATAGTGTGCTGTCTGTCGATGCGCAATCTGGGGTTGATACCAGTTTCGAAAAATCTCCCTCGGATGGGTGCTGCGGGCCTTGTTTGACGCTTTCGCGCCTTGGCGTGGGTTTGCATGCCGTGTCAGGCGGCAGGGCGTCCCATCTTGACCTGGTTTCTACCCCGACCCTTTGCCGCGTAAAGTGCGCGATCTGCCTGGTCCAGCAGCGCCTGGCTGATGGCGTCCGGGTCTGCGCCGAATGACCCCTCTATGCCGCCCACCGCCATGCCGATGCTGATGGTGACGGAAATCGGAAGCGCATTGCCGGGAATGATAAAGGGGGTTGAGGAAATACCCTCGCAAACCCGCAAAGCGGCCTCTTGGGCTTCGCTCAGGGTGGTGCCGGACATCACGATCAGGAATTCTTCACCGCCGACGCGGGCGACCATATCGGTACTGCGCAGGGCCCGGCGCAGGCGGTTGCCAACCTCGATCAAAACCGCATCGCCAGAGGCATGGCCATAGGCGTCATTGACCTGTTTGAAGTAATCCAGATCAGCGGCCATCACCGCAAAGCTGCGTGATCCAGCCAGCGCATGTTCCGCGACCCTGCTGAGGTGCGGCATGGCGTAACGGCGGTTGTAAAGGCCCGTCAACGGATCGAATACGGCCGCCTGCAAACCGGTGCGCACAGTTGCGCGCAGTTGCTCTCCCATGCGTTTGCGGCGCATGACGGCCTTGATCCGCAGGGCCAGTTCAGCCGAATCAAACCCGCCGATCATCAGATCATCTGCACCCAGGTCCAGCGCATGTGCGCCAACCTTCGGATCCAGGTTTTCCAGCAGAACGATCACACCTTTATGCTGTGCCAACGCATTGGCCCTGAGGGTCGAAATGATGCGCAATTCGTCCATCGCATCTGCCGAATCACTTGGCAGCACCAGGACAAAGACATCGGGCTGTTTGTCGGGGACAATGGATTGCATCAGCGTCGAGGAATCACACAGCGTAAGGTGGGCCGTGAGAGCCGCGCGCAATTGCGCTGCGTATTTTTGCATCAAGGGCTTGTCGCGGCAGACCATGATGCACCGGCCGTTGTTTTCGAAACTTGCAGCCTCCTCTGCCAATCCCAAGGCGCGGCAGGTGTCCCCGCGCATGCGCCATTCGGAGGCGGAATTATGGTCGCGGATCAGGCTGCGTACGCGTGCCAGCAGCAGTGTTTCATTCACAGGCTGCTGGATGACATCATGCACCCCGGCCTGAAGCGTCGTGATCCTTTCGGCCTTGCCGGGCTGGCAGCCAATAGCCAGAACCGGGATTTGTGCGATGGATGGAACCCTTTGCAGGCTGTGGCACAGATCAGCGGCACCGCCATCGGGCAAGGACAATGCCGATATCACCAGATCTGGCAGTTCAGCTTTGGCCGCAACGATGGCTTCGGCCATGGTCGACGCTTGAACCACACCATAATAGGCCTTTTGCAATTTGACCTTCAGCATGATGCGGTTCGTCGCAATCGCATCCACAATTAGGATTTTGCCCTGCAAGACCTTAACCTTTCGGTGAAAGAGAACATTCACGTTTCATGGACCAATCTTTGTGGTTATTGGTTAATAAACCGTTTCCATGACTTCTGAATATGGACTGAAGCAATGAGCTATTCGCGACAATCAGCCGAGACATTGGCGCTGCAGGCCCTGGGCTGGCTGGCGGCCAATGATGATTTACTGCCGGTTTTCCTGGGCAGCACGGGGGCGTCTGAAGCCGATGTGAAGCAAAGCGCGGCTGACCCGGTGTTTCTGGGGGCGGTGCTGGATTTTCTGATGATGGATGATGCCTGGGTGGTCGCCTTTTGCGATGAAGTTGCCGTGCCCTATGATCGGTTGATGCAGGCACGCGCGGCTTTGCCCGGTGGGGAACAGGTGAATTGGACATGAGCGATATCAAGGGGTTGATCTTTGACAAGGATGGCACGTTGTTTGATTTTGCTGCCACCTGGGAGGCCTGGGCCAGTTCCTTTCTGATGCGCCTTGGCAACGGTGATCCTGAGCGTGCGGCGGATTTGGGCCGCGCCATCGAATTTGATATGGCGACCCGCAAGTTTGCACCGACGTCGATCGTCATTGCGGGCACGGCGGGAGAGGTTGCAGCGGTGCTGCACCCGCTGTGCCCCGAACTCGCAATACCTGATCTGTTGGACATCTTGAACGAAGAGGCGGAAAATGCACCGCAGCAGCCTGCGGTGCCGCTGATGCCTTTGCTCACCGGGCTGCGCGCGCGTGGCTTGCGGCTGGGGGTGGCGACCAATGATGCAGAGGCACCAGCGCGCGCGCATTTGGGGCAGGCAGGTGTGACGCAGATGTTCGATTTCATCGCGGGATACGATTCAGGTCACGGGGGAAAACCTGCTCCGGGTCAGCTTTTGGCCTTTGCCGCACAGGTAGATGTCGCGCCGGGCCAGATTGCGATGATCGGGGACAGCACCCATGATCTGAATGCAGGCCGTGCGGCTGGAATGACCTGTATTGCTGTGCTGACCGGCATCGCCCGACAGGAGGCTCTGGCACCCTATGCTGATGTCGTGTTGCCCGACATCGGGCATCTTCCGGCATGGCTGGATGGGCGAACTGTGTAAAAGCAGCCACCAAGGGCGTTAAAAGCGACACCCGCCGTCGCGAACGGAAAGGCCGGGCCACAAGCCTTGGGGCCTTCTGAAGACAAATTCAGGAGGACTTCACCATGGCAGAGGATACCCCGAAACGCAGGACCCGTGGCGGTGGCAGGGCAGGCGCAAAGACCCGGCGCGGCACTGAGGTGATTGAGCAGATGCCATGGAAGCCTCCGGTCAACATCGACCGGCCTACCGAACCGCTTGGGCCGGAGGGGGTCGCGGCGATCCATGACGGGGCCATGCGGATCCTCGAAGAGATCGGGATCGAGTTTCTGAACCCCGAGGCCCTGGATATTTTGCGCAAGGCGGGCTGTCGCGTGGACGGCGAAAACGTCCGCATGGGCCGTGATTTCGTGATGGAATGGGTCGCCAAAGCACCTTCGGAATTTACGCTGACCCCGCGCAACCCGGATCGCAAGATCACGGTTGGGGGCAAGAACCTGCTTTTTGGCAATGTCTCCTCTCCGCCGAACTACTGGGACATGGCGATTGGCAAGAAAGTTCCGGGCACCCGTGAGATGTGCAGGGATTTGTTGAAGCTGACACAATATTTCAACTGCATCCACTTTGCGGGCGGCTATCCGGTGGAACCTGTCGATGTGCATGCCTCCGTGCGCCATCTGGATGTGCTTTATGACAAGCTGACCCTGACCGACAAAGTCATGCATGCCTATTCCCTTGGCCGTGAACGGGTCGAGGACGTGATGGAGATGGTGCGCATCGCCGGTGGCCTGACCCATGACGAATTCGACGCCACGCCGCATATGTATACGAACATCAATTCGACCTCACCGCTCAAGCATGACTTTCCGATGATGGACGGCTGGATGCGTCTGGCGCGGCGGGGACAGGGTCTGGTTGTGACCCCCTTTACCCTGGCGGGGGCGATGGCCCCTGTCACCATGTCGGGGGCCGTGGCCCAATCCCTGGCAGAGGCCTTGTGCGCGGTGGTTCTGGCACAGATCATTCGCCCCGGTTGTCCGGTGGCCATCGGCACCTTTACGTCCAATGTCGATATGAAGTCCGGTGCCCCTGCTTTTGGCACACCCGAATATATGCGCGCGACCCAGATGACCGGGCAGATGGCGCGGTTTTATGATCTGCCGCTCAGATCGTCAGGTGTCTGCGCGGCCAATGTCCCGGACGGCCAGGCAATGTGGGAGACGTCCAATTCGCTCTGGGCCGCAGTCCAGTCGGGAACCAACATGGTGTATCATGCGGCGGGCTGGCTGGAGGGCGGGCTGATCGCCTCTCCCGAAAAGTTCATCATGGATTGCGAGGTGCTGCAGCAGATCCAGCGCTATATGGAGCCTGAAATCTGCGCCACCGGGCCGGATGAAATTGCCCTGGATGCGATCAAGTCGGTCGGGAATGCGGGCCATTTCTTTGGCATCCAGCATACCCAAGACCGCTACACGACGGCGTTTTACCAACCTTTCTTGTCGGACTGGCGCAATTACGAGGGCTGGGAAGTGGCCGGTGCCGTCTGGACCCCGGAGCGTGCGCATCACATGTTCAAGGAGATCATCACCAGCTTTGAGCCCCCAGCCATGGATGCAGCCATTCGCGACGAATTGGCCGATTTTGTCGCGCGCCGCAAATCAGAAGGAGGCGCGCCGACGGACTTCTAAAGTCAGACCTTTCAAAATGGGGGTGTGATAAAACCATAAAATACAATGTATTGTCTTGTTTTTAATCCTGTTGCGGGATGATGGCGGCCTTGGTGTATCAGGAGAACCCCGCCATGCACGGGCTCGTCAATAGAAGCTTCCAGCTTTTTGTGTCCGATACCTTCGGAAGGGAGGTATGGGAAAGATCAACGCAGGTCGCAGGCATTTCCTTTGTCGATTTTGAGGGGATGTTGACCTATAAAGAGACATATACACCCCGCCTGATTGAAGGGGTTTCAACGATATTGGACCGTCCCGCAGCCGAGGTGCTGGAAGACTTCGGAACCTTCATCGTATCGCACCCCAAGTTTGAGGCGGTCCGGCGTCTGCTGCGATTTGGCGGCGTCGATTTTGTGGATTTTCTGCATTCGCTCGATGATCTGGATGATCGCGTCAGGTTGGCTTTGAAAAACCTGAACCTGCCAAATGCCGCGTTGCATGCTGCCGGTGAAAATCAGTTTCTCTTGCTGTGCGAAAATACGATCAACGGGTATTGCCACGTGATGATCGGCGTTCTCAGGGCGATGGCGGATGACTATGGCGCATTGGTCTTGCTGGAGCATCGCGGCACGCAAGAGGACAAGGAAGTTGTCTTTATCACAGTTGTTGAAAGCAACTTTGCCGAAGGGCGGCATTTTTCATTGGGGGGCGGGGCCTATGCAGATGCGATCTGAGGCATTGGCAATCTTATGTCCCATGCACCTGTTGCTGGATGCGCAGGGATATATCCTGCAGGCGGGTCCGACGATTGCAAAGGTCTGTCAGCCTGAGGCGCTTGTCGGCAAAAGGTTTCTTGACGTGTTTGATTTGACGCGGCCCCGGGCGATTGCATGTTTTGGTGATCTTCAGGCTGCAGGTGCGCAGAAATTACACCTCAAACTGCGGGCGGCCCCGCACACCGCTCTAAAAGGGGTTCTGGTTCATCCGTCCGGGGACGATTCCGTGATCATGATCAATCTCAGCTTTGGGATCTCAATCATTGATGCCGTGCGGGATTTCGAACTGACCAATGCGGATTTTGCGGCCACTGATCTGGCCATCGAAATGCTGTATCTGGTTGAGGCAAAGACAGCTGCGATGTCGGCCTCTTACCTTCTGAACATGCGCCTTCAGGGGGCCCGGATCGCGGCCGAGGAACAGGCATATACGGATACACTGACGGGGCTGAAAAACCGCAGGGGGCTTGAGGTGATCCTGTCGCGATTGCTGAAACAGAATGCATCCTTTGCCGTGATGCAGATCGATCTGGATTACTTCAAGGCGGTGAATGACACGCTGGGCCATGCCGCGGGCGATTTTGTCCTGCAGACCGTGGCCCAGAACATGGTGGCAGAAACCCGTGAGCAAGACGTCGTGGCGCGGGTGGGCGGTGATGAATTCACGGTTGTCCTGTCAGAGGTCAACTCTGAAGGCGTGCTGCGCAAGATTGGGCAGCGGATCATCGAACGGGTGGAAAAACCGATTGATTATCAAGGACATGAATGCCGCATCTCTGCCAGCATCGGAACGGTCTGGATCCAGCCGGGGGAGATGCCAGAGATCAGCGATATCCTGTCTGACGCCGATGTCGCGCTTTATGCGTCGAAAAATGCAGGCCGGGCCATGCAAACCCTCTACAGTCCGGATTTGCGCAAGAGCAGTAATCTGGTCGGGCCACAGACTGAGCGTCGGCAATAGGCCTGCCAAGCGCAATTTTATTGTACACAAAGTGTATTCAATGCTACCTCTGCCGCGACTCATCTGACCCGAGGATGAGCAGTCCGGAGGCGGCATGGCCCAAAACACCAAGATATCCAAATCCGATGTCCTCAAACATCTGCGCCACGCGATCTTGACGCAGGCGCTGTTGCCGGGGGCCGATCTGGATGAGGCGACCTTGTCGGATCAATGGGCGCTGTCGCGCACGCCTCTTCGCGACGTCCTGCGCCAACTTGCCGGCGAAGGGTTTGTCGAGATCCGCGAAAATCGCGGGGCGCGCGTCTCGGAAATGAGCCATCGTACTTTGCGGGACTTCTTTCTGGCGGCACCGATGATCTATGGTGCCGTGCTGCGACTGGCGGCAAGCAACGGCACCCCCGCGCAGATCGCCGCCCTGAAAAAGGCGCAGGTTCAATTCAAGGCCGCCCTGCGCAGTGATGATGTTGCGGCCCGCGCCTTAGCAAACAATCATTTTCACGCGGTCACCGGACAGATGGCAGATAATGTCTATCTTTTGCCCAGCTTCAATCGGCTGCTGATTGATCATGCACGTATTTCGATGACCTTCTTTCGCCCGAGAGATGCTGCAACCACTGAAAACCTGAACGCGGCGAGCCAGCAACATGATGCGATCATCGCAGCGATCGAGGGCGCAGACGCTGATGCCGCCGCCGATCTGGCCATCGCCCATTGGAACTTGTCGCGCCACAATATCGAACAATTCGTCATGCCACAGGGGCTCAACCTGCCGCTGGGCGATGCGCCACTGAAATGAGGATATCATGACCCCCATCTTTCGTTTTGAGGGCATCTATACGCCCATCATCACACCGCTGTTGCCCGATGGCAGTTTTAACCATGCAGCTCTCGCAGATCAGGTCGAAAACCTGATTGAGGCGGGGGTGCATGGCATCATCTCTGGGGGCTCTACCGGCGAAAACTATGCCCAGACCGTAGAAGAACGTCTGGCGCTGGCCCGCTTCACCCATGAGCGGATCAGGGGACGTTTGCCGCTGATCGTGGGCACGGGGACCATGCGCACGCCGGATTCCATTGCGCTGGCCAAGGGGGCGCGCGCGTTGAAGGCGGATGCGATCTTGTTGGCGACACCGCCCTATGCGGTTCCGACAGAGCAGGAGAATGCGCTGAATGCGTTGGCGATCGACCGTGCGGCAGATCTGCCGGTGATGCTGTATAACTACCCCGGTCGCATGGGCGTGAACATGGGCGAGACGTTTCTTGACCATGTCAGCCGCTCGCGCAACATCTGCGCAATCAAGGAAAGTTCGGGGGATATCAACCGTGTGCATCTGCTGGCGCGGGATTATCCGCATATCCAGATGTCCTGCGGCATGGATGATCAGGCGCTGGAATTCTTTGCATGGGGCGCGCGGTCCTGGGTCTGTGCGGGTTCGAACTTCTTGCCGCGCGAACATGTGGCGCTCTATCAGGCCTGCGCGGTCGAGGGTGACTTTGACAAGGGGCGGCGGATCATGTCGGCCATGATGCCCTTGATGCGGGTGTTGGAGCAGGGCGGCACCTTTGTCCAATGCGTCAAACACGCCACCACGATGACCGGTGTGGATGCGGGCGGCATGATGCCGCCACTGCAGCCCCTGAACCATGACGACCAACATGCGCTGGAACAGGTGATCCATGTGCTGAAATCCACAATTTCTGACATTTTGAAAGGCTAAGACCTTGATATCGCTTATATATCAGGAATATGCGGCCATCGCAGTCGTCCACATAAGATACGACGCGGCAGAGGCTCGCAAACCCCGGTCGGGTCTGTGATGTACAGCGCCAAGCGCACGCCCTCTTTTGCCAGCCCGGCCGCCTGGGCAGAGATCCTTGGCGGTTACCGGGCCAGTCCCCCGATTGACGGCGATCACAGTGCCGATGTCACGATCATCGGCGCAGGCTTTGCGGGTCTGTCTGCGGCGCGGCGGTTGATGCAGCTTGATCCCGGACTGCAGGTTACCGTGCTGGATGCCCTGCGCGTGAGCGAAGGCAGCGCGGGGCGCAATTCGGGCTTCATGATCGATTTGCCGCATGATCTGGCCTCAGATGATTATGCGGGCAAGGGTGATGACCAGATGCTCATTGGGCTGAACCGACGTGCCATCGGCTTTGCCCGCGATGCAGTGGCAGAGTATCAGATCAATCCGGCCTTTGCCGATCCGGTGGGCAAGGTGAACGGGGCTGCCACCGCGCAGGGCGACGCGCATAACCGCAGCTATGCCGCACATCTGGCGACATTGGGCGAAAGCGCTGAAATGCTGGACGCGCAGTCGATGGAGGAGCTGACAGGCAGCAGGCATTATCTCAGCGGTCTGTATACGCCCGGAACGCTGATGTTGCAGCCTGCGGGCTATGTTCAGGGGCTGGCCGCCGGTCTGCGCCATCAAGGGGTGCGGATTGCCGAACAGGCCCCTGTCACGGGCTTTGAGCGGCAAGGGCAGACATGGGTGGTGCGCACGCCAAAGGCCCGGATCGCCACGCCGCGCATTATTCTGGCGACGAACGGGCATCTGGAAAGCTTTGGCATCGCCCGGGGCAAATTGATCCAGTTGTTCCTTTTTGCCTGCATGACCCCGGAATTATCCGCCGAGCAGATCAGGGCGCTGGGCGGTGCCGCGCGCTGGGGCGTCACGCCGTCGGACCCGATGGGCACCACCATGCGCCGGATCGACAGCGCACAGGGCGGCAACCGGATTGTCACGCGCACCTGTGCGACGGTGCGGCCCGCGATGACGGCCAGACCACATGATCTGGCGCGCGCCTGTGCGGTGCAGAAGATCAAATTCGCCGAACGCTTTCCGGCACTCAAGGGGATCGGGATGCAATACGCCTGGGCAGGGCATCTGTGCCTGACGCTGAGCGGGGTCTCCGTAACCCAAGAGGTGGCGCAGGGCGTGACCACGGCCTGTGTTCAAAACGGTCTGGGCACGGCGCGGGGCACCTTGACGGGGATTGCCGCGGCTGAACTTGCCCTTGGTCAGCAGTCGCAGGTCACAGCCCATTTCACCAATGAAGCGGCCCCCAGATCACTGCCGCCGCAGCCCTTTGCCACATGGGGCGCAAATGCCTACCTGCGCTGGAAAGAACACCGCGCGGGGGCTGAGTAGTAGACCGATCCCGCGTTCTGGCGTATCCGGTCTGCATGAAGAGCCCCCTCCATATCCTGCGCCGATTGTGGCACCGTGCCGCTGAACGCCGCCGCCGGTCGCGGTTTTTCCGGTCCTTGCGCCATCTTCATGGGCCCGCCAGGCCGGACATGGCCCCAGACGATGTGTTGGCCATCGTCGTGGTGCGCAATGGCAGCTATTATCTGGATGCGTTTTTCGATCATTATCGCAGCCTTGGCATTCGTCATTTCGCCTTTGTCGACAATGGGTCCACCGATGACACGATTGTCCGGATCAAGGCCCAGCCGGGGACGATCATAGATCAATCTACCTTGCCCCTTGGACAATACGAGGACCTGATCCGCCAATA
Source organism: Sulfitobacter sp. (assembly GCA_017854855.1). Classification (GTDB taxonomy): domain Bacteria; phylum Pseudomonadota; class Alphaproteobacteria; order Rhodobacterales; family Rhodobacteraceae; genus Sulfitobacter. The sequence goes on along the minus strand of JAFMGZ010000019.1, from coordinate 4,842 downwards.
TCCGGCGCAGACCTATGGCGCGGGCCGTTGGTGCCTTTATGTTGATATGGACGAGATATTTGATTTTGAGGGACGTGCACAGATCGGCCTTCGGGGTCTTATCGGCTATTTGCAGCGGCAAGGGGCCACCGCATTGGTCGCACAGATGCTTGAGATGTTTCCAAAGGCCCCGCTGCGGGAAGTGGCGCATCTGGACTATGCCCAAGCGCTGCGGGAATTCAGCTATTTCGACATCAGCACCTTGGACAAATTCGACTACCACAGCACCGACATTCCGTTTCACGCGCTTTTGTCTGCCAACAGCTGCCCTACAGCGGCGGTCAAGTTCTGTTTCGGTGGCATACGCGGCAAGGTATTCGGCGAAAACTGTTGTCTGACCAAACATCCGCTGATCTTTAACGGTCCGGGTGTCACACCGGCCCCCCATCCGCATCTGTCCATGGGCCTGCGCTGTGCTGATATCACGGGTGTGATCAGACATTACAAATTCGCAGGCGATGCCGCCGCGCGGGATGCGGCCTCTGTGGCCTCTGGTGCGCTGACCCATGGGGAGGATGCAGCACGGGCGGCGGTGCTTTCAGCCGCGCCGGATGTGTCGCTCTTTTCGCTTGAGGCGCGGCGCTGGAACCGGGTTGAACTGCTGCAGCGGGCCGGTTTTCTGGTGGGGTCCAAACGCTATGCCGCCTATCTGAAGGAGGCGGGGCAATGAGCATTTCTGCTGTCGTCATCGGGCGCAACGAAGGGGCGCGGCTGGTGGCCTGTCTTGCTGCGCTAAAGGGCAAGGTGCAGCCGTTGATCTATGTCGATTCCGGGTCCACCGACGGATCCGTGGCCGCCGCTCAGCAGGCCGGGGCGCAGGTTGTGTCACTGGACATGAGCCAGCCTTTCACGGCTGCGCGGGCACGTAACGCGGGGTTGGCGGCACTTGGGGATCAGACCAGCTTTGTTCAGCTGTTGGATGGGGATTGTGTGATCCGCGATGGCTGGCTTGAGACGGCGCAGCGCTATCTGCACGAAAACCCCAAGGCCGCCGTAGTCTGCGGTCGGCGGCGCGAGCGGCATCCGGATGCGTCGGTCTATAATGCGCTGATTGATGACGAATGGAACACGCCCTGCGGACCCGCACAGGCCTGCGGGGGGGATGCCATGATGCGGCTGGCGGCCCTGCGCGAGGTTGGCGGCTACAGGGATCAGATGATTGCGGGCGAAGAGCCCGAGCTATGTCTGCGATTGCGCCACAAGGGCTGGCAGATCTGGCGCTTGGATGCCGAGATGACATGGCATGACGCGGATCTGACGCGGTTTGGCCAATGGTGGCAACGCTGTCGGCGTGCGGGCCATGCCTATGCCGAAGGGGCAGCCCTGCATGGGCGCGGGCCGGATCATCTGTGGGTTGGGGAAACGCGGCGCGCCTTGCTGTGGGGGCTGGCCTTGCCGCTTTATACTTTGCTCAGCAGTTTGTTTGTCACGCATTGGGCCTTGGCGCTGCTTTTGCTTTATCCTGTGCAGATCCTTCGGCTTGCCGCTCGTAAGAACCTCAACTGGGCCTTTTTCACGACCTTGGGCAAATTTGCCGAAGCGCTGGGGGTGTTGCAGTATTACGTGGCGCGGTTGATGGGGCGCAAGTCGCGGCTGATCGAATATAAATAGGCTTGCGTTGTGGCAAGCGGGCCCATTACCGCTGTCTGAGTGCCTGCACCAACAGTCCCGGCAGGATCGCGAAACATTTGGCATAGCGCGGCACCATGCGGGCCGGGGATTGCAACATGCGCCACAGCCATTCCAGCCCCATCTTGCGCATCACCATGGGCGCGCGCTGTTGATGGCCCGATAGAAAATCCAACCCCGCCCCGATGGAGGCAAAGCCCATGGCCGGCACCTGACTGCGGCCTCTGGCGGCAAAGATTTCCTGTTTTGGCGCACCAAGAGCGACAAAGCACAGACCAGCACCGCTTTGCGACAATTGCGCCAAAATCGCATCGGCCTCGGGCCCTTGCGGATCAAAGCCCAGCGGTGGTGCATGGGCATATGCGATCTTCAGTGTGGGGATCTGTTTTGTCAGCGCAGATGCTGCCCCTGCCAATGCCGCATCCGAACTGCCCACCAAGGCGATGGGTATCTCCATTTCCGAGCAAAGCCAGCACAGCGGCAAAATCATGTCGGACCCCGGCATCAGTTCAACCGGTTGCCGCGCGATGCGGGACAGCCAAACCACCGGACGGCCATCCGCGACAATCAGATCATGGGCGCGATAGGCGGCCAGAAACGCCGGGTCAGCAGGCAGTTTGCTCAGATGGTCAAGGTTCAGCGTGGCCAGGCAAAAGCCCGAAGTCGCCGCGAATTTGGAGCGGATCGTTTGAAACAATCCGCTGCGCGTTGCAACATTGACCTCGACTGTATGGGGTGTCTTGCCAAATTTCACAGCTGGCCCTGCCAAATATCTGCCGTCCATGGGCTGCAGGAAAGGGCGGTAATGGGCGGAAAGGCTATGAATATCAGCATCTAAGCCCTGTCTGCACCATGCGCGATTGATCTTTGAGGGCAATCTAGCGGGATGACAGGCACCGGGCCAAGTGTTAATTTTTGAAGATGACCGATGGGCGGTTGCAGGAACGTAATGGGAAACTCTGTCGCATATCTGATGTTGGCGATCTGGCCGGTCGTTTGCCTTGTGCTGTTCCGCACGCAAAAGGTTGAGCGCGCCTTGATATGGTCAATCCTTGGTGGCTACCTGTTTCTGCCGCCGCTGACAGAGGTGAACCTGCCCTTTGTACCGGCCTTCGACAAGGCCTCCATTCCGAACCTGAGTGTCCTGTTGATTGTGCTTTTTGCCGTCAAGCAAAAGCTGCGGCTTTGGCCCGAAAGCCGCATTGCGCAATGGTTGGTGGTTGGGCTGGTTCTGTCGGCGATCCCGACGGTGCTGACGAATGGCGACCCGATCAGTTTTCAGGTGCTCAGGGGGGCCTATCCGATCCTGTTCGAGGTGGGACAATTGCCCGGGCAATCGGTCCGTGACATCGGGTCAGTGCTGATCGCACAGGTGCTGATGATCGTACCCTTCCTGCTGGCCCGGCATCTGCTGGCCTCAGAGGACGGATTGCGTGAAATCCTGCTGGCGCTGATGGTCGGTGCGCTGATCTATTCGGTGCCGTCATTGATCGAAATTCGCCTGAGCCCGCAAATCAACGTCTGGGTTTATGGATTTTTCCAGCATTCGTTTGAGCAGATGATACGCGCGGGTGGTTTTCGCCCGATCGTGTTCTTGCCGCATGCTTTGTGGCTGGCGCTTTTTGTGTGCACCGGCCTGATGGCTGCGGCGGCCTTCCTGCGCCATTCGACGCATGAGAACCGTCACAAGATTGTGGCCGTCGTATGCTATCTCGCGGTGCTCTTGGTGTTGTGCAAGAGCCTTGCGTCATTGGCCTATGGGATCGTCCTGACCCCGATTGTCCTGCTGGCCCCGTTGCGCTGGCAGATACGCATTGCTGCGCTTTTTGCCTTGGTGGCTGTGACCTACCCGATGCTGCGCAGTTTCCATTTGATCCCGCTCGATGCGATCCTTGCACAGGCCGAAGCGATCAGCGCCGAACGTGCGCAATCGCTTGGCTATCGGTTCAACAACGAAGAGCAGCTTTTGGCCCGCGCTGCCGAAAAGCCGCTGTTTGGCTGGGGGGGCTGGGGCCGCAGCCTGATGCGCCATCCTGAAACCGGTGCCATCCTGACGATCCCTGACGGACGCTGGATCATCATTTTTGGGACCCTTGGCTGGTTTGGTTATATCTTTGAATTCGGGCTGTTGGCCTTGCCGCTCTTCTTGATGTGGATCTACATTCGACGGGACCGAAATGTTGTCTTGTCGCCCTTTGTGGCCCCTTTGTGTCTGATCCTTGGGATTACGATGATGGACATGCTGTTGAATGCAACCCTGACGCCGTTCATCTGGCTGACGGCGGGGGCTATTCTGGGCTATGCGGAAAGGCGGATGCCGCGCCCGCACAAAGCGCTGAAATTTGGTCTTTCTGATGCTGGCGTGATGGCGCAAAACCCCAAGGCCGATGGAAAACGAACGGTCATGTGATCCGGATTTGGGGCGGCTGGAGTGCGGTTGCAGTTGGTCGCATACCGCCTGCGTCACTATAGCGTTTGGGGCTGGCACAGCTGTCGTGATAGGCTCGCGCAATCAAAGGGCGAAAATATCATAAATTTGGATGTTTTTGTGTTTGCACATGCTTGCTGGCATAAAAATGCCCAGATTCCCCTGTAGTCGTCGCGGTACGAGTATTATCATTCATTGGAGCTTGCAGCTGACCGCCATCAGAATGTGAGATGATTTGACGACCATGAATACCCACGCACATCGTCCTATTGCGGACGAAGACATTGCGATCGTTGGCCTGTCGGTCAATGTCCCCGGCGCCGCCAGCGTCGAGGCCTATTGGGCCAATTTGCGCGATGGTGTGAACGCCATTCGTCGCCTGTCGGAACAAGAATTGCTGGATGCGGGCGAAACGGCGCAAAACATCGCAAAACACAATTACGTCCCCTTTGCCGCCCCGATGGCAGATTTTGACAGCTTTGACGCTGATTTCTTTGGATTTTCGCCCAAGGATGCGGCGATCCTTGACCCCCAACACCGCAAGTTCCTTGAGGTGGCCTGGGAGGCGATGGAGCAGGCGGGCCATCCGCCCGAAACAATTTCCGGCCCGATAGGCGTTTATGCCGGCTGTGGCATGGGAAGCTATTTCTATTTCAACATCTGCTCCAACCCGGACCTTGTGGATGACGTGGGCATGTTCCTGCTGCGCCATACCGGCAATGACAAGGATTTCCTGTCCACCCGCG
>JAFMGZ010000070.1 GCA_017854855.1 Sulfitobacter sp. | reverse complement strand
CGCCCATGACCGAGCCGGGCTTTTTAGAAACGTTGAACAGCCTGTTTGGCGGGGCAGTGACCACGCTGATCGGCGCCTTTACCGGACGGCTGATGTATCACTCAGGTGAGGTGAAACTTGGCCGGCGGCGGTTTTTTGGCAAGGAGCTCTTGTGGGAAATCCCCGTGGCCATCGGCATGGCCATCATTGGCGAGGCTGTTGCAAGCCACTTTGATCTTGGTCAGCCCGTGCGCACCGGGCTTGTGGCTACGTTGGCGTATCTGGGGCCGCGCGGGGCGGAGGCCCTGATGACGGCCTGGCTCTGCCGCAAGAAATAAGCCGCCCATCAGCGCGGTCATCTCTTGATGTTCAGCTGGGTGACGCCATCTGGATATTGCTGAATGGATGAAGGGAGGTACTTTCTCATGACTGATATTGCTCAGGTTCTTAGCAAGGTATCCGCGGCGGCTGACCCGGTCGACGTTCTGCGCGCTGCCGTTTTGTCACAAGATGGATTTTGGCCCGCAGAACAGACCGGCGTCGGGATCTATGAAGTTCAACTCTTCGGCGTCGTTGGTTTAGGCCCGTCCTTATCTGCCGCAGCGGATGACTGGATTGTGCAAGCAAAAGCGGATTTGCATGCGGCAGCCTAAAGCAGGCACCGCCTAACCGGCCAGCCCTTTGAGGCTCAGCCTTTATTTTTCGACCAACACAGCCGCCCTCCGGGGCGGCTTTTTTGCATGGGAGAGCATCATGACACCTTTTGAGATTGCCCGCGGGTATATCGGCACCACCGAAGGCCCAGGCCCCGCAAATAACCCCACCGTGATGGAGATGTACGCCTCGGTCGGCCACGATTGGGTGGAGCACGACTCTGTGGCTTGGTGCGCCGCCTTCGTCGGTCATTGCCTGGAGAAAGCTGGCATTCGCTCAACGCGCAAGCTGACAGCGCGGTCTTATCTCGATTGGGGCGTGCCAATTGAGATCGCGGACGCGCAGCCTGGCGATATCGGGGTCATACCCCGAGGCTCATCTAGCTGGCAGGGGCATGTGTTCTTCATTGACCGGATTGAGGGCACCTGGCTTTGGGGGCTTGGCGGCAATCAGTCTGATGCGGTGAATGTGAAACGGTACCCGGTCTCGAAGCTCTTGGGTATCCGGCGGGCGGGCAATGTTGCGCCATCATCGACACTCTCCGCCAAGGCCGTGCAGCGCCGGTTAAAGGATCTTGGCTATCACGAGGTCGGAACCATCGACGGGATCATCGGTCCACGAACGCGCGCGGCGATCCTCGCGTTCCGCGATGATCATGCTCTGCCGTTGGTTCCGATCATTGATGTGGCACTGGAAGAGGCTCTGGCCGTGGCGTCGCAGCGTACGGTTGCGCCAGAACGTGCTATTGGGGCACCAGAGGACAGCCGCATCGTAACGGCGGCGAATGCGCAAATCGGCCTCGGGGTTCTGGGGGCCGCAGGCTCAATTACCTCTCAGATCGCACCAGCATTGCGTGAGGCCGAACAGGCCCGGGATACAGCCTCCCGGATCTTCGCACTCGCAGGTCTTGAGGCGTGGCTGGCCATGGCCTTGCCATGGATCGGGATGGCGATGTTTGTTGGTGTCATCCTCTTTGCGCTGCGGGCACGGGCCGCCCGCATTGAAGATCACCGGACAGGACGCACGCTATGATCGGCGTTGTCCGTTCACTTCTGAGTGGCTTGGGCAGGCGGGCTGTTCTTTACGGCGCGCTGGCTTTGGCGCTCCTCGCCGCCCTGTGGGTTGCCTTTCGCCAGGGGCGCCAAGCAGCCGCGGCGAATTTTGCCGTGCGCCGTGCCGATGCGCGCGTCAGATCCATGCAAACCTCAAAGGACATCCGCCATGACGTGCAAAACGCTGACCGCGCTGATCTTGAGCGCCGCGCTGACCACTGGATGCGCGATTGATCCACCTAGCTTGCGCGATGACTGCGACTGGGCAGAGCCTATTCGACCATCGCGTCAGGACGTTTTGAGTGACGTGACGCTGGCCCAGATCGTGGCACATAACGAGGTTGGCGCGCGGCTGTGTGGGTGGCGGCCATGACGACCACTACTGTGACGGAGGGCCCGGCCGTGCTCATTGGCTACGCTTGGCGGCTGCAGATTGAGGCCGAGGCGCCGGTCTTTGCCGAAGGTGCAAGCTATGCAGGGCAGATCCGCGAACGGCCAAATGCGGCAGAGGTTTTGGCCACGCTCACCAGTGCCGATCACGGTATCAGTCGGATCAGCGACACAGTGCTGGAACTGGCATTGCGTGCGGACCAGACAGCAGGTCTCCCGCCCGGACGTGTCGTTCTGGACCTGGTGCGTACCGATCTCGCGCCCGATCTGCATCTGGGCTTTCTCCTGGAGCTGCCGGTCATCCTGCCGGTGACGCGCGGACTTGCCTCATGAGTTCCGCGATCTCGCAAACAGGACCGATTACCATCACCGCCCCCATCAAGGTCAGGGTGGTCACCGGGCCATTGCGCATCCGCCTTGGCGGCCAGCCAGGCCCGGAGGGCAAGGTCGGTCGACCCGGTGACAAAGGCGATCAGGGCGATCCCGGCATCACCATCCTGCCCACCAACACACCTATCAACGGAGGCTTCTTCTGATGGCCAATACGATCCAGTTCAAACGCCGCCAGGCCGGCAATGCCGGCGCGCCCGCCGCGCTCAAATCCGGCGAAGTGGCCCACAACGAGGTCGACGACACGCTTTATATCGGCAAAGGCGATGATGGCGCAGGCAATGCCACAGCCATCGTGCCGCTGGCAGGTGCGGGCGGGTTTGTCGCGCGGGTGGGCAGCCAGACCATTGGTGGCGCAAAGACATTCTCGATTGTGCCCAAGTCGAGCCAGGACGCCAGCAGCAGCACCGATCTCGTGCGCAAGTCGCAGTTCGATGCGGGGCTTGCGGGCAAAGCGGCAGCCACCCACGGTCATGCCATCTCGGAGGTGAGCGGGCTGCAGGCGGCGCTTGATGGGAAAGCTGCTGATGGGCACGGCCATGGCATCGCCGATGTCACGGGGTTGCAGTCGGCGTTGAGCGCAAAAGCGCCCCTTACCTCACCGGCACTGACTGGCACACCCACAGCGCCCACGGCCACGGGTGGGACCAACACAACCCAGCTTGCCACGACGGCCTTCGTACAGACAGCACTGGCAGGCTTTGGCGCCGGCGATATGCTCAAATCCGCTTATGACGCCGACAATGACGGCAAGGTCGACGCGGCTGAGTTGGCAGACAGTGTGCCTTGGGCAGGTGTCACCGGCAAACCGTCAACCTATGCACCAGCAGCGCATAGCCATGCGATCGCGCAAGTCAGCGGCTTACAGGCTGCGATTGATGGCAAAGCAGGGCTAGCTTCGCCTGCCTTTACCGGCACGCCAAGCGCACCCACGGCATCCAGCGGCACCAATACAACCCAGATCGCGAGCACCGCCTTTGTTCAGGCCGCCATCGCCGCACTGATTGATGCAGCCCCCGGCGCGTTGAACACGTTGAACGAATTGGCCGCTGCCTTGGGCGATGATCCCAACTTTGCCACTACGGTGACTAATGGGCTGGCCGGCAAACTGGCCGCAAGTTCCAACCTCGCAGACCTGCCCAATAAAGGCACGGCGCGGTCCAATCTGGGGCTCGGCTCGCTTGCGACGCAAGCGGCCAATGCAGTGGCGATCACAGGCGGGAGCATTACCGGCATCTCGCTTGATGGCGGCACGTTCTAAGCGCCTGCTTTGCGTTCCAAGTCATCCGTCCCTCACATGAGGCTGAACCCCAGGAGGCCACATGGCCAGCACAATCCGTATGAAACGATCCGCCATTGCCACAAAGGTGCCAACCACGGCCCAGCTGGATCTGGGCGAGTTGGCAGTCAATACCCGGGACGGCAAGCTGTTCCTGAAACGCGCGGACGGCAGCGAGGAGATCGTCGAGGTCGGCGCACGTTGGGGTGCGTTTACCGCCCATGCCGCGGGATCAAGCCTGACCTTCCGCTACAATGGCGTGGACGTGATGACGCTCGACGGCTCTGGCAATTTAACAGTGTTGGGCGATGTCACCGCTTTTGGGAGCCCCTAAACCATGGCGCTTCCATCGACAGGACCGCTCTCGCTCAGCCAGATAAACACCGAGCTTGGCCGTGCCACTGGCGCCACGATCTCGCTTGGGGACGCAGGCGTGCGCGGGCTGGCGGGCGTGGCCAATGGTACCATCGGGCTCGGCAACTTGCGCGGCAAATCTGCCCAGTTCACCCATACGATCAGCACCCATCAGCAAGAGTTGAACCTGCACACCTACCTGCAAGCGCAGGGCTGGGATGGCACAAGCAAGGTCGAGGTGACGGTGGCCGCAGGCATCTACATCTGGTCTGATAACACCACGATCCCGGCCCTCGACATGGGCGGGGCCTTCTCTGGTGGGCTGACGCTGGTCAATCGTGGCTTCATCATGGGGAAAGGCGGAGATGGAGGGTATCAGCTCACCGACCGCACCAGCTATGTCGCACCGACATCAGGCGGTCCTGCAATTGGTCTGACCGGCCCGATCATCATTGATAATGCCACCGGATATATTGGCGGCGGCGGTGGTGGCGGTGCAGGGGCGACCGGGCTGCCTCTTGCGATCCTGAATAGCCCATCGCACAGCCCCGGCGGTGGTGGTGCTGGCGGCGGGCGTGGCGGGGCCATGCCTTATGGCAATACCTCAAGCCTCGTACTGGGAGCGTTTGGACAGGGTGGCGGCATCGGCCAGCCTGGTAGCGTTGCCACAAATTCGAACAATTGGGCCGGAGTCACAATCCCCATCCATGGGGGAGCCGGTGGCGCGAGCGGTGCCGGCGCGACAGCAGGCGGCGGTATATAGGAGGATAAGACATGGGAGGTGGCAGTGGCGGTGGTCCGCTCAAAATTGGCGGCATATCCGGTCAGGGTGGCGGGCGTATTCTGCCAGGGACGGGTGGCGGCGTCGGGGAACTGATCCTTAACGCGAACCGGATAGACGTCACGGCCAACGTGTCGCCAGGTCAGCCGGATTATCGACCGGCCCCACCCTATGGGTCCACATTTGATACATACTTCGCAGCGCCGGGTGGCGGGCCCGGACAACCCGGTAACGGAGATGCGTTTGCAGTTTATGTCTCCGTGAATGCCAGTGATGGCACAACAGCACCTGTGACCCCGACGTCTGGTGGCGGCGGTGGATGGGGTGCCGCAGGTGGCTCTGGAACGCAAACAATTGATTTTACCGTCCAGAAAGGCGGCAATCCCGGAGCTGCTGGTGGCAAAGCAATCAAGACAAACGGGCATGCGGTCACCTGGCTTGGCGGGTCAGATCGGGCATACGGAGCAATCGGATGAAAACTTCCCTGCAGTTCTTCAAAGACATGGGCGTCTGTGACGGCGCCTACGCCGTGCTGGAACGCGTGTTTGTGCAGGCCGGCGTGACCGAGTTTGATTACGCGCAAGGCTATCAGCTGATGCTTGGCATGATGGACCAGCTGGAGGTCGACGCCGCCCAAAGCGGTGAACCCGGCCATGACACAGCCCAGGGCTGGCTGCAGTGGTGCTATGATCTGCGCAGCCGCCCTGAGGCCATCATGTATTTTGGGGATCATATCGAAGACGACGTGTTCCGCACGGCAGACGGGCATTTGCATGAAACGCTGGAAGCAGCGCGGGCCCATGACCGAAGCCGCTATGCTGAATTGCGCCGCGATCATGCCGCGGCGCGCGTTATCAACGGGGTGCGGTTTGGCGAGAGCGGTGCCGAGACCTGGGAGGTGGTGGATCCAGCGCGCGATGATCTTGCGGGTTTTGAGGCATTTGTCTGGCATGACAGTACCACGGGGTTGAACCATCGGACCGACTGCGCGGCGGAGGCCGTGGCGTTCAACGGCGAGCAGGCGAAGGTCTTGGATGCGATTGATGACGCACAGCGAGCGGCGCGGATCGAGCGCAGGATCACAGACGAAAGTGGTGTATTCTCTGTTTGGGTGCCAATCAAGGACGGGTGACCCGGTGTGGGTTGGGGCACGGTTTTCTGAGACAGATCTGAGCGCTATTTCCGGATAGAACGGGAGTAGACAGATGACTGACAGGAACACGGATACAACAGGCGCAACCGAGGGCGCGGCCCCGGCGACGCGCGCCCCTCACGCTGGCGGCGGTGGGGCCGCGCCCGGTGGAGCGAAGCGCTTTTCAGCGCAGCGTAAGCTCGCAATTGTGCAACGCCTGCTTCGAGGGGAGAGCCTTGAGGCGGTGTCTCGGGCCGAGAATGTCCCGGTGCATCGCCTGACGGAGTGGCGCGACAAGGTGCTTGGGGCTGCCGAAAGCGCGCTGAAGGAGCGTGAGCGCGATGCCCGCGACGAGGAGATCGCGCGGCTCAAGGCCAAGGTTGGCGAAATCACCATGGATAACGAGCTGCTTTATGCGAAGATCGATAAACTGGAGGGCGGGCGCCCTTTTGCCCGGCGGAGATCGAAGAGATGAGCCAGGCGTATTCGATCTCCACCCGTCGCCGTTTTGGTCTGTCCCGCGTTTGCGGGGTCTGGGGCGTTCCTCGCGCGACGGTCTACCGGCATCGTGCCGTGGCCAATTGTGAAGAAGCTGCCAATACAGGGCGACAGCCAAAGCGACGGGGCCCGCAGGGTGCCTGTAGTGATGCCGAGCTGCTGAGCCATATTGAGGTTGTGATCGCCGCCTCGCCCTTCTCCGGCGAGGGCTATCGCAAGGTCTGGGCGCGACTGCGAGATATGAGTGTGCGCACAGCCGCGCGCCGGGTTCGACGGGTCATGAAGGAGAACAACCTGCTTGCACCGCAGCGCCCTGTTCAACGCGATGCCCATCCCCATGACGGCACCATCGTCACCGAGAAGGTCGACGAGGTCTGGGGAACCGACATGACCCAGACGATCACCACACGGGAAGGGCGGGCCTACGTCTTTGTCGCCGTCGATCATTGTTCTGGCGAGTTCATCGGCACCCACGCGTCGTCGAGCGCAAGTCGGTGGGAGGCATTGGAACCCGTTCGACAGGGCGTAACCCTCCACTTCGGAGGTGTCGGGCCCAATGTCGCCAAAGGGCTGACCCTGCGCCACGATCACGGTTCAAACTACATGTCCGAAGATTTCCAGAACGAGGTCAAATGCTTTGGCATGACGCCGTCTCCGGCATTCGTCAGGCAGCCGGAAGGAAATGGCGTGGCCGAGAGGGCGATACGGACCCTCAAAGAGCAGCTTCTCTGGGTGCGCCACTTCGAAACCGTCGATGAGCTTCGCGCAGCGCTCGCCGCCTTTGCGGCGGAGTACAACGCGTCGTGGCTGCGCCAGCGACATGGGTACAAAACGCCCAATCAGATCAGGGCCGAGCAAAAAGCCCTTGAAGCCGAAGCTGCCACGGTGATTAAAATGGCCGCATAACCAGCGCAAAGCGCTGTCTCATAACCGTGCCCCAGTACACGGGTGACACGGTGTCCTGATCGCTGGACACTCAATAGGTTTGCAGTGCTAAATGGTAAGCTCAGCTATTGCGCGCGCCCCGGACAAACCCGACGGCCATGTCCCATATGAACAAGATGGGCAGCGCTAAGAGCCAAGCCAGAAAAACCAACAGCTTGGCGCCAAAGGCGGCGGCAAAAACCACCGTCATGAAAAGCATGTACATAATCTGGAGTTGAGCCGCCTTTTTGCCTCGAAGCTGTACCCCTGCAAACTTGAAAGAAGAGTACTGCGGCTTCAAGAAATTGAAGGTGCCAGCCTTGTTCTTCACCGACGCGCTGACGCCGGTTTTAGACAGGTTGAAACCAAGTGCCCCCGCACGCCAGCGGCCAATCAGTTGAAACCGGCCATTTTGTAACGCAACGCGTGTGCCGTTGGCGATGCGGGTGGACGCACGCAGGCCCTTTGACGAATTGGCAGTCAGATTGACCGGACCGACCTTCTTCTCCCCGCGAACCGCAACACCGCCAGTGCGTGAGGCACGCGTGTATTTGCCCCGGTGCTCAATGCGGACCTGTTTGCCGTCTTCGTCTTTTTTGCCCAGACCAAACATCAGCGCGTATCTAGGCCTGCCAGCGCGCGGATCCTGTCGATCGTATCAATCGCGTCTTCAAGTGTCTTTTCACAACCGAACTTTTCACGGTCAGTCATGTTGGGGTTGCCCTTGATAGCCGCAAAACCTGCTTCAACGGAGCCACGCAGCTCTGCCCCAGCATCAGCCGTCATCAGAACGCTCTGACCTAAGAGTATTTGCAGCACCATGTTCTGCGCGACAAGCTGACCAGATAGAACTTCAATATCGTCGTTGCGTTTCAAAATTATCGCTCCTTTAATCCATGGTTCCGACCTCAGACGATCATCAAATTCGTTAGCTTCGGCCCAAGACAAAATAATTAGCCGCGCGGACCACCACCACTCATGACAATTCTTAGCGCATTCGCTGCACGGGCCACCACCATCAGCTGATCAAATTACCAGGTTGAGAGCATCAGACGCTTAGAAAACAAAGTCCTACAAGTGACGCACCGCAATTAATCAAGCCGCTGGTCTCCTTCTAATCGGCCACCAAATCGTTGGATTTAAGCATGTCATCAGCGCCGCTGGTGTCTTGGCTGGCCTCCCAATCAGCGTAAGTACTGCCGTCAGGAAGCTTCCATAATATTCGTCCGTTTGCACTGGCGCCAATGACCGCAGCAGCCGCTGCCGACGCAGATGAAAAGCTATAATTACTGGTGAAAACGAGGCAATCTCCATCCTTTCGGACAATACCTGAATCGAGAAGTGTTTTGCGCAATGCCACTGTTCCGCGCGGAATTGTTGAAGTCGTCTTTACGCGCGCCCTTGAGCCGGCCTGCACCACAAATTCGCCCGACACGCTGAGTTTCATCTCTGCTGAGAAGCCTTGACCACGAAAAAAGAATTTAGGATCCGCTAGCGGGTCGCCCGATGGCCGCGTTTGTTCAGTTTGGACCGCCTCATCAGGTCTTCCGCGCATTTCGCGGAATAGGTCCCAGCCAAGTGCGCCAACCAGCGTTTTAGTCTGGTCAACAAATTCATCCATGGCCGCCCGATCAGACAGTGGGAGCTTGCCAGCATCACCAGACGGCCGCTTGGCGTTGGGAAGAGCCCAGCGTGGGTTGTTACCTGTACCGCGGATCAGGCAAGCTTCGATGTATCTCGCATGGCTTTTCGTCAAGTTGTCGTCTTTGCTGATCAGCACGACCGTATCTGTCCAAAAATCTTTACTATCCCGTCCGGATCGGTTGGAGTTATGCGTCGCAAGGCGCTCACCGATACTCTCTGACTCCCCTATATAACCCGTTTGCCGATCGGGCTCGGCTTCGTCATCGCCAATCAAGATATAGACACCAGGTCGTTCAATTTCAGGAAAGGTCTTACGAACCTGACCAAGCTTGCTCCGCCGAAATGCAATAGCTTGGATCGTGGACATCATGATCTGTGCCACCCGGATGCCATTCGGGTCGCCATCCAAGAGAAAGATGTTTATCGAGCGTGGTTTCACGATGCATGGCTTTCGTCGCCTGTTAGCCTAACGTAGGTCACATAAAACCCTTTCAGCATCCTGTGCTCCTGCAACCGGTCGCTCAGAGAAAAACCAGCCGTTTTTACTGGTGCCTGGAAGATGTCGAGGCCACGATCGAGGACGATCTTCCAGCCGGTATCGGTGACGATATCCCGGGCATGGCCAGCACCTGACGCATCAAAGCCCCAAGTAAAATCAACCCCTGAGCCGAGACACGCGGTGCTGATCGATTCCAGCAACTCGCGCTGCTGCATGACATTTCCATCGTCTGGGCCGGTCACGAGATGGACAGCAACCTGGTCTTCCGGTGCCTTGCGGCGGATGACCATTTCCACAAACTCCATCATGTTGCGGGTCTGGTAGAAGTAGCGGATGTAGGGATCAGTCACGATGATCCGCTTGGCTCCATCGATGTATGGCCCGAAGAGGGTGTCGTAGCTGACCCCTTTGCGATTTTCCGTGAAGACTTTGTGGCCCTCTTCCAAGGCTGGCGCCACAGAGCCTGCCTGCGGGCTTTGGGAGGTCTGTGCGCTGGCGACCTGTGCAACAACTCTGGCGTCACCGCTCTCTTGGCGCTCAGCGTCTGCGTCCAGGACCTCTTGCCCTTGCCCTTTTGGATCAAGGGCAGGCTTGAGGTGATAGAACTGCGGAAACTCTTCTTCCTCGACCGTGGTGATTGAGCGTTTCTGCCCATCGGATCCTGTGTAATGAAAATCCACATCCGGATAGGTACTATCGATGCGGGCCAGCTGGTCCTTCACGCGTTTGCGGCTCTCCATAGCGATCCGCAGCAGATCCTCGACATCTTCTTCCGTTTCGCCCCCATCGGGAAAGAGCAGCTTGAGGTAACCAGACAGCGTCTTGAAGATCGCATCGCGGTCCCGCGTCGAGATTTGCGCCCCAACCTTGAAGAATGCATCTGCCCGATTGGAAAAGTCATCCGAGCGCAACTTGCGCAGAATTTCGGCTAGATAATCCACGATGAACCCGTAGCCGGAAGAGAACATTTCAGTGCGGATTACATCGATTTCCCATCCCGGCAGATAGGCATGCAGACGGTCGATAAATGCTGAATCGTGGAATTGCGCCGGAAGCGCTTCAAATAGATCGCTGTTTTTGAGCATGAACGGCACGTTGTGGTCCGTGTTACCTACAAAGGCAAAGCTGGCCTCAGCTCCAATGGAGGTTACACCACGCGAGAATGATTTGTTGGCCATGTAGTTTTTCATGATGTCGACCAAGGCCCTGTTGGCCTTCTTTTCCCGACCGGCGAATTCGTCGAAGGCGACCACATCCCAGAACCCGACCAGCCCAATCCGGCCATTGGAATTGTTCACAAAGAGCTTGGGGATCGAGACTTCGCCCCCGGAGATCAGCTGGCCGTGCGGCGAGAACTCGGAATAGATGTGTGACTTACCGGTGCCCTTGGGGCCCAGTTCGATCATGTTGTAATTGCGTTCCACAAACGGGATCAGGCGCATCAGCTGCAGCAGCTTGCTGCGCCGACCGAAAGCTTCCGGATCGAACCCGATGCTCTGCATCAGGATGTCGATCCACTCATCAGTGGTGAAGGCAGCCCGTGCTTTTTTGAACCCCTCAAAATCAACCTTGGCGATCTGGATTGGCTTGATGGCTTCCAGAATCCATGGCGAGATCCGGGCGTCCTCAGAGAATTCGTATTGGACATCGGCGATCGACCAGACACCGGTGACCAAAAGTTTCGGGTGCTGTTTTACAGTGCCGCTGTCCACCGCAACCTTTTTGATCCCAAGGTTCTCAAACGTCGCCTCGTAACTGTCGGTCTTTTCATTCAGCGCGACACTGACCATGTCGATGACCTTGTATCGGCCCTTCTCCTTGATCGTCGACTGGATCAGCCCCGCTTCGCTGCGATGCACGTAATGTTTGCGCAGGATGTCCTTGACCGTCTCGATGCCGGTTTGGATCGATGCTTCGTCATCTGTCGCGCAGTATTGGCCCAGCAGATATTCCAGAACATATGTGGGGACGATGGCATTGCCTTTCACCGCCTTCACCAGGTCCTTGCGCACCACAAAGCCCGCGAAATGTTCATTGATCTTGGCGTTGAGGTCGCTCATGGGCTGGATCCTTAAAAGTCGAAATCTGTGGAAATGCCGCGCCGCAGTTGCAGGCGTTGGCTGGCATAATCCTGATAATGGCTGGTTTTGCCGATCCGCTCGCGCAGCTTCAGAAACACATCCTGATTGTTGTAGTCATCTGCAGCGCGGGTCAGCAGGAACTTGCAGGGCATTTCCCGCTCACGGGCGTTGGGTGAGGTGTAATCAAAGGTCAGGGTATGTTCATCCGAGATCAGCGTGCCGTCGGCTGCATAAATACCCGCCAGCAGATCCCGCGCCTGGATTTTCTCAGAAACTGCCTGCGCCTGATAAAAGGTGATCGCCATCTGCCCGGAACTGATCAACGTGCGCCCCGTGACAATGATCTGGACCTCGACCTGGTTCACATCCGCCACGCGCTTCTTTCCAACCTTGATCACCGGCACCACGATTTCCTGCAGGGTGGCACCGCCATGCACGAAGCGGCTGCCAGCCCCTTTGACGCGCAGACGGTTTAAGGAATTGGGGATCAGCACATCCAGATCACCAGAGAGACCAAGATCTGCGGACGCGAACTTCTTCATACCAGCGGTCTCGCGCAGGCCCCGGCCAATGACGAAACGCCGGTTGCGCATCATGATCTCATCCCCGTCCGGATCCGCCAGAGCAAAGGTCGCATCATCCAAGGGTTGATGCTGATAGAGAAATCCGTGGTCGGCCGTAATCAACACGTTCGAGAAATTCGCCGAGGTGAGTTTGCGCACCAGCTTCAGCAGATCCTCAAGCGCATCTTCGACCGCATCGAAAGTCTGATCTTCCGTGGCCCGCTTGTCGCCAATGGCGTCGATCCGGTTGTGATAGACATAGACGATGTCGTGATCGCGGAAGAGGTCTTTGCCCTCGTCTGTCCGCATGCCCATGACATCCTCTGCCGAGAGCGTCCTGGCGCGGTCACCATCCCGTCCGGCTTCCAGCCTCTTCTCACGGGCCTGCAGGCCGACTGTGTTGGCACCATCAGCCAATACCGTGCCATCCCCATCAGCAGCCAACTCAAGCGCCCTGTGGGGCAAGAGCGCGGCCATGCCGAGCTGTGTATAGCTGGGCAATGACGAAATCATCGGCGTGAGATCCGCATCGAAGCGGTTCAGGCCCCGGATGCGCCGCAGGCATTCCTCGGCAACTTCATAGCGCAGCGCATCAGAAATGATCACGACGACCTTCTGATCTTGCCGCCGGAACATTGCAGCCTGATCCTTATAAAAATCCCCTTGCTTGGCATATCCCGGCACAGACCAGGTGGTCGCCTTTGCGAGGTGATCTTGCCAGGCGTCATTCATCGGCCGCACGAAGGAGTTTGTGTAGCGGTTTTCAACAGCCTCAAACAGCTCGCCCAGAAGCGACGATTGTCCGGCTTTCTGGAAGTGGAAGATGAACTTCCGATACAGCTGATCAAGGCGATACCAGCTGGCCGTATATCGTTTCACGCCCTCGGCCAGGTTCGACATCCCCAGATTGGCCTCGGAAAGCGCCTGCTGGAATTCTGTCGCAAAGGCGATGGCCTGATAGATGTCGGCGTAATCCGCAAACCAATGGCTTTGGCGTCTTTGCCGGACCCACTTCAACACATCAGGGGCGCTGACCGTCTGGGTCGACATGTCATGCACCAAGCCGCGAATAATGTGACGGTCGATCTCTTGAAACGTATCCATCCCCATGACAGCGCGCACATCCCGCCCGGTCAGGTCACCCGCGATATTGAGTAGGTCCTGATACTTGGCCGACAGGGTTGCAAAAGCCTCGCCACTTGTGCGGGCGTTCTTCCAGCGGCTGAAGACGAGGCTGGCCTCGTCATTGAGCTTGCCTGTCTCACCCAAGGCATGCGCGTAGGCCGATTGAAACAGGGTGATCGCAAAGTCTTCAAAATCAGGCGTGTCAGACTGATACCCGTAATCCTGCCCGACTTGCCTCCAGAAAAACGCCGTCAGGTTTGCCCGGGACATCAGGCGTAGGATGTCATCGCGGTCTTCGGCCAGATCACCCAGCATTGCTTCAATAACTGTGTCGAGACGCCCGGTCACGCCTGCGCAGACCGCCAGCATTTTCTGGCGCACCTGGGTTTGGGTATCGGTCGGGTTTGCCAATCGCTTCAGGGCATCGATGCGCCCTTGGGAGCGGTAGAACTCCATGTGATCGCGCACCACTGCTTCCAGCTGCGTGGGCAGGCCCAGTTCCGCCAGCCAAATCGCTGCCTGATCAGCTTTGAACACCGCCGTGGCAAGCTGCAGGTCCAACAGCCAGTTCTCGGCATCTTTAGGTGCCGGGCCATCGTGAAAGACCAGAAACCGCGTGTCAGGTTCCAGCCGCAGCATGCGGTATTTCAAGCCGAACTCGTTGTTCGCGATTTCGACCTTTGTCACATCGGGCAGATCCACGGCCTCAAACGTCTCGCGCATATCGCGGTCCGCGTCATACCAAAAGACGATGCGGTGATCGTCGAACTGCCGCTTGAGGCTGGCGGAAATGCGATCAGTCATCCTTGGCTTCCAGACCAGCGATCTTTTTCACCGCGCCGCCAAACTTGGGGTAGTTAGTTTTCACGCCATCATCCAAATCGATCTCGATCTTCTGCTGGGCCATTGGAAAGACCACATCGCGTTCCCAAGCGTTCAGTTCTTCGATCTGTTTGCCCACAGCGGCCATATCCTTCAGCGCCTTGGTCCGCTGGGCCTGGCTGGCGCTTGGATCATCGGACAGCTTTTCCAACCGCCCGCGTTCACCTTCCAGCTTGCTGATGAATTCGCGCAGGTAATCATTCAGCACGACCGATACTGTGTCGGAACGGTAGCGATGCA
>JAFMGZ010000107.1 GCA_017854855.1 Sulfitobacter sp. | reverse complement strand
GGTTGACGGGGCTCGAACCCGCGACCCCCGGCGTGACAGGCCGGTACTCTAACCAACTGAGCTACAACCGCCCGCTGCAAGCTTCTTCGTTGCCGTCGAAGCGTTGGGCCGTAATATGGGCGGGTGCCGCAGCCGTCAAGACGCAAATCTGGTGAAATGATGAAAAAATTCACATAGGCGAAATTTCTTGTCCCGGTGGCCGTTCCGACCGCCCCTGATTTGGTCCTAGCGGGGCGGCGCGGGAATGAATTCCTGATCATCTCCGGGTGGTAATCGAAAGCGGCCATGGGCCCAATCCCCGGCCCGCCAGGCTTCTTTTGCCGCCTCAATGCGGTCCTTGCTGGAGGCCACGAAATTCCACCAGATATGGCGCGGCCCATCCATGGTTGCACCGCCCAGCAACATGATCCGCGCGCCCGCCTGTCCGGCACGGGCGGAAATGCGGTCACCGGGGCGAAAGACCAGCATCTGGCCCGCCCCGAAAGTCTGTCCGGACACGGTCACCTCGCCTGTCATCACATACAGGCCACGATCCTCATGATCCTCGGGCATGGGGATACTGGCACCGGCCTCCAGCAGCGCATCGGCATAGAAGGTCTCGGAATAGACTTTGACCGGGGCTGTCTCGCCGTAGGCGCTGCCAAGGATCAGGCGCAGCTGTTTGCCCTCGCCTTCAAGCAACGGCAGCGCGTCACGCGGCGCATGTTCAAAAACCGCATCCGCGTCTTCGTGATCTTTCGGCAGCGCCACCCAGGTCTGCACGCCAAACATGCTTTGGGGCGATCGTGCGGTTTCGCCGTCAATCCGTTCGGAATGGGTGATTCCGTTTCCCGCGACCATCCAGTTGACCGCGCCCTGCTCTATCCACTGGTCGGTGCCCAGACTGTCACGGTGGTGGATCTTGCCTTTGTAGAGATAGGTCACTGTTGCCAGGCCAATATGCGGATGCGGGCGCACATCCAGCCCCTTGCCTGCCAGAAACTCCACCGGACCCATCTGGTCAAAGAAAATGAACGGCCCAACCATCTGCCGCCTTGGGGCTGGCAGGGCGCGGCGCACTTCGAATCCCCCCAGATCACGGGCGCGCGGCACGATGACGGTTTCGATGGCATCAACGGCATCCCCGATGGGGATTTCGGGGTCAAGCGCGGGGTTCCAGCTCATATCCAAATCTCCTGATCACACAGGCTTCAGGATAGGCCTCGCGTTGCACAACGCAACGCGCAGTAAATATGCGAATATGCGCAGACCAGCGTCAGAAAGGAAGCGCAGCAAGTGATTGGGGAACGATATGGTGGGTCGTGAGAGACTCGAACTCCCGACATCTTCGGTGTAAACGAAGCGCTCTACCAACTGAGCTAACGACCCGCCGTTCCAGCCTCTTAGCGCAAGGTTGGGCCGGGCTTCAACCCCTTAATGTGAGCCTTTTTTGTTTCCCATCCTCAATGTGGAAAACCACCCCCTGTCCGCCCCGCATATCGCGCAGCGCCTTCAATGGCCGGTCCATCAGGATCAACCGCAGCATCCGCGAGGTGATGCCATGGGTCACCAGCACCGAAGGTCCGCGCAAACCACGCAGAAACGCCTCGCATCTGCGGTGCAAGGATGCAAATCCCTCGCCATCGGGGGCCATTTCATAAAGGTCAAAGCCGTCTCTTGCGCCGCTTTGCGCGATCAGCTCTGCGCGGTATTTGCCGGCCCATTCGCCCAGCCCGATCTCGCTCAGGGCCGAATCCTCGTTGATCGGTGCGATCAGCCCTTCCAGCGCGATGCGTGCGGTTTCACGCGCCCGCCCCTGCGGACTGGTGATCGCGGCAAAACGCGACAGTTCACATCTGCGCAGAATAGACTGCTGCGCGCGGGCCTGCGCAATCCCCTCTGGCGTCAGAGCCGAATCAAACCGCCCCTGAAGACGCCCTTGCCGGTTCCACTCCGTCTCGCCGTGGCGCAGGATATAAAGAGGGGGCAGCGCCGTCATTGCGCCATCTCCAACAGGGTTTCGGAATTGTTCTCAAGCACATAGACACAGCCCTGCGCGTTGGACAGATGGCCTGCGGCGTGCAGCGGCAAACCACAGACCTCAGCGCGCAGCACTTGCCCCAGCAGCCCATGGGCGACGATCACTGTAGGACCGGTCAGCTCTTGCAGAAAATCCACGATCCGGTGGTGAAAGGCCGTCAGCCCCTCACCCCCTTCTGCTGCTTCATAAATCTCAAGCGCGGTTGGACCGGCAGCACCCCATTCGGGATGGTCCGCCAGAATGTCCTGACGCAAACGGCCCTGCCACTGGCCTGCGTGTATCTCCATCAGGCGCGGATCCGTCTTGTAGGGGGCACCGGCCAGCGCGATGTCAGCCGTCTGGATGGCCCGGCCAAGGGGCGACACGAAAAGCGCGGGCTTTGTATCCAGAATGGGCCGCATCAGCATGGCCTGCCTATGGGCATCCGCCAGCCCCTGCTGGGTCAACGCGGAATCAAGCTGCCCCTGCAAGCGGTAGGCCTTGTTCCATTCGGTTTGCCCATGGCGCAGGAACCATATTTTTGGATAATGCGTCATGTCGGCTTTCTTTGTGATGAACAGGTGCGGCATAGCCCCAATTCATCCAAACGAGAAGAGACCTCTGCCACAATAACGACGGCTGGGAGCCGGACAAGCGCCGGTCACGATATGATTTGTGGAAAATGGTGGGTGATAAGAGATTTGAACTCCTGACATCTTCGATGTGAACGAAGCGCTCTACCACTGAGCTAATCACCCGCTGGTTCGGCAATTAGCGCTTTGAGAAGCACCGTGCAAGAGGAGGGATGTACAAAGTTAACGCGCTTTCGCAAAAACCTTTTTCAGCCGAAGCTGCCTGAAATCAGGAATTTCAACGCGTTAGGGATGTATCAGGTATCGCAAGGGTCGCGTTGGATGGCACGGATGCGCCACCCTACTCATTCATAGCGGTTGTCGGGTTCTGCCTGTCGGATTTTCGCGATGACCATACGGCCATTGGTCAAAGAGCGTTCCTTGCGTACCATAAGCCGCCCGAAAGGCTGCAGGTTCATTTCACGGTTTTCCGCCAATGCCTGCCCCAGAACTTCAAGCACCATGTCGACAACGGGTTTGACGTCTTTCTTTTTCAGACCAGACTGGGTCACGACCGTGTCCAGCAGCTCCCTTTTGCGCATCACTGCTCCCATCACAACAGCTTTGGGGGGGGCAACAACCGTAGGCTTTACAGCTGCCTGTGCGTCCGGCAAATCATCAATGCCTGATATTGGCTTGAGGACATGGGGTTTAACCGCTTGTTTTTCAACAAGTCCTTGATCGTGCTTGGCATCTTTGCCAGCGTCCTTCATTTGCGAAGGTTTTTCGGATGTAATAGGCAAACCTATCCTCCTTGTTATGTCTGCTCAGGTCTTATTTGACCTGCTGCCTCAAGGAATAGATATACGGGTTTTTGGATAAATATACC
>JAFMGZ010000106.1:1895-3543 GCA_017854855.1 Sulfitobacter sp. | reverse complement strand
TAGCGGTCCATTGGATAACATTGGTCCAGATCGACAGGCGGCTGGATGACATATTTGCGGTCGAATTCTGTCCAAGGGTATTCCATGCCAGAGCGGATAATATGCGGCCAATCCGGTTGCGCAAAAAGCGGGCGCCCTACGACTGCCGCATCCCCTGCTTGTGCATCAAACACCGCCTCTGCCCCCGGACCGTCAGCAATCCCGCCGTTGACCAGCATGCTTTTGCCAGATGCCTCCTTGAGCGCCTTGGCCATTGGCATGTCCGAGCTCGGATCGCGGTTGTCGGTCCAGTCAAAGCTCGACCAATGCAGCGCGTCCGCGGCGCAATCCGCAAGGGCTGCGCCAATGGCACGTGCATATTCAACACCATCCGGCCACGCCCCCATGAAATCATCGACGCCATCCTGACTTAGCCGCAATGTAATCAGTTTGTCAGGACCAATCGCGTCGCGCACCTTTTGGCAGACCATCTTGGCAAACCGCACGTTATTTTCCGGCGACCCACCATAGGCATCACTGCGCAAGTTTGTCTTTGGCATGATGAACTGCCAAAGCAGATAGCCGTTCGCGCCGTGGATCTCGACCCCGTCAAAACCCGCCTCGATGGCACGTGCGGCACCCTGCGCAAAACCATCCGCGACCTGCTCCAGCTCTGCTTCGCTCAGCGCGCGTGCGGGCGGGAAGGTGACCTGCGGCCAGTCGCCCTTTATGCCGCGATCGTGTTTTTCATCATCGTTGTCAGTGTATAATACCCAGCCTTCGCTTTGCGTATCTGAGGCCGAAACCGCGATTTCCCCCTCAAACAGGCATCTGGGGTCAGACACGCGGCCACCATGCATCAGCTGGCAGATGATCGGCGTCCCAAATGCGTGCACAGCCTTGGTGACCTTCTTCCAACCCTCAACGTGTTTGGCATTCGCGATGCCTGGCTGTGAAAGGTAGGCTTTGCAACCCAACTCGTCGATCTCATAAGTCCCTTCCGAGATGATCAGGCCAACGCCCCCGCGCGCACGGCGTGCGTAATATGCCGCCATTTCGTCAGTGGGTGTGCCATCCAGCTCAGCAACTTGACGGGTCAAGGGTGCCATCATGAGGCGGTTCTTCAGCTTTAGGGGGCCGATCTGAACCGGCGAGAAAGTTTTAGGAAACATGGTTCTACCTCTGTTATTGCAAAAATTCTCTGCGGCGGATTAACCCCAGCGCACCAGCACCACCCCACAAAAGGCGAGTACTACGCCCGCAAGTTTACGCAGTGTCAAAGCCTGTGGTTCTAATTCGAAAGCGCCAATCGTGTCTGCGACAACTGAACCGACAAGTTGCCCGGCGATCAGGCACAAGAAAAATACTGTCGCCCCCATGATGGGGACAAGGATAATGCCGCCAGACACGAACGCTGCACCGAACAATCCTCCAAACACAGCCCACCAAGGCAGCTGAAGCAACTGGCTGGCCTGGGTCGGTGCACCGTTCAAGCAGAACAACACAAAAACTGTGATTGCCGACAGCAGCAGGGAAAAAGTGGCCGCTGCAAATGCTGAGTTCAGAACGCTGGCCGAGGCGCTGTTGATGATCGGCTGAAACGACAGCGCCGCACCGATCAGAACAGCAGCCAAAATGGGCCAGAGCAAGCTCATGCCAAGCGCCCAAT
>JAFMGZ010000106.1:0-1545 GCA_017854855.1 Sulfitobacter sp. | reverse complement strand
AACACGTATTCGCCATCAATCGGAGCGATCCGGCTGTCAATCGCCCAAAGATGTTCATCCTCGATATTGACCGCTTCAACCGGGATTTTGGCGTGCCACAGGCCCATGTCAGTTGTCGGGTCGTCCCTGTCGGTGTTCTGATAAGCCGTGGTGATATGGACAACAGGATGTCCATTTTCGCGACACGCCTTAAGCAATTTTTGCATCGCCGGAATGACGCGGTCATCGATCCCCTCGCAGGTGAACGGGTTGCCGGGCCGAGTCCAGGCATTGGCCAAATCGACCGAAACCAGTGCAGGTTTTTTGCCAAACCCTATGCGCCGCTGAAAGCCGCGCTCTTTGTAGATGCGGGTACTTTCATCAAATGCGCGTTGCAGAACGGCGTCCAAATCTTCGGTACTGTCCATTTTCTTGTTCCCCTTTTGGAGATATGAGCCCTGCACCCCGTCACTGGGATGCAGGCAAGATTTTACGCACGCATCTCGGCGCGCAGGGTTTTGGTCGATGCTTCATCCAACGCCCAGTCGTACCCGTCATCAACGGGTTTGAGGACAACGCCGTAGTCAGACTTGGCATGGTCAGGGCCGAAGAACCCGTCCAGAACATCATCCAGCACTTTGGCAGGATCGCGGTCCAGCGGGTCGCCGTATCCACCGCCCGAGGGCGAGTAATATGACACCACATCCCCTACTTCCGCGCGCATGCCGGAAAACTTGGAGTATTCGCTGCGCGTCTCACCACTGTGGATGTTGTGGATTTCCATCTTGCCACCAGCGCCCTCTTTGCCACCAAAGATGCCCCACGGCGCATCAAGGTGACGGTCGCTTTCATGGGTCATGAAACCGGGTGTGAGATAACGCTGGGATTTGACCACGCCAGACCCACCACGGAACTTGCCCGCACCGGGCGGCACATCATCGCGCACCTCGTAACGGTCACAGATCAATGGCAAGTGCATGCCAAGATCTTCAAGTGGGTTGTTGCGGGTATTGCGCATCAGCTCTTCGACAGTATCAGGGCCATCAGATGCAGGGCGCCCGCCCATCGCCGCCTCATTGACCTCAAGGAAGACCCAATAGTCACCGTTCGGGCGCACGCCAGAATAGGCTGCAAAGCTAAGTGTTGCCGCGTTACCAGCGGTACAGCGGTCTGGCAAAACCGGCGCAAGCGCCTTGATCACCAGATCGGCCATGCGTTGGATTTGGCAGAACCGCGCCTCAGCCGCTGCGGGCCAGATCGGATTAAAGATGCTGCCTTTGGGGGCAATCACGCTGATCGGGCGAAACGACCCCTCGTTGGCCGGGATGTCATCTGTTGAGGTATAGGTGTCCAGCAACATCGCACGGAACACAAAGAAGGCGGCAACCATAGTTGAACCTGCAAAGGGCACGTTAAACGCCGTTGGCACCTGGGGTGAGGATCCCGTCAGGTCAATCTCGACTGAATCGCCTTTGATCCTCACGCAGACCTTGATCGGCAATGTAACTTCACGGTTGCGGCCATCATCGTCCATGAACCCTTCGGCGAAATACTCACCATCCGGTA
>JAFMGZ010000105.1 GCA_017854855.1 Sulfitobacter sp. | reverse complement strand
CGGATCATGTGACCCTGGCCCTGTTTGTTGCTACGCTTTTGACTTTCGCACGCCGTCATGGCGTACCAAGGTTAGGCAAAAGGTGACGCCAAAGCGCCACTCAGATGCATTTTATTGCAGCAACGCTGACAGGTTTTCCGTTGCGGCATCGTTGATCCAACCGCTCCACTCGTCAGGATTGTTTTTCAGG
Source organism: Sulfitobacter sp. (assembly GCA_017854855.1). GTDB lineage: Bacteria > Pseudomonadota > Alphaproteobacteria > Rhodobacterales > Rhodobacteraceae > Sulfitobacter. The sequence goes on along the minus strand of JAFMGZ010000105.1, from coordinate 3,358 downwards.
AAATACACCGCCGCTTCTTCGTTGGAGGCATTGTTGTCTTCCTTCCAAGCAAGAAGCTGGCTCATGGTGTCCGTCTTGAAGGTCACATTGCTCATCAGCTCGGCGATGTCAGGATGCGATTCCATGAAGTCCTTGGTCACGACCGTCAGAACGGGCGCTGCCGGGAATGCCGATGGTTTGGGGTCAGGCGCGTCAGCGTTCTGGTTTGCCTGATGTACCTCTTCGTCGTAGTCGCCCAAATCAATGCTGGTCATGTCGAACATACCAAGAGGCGTCGTTGGACCCCAATAGTAGCCAAACCAAGGTTCTTCGTTTTGATACGCCGCTGCCATCGATGTCGCCAGCGTTTCGCCGGAACCATGATTGAAGACCTCAATCCCGCTGTCTTCAAGATTGAAGGCCCGGATCAGGTTGTCATTGACCAATCGGCAGCCCCAACCATCAGGGCAGTTGTTGAACATGCCGCCGACGAGTTCAGGATTGGCCATCACACCTTCGATTGTCGCAAGTTCTGGATGCGCCTCGACCAGATAAGTCGGCAACCACCAGCCTTCGACACCACCGGGATCAAGCACACTGCCCAGCGTTTCGATCTTGCCCTCCGCTTCCAGCTTTGTGTAAGCCTCACCAGCGGAATTAACCCACAGCTCGGTCACGATGTCGGGCTCGTTGTTTTCAGCCAGCGACGCCATGGAAGGCGTGGTGTCGGATGGCACCGCTGTCACGTCGCAGCCATAACCCTGTTCCATCAGGAATTTTGAGACGGCCGTCACAATGGCTGCTGAATCCCAGTTCATCTGTGTGATTGTGACTTCGCCGCACTGTTCCTGCGCCAAAGCTGCCGTTGGGGCCGCGAGTGCTGCGAGTGCTGCACCGAAAATAATATGTTTCATATCGCGTTTCTCCTTCATTTTTCTTGTTTTTGCGGGGTGTCAACTACGTGTTGTCACATCCGCAAGAAGCCCATCAACGCCGCAAACGCCATCCCGGCAGTCAAGCTGCCGTCCTTTTTACAGGATTTTTTTGTGGTCGATTTACGACATGTATTTGTCGCTTTCAGGCCGTGCATATCTGGTTGCTGTTGGGATGCAACCAAGAAAATAATTGTTTATGGGCGTGGTCTCCTGAGCGGACCGATTGCAGGAAGACCGCCCAGTGGGTCAAATTGGCTGGTGTCTAGCCATTCGATTTTCCTGATTTAGCGAAAGCAAAGGTATCAAGTTCAGAGCCACCGCGGACTCGGGTATGCAGGGGCGATGCTGAATAACAGCGGGTGGCATGCAAATCACAAGCGCGTAGAGCGAATTTGGCGGCGGGAAGGGCTGGAATTTCGGCAAAAAACAACCAGGAAGGGTCGGCTCTGGCGGAATGACGGATCATGCGTGCGGCGATGGCCGGAACGCACTTACCACGGCCATGTCTATCGCACGCTGAATATCATTGATGACGACAAACAGTATCAGCACCGACGGTGACGTAGGCCATCATGCTCCGCATGGCTTTTGGCAAAGCGATTTTTGGTCGGGATAGACATGTCTTCTTGGAAGGTCATTTATACGTTGGGACCAAGGCGCATCGGGCTGCCATCGGCAAAGCGTGACATCCGGAACCGTTGCAGATCATGGCCAACATCCCCGCCCGTGGCCTGCGCCGCCAGCACACGGCCCATGGCTGGCCCGATACCAAACCCATGGCCTGACATGCCCGTCCCGATTGTCAGGCCGGGCAAGCTTGGAGCGCGATCCACCACCGGTACGAGATCGGGCATTGTGTCGATCATTCCGGCCCAGACCGCCTTGAGGCGCACAGGAGGCAAATCCGGAAACATCTGCGCAAAATCGCGCAGCAGCTTTGTAATCTTGCCTCTGTTGGGTGCCGGATCAAGAATACGCATCGCCTCGAACGGTGTTGTCTGCTCCGCCCCCCAGCGCCGCGCGGTGCCCCAGGCATCGGGAAACCCCTTGGGCGCAAAAGGCAGCAAACGCTGGCCAAACGGTTCGGCACGCAGTTGCGCAAGATACTTGGGAAAAGCGCGAACCGCATCTGGACCGACAAACAATGCGGGTGCCCCTCGCGGGGCCAACGTGTAGCCGCCATCGGTCCGGCGGCGGAAGGCAACCTTGTGGCTTGCTGCAGCACCGGCGTGAATATCAGGTAGAGGTTCGGTTGCAGCCACGTTTTCGAGCACCGACAGTTGCGGGATGCCGATGCCGTGATTGCGCAAAAACAGCGAAGACCACGCGCCCCCCGCCAACACCACCTCAGGTGCAGCGATCCGGCCTGCCTCAGTGATCACACCGACGACCCGGCCTGCAGCAATGTCCAACATGCGGACGGCGCAGTTTTCGACGATCTGAACACCTTCGCGCGCGGCAATCGCGGCCAAAGCAGGCACCGCCACCCAAGGCTCGGCTCGCAGATCGGACGGGGTGAACAAAGCGCCCTTGATGCCCGTGCTGTGCATGCCTGGAAACTGTGCTGCAACCTCGCGGGCAGATAAAATCTTGCTGTCCACACCATTGGCTTGGGCTGCTGGCAGCCAATCGGCATAGCCCTGCATATGAGCATCGGTCTGGGCAAGATAAGTGGTCCCAGTTTGACGCAAGCCAATGTCCACATTGGTCTGCGCCGACAATTCATGCCAAAGCCTGTGCGCTTCAACCATGATTGGCAGCTCGTCCGGGTCACGCCCCTGCTGGCGGATCCACCCCCAGTTGCGGCTGGATTGCTCTGCGGCGATACGCCCTTTTTCCAGCAATACAACGCGGTGCCCTGCGCGCGCCGCAAAAAGCGCGGTGCACACACCGATCACCCCGCCCCCAATCACAATAACATCTGCCTGTGCGGGCGCAGGACCCGGATAGGTAAGGGGCGTGTCTTTTGTGATCATAAATGACATGATGTTTTATATCCAAGTGTGGTCCGGCAAAGCGACGCCAGTCACTCAAACCTTGCATCGTTCAAAGCCCCATAGGCGTTAGTACCCTTCAGGTGTTCATTATCTTCGGCACGGTCGAATGGGGGGGGTTTTCCCGTCATCGCGCCTTATCGGCCCGTCAGCCCCAGCTTCTGGTAGTATTGTGACATTTTCTGAAGTTCCAAGCCAAGCTGCAAGGTGGAGAGGCGTCCGGTTGCCCAAAGTTGTAGCATTTACATCCACGTCCCTGATAGTGTCTTCGACCATTCGCCGCGTTGCGTTTTTCCAGAACTCCTGTGTGCAAACTTGGCCGCAGTCTTGGGCTGAGGTTTCAGTTACTGGGCTCCAGACACATTAATTTGTTTGAATCCGCCATGCCTGCACGATTCAAGCGCCCCAACCACGGGGGGTATATGAGCAATCTGTATTGGCTGAGCGAAG
>JAFMGZ010000004.1 GCA_017854855.1 Sulfitobacter sp. | reverse complement strand
GTCTGGCGCTTGTGCCATTCATCGGCCGAAATGATGTTGCCGTCAGGATCAACCGCAACCGTGCTGAACACTCCGATTTGACGGTGAAAGCCCTCATGCGGCAGCTTCAGTTCAAACTCGATGCCGGACTTGGCGATCTGTTTGTTCCAGCGGCCCACACCGCCCGCAGCGTCGCGCACATAATCGTCGCGCAGACGCATGTTGATCGCGGTCAGGGCCGGCACGTCCTCGGTGACGATCTTGCCGTCCTTGATGGAGGTCACCGCATAGGTGTCATCCTTGAGCTGGTGATCGTCGTCGATGCGCTGCTCCATGTAGCGGCCCTTGATGCCGTAGTTGAAGGCATTCGCGGCATTGGTCGATACTTCCTGGCCGAACAGATCAAGGCTCAGCGTGTAGTGCAGGTTGAGCTTTTTCTGGATGGTGGGCAGGTCGATCACACCCAGATCGCGGATCTTGTTGATATCATAGGGATCGGTGATGCCCGCCTTGTTCATCGCTTCCAGCGTGGCCTGAATGGTGCGGCCCACGCCGGTCTCGCCCACGAACATGTGATGCGCCTCTTCGGTCAGCATGAAGCGGCAGGTGCGCGACAGCGGGTCAAAACCCGATTGCGCCAGCGATTCAAGCTGCATCTTGCCATCACGGTCGGTGAAATAGGTGAACATGAAGAAGGACAGCCAATCAGGCGTTTCCTCGTTGAACGCGCCCAGCATCCGCGGGCTGTCCTCGGAGCCGGAGGAGCGGACCAACAGGTCGTTTGCCTCTTCGCGGCCATCACGGCCAAAGTACTTTTGCAGCAGGTAAACCATCGCCCAGAGGTGGCGGCCCTCTTCGACGTTGACCTGGAACAGGTTGCGCATGTCATAAAGCGACGGTGCGGTCAGACCAAGGAACCGCTGCTGTTCAACAGAACCCGGCTCCGTGTCGCCCTGAATCACGATCAGACGCTTGAGCATGTTGCGGTATTCGCCCGGCACTTCCTGCCATGCAGGTTCGCCCAGATGCTCGCCCATCGGGATCTTGCGGTCCTCGACGGCCGGTGCCAACAAAACGCCCCAGCGGTATTCCGGCATCTTCACGTAATCGAACTTGGCCCACCCTTTTGGGTCCACACTGACAGCCGTGCGCAGATAAACCATCGAGTCCTGAAAGTTCTGCGGGATCAGGTCGTTCCACCAGTTGATATAGCCGGGGTGCCATTTTTCCAGCGCTTTCAGCACTTTCTTGTCTTCGGACAGACCCACGTTGTTGGGGATTTGCGTATCATAGCTTACATTGATCAGGTCGAGCATTTCATTTCTCCATCAAGGGTGGACCGGGCGTCCACCTTACAAAGTGTTCTCGTAAGGTGGGCGCATCGCCCACCGGTCTCGTTAAACGCGTTCCATGTTGTATTTGCCGCGCACGCCGGTGCCGTAGCGCTGCAATGCGCCTTCTTCGCCAACCGCATTGGGACGCTGGAAAATCCAGTTCTGCCAGGCGGTCAGGCGGCCAAAGATCCGTGTCTCCATTGTCTCGGGCCCTGCAAAGCGCAGGTTCGCTTCCATCCCCGTCATCGCATCCGGAGAGAAACTGGCGCGCTCTTCCATGAACAGGCGCACTTCGTCTTCCCAGTCAATGTCGTCATAGGCATAGGTAATCAGGCCCAGCTCTTCGGCGGCATCCGCTTCCAGCGCCTCACCGATAGAACTTTTCAGCTTTTCAACCTGTTCAGGCGTGCCCAGAAAACGGGTTTGCAGACGCGTCAGATCATTGCTCATCAGGTAGGGGCCAAAGTTGCCTTCGGTCAGGATGACAGCGGCCATGTGGCGGTTGTCGCCTTCGAACTCTTCCAGCATCATATAGCTGCGGTCGACCGACCAAAGCAGTTCTGCCAGAGGCCCGGCAAAGCAAGAGCCATGTTCAACAATCGCCACCAGCGACCGCGACGTCATATCCACACGCTTGAGAACGCGCTTCCAGTATTGGAGGATCTCATTGGCCAGCCAATGGTCCTTGTTCGCCAAGAGCAGCGCTTCATGGGCGACCACCTTTTCAGGATCGCCCTGGGTCTGGAATTCGATCAATCCCAGTTCCTTTTCATTATTGCGCAGATGCAGGATTGCATCGTCCAGTTCCCGCGCCGCGCGCAAAATCCAAGCCTCGGCACCTTGGTCAACCAGGGCATCCACATCCGCCGGCGCATCGGCCTCTGGCCCTTTGATCGTCACTGTCGCGCGACCTTCGGCACGGTTCAGCGCCACTTCTACCGTCGAATAGCTGACGCCGTCGTCAGCAAAGCTGCGGGCAATTGGCGTAAGCGCGATCCCCTGGGCCACGTCAGCCTTGGCCGAATGCGCAGCCATTTCCGACGCGCGTTCCGCAACCTTTTCATCAAAGCTGGAGTTCGGGAACACTTCATCCACCAGACGCCACTGGACGGCGCGTTTGCCTTTCACGCCCTCTTCGATGGAGCAGAACACATCTGCCAGATCGCGGCGCACCTTGCGTTTGTCAGTGACCCGCGTCAGACCGCCTGTGCCGGGCAGCACCGCCAGCAGCGGCACTTCGGGCAGGGACACCGAAGATGTGGAATCATCCGTCAACATGATGTGGTTGCAGGCCAGCGCCAATTCGTAACCGCCACCGGCGCAGGCACCTTTGACCGCGCAGATGTAGTTCTGGCCGCTGTCGGCAAGCGCTGATTCAAAGGTATTGCGCGTCTCATTGGTGAACTTGCAAAAGTTGACCTTGTGACTGTGGGCGGCACCGCCCAGCATGCGGATGTTTGCCCCGGCACAGAACACCTTGTCCTTGGCAGATTGCATGACCACGACCTTGACCTCTGGGTGTTCAAACCGCATCCGCTGCACAACATCCGCCAATTCGATATCTACGCCCAGATCGTAGCTGTTCAGCTTCAGCTCATAGCCGTCGAACAATCCGCCTTTTTCGTCAACATCCATGGAGAGCCACGCAATAGGCCCGTCATACTTCAGCTTCCAGTGCTTGTACTTTGACGGATCCGTCTGGAAATCTATCACTTTGACCATGGAAATCGCTCCTCCGCGCGTATTCTAATTGCTGGTATTATAATTCATACACCACTTGTGAGAAGGCATTAATCTGCATAAATTCAAAAGATAACATGCATTATTTTGCATCTACCCGCCCCTCAGATTCAGTCGAACCTTTGCGATCCCCGCCCGCACCGTCGCGATGTCGACGCCCAGAATCACCTCTGCCGTCCCGATCCTCTGCACATGTGCCTCGACCATGTCACACAGGCGCAATGCCGCACGTGGCCGCGCCATCAAGACCTTTAGGTGTGCATTGGTCAGCTGGATCAACGCCTGCACCATCTCGCGCTCCGGGCTGCCTTGCGGGGTCTGCATCCAGACGGCCTCAAGCACCTCGTGACACTCCCAGTAGAAACCAGCGTCAAGATAGGCCAATCCGGCGCGAAACGCCTGGGTTTCTGCCAGATCACAGGGGGCTGCGCCCGCTGGCACGCTGGCCTTGATCCCGTCGAACCAATCCTCGGGATGCCGCGCGGTCTGGCCCGGCACATAGGCGTAAGGCGGCATCGCAATGCCGCCCCCCGCATCAGGCAAGAGCCACCTTTTCGTGCTCCAACCGTTCCAACCTTGCGCAGAATTCAACAATTCCCGCCAATGTCGCCTGTCGCCTTTCGATGTGAGGGGCATGGCCACATCCCTCAAGGATCAGGCTCTCGACCGGGGAATAGATGCGCGTTTCGATTTCGGTGATCTGGGCCAGCGACCCATAAGGATCATCGGTCCCTTGAATGGCCAGTACGGGAATGCGCAAATGATCAATCGCATCCGCCACATTCCACGCAGCAAACCCCGGATCGGTCCAGGCATCGTGCCAGCCGTTGAATGCCACATCGACATGAGTGTGATATTTGGCCAGCCTCTGCCGCAGATCAGCAGTCTGATAGGCCTGTCCGGCGGCCCGGATCGCGGCAAGCCCCTGCGGCTCGGTAAAGAAATGCGGCGCGATCAGGATCAACCCCCGCACCCGCATATCAGATACGGAACCGGCATAGATCGTGGCAATTGTCCCGCCATCAGAATGCCCCAGCAAGATGCAATGCTGAATACCCGCAGCATCCAGAACACCGCCCAATACATCCTCCGCCTCGCGGGTCATGTAATCCAGCGGGCGGGGCAAGGCGACAGGATCAGACGCCCCGTACCCCGCACGTGAAAACGCCAGGACACCCAGGCCTGTGGCCTGCGCCAGTTCTTCGGGCAGGTCCTTCCATTGGGCAACGGAACCCAGACCCTCATGCAACAGCACCAGCGTTGTTGCCTGACCGGGCGGCGGCCCCCAGCACGCATATTCCAGCGACACGCCCTGCGCCGTCAACTTCTGTCCCGCTGTCGCACTCCATGAAAAAGTCATCAGGCGTCCTCTCGTAATTTAAAGCGTTGGATCTTGCCGGTTGCCGTCTTGGGCAGTTCCTCAACCACCTCGATCCAGCGGGGGTATTTCCACAGTCCGATCTTGGCCTTCACATGGTCCTTCAACGCGTCCCGCAGCGCTTGGTTATCCTCACCGGATTGCAGCACGACAAAGGCTTTGGGCTTTTCCAGACCGTCCTCATCGCGGTGCGCGACCACCGCCGCCTCAAGCACCTGAGGATGGCTGACCAACGCCCCCTCGACTTCAAAGGGGGACAGCCAGATGCCAGACACTTTGAACATGTCGTCGGTCCTTCCGCAGTAGACCAGCCTGCCATCCGCACGGCGCTCATATTTGTCCCCAGTCCGGGTCCAGACCCCTTCAAAGGTCTCGCGGCTTTTCTGGCGCTGGTTCCAATAGCAGTTCGCGGCCGAGGCCCCGTTGACCAGCAATTCCCCGACCTCGCCCTCATCCACTTCGCGCCCGGTCTCATCCACCAGCCGAAGCTCATATCCTGGCACCGCTTTGCCGGATGTCCCATAGACCACATCGCCGGCCCGATTGCTTAGAAAGATATGCAGCATCTCGGTTGAACCGACACCGTCAAGAATGCCCACTCCGACATGTTTTTCCCACCGCAGCCCAACGTCCTCGGGCAGCGCCTCACCCGCCGAAATGCAGACCCGCAAGGGTGCATCCGGCACGCCATTCTGATCCATATGCGCCACCATCGCCGCATAAAGCGTGGGCACACCGCAAAAGATCGTCGGACGATGCGCGGCAATCGTGTCAATCATCCCCGGCGGTGTCGGACGCCCGGTAAACAAGACCGTCGTCGCCCCGACCGATAGCGGAAAGGTCATCGCATTTCCCAAACCATAGGCAAAAAAGAACTTGGCCGCTGACAGAACAACATCGTCTTCGGCGATCCCAAGCACCTGTGCGCCGTAGGTATCCGCCGTGGCCTGCAGCGCCGAATGAATATGCGCCACCCCCTTGGGCTGACCGGTGGAGCCGGAGGAATAGAGCCAGAATGCAACCTCATCCGCGTTGACTGCTGCCGTTTCACCGGCTGGGGCACCCGCGGTGAAAGCATCGAAACTGATGGTGCCTTGCGCGGCCTCGCCACCGATCATCACAACGGTCTTGATATAGGGGTTATCCGCCAATGCGGGCGACACCACATCCCAAAGCGGTGCCGAGACGAACAGGATGGAGGCGCGGCTGTCACGCAGGATCGCATCATAGACAGAGGTGGCCAGCAGCGTGTTCAACGGCACCGGCACGACACCACATTTCAGCGCACCCCAGAACACCTGTGGAAATTCGATCTGGTCAAGCACCAGCATGGCTGCCCGTTCTTCGGGCCTGACCCCTGCCCGGGCCAAAGCGCCGGCAACGCGCGATGCGCCTTCGGCCATCTGGGAATAGGTCAGCGTCCGGCCGGTCTCGGCCTCCAAATAGGCCACCTTGTCACCGCGCCCTTCGGACAGGTGGCGGTCGACGAAATACCGCGCCGCATTAGCGTTCGTTGAAAGCATGTAATTCCTCCTCGTTGGGCAGAATTGTGCACCTTGCGACAATATGCGCAATCAACAAGCGATTTGCATGCAGTTTAATGCAAGAATTCGAGGCGGTCTGGGCAATTTTCGTCATAAAGGCGGCCCACCAGATCAGCGCGGCGCAGCAGGAACTTGGGAAAGTTGATATTGCCCTTCGCCGTTGCCTCCCCTTCTGCCATCGACGGGGGCTCCGACAGGATCAGCCCACTGACCACACGCGCGGCGCTCCCTGTGGCGCGGGCCGCATGTGCGCGCATCCGTGCCGTGATTTCGGCAGCAAGCGGGGCACATTGCAAAATACCCTCTGCCTCTGTCCCCTCCCAACCTTGCGCTGCGATTGCACCGCGATTGGGCAAAATCAGGACGCCAACATTGTCTCGCCCTTCTCCGGTGATCACGACGTCCTGGGCAAAGGGGGTCAATACCGCCAGCAGATCAAGTCTGAGGTTGGCAGCCTGCACCCATGTCCCGCTGCTCAGCTTGAAATCCTCGGACAGGCGGCCGTCAAAACGCAGCCCCTTGTTGATATCGCCCTCATCGACAAAGCGCATGGCATCGCCGGTGATAAAGAAACCTTCGTCGTCAAACGCCTCTGCGGTTTTCTCAGGCGCATTGTGATAGCCTTGGGTGATGTTGGCCCCCCTGAGGCGCACATCACAGCGCCCCGTGTCGTCAGGGATCAGTTTGACGGTCACACCCGGCATCGGCACACCGACGATGCCGGCACCCTTGGCAGGCTCATGCCCGATCAAGGCACCCGGTGCTGTTTCGGTCAGGCCCCATGAGGTGGTGATCAATGGCAACGGCTTGCCTGCATCGGCCGCCAGCCGCTCCAACGCGCCCCAGGTTTCCTGCGGCAGGGATGCGCCTGCATAAAATATCATGTCCAGATCGGCGAAATAGGTCTCTCGCAGCGCGGCATCACGTTCAAGCGCTGCCACCAGCTGGGCAAACCCAATCGGAACATTGAAACTGATGGTGCCGGACTTGAGCCGCAGGTTTTCCAGCGTCCGCTCAAACATGCCCGGTGCGGGTTTGCCATCGTCAATATACAGGCTGCCGCCATTGGCCAGCATCAGGTTGAAATTATACGATCCGCCAAAGACGTGGTTCCATGGCAGCCAGTCCACAATACAAGGGGGGCGTGCGGTGACAAAGGGCAGACAGGCAGCAATCTGTGCTTGATTGGTTGTCATCATCCCCTGCGTGGTCAGGACACCCTTGGGATTGGACGTCGATCCGGAGGTCAGCAGGATCTTGGCCAGGGTGGTGCCGTTCACCGCCGCTGCCGCTGCGGAAATATCCTTGCCAGAGGGGATCAGCAGATCACTCAAAGCGGTAGCACCGCTTTGCCCCGGCGCAGAGCTGAGCGTCTCAACACCCGCGAACACATCAAGGGCCAATGCGCCCGCATATTGCGCGGCATCCGACGCGTAGACCATGCCCGGATTCACGAGGTTTGCCGCATAGGCCAAGCGGGGATGCGCTGCGGGGATCAGCGCGTATTGCTCTGCCACGGGAACGGTCGGAATACCGACATATTGCGCAGCAAGGCTCAGCAACCCATGATCCACGCCATTGCCAGAGATGATCAGGATGGGCCGGTCAGGCCCCAGGTCACGGGACAGCAGATGACTGGCGATGGCATGCACCTGCGCTTGTGCAGCACCGTAAGTAACCTCGCGCCAACCGTCACCCTGACGCTCTGCCAGGAACACCGCATCGGGGGTCTTGCGCGCCCATTCATCCAGCCAATCGCCCGTGCAGCGCGCGGCAGGCCCCATTTGATAGCCAGACCGCAACAGGATACTGCCATCGGTCCGGTCCTCGCGCAGGACGTTATGTGGTTTCAGCTTCAAACGCTCGGTCATAAGAAATCTCCCTTCGCAAGCCTGCTGACAGTATCAGTCCGGCAGCAGGAAAAGCGTGATCGCCGGGAAAGCCACAAGCAGCACGACCCGCACGATATCAGAGCCTACAAAATACATGACTGCCCGATAGGTCTGGGTCATCGGGGTTTCGCGATCCATCGAGTTGATGATGAACAGGTTCATCCCCACCGGCGGCGTGATCAGCCCCACCTCAACCACGATCAGTACCAGAATGCCGAACCAGATCGCCAGATGTTCCGGCGACATGCCAAAATCCATCGCCGTGATGACCGGGAAAAAGATCGGGACCGTCAGCAGGATCATTGACAGGCTGTCCATCAGACAGCCGAAGATCAGGTAAAAGCCAAGGATCACACAGAGCACGAAAATCGGGCTGAAGCCCTGTTCAACCACCCAGCTGGCCATGAACTGCGGCACGCCGGACAAGGCCAGGAAACCGTTGTAGAACCCTGCCCCCAAAACGATGAAAAAGATCATCGCCGTGGTGCGCGCAGTACCCAACAGGCTTTCGCCCAACACTTTCCAGCTCAGGCTACCGGACAGCAGGGCCGCCAGCCCGGTCCCGGCAGCGCCGATGGCAGACCCTTCGGTGGGCGTGAACCAGCCCGCATAGATGCCGCCGACCACCAGCAAGAAGATCGTCAAAACCGGCCAGCAGTTTGCAAGGGCGCGAAACCGGTCCGCCATGGGAACCGCCTCGCGGGTGCCGGCCGCGTTAGGGTGAATACGCACATAGACAGAGATGGTGATGATATAGCCGATCGCCGCCAGAATGCCGGGGATGAATGCCGCCAAAAACAGCTTGGCGATGTTCTGCTCTGTCAGGATGGCATAGATGACAAGGATGACCGAAGGCGGGATCAGAATGCCCAATGTGCCACCAGCAGCCAGCGTGGCGGTAGAAAAACCGCCCGAATAGCCATAGCGTTTGAGTTCAGGCAAGGCGACCTTGGACATGGTCGCCGCCGTCGCCAGCGACGATCCGCAGATGGATCCAAAGCCCGCGCAGGCCCCAACAGCCGCCATCGCGACACCACCGCGACGGTGCCCCAAAAAGCTTTCTGCTGCCTTGAACAGGGCCTGCGACATGCCAGACAGCGTCGCAAACTGCCCCATCAGCAGGAACATCGGAATGATGGTCAGCGAATAGCTGGAAAAGGTAGTATAGGTCTCGGACTTCATCTTGGCCAAAAGCGGCGTGGGGTTGCCGCCCATCGCAAAATACCACCCCCCAAATCCGCACAGCAACATGGCAAGTCCGATAGGCGCACGCATGAACACCATCAACAACAGAAACGGGAAGGACCAAAAGCCCAGCTCAAGGCTGCTCATTTCAATGCTCTCCCATCTCTGACGGCAGGATGTCTTGGTTCTTTAATGCCTCACCGATCCGGATGATGGCGCAATATACCGCCGTGATGCAGGCCACAACGCCAGCGGCGAAACTGGCCGCATAGGCCCACCAAACCGGGAATTGCAGGAATAACGTGGTTTGGCCGTTGCGAATGTACCGCTCCATCCCGCCAAACAACTGATTGATGATCAACAAGATCACCGCCGCTAGCATCACCTCCCAGAAGGCCACGATCCAGCGGTTGGTGCGGCGTGACAGGAACGAGGTAAAGACATCCACTGTCGCGTGGCTGCCATAAAGCTGGCAGATCGGCAGAAAAGAGAAGATGGCAAAGGCAACGCCAGCTTCAAGCAGCTCATAGCTGCCGTTAATCTCACCGACGCCCAGATCAAGAACCCATTGCGACAACCCCGTCAGGGTTTGGCCAAAGAAATCTGAGTGGAAAAATTTGTTCACGGAGCGGCCCACAATCGACAGCGTCGTGATGACAATCAATCCAATCAGAACGACGCCCCCGGCCAAAGCGGTCAGACGGGCAAGGGACTGTATCAGCCGGTGCATGGGGTTCTCTCGTCAGTCAGAAATCGCCCTGCGGCAGCATGCGCCACCACAGAGCGTTTTCGGTTTGCGAAGCCTTACTTGTCGTAAGCTTCCATCAGCGCCTTGGCCTCATCGATCAGGGCCTGACCGTCGATACCTTTGCTGTTCATATCGGCAACCCATTCGTCATAGATGGGCTGGGCCGCATCGCGCCATGCCTGAATGTCGTCACCCGATACGGTTACGATATTGTTGCCACGGTCCACAGCCAACTGTCGCGCGGGACCGTCGCTGTCAGATTGTGTGCCACCCGCAAAGATAGAGAACTCCAGACCGGAATTGTCGTCGATTACCTTTTGCAGATCAGCAGGCAGGCTCTCATAACGGTCCTTGTTCATCGCCAGCACAAAGGTCAGCACATAAAGCGCATTGCCTTCAAACTCGGTGTGGTTGGACACCAGCTCTGGCACTTTCAACGCTGCTGTCACTTCCCATGGAATGGTCGTGCCGTCGATCACGCCTTTGGACAGGCCTTCGGACACGGCGGGAACGGGCATGCCAACCGGTGTTGCACCGACTTTTTCCAGCAAGGAGTTCACAAGGCGCGAACCACCGCGGATCTTGAGACCCTGCATATCGCCGGGCGTCTTGACCTCTTTGTTGGCGTGGATCATGCCGGGGCCATGCACCCATGTGCCAAGGATATGCACATCCTTGAATTCGGTGTCTTTCATGTGCTTTTCAAACATCTGCCAATAGGCAGAAGAGGCCGCACGTGCGTTCGTCATGATGAACGGCAGTTCAAACACTTCCGTAGAAGGGAAACGGCCGGGCGTATAGCCGACAACGGTCCAAACAATATCTGCAACACCATCAATCGCCTGATCCATCAGCTCTGGTGGGGAACCGCCCAGCTGCATTGACGGATAGCGCTCAACCTTGATGCGGCCGCCGCTGTCTTTTTCGACATTATCCGCCCAAACATCCAACACCAGCTTTGGCACGTTGGCCTGCGGTGGCAGGAACTGGTGCATGCGCAGGGTGACGTCCTGTGCCATGGCGGTTGTGGCCATCAGCGTTGCCGCGACAGCGGCCCCTGCAATGCCCATCAGTGTTCTGCGTAAAATCATTCTTCTCTCCCTTTGTTTTTTCGGTCTGGCCGCCCTTGTGATGGGCGATCCTTGCTATGTCTTGTTTGAATGGAAAATATCACCATCGGTGTGCGAGAAATCAGTGACCGAACACAGCCTTGCGCTTGTGCAAATGTAGCATGATATCCTCCTTTGCGCGGCATGAGCCGCATCTATTCGAATACGCTAAGCGATGGCCTTAGTCTTGTCACGGCACAAATCAACAGATTCCGCACAAAAAAACCCAAGGTTGAATTACATATTTCTCAGATACTTAATGGGCTTTTCAAGCCGCCCGCCAACCGGATCACATCCAAACACACAGCTGTTGTGCAATATGCTGCACAAGAGTGGTTCACTACGGAAGGAGATTGATGGTGGCGTTACCTGGATTTGAACCAGGGACCTAACGATTATGAGTCGTTCGCTCTAACCAACTGAGCTATAACGCCATCGGCGCGTGGACTAAGCCAGCACTGGCGGGCCGTCAAGCACAAAACCTCTTTTCCACAGGACAGTTATTCAATCAATGCCTCCACGGGGCAGTCAGGCCAGCATTCAAATGCCCCCAATACGCCTAAATCTAGCCAGAAACATGGGCCACGGTGTGACAAAGAGGCCCCAAGAGGATCAGGTGAGGTACAGCAATGCCACGTGACACAACACCGGTTCATTCTGGACAAAGTCATTCTACGGATGATCCCACCGCTGATCATGCACATACAGGTCCTGCCCTGCAAAGAAGGTCTGCCCGTCATCGCAAGAGCCCGTTGCGCCATCCCTCAAGGAGCACTGAAATGATCGTAACGCGCCCAAACATATCGCGGCTCAGCATTCAGCACGGGCCCGCGCAGCAGCAGGTCTACGTCGGTGCCCTTGTGGGGATCAGCGTCGGGGCATTTCCCCTCGATTGGATAAAACCGGTGCCGCAGGTCAATGTTGTGCCGATGCGCGGAAAACCGGGCACAGTAGACGCGCCCAAGGTGCTGCGGGTGGCAATTCCGGCAAATGACAACATGACCCCAACAGGATGACCCTATGGGTCAATGCGCCGGTGCACGCACCGCGCCCAACAGGCTGCGCCCCCCATCCACGACCAGCACTTCACCGGTCATGAAACCCGAACTCTCTGCTGCCAGGTATTGCACCGTATCGCACAGTTCATTCGGGGCTGCGATGCGGCCCAGCGGGGTATGGTCGCGGATATCGTCACGCCATTCACGGTTTTCAGCGACAGCAGCCCTCAAAGAGCCGCTCATCACCGACCCAAATGAGATGGCATTGACCCTGATCCGATGCGGGGCCAACACCAGCGCCATGGAGCGTGTCATTTGTTGCACTGCCGCCGCCGAGATCGAATAGCCCATCAGTTCCGGCTGGGTTTGGATGGCCGCAATGGAGCTTAGGTTGATAATGGATCCCACCTGCCCTTCAGGCTGATCCTCTGCCTGTTTGATCATGCGCTTGGCCGCATATTGCGTCAGTTGCAGCGCTGTCATGAAATTCTGATCCAACAGGGTCGCCACCGATGTATCTTCGACATCCAGGGCATCCGTGGGCAGGACCTGACGCGATGCATTCACCAGGATATCCACCTGGTCAAACGCATCTATCGTCGCCGATATGAGGTTTGCAATGCTCAGCCGCTGACGCAGATCGCCCGAAAACGTTCTGATTGATCCGTCTTCGGGTGCATCCCCGAATTCCTCGATCAGCTTTTTCTCATCAACATCGGCGGCCATGATATTGGCCCCCTTGTCTGCAAGATGACGGGCAATCGCCAGGCCGATGCCATGGGCCGCCCCTGTCACGATCGCTGTTTTTCCTTGAACCGAAAAAGACATTCGTCGTTTCCTTTGTGTTCCTTGATCCTGGCTTAGCGCCGTGGACGGGTGGGGCGTGTGGCATGAAACAGTTTGAATCGCGCATCACCGCCGATTTCCTGCACCTGCGCAAAACGCTTTTTCAGCTCTGCCTCATAGGGTAAATGCCGGTTCGCGACCATCCAAAGATGGCCGTGCCCTGACAACAGCCGCGCTGCCGTGGCAACAAAAGCCTGACCAATCTGCGGTTCCGCAGCCCGGCCCGTGTGAAAGGGCGGGTTCATCACAACCGCATCAATGCGGTCCGGGGCCTGCCATTGCGTGGCATCTGCCCAATGAAAAACGGCGCGCTCATCCGTGACATTCCGTTTTGCGCATTCAATCGCCATATGGCCTGCCTCAACCAGATGCAGCGACGTCACATCAGGACGGGTCAGAACATGCGCGGACAGAAACCCCCAACCGGCCCCCAGGTCAGCGACAGTGCCAGACATCTTTTCGGGCAATGCATCCGCCAGAAGCGCTGAGGCAAGATCAACACCATCCGCCGAGAACACCCCCGGTGCGGTCCAAAACCCACCTTCGGTCAGCGAAGGCGCTTCGGCCCAATCGGCAAAGAAATCCGCGGCCGGTTCGGAAATCCAGAACATCTTGCCATGGGCCTTGGCAACCGGTCCCTGGATGGTGACGCGCCCCCGCATCGCTTTCAACACGGAATCGACGCCGTCGGTCTTTTGGCCATCCACAACAACAAGACCATTGGTCAAACTGCAGGCCTGGGCGATCAATGCGCGCGCTTCTGCCTTTGCGCGGGGCAAACAGACAATCGCCGCCGCATAGGGGCCTTCGGGTTCGCACATCGCGGTATAGCCACGGCTTTCCCAGGCGTCATGCAAAGGCTTGAAATCATGAATGATGTCGCATCGCGCGGGGTCGAACCCGTTCAGATCGGCGTCACCGGCAGGGCGGAAAATGGCAATACGCCCCTGCTCCGGCAGGTTCAGCCCCCCACCGTTCAGCGCCACCTGCAAACGTGCATCAATCACGCGCTACTCTTCTTTTTCCATGGTGCATTGCAGCGGGTGCTGATGCCTGCGGGCAAAATCCATCACCTGCGCCACCTTGGTCTCTGCAATCTCGTGACTAAAGACACCGACCACAGCGAGGCCTTTTTTGTGGACCGTCAACATGATTTCGAACGCCTGGGCGTGGTTCAGGCCAAAGAACCGCTCCAGCACATGAACAACGAATTCCATCGGCGTAAAATCATCATTCAGCAGCATCACCTTGTACAGCGGTGGCCGCTTTGTCTTGGGCTTTGTTTTTGTCAGCAGGCCTGTGTCGCTATCATCGTCCGACCGGCCGGCCATCATAACGTCGTCAAAGCGCATGATTGCTCCGATAGGTTTGAGTGAATGACTATGAGTCGTCTGGGGCGTTATATAACCTCATGGGTGATTTAGAAAAGAGGTATGCGGCAAATGAACGTGACACTGACAGCAATCGGTCTGGATGCCGATGATACGCTTTGGCAAAACGAACGCTTCTTTGCCATGACACAGGATCATTTTGCCGATCTGCTGCGCGACCATTCGGACAAGGACCACCTGATGGAAAGGCTCTTGCAATCAGAACGGCGCAATCTGCCGCACTATGGATTTGGGATCAAAGGTTTCACGTTATCGATGATCGAGACGGCAATAGAAATTACCGACGGCAAAGTGCCCGCATCGGTGATCGGCGAAATCCTGGATGCCGGACGCGATATGCTCTCTCACCCGATCGAACTGTTGCCACAGGTGGAACAAACGCTTGAGACCCTGAAGAAAGATTTCAAATTGATCCTGGTGACCAAAGGCGACCTGCTGGATCAGGAACGCAAGCTGGCCCAATCTGGCCTGCGCGACCATTTCGACGCGATTGAGATTGTATCCGACAAGACAGCACCGACCTATGCCCAGATTTTCGCGCGTCACGGCACTGGTGCCGATCAGGGCTTGATGGCGGGCAATTCCATGGCCTCAGATGTGGTGCCGATGATCGATGCCGGGGGATGGGGCGTGTTCATTCCGCATGATTTGACCTGGGCCATCGAACATGCCGAACCACCACGCAAGACAGCGCGCTATGCGCAGATCTCACAGCTGGCCGATCTGTCTGAACACATCCAGAACCTGATTGGATAGATATTCAGAATCCGCGGCGGTTGTAGGGACAAAATGATCGAAAGGAATTGAGGCACTTCGCCCAGTTGTTGCCTCATTTTCGCCTCATTGCGCCCAATAGTAGATCAGCCCCGGAAAACCACAAAATGTAGATGTTGCAGCGCGGCATTATTTCGCAAATCCCTTAATTCAAAGGGTTTCTTGAACGGGGCATCTGTGCTAACTTTTTCTTATAAAAATGTGGCCAGTCGAAAAATCGGCGGTCTGAGGCAGAAATAAAGGCAAGTTATCATGAAAGCGCGCCGCGTTCCGTCGGCCCGGATCGGGTTGTATTTTATCACAGCAGTTTGGCTGCTCATCATCCTTCCGATGAGCGCGATGTCAGCGCCCTATGCGGCCTATGTGATTGATGCGCGGACAGGCAAGGTGCTGCATGAGCAGAACGCAGATACCCGTCTGCACCCTGCCTCCCTGACCAAAATGATGACACTCTATATCGCCTTTGACGCCATCCAGCGCGGCGAGATTACTCTGGACACCAAGGTCACGATCTCTGCAAAAGCAGCCGCGGAACCGCCCAGCAAACTGGGCCTGCGCCCCGGTCAGAAAATCGCTCTGCGCTACCTGATCCGTGCTGCTGCCGTGAAATCCGCAAATGACGCCGCAACCGCCATCGGAGAGGCGATTTCAGGCTCCGAGGCGCAGTTTGCCCGCCGGATGAACAAGACAGCCAAGGCGCTTGGGATGACCCGAACGACCTTCAAGAACATGCATGGGCTTACCCAATCAGGGCATCTGTCCACCGCGCATGACATGACGATCATGGGACGGCATCTGCTGTACGACTTTCCGCAATATTACAATCTGTTTTCCCGAAAAACCGCAGACGCAGGTGTCACTCAGGTCAATCACACCAACCGTCGGTTCCTGAATTCCTACAAGGGCGCGGATGGGATCAAGACCGGCTATACCCGCGCTGCGGGCTTTAACCTGACCGCCTCTGCAGAGCGGGGGAATGAACGGATTATCGTCACGGTATTTGGCGGAAAATCGACCACGTCACGTAACGCAAAAGTGGCTGAGCTGATGGATCTCGGCTTTCGCCGTGCGCCATCAAACGCGCCGCTGCGCAAACCTCAAAAACCGATTATCGCAGATGTTGATACCGGCCCTGATCCTTCCAGCCCCGGTGCCAAGGGCAAAACCATTCGTCTTGTAGGTGCTGTCAAAACCTCCATCCGGCCACAGCTGCGCCCAATCCCCGAAACCCCAGTGCTGGTTGCCTCTGTACTGGAACCCCCTGTCACCAATGCAGATATCACTGCCGCCTTGATGGAAGCCGTGACCACGCCAAAGCCATCGGCAGAGCCACAGCCAGTGACGCGTGTATCGGCCAGCGCCTCTATCCGGCCTGCCATGCCCCCGACCAAGGCACCCCAAAGAACCACAAGAACACAAGCGGCTGAACAAGAAGTCGTAACCCGCGTCTCAACATCTGGCGGACGCCATTGGGGTGTGAATGTGGGCCGCTACCCCAGCCGCTACGCCGCTGAAAAAGTTCTCTTGAAGACGGCCCTGGCCGAGATGGCAACGCTGGATGGTTCCTTGAGAAAAGTGGTACGCCGCCCACAAGGTTTTGACGCGAATTTTCTGGGCATGACCCGCGAGACAGCTGATCTGGCCTGCCGCAGGCTGGCAGCGCGCAATGTCAGCTGCTTTATGATCGGGCCGGGTTGATCCCGGACCAGGTACCCCAACAAGAGATATCCAATTTTATCGAACCAACAGGGTCTAACAACGCGTCACCGCCCCAAATGGCCCGATTTCGATAACTGTCAGGTAATCCTATGCCGTCGCCTGTAACAGGCTGCGCGTATACTCATGCTGGGGATTGTCATAAAGATCGGCCGTCATGCCGTATTCAACGACATCGCCGCGTTTCATCACAACCACCTTATGCGACATGGCCCTGATCACCTTGAGGTCATGACTGATGAACAGATAGGCCAGTCCGTATTTCCTTTGCAGATCGCGCAGCAGCTCGACGATCTGGACCTGCACAGTCATGTCAAGCGCGCTTGTCGGCTCATCCAGCACCAATAGTTTGGGCCGCAATACCATGGCGCGGGCAATCGCAATCCGCTGGCGCTGACCGCCGGAAAACTCATGCGGGTAGCGGTCCATGGTTTCGGGGTCCAGCCCCACTTCGACCATGATCTCATGCACCAATTCACGCTGATCGCGGGTTGGGTCCACCTTGTGGATGGTCAACCCCTCAGCGATGATCTGAAAGCAGGTCATGCGCGGGCTAAGCGACCCGAAAGGGTCCTGAAAAACGATCTGCATGTCTTTGCGCAAGCGGCGCAATTGACGAGTGGACCATTGGCGCACGTCCTCTCCCAAAAAGCGGATCCCCCCTTCAGAAGCGATCAACCGCATGATGGCCAGCGCCATCGTGGTTTTGCCTGAACCACTCTCGCCCACGATGCCAAGGGTTTCACCAGCGCGCACGGACAGGCTGGCGTCGTTCACGGCCTTCACATGGCCAACAGTGCGGCGCAACAGGCCCTTCTGAATGGGAAACCACACCTTGAGGTGTTCGGTCCTGACGATCTCAGCTGCATCCTCATGCACCGGATCAGGCTGGCCGGTGGCCTCTGCGCTCAGCAGTTTGAGGGTATAGGGATGCTGGGGATTGTCGAAAATCTCTTTGGTTGGCCCCTGCTCCACGATCTCGCCGTGCTGCATGACGCAGACGCGGTCCGCGATGCGGCGCACGATGCCCAGATCATGGGTGATGAACAACAGGCCCATGCCTTCGCTGTCTTTCAGATCTTTGAGCAGATCAAGGATCTGTGCCTGGATCGTCACATCCAGCGCCGTTGTAGGTTCATCCGCGATCAAAACATCAGGCTTGTTGGCCAGCGCCATCGCGATCATCACGCGCTGCCGTTGTCCGCCCGACAACTGATGCGGATAGGCAGACAGACGGCTTTCTGCATCCACGATCCCAACTTTGTCGAGCAGCTCAAGGATACGCAGACGCGCGTCTGCCCCCACAACACCCTGATGCAACGCAAGGCTTTCGCCCAACTGCTTTTCAATCGTGTGCAGCGGATTGAGAGAGGTCATCGGCTCTTGGAAAATGAAGCTGATGTCATTGCCGCGCACCTTGCGCAGCAGCTTTTCATCCGCCCCGATCATCTGCTGACCGTCATAGGTGACGGAGCCTGACACCTCGGCACTGTCGCCCAGCAAGGACACCGTGGACAGCGCCGAGACAGATTTGCCAGACCCGGATTCACCGACAAGTGCCACCGTCTCTCCCCGTTCCACATGAAAGGACACGCCTTTGACCGCATCGGTCAAGGCACCATCCTGGCGGAAAGACACCCGCAGGTTTTGAACGTCCAGAAGCGGGCTCATGAGAATGTCTTTCGGGGGTCAAAGGCGTCGCGGATACCTTCGAAGATAAAGACCAGCAGCGACAGCATGATGGCAAAGGTAAAGAAGGCGGTGAAGGCCAGCCAGGGGGCCTGCAGGTTCTGTTTGGCCTGCAAGGTCAGCTCGCCCAGCGACGGGGCCGACGAAGGCAGACCAAAGCCAAGAAAGTCGAGGATCGCCAGAGTGCTGATGGTGCCCGTGATGATAAAGGGCAGCATCGTCAGCGTGGCGACCATGGCGTTTGGCAACATGTGGCGGAACATGATCGTGACGTTGCCCACGCCCAGCGCCCGCGCCGCACGAACATATTCAAGGTTGCGCGCCCTCAGGAACTCTGCGCGCACCACGCCGACCAGTGAGGTCCAGCTGAACAGCACCAGCAAAATCACAAGCAGCCAGAAACTTCGTCCTAATATCGCGAACATGATGATGATCACATAAAGCGACGGGGTGGATGACCAAATCTCGATGACGCGCTGAAAGATCAGATCAATCCAACCGCCAAAGAACCCCTGTACCGCCCCTGCAATGACCCCGATGATGGAGGCAAGCCCCGTGACGATCAGCGTGAACAGGATGGACAGGCGAAAGCCATGAATGACCCGTGCCATCACGTCACGCTTGGTCCCATCCGTACCCAGCCAGTTCTGGCTGTTGGGCGGCAATGGTGCGGCACCGGGGCGGTCCACGGCGGTGTTGAAGGAATAGGGGATGATCGGCCAGATCGACCATCCCTTGACGATCTCTTCACCCTCGACCACGCCGTCTTGGGCATCCTCCAGATAGCCTTCGGGGTCGTCGAAACACAGGTCCAGCCCGCCGGTCGCGATCAGGCATTTCACTTCAGGATCGCGGTAGACTGCCTCGGTCTGGAAATCGCCACCAAAGGCGGTCTCGGGGTAGAAGTTGAAGATCGGCGTAAAATATTCACCCCGGTAATTGACGAGGATCGGTTTGTCATTGGCCACGAATTCCGCAAACAACGAAATGCCAAACAGCACCGCAAAGATCCACAGCGACCAATAGGCCCGCTTGTTCTTTTTGAAATTACGCCAGCGGCGTTCGTTCAGGGGGGACAATGCCATCAGCCTTCCCTCCGCTCAAAATCAATCCGCGGATCGACCAGCACATACATCAGGTCTGACAGGATGCCGACCAACAGGCCGATCAGGCCAAAGATGAACAAGGTCCCGAACACGATCGGATAATCCCGCGCCACCGCCGCCTCAAAGCCCAGACGCCCCAGTCCGTCCAACGAAAAGATCGTCTCGATGATCAGCGAACCGCCAAAGAAAACCCCGATAAATACCGCCGGAAAGCCCGCGATCACGATCAGCATCGCATTGCGAAAGACATGACCATACAACACCTTGCTTTCCGACAGGCCCTTGGCGCGGGCGGTCATCACGTAATGTTTCTTGATCTCATCCAGAAAGCTGTTCTTGGTCAGCAGGGTCAGCGTGGCAAAGGCGCTGATGGTAGAGGCCAGCACCGGCAGCGTGATATGCCAGAAATAATCCGCAACCTTGCCCAGCGGGGACAGCTGATCAAAGTTGTCAGAGGTCAAGCCGCGCAGCGGGAACACCTGCCAATAAGATCCCCCCGCAAACAGGACCAAGAGCAAGATCGCAAACAGGAAGCCCGGGATCGCATAGGCCGCAATGATCGCGCCGGAGGTCCAGGTGTCAAACCGCGACCCATCGCGCACGGCCTTGCGAATGCCCAAGGGGATCGAGATCAGATAGGCAATCAGCGTTGACCAAAGACCCAGCGTGATCGACACGGGCAGCTTTTCCTTGATCAGGTCGATCACGCTGATGGAGCGAAAGTAACTCTCGCCGAAATCGAACTGCGCGTAGTTCCACAGCATGTTGATGAAACGCTCAACCGGTGGCTTGTCAAAACCGAATTCTTTCTCAAGCTCCGCGATGAATTCGGGCGGCAGGCCCCGCGCACCGATATAGGTGCTGTCAGACGCGTTATCCAAGGGGTCTGCGCCGCCATCATTGTTCGTGCCGGCAAAGCCGCCGAAAACATCACCACCACCCTGCGCGCGGGCAATCGCCTGTTCCACAGGGCCACCGGGCACAAACTGCACCAGTGCAAAGTTGATAAGCATGATCCCCAGAAGCGTCGGAATGATCAGCAACAGTCTTCGGATGATATAAGCGCCCATGGCGGTGTCTTACCTCAGCGCGCCGGCGGCCTTGAGCGCCTGTGCCTTTTCGGGGTTGAACCACCACCAGTCCAGATAGCCCAGCGCAAAGGGCGGCTGCCCTTCGGGATGCTCGTACTGGTCATAATAGGCGACCCAATGGTTGTCGTTGTACCAAACCGGGATCATGATGAACTCATGGCGCAATGCGCGGTCCAACGCCTTCATTGCGGCTTCCTCTTCGGCACGGGTGACGGCATTGAGAGACGCATCAATGATCGCATCCACCATCGGACTGGCCAGCCCTGCCGGGTTAAACAGCGAAAACGCCGCTGCCTCTGATCCATAGCGCTGTTCCAGCCCGGTCCCGGTGCCAAGGAAGGCCGCGTAGCTGTCAAACAACAGGTCATAATCCCGGTCCCGCTCGCGCGCGGTGTATTGAGAGCTGTCGACCTTCTCCAACACCGCATCGATGCCAAAGGTCTGCAGATTTGTCACAAAATTCTCTACCACCGCAGTCGTGGTCGGAGAGCTGGCAGAATTGAACAAGAAGTTCAGGCGCAGCGGCTGCCCGTCAACGTTCACCCGCTTGCCGTTCTCAACGACCCACCCGGCCTCATCCAGCAGTTTGGACGCCGTGCGCGCATTGCGCCGGTCCAACAGGCGTTGCGGACTGGAGGTATGCGGCATACGCGCCTGCGTGGTCAGCATTGTGGGGTCCACCACCTCGCCCAGCCGCTCCAACAGAGCCAGTTCATCGCCCGTCGGCAATCCCTCTGCCATGATCGGGGTGCCTTGGCTGTAGGAACTACGCTGTTCAAACAAACCATATTGCAGCGATTCGTTAGTCCATTCGAAATTGAACGCCAAGGCCACGGCCTCGCGCACACGCTTGTCCTTCAAAGGCTCCGAATTAAGGTTGAACACAATGCCCGAAGGGGTCGCCGGGGCACCATCGGGCAGCTCTTCCTTCACCACATAGCCAGCGTCGACCTTGGGAAAATCGTACCCCGTGGCCCATTTTTTGGAATCCCCCTCGCGGCGGAAGGTATATTCACCCGCCTTGAATGCCTCGAAAGCGGCGGTGTCATCGCTGAATATCTCAAGGCGGATCTGGTCAAAGTTATGCCGGCCCTGATTGATCGGCAGGTCGCGGCCCCAGTAATCCGGGTTCCGCTCCAACACGATACGACGGCTCAGATCAACAGATTTGATCATGTAGGCCCCTGATCCGGGGGGGGTGTCGATCCATGTATCTTTCAGGCCCAATCCGGTCTTTTCAAACCATGCCTTGGGCCAGACCGGCACGCCACCCACCTGATCAATCAGACTGCGGCGCGAAATACCGTCGGCAAAATAGAATTTCACCCGGTGATCATCCAACACCTCGACATTTGGAATGCGCTTGCGCACCGCATCCGCGTAGGATTTCAGCCCCTCATCCAGCAGCAGATTGTGCGAAAAATAGACATCATGCGCCGTGACCGGTGTCCCGTCAGAGAATTTTGCCTCGGGACGCATGTTGAAAATCACCCATGACTTATCAACGGGGTACTCAAGGCTTTCGCAAAGCAGGCAATAGGCCTCTCCATAGGTGTCCGCAGGCACGCTCTCTCCAGAGGGGGCATCCGCCAGCAGGCTTTCATAACCAAAGATCGAAAACAGATGCGCACGGCCTTTGCCCGAATAGGGGTTCATCGAATCCAAAGTTCCCACAAAGGCCACAGAAACCTCTCCGCCCTTTGGCGCATCGGGGTTCACATAGTTGAGATGTTTGAAATCTGCGGGATAGGTCAGATCCCCATAGAAACTATACCCATGGCTGATGATCATCTCGTCCTGGGCACGCAGCGCCCCTGCCCAAATCATCGCAACGCCCGCCACAGCCAGCGCGGTCCAGTTGATCCATCCCTTTTCCAAAGCGGGTCGGGTGGCGGCACGGGTCTGGTGTTTCGGCATCTGGCACATCCTTTGCGTCACAAATCACTGCTTGCGTTGATGTAAGCTAATGGGCGGCCCTGCCAAGATACAAGTTGCGAATATGTTATCTTGGGCATTCAAAACGAAAAAGGCCGCCCACTGGGCGGCCTTGGTCCGATAATGGACTTAATTTATTGTGTGTTGGCAAGATAGGCGATCAGGTCTGCCTTGTCCTGCGGCTTTTTCAGGCCCGCGAAACCCATTGTCGTACCTGGCGCGTAGCCTTTGGGGTTCTCGAGGAAACCATAAAGGTTCTCCACGGTCCAATCCCCTTCCATACCTGCCAGGGTACCTGAGTACCCAAACCCGGCAACAGATCCTTTGTCGCGACCGACAACACCGTTCAGGTGTGGGCCTACGCCATCCGAACCATCCAGCTTGTGACAGGCGCTGCACTTGCGGAACACGCCTTCGCCCTTGCCGGCATCGGCTGATGCCATCAGCGCTGCGATGTCGACCTGCTCGGCTGGCTCTGGTTCGCCGCCGCCTTCTACTTCGATCACGTATGACGCTTCGCCGTGCGCCTCAGCATGGTAGATCTCTTCAGCGGCCCATTTGCCGAGCAGAAGGATGAGCCAGGCGCCGAACAGGCCACCACCGATTTTCGTAAGTGTCATTGTGTCGAACATGTTTTGGTCCGTATCTGTCTATTGAGGCTTTTCTTCGGGGTATCTATTGCTTTCCCTTATTGCAAGCAAGGTGTAGTTACCGCGACCAATCGCCCGATGCGGGTTTAAATGCCAAGGATTGCACAAATGTCCGATAAAAACGCCCCTCGCATCGCCTTTCAGGGCGCTTTGGGTGCCTATAGCCATGAAGCCTGCTTGCAAGCCCGGGCCGACATGATTCCCGTGCCCTGCAAGACATTCGAAGGGGTGATCCGCGCCGTGCGCGAAGGGCGCGCCGATCTTGCCATGCTGCCGGTCGAAAATACCACCTATGGCCGGGTCGCAGATATTCACCGCCTGCTGCCGCAAAGTGGCCTGCATATCATCGCCGAAGCCTTCGTTCGGGTGCGCATCGCCTTGATGGCACGCCCCGGTGTGGCCCTGTCCGATGTCAAACATGTCCGCGCCCACATGGTGCTGCTGCCACAGGCGCGCAGCTATCTGGATGCACAGGGCATCACATTTGAAGCCGCAGCAGACAGCGCGGGGGCCGCAGAAGAACTGGCCAGCGCCGAAGGGTCAACCGAAGGCGTTCTTGCCAGCGAAGTTGCCGCCGACATTCACGGACTTGAGGTACTGGCCCGCGACATTGAAGACCTGGATCACAACACCACGCGGTTCCTGCTGATGTCCCCGCAGATCGACGAAAGCCGCCGTGGGGAAAAGATGCTGACCACTTTTGTCTTTGAGGTCCGCAACATTCCCGCAGCGCTTTATAAGGCGATGGGCGGTTTTGCCACCAATGGCGTCAACATGACCAAGCTGGAAAGCTATATGGTTGGCGGTTCGTTTACCGCGACACAATTTTACGCAGACATCGAAGGCCACCCAGAGGACCCGCCGGTGCAGCGCGCCCTAGAGGAACTGGGGTATTTCACCAATGAATTGGACATTCTGGGCGTCTATCCTGCCCACCCGGGACGCGGTTAAACCGGCCGTTTAGATAGGTCCTTGTGCGACAAGGACCCCATTTCACGGCTGAAACAACGGAAAACTTACCCCAATGGCCCAGGCCAGGACCAAGCCCAGCGCCAATCCTGTGGACAAAGCACCCGATCTGCCCGCAGCACTGCCCCCAATGGTGCCAAAGACCAGATAGAACAGAACCAGCACGGGCGCGATCATCATAAGAAAAAACAACCGCTCGAAATCCAGCGCAACCGCGATGCCCAAAGACAGCAGAAAACTGCCGCGCAACGCCAGTCGGCCAAGCCAGGATGTCCGTTGGGCCAGCATCATGTCCGCAACCATATAGGGCACCGCCCCCAGCGCCATGGCCATGATGATCCAAAACCGCGCGGTCGTGGGCCAGAAATTGGCGGCATACCGGTCCAATGCGAAGCCGAACAAGGCGCACCACAGCAAAACGACACCAAAGGCGATGGCGGAAAAACCGCCCGACTGTAGCCCCAGCATCCTGCAAAGAACCAATTGAACCATGCCAAACACCATCAGGTGAACCACCAGATAGTCCGCCACCAGAACCGGCAGCATGCCGAAATTCAACGGTACCGCCACCAGCGGCGCGATGCAGACCGGCAGCAGGGTCAGGGCGGCGATCTGCCTGACACCCAGCCGCCCTGTGGGCGCGTGGCGCGCGGGCAGGCATCTGGCAACACCGCGAAACATCATCACAATGCCCAGCAGCAAGCCCAGAATGGCCCAACCGGTCGGCAGGATCGTCACATCCGAATCGCGGCCATAGGCCTTGTCCAGCCAGCCCAGTGCCTCTGCCCGGCCGGTGCGGGACTGCAACACCGACACATGTTCGCTCCACGGGGCCGCGATGCTGCGGCGGGTCACGGGACCGGCGGTCACTGTCTCGCCTTCTTCGGCATTCTGGGCAACCATCTGCAGCGCTTGCAGCCCAAAGGCACGCAGTCGCGGCTCCCATTCACCACTGATCAGCAACAGCGTTTGCGGGCTGGTTGCGTCAACCGCTTGCGAGAATGCAGAAATCAGAACAATGGGCCCCACATCGCGGCACCCCGCCGCTGCCCGAACAAGGATGTCAGTCGCCATCGAATGGCCAAGCAGGGCAACCGGCTGCCCTGCCGGTGCAACCGCACCAATCACCGCAGTTGTCTGATCGACCAGCAACCGGGTCGTGCCCGCAACAGACGTCAAATCCCCCGACATCGGCAGGACATTCTGACCATGACCCAGAAATTCAAAGACAAACACGCGGTAACCCGCACGGGCCAGCGGCAACGCATAACCCTGCATCATCTGCTGCGATCCGGCAAACCCATGGGCCACGACCACGGCCGGCCCATCACTGTCGGGGCGCGCATATCGCGTCACGGGTGTTTGCCCCAGGTCAAACTGCGTGATCTCAACATCGTGCCGCGCCATTTCCAGCACTACAGATGAAACCACGATCAGCACAGCCGCCAGAAAAATTCTCAACGCCTTACCTTTCGCTCCTGCGGCCGGCCTGTGGCGCAGCCCTGCGGTTCAACACCTAACAGCGTCAGACGCCGACGATAGCCCCAGCGCGGCGATCAGCATGAAAAGGTTCAGGCCATCCCGCCACTGTTGCCTTTGGCATGGCGGTCTTCAATCTGTTTGGCATAGTCCGCGACCCTTGATTTATACTTTTTGGTCAGGGAATTCTTGGCCAGCTTGAGCGATTGCACCAACAGCCGCGCCGTCAGGTTCAGCGGTTTGACCTCCAGCTCAACCTTGATCCGGGTGCGGGTGCGGGACAGCGCGATCAGATCAAGGTTTGTCGTGCCCAACATCCCCGGTGCCGTGGTTTCCAATATCATCTCCGTCGGACGTTCGAATGTGACCATCTCGATTTCGATCTTGCGCTCTTTGCCGCGCATTTTGAAAGCGGCCTGCCAGGTCATGCCAACACCAGGTGCCGTCAAATTATCGACCCGCTGCACCTGTGCCCCGCGCCGAATGGCCGCGCGTTCGAACCCCTCAAAATCGCACAGCATCTCGAACACCGCATCAATCGGTGCATCGATGTCCTCGTTGGTCGAGAATTTCATTCTACCGCCCTACCCGTTTGCCTGAACCCGATGATCACTTCGCGGGCCCACCTGATGTTTCGATTTATTCCAAAGTATCCGCAAGCCAATTTTCCAGCAAGAAATGCGCAATCGCCCCTTTTCGGGCAGGAAGAATGGTCGCGTGATTCCCTGCAAAAACCTCCATCATCTCTTCCCGGGTGACCCACATTGCATCCTCGATCTCAACCGGGTCGATGTTGATCTGCTGGCTTGTTGCAACACCTTGGCAGCCAAACATTAACGAGGCGGGAAATGGCCATGGCTGGCTGGACAGATAGTTAACGGCACCAACTTCCACTCCCGCCTCTTCGAACACTTCGCGGCGCACCGCCGCCTCAAGCGTTTCACCCGGTTCGACAAAACCGGCCAGCAGCGAATACATGCCCTGCGGCCATCCCGGCGACCGCCCCATCAGCACCGAATTTCCATGGGTGATCAGCATGATAACCACGGGGTCCGTACGCGGGAAATGGCTGGCCTTGCAAGCAGGGCACTGGCGCTGCCAGCCCGCCTGCCCGATCACGGTCTGCGCGCCACAACAGGCGCAAAACCCATGCGACCCGTGCCATCCCAATATGGCCTTGCCGGTTGCCGCCAATTCGGCGTCGCGCGCATCAAGCCATGTCATCACACGGCGCAATTCGGCAAAGACCATGCCATCTGGCAGGTCCGGATGGCTTTGTTCACTGGGGTCCAGAAACCCGCCAAGGCTGGAAGCATCAAGGTTTTCCGGCTCCCAGCTGGAAATATCAAAGGCAAACCGCGCCGCGCCATCCTCGCGACCCAGCAAGATGGGTTCTTCGCGGGCCTCGGCCAGTACGGGGTGATCCATCGGCAAGCGCACAAGCGATGCAGGTCGGGCAGGCGAAATCAGGGGTTTGCCACGCCAGAATAAGATCGCCTGGCTGTCCGCTGCGGCGCGCGCATATTTCACCACCGCCGGGTTGGCACGAATCTCTCCGGCGCGGTCCAGTGCCGAGCCCCCGAAGGTGACCTGTTCTGCGTGTCGCATGGGCTATCCTTTGTCTGAATACGATGTGCTGTTCCGTTTGTGTGCCATCCGCCCCACAGGCACAAGCAGGCTCCGGCAAGGAGGCTTGATATTTTGGGTGTAATATTTGATAACTTAACAATCCAAGGTTGTTTTTCATGCGTTATGCTCAAGAAGACCCTGATGAAATCTCTGCGCTGTTTGATGAACAGCCCGTGGCACAGATGTCTGTGCCTGCGGTATCGTTGCGGATCTTGGCCACGACCGATGTCCACATGCAGCTTGTTGGATATGATTATGCCCTTGCCCGTCCTGCTGCGCATACTGGCCTGTGCGGCATCGCGACCCTGATTGCCCAAGCCCGGCGCGAGGCTGAAGCCAAAGGCATGATGGCGATCCTCGTTGATAACGGGGATTTCTTGCAAGGAACCGCCCTTGGCGATCATCTGGCCCATATGCCGGTCACGACAGATCACCCGATTGTGCGCGGTTTGCAGTATCTTCGGTATGATGCAATGGGGCTGGGTAACCACGACCTTGATCATGGGATGGAATATCTCAACCGGATTGCCCGGTGTGTGACCACCCCCCTTATCTGCAGCAACCTCGCGCTATCGGCACCCACTGCCCTGCGCAGCAGCGTCATCCTGACCTGTCCGCTGACCCAGATTCCCAAAGAGCAAACCCTGCGCGTGGGGATATTATCTGTGCTGCCCCAAGAAACTTCATTCCTGAATGCACAACAACTGGCCGGCTGGGGCTGTGTGACCCCGGCTGCGCAATGCGTCACGGATGCGGCGCAGGAACTGCGGCGCAATGGGGCTGATGTTGTCATTTTGCTGGCCCATATGGGAATGGAAGGGCCCGACACGGCCGATACCCACCAAGACGATCTGCGCCGCCTTGCCAGGATCCCCGGTATTGATGCCATCGTCGGGGGCCACACCCATTTGCGCCTGCCGGGTCAGGATCACCTGGGATATGCAGATGTTGATGTGCAAACCGGCAGCCTTGGCAATTGCCCTACCGCCATGGCGGGGGTCGAGGCCTCTGACCTTGCGGTTCTGGACCTCACGCTCTTGCAGGCTGACACCGGCCAGTGGCGCGTTCAGTCGCATCAGACCCAGCTGCGCCCCAATGGCCCACAAGTGCCCCCCGATCCCGCGCTTGCCGCCATTTTCGCGCCAGAACATGCCGCAGTGCGCAGCAAGCTAAAGCAACCATGCGGGCATAGCAGCCGTGCCATTCATACGTATTTCTCTCTGGCCATGCCAACCGCCGCCTCGGCGTTGGTCGCGCATGCCAAACGTCTGGTTGTTGCCGAGGCCATCGCCAACCTGCCCGAAAGCAGCCTGCCCCTACTGGCGACAGCCGCCGCCCATACCGCAGGCGGCCGCGGCGGGCCGCAACATTATCTGCACATCAGGCCCGGCGTGATCCACCGCAGGCATCTGGCTGGCTTTAACCCCTATCCAAACAACATCTGCGCGCTGAAGGTCACCGGCGCTGACCTGCATATCTGGCTGGAACATGCCGCCGAAGTCTTTCACCAGCTGCTGCCAGACAGTCCCGATCAACCTTTGCTGAACGATGAACGGGCCACATATCGTTTCGATACGATATACGGTCTGACCTACACGATCGACCCGTCGCAACCCATTGGCCAGCGGATCAACAACATGTGCCACGCGGGCCGGCCCGTTGCACCCGGTCAGCCCTTTGTGCTGGCAACCAGCGGTTTCCGGGCCGGCGGCGGCGGCGGCGGCACCGTCTTTAACCTCGACAAGATCCTGTACCGCGACATGAAAAACCAGCTCTCGTCGCTCACGGCCATTCTGAAACAGAATGACTATGCAGACGTATTGGCGGAAACCCCATGGCGCTTTGCCTGTGCGCGGCCGATCAGGACCATTTTGCACAGTTCGCCCGATGCGTTGGGTTTTCTGGATGAAATAGAGCACCTGTCCCCGGAACCATGTGGAACGGACAGCCGCGGATTTGCGCGCATCCGTCTGACCTTGTGATGCTTGCGCTTTGATCACAGTCGTCCTATATGCGCGTTGAGAGGTTGGTGCGGGCAGGCGCCTCGCCAACCCGGTCAGATCCGGAAGGAAGCAGCCGTAACGAGTCCCGCTTGGGTCGTTATCAATCTCTCACCTTGGCACCGGGGCCTTTGGCGGGTGCATCCTTTTCCAGACAAGATGACGGTCGCACGGTGCCATCAGGGTGCTGCGGTCACAGATCTTCCCATTTGCTCAGCTTCCAGCGCCGCCGCGCGCGGGCATAGATCGCGGCCATGGCACATCCAAAAATGGCCCCCGCCATCACGGATGCACCAATCGCCGCAGAAACGGCAAATCCTTCGGCCTGCCATTTGAAAAACCACATCGCCACCCCCCAAGCGGCCGCAAAAAACACGCCGTAGCAGACAATGACCTTGCCAAAGCCCAGATAATGGGGCGGCGGTACCTTTATCCCGGCTTTGCGCAAAACCATCAAAACCGGCGGCGCATAATTGCTGGCCCACATTTCCGTGGCCTGCAATTCGTTCAGCGCCGCCTCGAATTTGCGCTCATATTCGCTCATATCTTCTGAGCCGCAAAAGTATCGCATTGCCCGACGGCACCGGTCTCATACCCGCGTGCAAACCAGCCCGCACGCTGCTCTGATGTGCCATGGGTAAAGGTATGGGGCTGCGGCACACGGCCTGCGCGACTTTGCAAATAATCATCACCGATCTTGCGCGCGGCATTCAGCGCCTCTTGCAGATCGCCCCGCTCCATCAAACCTTTGACATTTCGGGCCCAGACACCTGACAGACAATCTGCCATCAACTCCAGCCGCACGGTCAGCGCATTGGCCTCTGCCTCGGTGGCACGCTGCCGGGCTGCGTTGACCTTGGGCAGGATGCCAAGCTCATTTTGCACATGATGCGCCACCTCATGCGCGATCACATATGCTGCGGCAAAATCACCGCCCGCACCCATCTGCTGGCTCAGCATGTCAAAGAAACCTGTGTCCAGATAGGCCTTGCTGTCCGCCGGACAGTAAAACGGCCCACTGGCCCCAGAGGCACCGCCACAGGGGCTTTGCGTGGTCCCGTTAAAGACAACTAATACAGGCGGCACATAAGTGCGGCCCAATTGTTCCTGGAACACTTTACCCCAGACATCCTCGGTGGTGGCCAAGACCTGCGCTGAGAATTGCATGGCGGCACCATCCGTCTGGGACGCCGGTGCGCTCTGCTGGCTCTGGCCCGCGCCACCGCCCTGCAACAGCGGCGTCACGTCAATGCCCGTGAAATACCCCACCGCAAGCACGACCAACAAGGCCCCAACGCCCAAACCACCGGCCTTCCCGCCGCCGCGCCTGCCACTGCCGCCGCGCTGTTCGACATTCTGGCTCCGTCTGATCCCCTTAAGCCGCATTCCGCGCCCTCCATTCTCGTTTGCCCGCATTGTCAGGCCAAGCGGCAAAACACACAATAGCGCAAACGCCCGCGCAGATGATCCACCGGGAACGTCCAACGCATTTCTCGGGTGACCTGCTACATCTCACATCGCTCACGCATTGAAATCTCTCATTTCAGACCACGATGACAGGGTCAGAGTGCTTTCGAAAACGCTCTTACGGTTTACGCGCCCCGCGCCAGAGCCTACCTTGGGCCTCTGATCCGAATCCTCCGCTGGAGCCTTCATGTCCGACACATCCGCCTACCGCGTATTGGCCCGCAAATACCGGCCAGAAACCTTTGCCGATCTGGTCGGGCAGGATGCGATGGTGCGCACCCTGAAAAATGCCTTTGAGGCAGACAGGATCGCACAGGCCTTTGTCATGACCGGCATTCGCGGCACCGGCAAGACCACGACGGCCCGGATCATCGCCAAAGGCATGAATTGCATAGGCCCAGACGGCAGTGGCGGCCCTACCACCGAACCCTGTGGCACCTGCGAACATTGCGTGGCCATCATGGAAGGCCGCCATGTGGACGTAATGGAAATGGACGCCGCCTCAAACACAGGCGTCGCCAACATCCGCGAAATCATCGATTCGGTGCATTATCGCGCGGCCTCTGCCCGCTACAAAGTCTATATCATCGACGAGGTGCACATGCTGTCCACCGGAGCCTTCAACGCCCTTCTAAAGACGTTGGAAGAACCCCCGGAACACGTCAAGTTCATCTTTGCCACCACAGAAATCCGCAAGGTGCCGGTGACCGTCCTGTCCAGATGCCAGCGTTTCGATCTGCGCAGGATTGAACCCGAGGTGATGATCGCCTTGATGCGCAAAATCGCCACATCCGAAGGTGCCCAGATTGCCGACGATGCGCTGGCCCTCATCACCCGCGCCGCCGAAGGCTCGGCCCGTGATGCCACATCCCTGCTGGATCAGGCCATCAGCCATGGTGCCGGTGAAACCACCGCCGATCAGGTGCGCGCCATGCTGGGGCTGGCTGACAGGGGCCGGGTCCTGGATCTGTTCGATATGATCCTGCGCGGGGACGCCGCCGGTGCATTGTCAGAATTCTCCGCCCAATATGCCGATGGCGCAGATCCGATGGCGGTGCTGCGCGATCTGGCGGAAATCACCCATTGGGTATCCGTGGTGAAAATCACGCCTGACGCGGCCGAAGACCCCACAATCTCGCCCGAGGAACGCAGCCGCGGCACACAAATGGCAAATGACCTGCCGATGCGCGTGCTGACACGCCTGTGGCAGATGCTGCTCAAGGCGCTCGACGAAGTTGCAGCCGCCCCCAACGCCATGATGGCGGCAGAAATGGCAATCATCCGCCTGACCCATGTGGCCGACCTGCCCAGCCCCGAAGAACTGGTGCGCAAACTGCACAACACCACTCCACCAGCCGCCACATCCGGCCCGGTGGGCGGTGGGGGCGGCCCCTCGGGCGGTGCACATGCCGTCCAGCAGGCGCAGACGCGCATGGCCTCCAATCCGACAGCATCAGGCCAGGCAACCGCATTGGCACAGGATCCGGACGCGGCCCTTGCCCGCTTTGCATCCTTCGAACATGTGGTCGAATTGATCCGCGCCAACCGCGACGTCAAACTGCTGGTCGAAGTCGAAACAACCCTGCGCCTTGCCGCCTACCAACCCGGCCGCGTGGAATTTGTCCCGACACAAAACGCTCCCCGCGATCTGGCCCAACGCCTAGGGGCAAAGCTACAGCAATGGACTGGCAACCGCTGGGCTGTCACTATCGTCAACGATGGCGGCGGCAAAACAATCGCCGAACTGCGCGACGCCAAAGAGTTGGATCTGCGCGCCAAGGCCGAAGCACATCCCCTCATGCAAGCCGTCCTGGCCAAATTCCCAAAAGCCCGGATCACAGCCATCCGCACACCCGAACAGATTGCCGCCGCTGCCGTTTCAGAGGCGCTTCCAGAAGTCGAAGACGAATGGGACCCCTTCGAAGACGGTTGATCCCACCCCGAACCACCCACATATTAGATCAAATGAACACAGGAGAGAGCGATGCTCAAAGGACTAGGTGCGCTTGGCGACATGGCCGGCATGATGAAAAAAGCGCAGGAGATGCAGGGCAAAATGGCCCAACTGCAGGATGACATGCACAATATCATCGTCGAAGGCGTCAGCGGCGCCGGCTTGGTCAAAGCGACCTGCACCGCAAAAGGCGAACTCAAAACACTCGACATCGACCCTTCCATCTTCAACGGCGATGAAAAAGAAGTCGTCGAAGACCTGATCCTGGCCGCAATCAAGGATGCCCAATCCAAGGCAACAGAGCGCGCCCAGCAAGAAATGGCAAAACTGACCGAGGGCATGGGCCTGCCTGCGGACATGAAGCTGCCATTCTAGGCCAACATCCGGCTTCATCTTGCCAATAAACTCAAACCCGCCCTCAAAACAGGTGCTCCCGCTTGAGTTCAACCAAAGAAATCGACGCCCTCATTGAGATGATGGCAAAATTGCCCGGGCTGGGCCCTCGCTCAGCCCGCCGTGCCGTGCTGCACCTGATCCGCAAACGCGCCTTGCTGCTCACACCGCTTGCAGACCTGATGCAAACCGTGGCCGCCACCGCCCGGGAATGCCTGAACTGCGGCAATGTCGGAACCTCCGACATCTGTGACATCTGCGCGTCTGAAAAGCGCGCAAATGGCGAACTCTGCGTTGTCGAAGATGTCGCAGACCTCTGGGCGATGGAACGCTCCGGCGTTTTCAAAGGCCGGTATCACGTTCTGGGGGGCACATTATCGGCACTCGACGCCATCGGCCCGCAAGAGCTGCGCATTCCCCGGCTGATTGACCGGGTCGCGACAGAAAATATTTCAGAAGTGATTCTCGCCCTGAATGCCACGATCGATGGTCAGACCACCGCCCATTACATTGCCGATCAGCTTGACGGTCAGGTCAGCCTTACGTCGCTCGCCCAAGGCGTGCCGATCGGCGGAGAGCTGGATTACCTTGATGACGGCACGATCACAGCAGCCATGCGCGCCCGCAAATCCGTGTGATCGAAAAAGCCGAATATCAATAACTTAATAATTATTCAGGCCGTATTAAACAATGCGGCCGCCTGCCCCTCCCAAAGCAGACGGCCTAACCCGACGCGACGTTTACCGAAAAACGGAACCATCCAGCGGCGGAAACTTTTTGCCCCCCAGCAGCTTCAACAGCCAAAGCCGGCAAGGCGCGTTGTTCTCAGAACCATCTCTCTTCTGTGCCTCCCAAAAGGCCCACGATATGATCCCGAATTACAATGCTATCAGCACTGACCACCCAAGGTCCAGCAAGAAGAACAGACCAGCGCACTGGACAATGCCAAGAATGCACCTTCAGAAAAACCTTTCGGTCCCCATGAAACCCTTCATCGCCCGGCCTCGCCCCTACCTGCCACCATGTTTCGCAAAAAGGGGCGCATCGTGAAACCGATGCGCCCCTAATGGAAACACGCAAGTGTTTCAGTACATCTTAGACAAAGATCACGAAGACCGCTCGTCCTCATCCTCATCGTCACTGTCACCGGGTAGCGAAAAGAAGCTGTCCGCATCCGAATAGTCGCTGGTATCGCGCGGATCATCATGGTCGTCACCCGACAGGGTGAATGTCTCCAGCCCTTCAATCGCGGTTGGGATCTTCGGCTCCGCAGTCATCTCAAGGCTTTGCTCTGTGCTGACCAGTTTTCGACGCTCGTCATCGGTCATGACCTCACCCGCCGCTGCCTTCTTGGCCGCGGCTTTCTGCACAGCGGCATCCAGCTCGGATTGTTTGCACAAACCCAGGGCCACCGGATCAATGGGCTGAATATTGGAAATATTCCAATGAGTCCGCTCCCGAATAGCCTGAATGGTTGGCTTGGTCGTGCCCACCAGCTTTCCGATCTGACCGTCGGTCAGCTCTGGATGGAACTTTACCAGCCACAAGATGGACGCCGGCCGGTCCTGCCGCTTGGACAACGGTGTATAGCGTGGTCCCCGACGTTTCTCTTCACCCTGGGCCGCAGCATTGAATTTCAATGACAGTTTATGCGTCACACTGGCCTGTGCTGCATCGATCTCTTCCTGGGTGAGTTGGTTGTTCGCCACGGGATCAAAACCTTTGACACCCTGCGCCACATCACCATCCGCGATGCCCTGTACTTCCAGCTCATGCATGCCAACGAAATCGGCAATCTGCTTGAAACTGATGGTCGTATTG
Organism: Sulfitobacter sp.; assembly: GCA_017854855.1. Taxonomy (GTDB): domain Bacteria; phylum Pseudomonadota; class Alphaproteobacteria; order Rhodobacterales; family Rhodobacteraceae; genus Sulfitobacter. Next base: position 112,269 of record JAFMGZ010000004.1, on the reverse strand, counting down.
TCAACCAGCCAAACAGCGGTCGCCTTAGCCATAATTGGTTTTGCCATGATCGTCTCTCCTTCAAAGCACAACTTTCCCGTCGCCTGAAAAGGCTGTCTCGGCGGACCGAAACGGTTTCCATTGTCGGGGAACTTGCAGGCTATATAGTAAGCCAGACGAAATAAGGGAAGACCCAATGCGTATCATCGCCCTTTGCCTCATTGCTATGCTGGCCACATTCATCACAACCGGGCGCAGCAAAGCAGACCAACCGGGGCAGTTTGACTATTATGTCCTGTCGCTCAGCTGGTCTCCCAACTGGTGCCTGCGAGAAGGAGACGCCCGCCGATCCCCCCAATGCGACGCCGGACAAGGGCACGGTTGGATCCTGCACGGCCTCTGGCCGCAGTATCACAACGGCTATCCGGCCTTTTGCCAGACAGCACATCGCCCCCCCTCCCGCCGAATGACATCTGACATGGCCGACATCATGGGAACAAGTGGTTTGGCCTGGCATCAATGGAAGAAACATGGCACCTGCACAGGCCTGTCATCCGCAGCCTATTTCGCGCTGTCTCGCGAAGCTTATGGCAAGGTTGTCCGGCCCCAGATCTTTCGAAAACTGAACCGCCAGGTAAATCTGCCCGCCGCCGTTGTGGAAGAAGCCTTCTTGAAAGATAACCCAACCATGGAGCCCGACGGCGTCACGATCACCTGCGCCGCCAACCAGATCCAGGAAACCCGCATTTGCTTGTCAAAGACGCTGACCCCTGTGCCCTGCGGTCAGGATGTGGTCCAGGACTGCAAACTCAGGAATGCCTTGTTTGCACCCCTTCGTTAGCCGTGCCTTGCGCCACCCGGCCGACAATGCGGAAGGTATTTAAGGCCAAAAAGAGGAGAGATTTGATCTCCCCTCTCTTCAGAAAGCAAAGGCTCTCTTCTTGGCACGGTCATCGGCTCCTCAGCCTGTTCCGTAGAGTGAAAAGACACCGATTCTAGTTAACAAATGATTTCTCTTTTTGGCCCTAAATACCTAAGTGCGACCTCTGCATAGGGCGTGACAGCCGTTTTTGCAGCCCTTCAGGAACAAGTTGCGGAGATATTGAGACAGGGTCGCAGACATTTAGGTGCCCAGCGGATCAATCACCTACTTTAAGCACTATTTTTCCGATATGGCCGCTACTCTCCATTCTTGTATGGGCATCGGCAGCGTTTTCCAGCAGGTACTCGCTGTCCATCACCGGGGCCACGCGGCCCTTGTCGAGCAGGGGCCAGACATTGTCGCGCAACTCCTGGGCAATTCGCGACTTGGCCAAATCGCTCTGGGGTCGCAAGGTTGAGCCGGTCATGGTCAACCGCCGGGTCATCAGTGTGGCAAAATTCAGCTCTACTTTCGGGCCCTGCAAGAAAGCGATCTGTACCAAGCGGCCGTCTTCGGCCAATGCCATGATGTTTCTTGGGATGTAATCCCCGCCGACCATGTCGAGGATCAGATCGGCACCACCTTCGGCCAGCATCACATCGACAAAATCACTATCCCTGTAGTTTATCGCCGCTTCGGCCCCCAGATCGACGCAGGCCGCACATTTGCTGTCTGTTCCGGCCGTTGCGAAGACCCGCGCACCAAAGGCATGCGCCAATTGGATTGCGGTTGTCCCAATCCCTGACGATCCGCCATGTACCAAGAACCGCTCTCCTGCTTTCAGCCCGCCGCGCATGAATACGTTGGACCAGACCGTATAGAAGGTTTCGGGCAGGCAAGCGGCCTCTTTCAGGCCCATACCCTCGGGCACCGGCAGGCAATGGGCCGCAGCAGTGGCCACATATTCCGCATATCCGCCCCCCGGCAGCAAGGCACAGACCTGGTCGCCAACTGCCAACCCGGCCACGCCGGGGCCGATGCTGACCACTTCGCCAGAGGCCTCGAGACCGGGCAGATCGCTGGCGGTGGGCGGCGGCGCGTACATGCCGGCACGCTGCAGGGCATCTGGCCTGTTCACCCCTGCATAGGCGACCTTAAGGACCACTTGGCCATGTTTAGGCTCTGGTATGGGGCGTTCTGCCAGTTGCAAAACCTCTGGACCACCCGCTTGGGTGATCTCGATTGCGCGCATCATCTGTGTCATGGGCTGTCCTTGTCTTTATCCATTTGCCGCAGCCTAATGCCTCAAACCGCTGGGCGCACGTTGATTGTGGCGCTTTCCCTTGACTGCGGTCGTTGTTAGGAGATCGGAAACCACCAGGGCGGGCATACCGTGACATCAGATGAGACCTTTCTGTGGCATCCCAACGCGCGGCTGTTTTCGGGGGCCGGACAAATTGGCCGCCCGCCTGAAGCGCGCAGCGCTGGTTACTGCGGCATTGCCGCCCTGCCCCAGAATCAGGCACTCGTGGCGCTGGGGGCTGCGGTGCAGGCCAGGCAAAGTTTCTGCATCCATGACGCCAGCCCGGCGGCAGGTCTGTTTGCACCACAGGACCACTTTCTTACCCTGACCGGCGGATCATCGGGCAGTCCAAAGGCGATATTGCGGCGGCAGCAGTCTTGGATCCAAAGCTTTCTCCGGAACGCTGCGACATTTTCCTATGGGGCGCAGGATGCGATTGCCGTTCTGGGACAGCTCAGCCATTCCCTTACGCTCTACGGGGTGCTGGAGGCATTGCATCTGGGGCTGGACGCGCATGTTTTGGGCAATCTCGCTCCCGCACAGCAGCGGCAAAGGATTGCAGCATCGCGGGTCAGCGTCCTTTATCTTACACCGACCCAGCTGCGGGTCCTGGCCCGCGATCCTGCTGCGCATTGCTTGCCGGATGTCAGGTTGATCCTCTGCGGCGGCGGCACCTTGGACACTGCGACGCGTGAAAGCGGTCACAGGCTTTGCCCCAATGCGGAAATCCTGGTGTTTTACGGCGCGGCAGAGACAAGTTTCATCACATGTTCGACGGCTCAGACGCCCGAAGGCTCCGTTGGTCAGGCTTACCCCGGCGTGACTTTGCGCATTATGGACAGCCGGGGCGTTGAAACCCAAGGGGTGGGAGAGGTCTGGGTCAGAAGCCCCTATCTGTTTGAGGGCTATGCCGCCGGGCACTCAGCGCAGACACAATGGCGCGATGGTTACCTGACGGTTGGCGAATTGGGTCAGTTGGATGGCCAGGGCAACCTGTGGCTAAAGGGGCGCAAGACGCGGATGATCACCATTGCCGACCAGAATGTATTTCCCGAAGAGGTAGAGGCCGTCATCCTTGCCATCGACGGCATCGCGCAATGTGCGGTGATCCCGGTGGCGGATGCGCTGCGCGGCCACCGGTTGATTGCTGTGATCGGCGCGGCAGATGGCCATGATCAACTCTCGGACATCAGCGCGATCTGCAAGGCCGCATTGGGCCCCATGAGCACGCCCAAAAAGGTCTTGTTCCACCCTGACTTTCCGATGCTCGCCTCTGGCAAAGCCGATTTGAGTGCGATCACTCAATGGGTCGAGACGCAGATATGAACGCGTTTATCCTGTCCGCTTGCCGCAGTGCGGTTGCCCCGCGCAATGGCGATTTTGCTTTGTTAGAGCCTTATCAGATTTCGGCACCCATTGTGCAAAAAACCCTGTTTTCCGCCGGATTAGAGCCACATCACGTCGATGAATTGATCCTAAGCACCGCCTTGGGCAAAGGCGGTAATCCCGCCCGCCTGGTGGGTTTGGCCGCAGGCCTTCCACAACGGGTTGCCGGGCTGAGTATTGACCGGCAATGCGCGGGCGGGATGGATGCTGTCTTGCTTGCCCGCCAGATGATCCTGAGCGGCGATGCAGAGGTGGTGCTTGCGGGGGGCGTGGAAAGCTATTCGCGCCGTCCGCTGCGCATGCATACCTTTGCAGATGGCAGCCCGCCTCTGGCCTATGATCAGGCTCCCTTTACCCCCTGGCCAGATCGCGACCCGGATATGGCGGATGCCGCCGCCACGCTGGCCCGATCCATGGGGATTTCACGCGATATGCAGGATGCCTGGGCGATCCAAAGCCATGAAAAAGCCCGGGCAGCACGCGCAACACAAACAGAGATTGTAGCCGTGGCCGGCATCACCGAAGACCCGTTCACCCGTACAATGACAGCCGCCTTATGTCGCCGTGCCAAGGTCATCAGCGGGGATGTCACATCCGCAAATACCGCTGTGGCCGCCGATGCGGCGGCATTCTGTGTTGTGGTCAGCGAAAGGGTCGCGCGGCAGGCACAAGGCCGGGCCGTTCGGATCGTAGGCGGGATCACCCTGGGCGGTGATCCCACCTGCCCCGGACTGGCCCCCGTTGCGGCCATTGCCGCCGCACTGAACCGCGCGGGCATGACCACAGCACAGCTGTCCGTGGCAGAGGTGATGGAGGCCTATGCAGCCCAGGCCATTGCCTGTGTGCAGGCAGCCGAACTTGATCCGGCGATTGTGAACCCTGGCGGCGGTGCCTTGGCACGTGGCCATCCCATCGGGGCCTCGGGGGCCATCAATATGGTCAGGCTGTATCACGAACTGACCAACAGGTCCGGCAAGGGCCTTGCCGCGATCGCGGCGGCGGGCGGTATCGGAACGGCGGTGGTGTTAGAGGCGTGACAGCACGCTGGCAGGCCGCGCACGGGCCAATGCCGCCGTGATCAACCCCGCCAGAACAACCTTGATCACGTCACCGGGAATATACCATCCCAAGACGACAAAAGCTTCGGCAAAACTTTTTTGCAGCATCATCATGAAACCGATCATGCCGAAAGAATACAGTACAAGGATGCCCCCGATCGCGGCCGCAATTCCGGCGGCCCAGCCAACAGGCAGATTGCGGGTCTGCTCCATCACGAAACCTGCGGTAAATGCCGCGATGGGAAAGCCTATGATGAACCCGACCGTAGGTGAGGCAAAGACGCCCAAGCCGCCGCGCCCTCCGGCCAACAGCGGCAGGCCAAGGGCCACCAGAACCACGAACAATAACACAGCCATGCCACCACGCTTGGCCCCCAGCACCGTCCCGCACAGCATTACCCCAAGGCTTTGTGCCGTGATCGGCACGCCGCTGGCCAGCATCAGGTTAGGCACCAGACCAAGGGCCGCAATGAGGGCCGCAAACACGGCAACAAGGGCAACGGAACGTTCCATGGGATCTCCTGAATTCAACTGGCGCTGGGGTAATTCAACACGCATCGCGCTGCAACCGCTTTGCCAAGGCGTACCTTGGAATACTTGTTGTGCGTCGTATCACGCAATGCGTTGAAATCCCAGGTTTTTAGGCCGCTTAGGGTGGTCCGGCTTGCGCTGGAACGGCCCTATATGCCGCCGCGTGCCCGCAGTGCCTCAGCCACATGTTCAGCGTCATCAATCGCAGTGACGGCAAAGGGCACGATGACGCGCCAGCCCGGTCGCCGCACACTGCGCGCGCGCCATGCCAGCACCAATGCCTGCCCCTTGGCCGCCAAGACCGGTGTGAACCGGATGACAAGGGCCATCGCCAGCTCAATGCCCTGCGTGCCGATGCCCATCCAGCGCAGCGGCGTGGTCAGCCATCGCACCACCCCCATCATATCTGTAAGGCCGGTGGTCATCGTCACAAGGTTCGCCAGCGCCACCGCAGTGATCATGCGCAGCACAATCAGCAGCCCCGCAGGCCCATCCCCGGTCAGCAGATGCCACAGCAAAATCAGCACCACAAAGGGCCACAATACCCACAGCCGCCCTGCGCCTGCGCGCAAGAACGCAAGACCCGGCAGCGCATAAAGCAGTGTCGTTACCAACAGAAAACCGGCATGAAGCGCCAGATCCTGCACCGCGAACAAAACCACGGTCGCCGCGCACAGCAACGCCAGCTTCACCCCGGCAGGCCAGCCATGCGCCCGCGTTTCAACCGGCGAGGTCAGAGAGATCATCACCTTCCCCCATGTGCATCATCGCAGCACCAAAGGCCCCAAGCACCGCGGCTGCGTCCCCGTCCCGCTGGACCCGCCCGCCATCCAGCCAGATGACGCGGTCGTATTCGCGCACAGCCTCTGGCGCATGGGTGATCTGGACCAGCGTCACATCAAGCCCCGCCAGAACCCGTTCCAACTGACGGGTGGTGGGAATATCCAGACCCGCAAAGGGTTCATCCAGAATGATCACCCCGGGTGCCATCGCCAGCACCGACATCAGGCAAACCAGTTGGCGTTGCCCCTGCGAAAGCTGATGGATCGCGGCATCTGCCCAATGGGTCTTTTCAAACCGGGCCAGAACCTGTGTCACACCTGCCTGAACCTGTGCGTGTGATTGCCCCATCTGGGCCAGACCAAAACCGATCTCTTCTTTTACGGTGGGAAAGATGATCTGGTGATCGGGGTTCTGAAACAATATGCCAACCCGGCGCAGCGCCGCCTTGCGGTCTTTGGCCACATCGACCCCATCAATCCGGACGCGGCCGGTATCTGCAGGGACCAGCCCTGCCATGACCCGCGCCAGCGACGTCTTGCCTGACCCGTTACGCCCCACGATGCCGATCCGCCGCTCATTGGCAGATAGGCTAATCTGCGACAGCACCCGCTTGCCCTCTGGCGCGTATGACACATCTTTGAGCTCGATCAGGGAAGAGGGCATTATGTCTATTTTGCAGTTCTGCTGTGATGACGCATGGATCTGTGCCTATCAGGTGAATTCCCGAAGTAAAGGGAGGCTTGAACACTTCACCCCAAAGGCTAGGTTTGCCTTATGATTTTACTGACCCTGTCGCTCTTGGCGAACATCACGATCACCTTTTTGGTGACCTTTGCAATCTGGCGCAATCATCCCGGCGCGGGCGAAGTATACGGCACCGATAGCCCGGCCCGCCGCATCCTTGCCTGCGTCTATCTGACAATCGGGCTGCTCAGCCTTTATGCCATGGGGCAGATCATGATTGGCAATAGCGCAATCGCCTGGCAGGTCGCCATGACGCTGTTGCCGCTGCAAATCATCTACAAGGTGATGACCGCAGTGGCCCTGCGTCTGCTGCACCCCGTGGTCCTTGCCAACCTTGGGGTCGCCGGGCTGCACTGCCTGACGTTACTGGCTGGCTAAGGCGCTCTTTGAGACCGATCAATCCCTTGGCGTGGTCCATGATCCGGGAAACTGCTCTTTGGGAAAACGGCTGGGTGCCTTGATCTGACCCAACAGCCAGTTCGGACCCGCCAAAAGTTTGCTCAGCGTCGGGCTTTTCTGCACCTGCGCTTTGACCTTTTCGATCTGCATCACATTGTCGATGCGACGATCAAGGAAGGCCCATGTGTCCTCGTTGCCCGCGCTGGTATCGCCCAGCCAGAAAATCACAGTCGCGGAATAGACCCCGCTCAGGGTCGCCCGCTTGGTGTACCAGTTGTAATCGGTAGATGTGTCGCCCAGCGTATTCCAGATCAGATCGCAGGTGCCCCAGATCAGCTTGGCCCCATCGGGCGCATAGGGCGGCAGGGCAAACAACGTGGTACCCCTGCGCACCGCTTCCTTGTCCGTGACCAGTTCCAGCCGCAGGCGCACCGCGCGCGCGATCCGGTCCCGAAACCGCATTTCACCAAGGTTTTCAGCCTTCAGCGCCTCCAGCATCAGATGATCACCCCGCTGATGAAACGCTACGGCCAGATCAACCGCACCGCGCGGACAGACCGCCTGCGCCACCGTCGGATCCACCCCACTGTCCGCAATCGCAGCCTTGAAGGTGGCGGGGGACCAGCCATCAAACGGCACATGCATCAGGGCGGCATCCAGCAACTGGGCTTTGGGATCGGTCATTCAAATTGCTCCTTCAGGTCGGTGCCGAGAGACTCGACAAACATGTTTAGCCTTGATATAGGGCGGTTTCCTGCAAATCATTGCAACTTTATCTAGAAAGGTGGTGAAAACCACATGCAGGTTAGTGTTCGTGACAACAACGTCGATCAGGCCCTTCGGGCTCTGAAGAAAAAGCTCCAGCGCGAAGGCGTATTCCGTGAAATGAAGCTCAAGCAACATTTCGAGAAGCCGTCAGAGAAAAAAGCGCGCGAGAAAGCTGAAGCGATTCGTCGTTCCCGTAAGTTGGCTCGTAAGAAATTGCAGCGCGAAGGCATGATGTAAATCATACCGGCATAACGCTGAATTTAGAACCCCCGTTGCTGCAAAGCTGCGGGGGTTCTTGTTTGTGGCGGGTCACGGTTCAGCGATATTGGCCAGCGGTGATGAATTCGCTGAACGCCTCGCACCAGATGACAGCGGTGGTGTATTGGGTCACATCGACGCCTTGGGGCACCGGCAGCACAACGCCGTTGAACGTTTTCACATCACCAATCAACTGCACCTCGGCCTTCAGGGGCAGGAATTCATCCTCATGTTCAACAAACTGCTTGACCAGATACAGCTTGTAATCCGGACCGGGGGCAAGCTTTCCTTCATGCACGATGCGGTCGGCCGAAACGCTGATCCTGCCTTCACCCCAATGCAGAAAATCACTGCCCCTCAGGTCACGGGTCAATTCAGCAACGAATAATGCATCCTGCGCTTCGCGCTCCAATACAGCCCGGTCCGGTCCGGCAGGTGCCGTCAGGATCGGCAGAAAATAAACCCCAAGCGCAAAGCCAACCGCAACCGCCAGCCCATGGGTCAGACTGAATGTCAGGAACCGTTTCACTTAGCATTCTCCTTTTATCAGTTTCATTCAGGCAACGCTCAGAACCGGGCGGTCCTAGACCGGCACCTTGCTCAAAATCATGTCACTGGCCTTTTCCGCCATCATGATCGTCGGCGCATTGGTATTGCCGCTGGTGATCGCCGGCATCGCGCTGGCGTCGACCACACGCAGACCTGCCACGCCTCTTACGCGCATCTGCCCATCCAGCGGCGCATCATCGCCGCCCATCCGCACCGTGCAGGTGGGGTGAAAGATCGTCGTGCCGATATCACCTGCCGCCTGGTCCAATGCCGCATCATCCACGTCATCCGCGCCCGGTTTCATCTCTTGGGGGCTGTAGCGCGCCATCGGGCCTTGCCCCATGATCGCCCGCGCCTGCCGGATCGCATCACGCGCCACGCGCCGGTCACCTGCCGTGCTGAGGTAATTTGGCGCAATTGCCGGGGCCTCAAACGGATCAGCCGAAGCGATCTGTACCGTGCCACGGCTTTCTGGCCGCAGATTGCACACGCTGGCCGTGATTGCGGGAAAATCATGCAAAGGTTTGCCAAAGGCTTCCAATGACAGGGGCTGAACGTGGTACTCAAGGTCCGCAGTGGCCAGATCGGGCCTGGATTTTGAAAAGGCCCCCAACTGGCTTGGGGCCATCGACATCGGGCCACTGCGGCTGATCGCATATTCCAGACCGATCCGGGCCTTGCCCCACAAGGAATTCGCAATGGTGTTCAGCGTCCTGGCCCCCTGCAGACGCCAGGCGCAGCGCAGTTGCAAATGGTCTTGCAAATTGGCCCCGACCTGCGGCGCATCCACGGCCACGTCAATGCCATGCTCTTGCAGCAATGCGCCGGGCCCGACCCCGGACAATTGCAATATCTGCGGCGAATTCACCGCCCCCGCGCATAGGATCACCTCGGCCCGGGCACGGGCCTGTTTCACCGCGCCATGCTGTTGGTATTCGACCCCCACGGCGCGCCCCTCTTCCAGCAACAGCCGCCGGGTATGCGCCTGCGTCTCTACCAACAGGTGCGACCCGGTTGCGGTGCGCAAGAACGCCTTGGCCGTGTTCATCCGCCAGCCTGCGCGCTGATTGACCCGGAAATATCCAACGCCCTCGTTGTCGCCGGTGTTGAAATCAGTCACCTTTGGCAGCCCCCAGGCCTGCGCCGCCTCCATCCAGTGATCCAGCACGTCCCAGTGCAGACGCTGGTTTTCGACCCGCCATTCGCCGCCCGCCCCGTGCATGTCAGAGGGGCCATCGACATAATCCTCGGATTTCTTGAAATAGGGTAGCACATCGTCCCAACCCCATCCCGTCAGCCCCATCTGCCGCCAGCCGTCATAATCCGCCGCTTGACCGCGCAGGTAGAGCATCCCGTTGATCGACGAACATCCCCCCAGAACCTTGCCCCGCGGATACAGCAATTGCCGCCCGTTCAGGCCCGCCTCTGCCTGGGTCTTGTACATCCAATCGGTGCGCGGATTGCCGATGCAATAAAGATAGCCCATCGGGATATGCACCCAATGGTAATTGTCTTTGCCTCCCGCCTCCAGCACCAGCACGCGGTGCCCCGCACTGGACAACCGGTTTGCCACGACACAGCCCGCACTTCCAGCGCCGACAACGATATAGTCCCATTCACTGCTCATGCCCCACCTATACCGGCAAGGCGGTGGTCTTGCACACCGTTCTGAGTGCAAAGCTGGACTGCATCCCCTGGACGCCGGGCAGGCGCGCCAGATATTGCCGGTGAATACGGGCGAAATCTTCGGTATCTTCGGCCACGACCTTGAGCAGGTAATCCGCCGATCCTGCCATCAGATGGCATTCCAGCACATCCGGAATCCGTGCAACCGAGCGTTCGAAAGCATCCAGCACTTCATCGGCCTGACCGCTCAGCGTGATTTCGACAAAGACCGTGGTGGGCACGCCCATCTTGCGTGCGTCCAGCAAAGCGACATAGTCACTGATATAACCCTCTTTCTCCATCCGCTGCACCCGGCGGTGACAGGCAGAGGGCGACAGGTGGACGTCGTCCGACAGTTCCGCATTCGACATCCTGCCATTGCGCTGCAAGGCGCGCAGAATGCGACGATCAATATCATCCAGGGCCATATGCGCACTCCTATCGCGTCAATACCGCTAATCACGCAAATATATTGCGCAATTCGCCCTATTTGCCAACGCATTTCGTGCCTAATTGCAACCGCCAGCGCCTATTTATCACGCAAAACGCAAACCCAAGGAACGCACCATGAAAATCGGCTGCCCAACAGAGATCAAACCACAAGAATTCCGCGTCGGGGTCACCCCCAGTGCAGCCCTCGAGGCGGTGAACGCGGGTCACACCGTTCTTATCCAAAAAGGCGCAGGCATTGGCGCGGGCTTTGAAGATGCCCATTACACCCAAGCGGGCGCGCAGATCATCGACACGGCCGAGGAAATCTTTGCCACCGCCGATATGATCGTCAAGGTAAAGGAACCCCAAGCCAAAGAGCGCAAGATGCTGCGCGAAGGCCAGATCCTGTTCACGTATCTGCACCTTGCCCCCGATCCCGAACAAACCCGCGATCTGATCGCGTCTGGCGCGACCTGCATCGCCTATGAAACCGTGACAGACCGCTCTGGCGGCCTGCCCCTGCTGGCCCCCATGTCCGAAGTCGCAGGGCGGCTGGCCCCGCAGGTTGGCGCATGGACCCTGCAAAAGGCCAATGGCGGGCGCGGTGTCTTGATGGGCGGCGTGCCCGGTGTGGGCCCTGCCCGTGTCATGGTGATCGGTGGCGGCGTTGTCGGCACCCATGCCGCACGGATTGCGGCTGGTATGGGCGCTGACGTGACCGTGCTGGACCGTTCGCTGGGCCGCATGCGCTATCTGGACGATGCTTTTGGCGGTCTGTTCAAGACCAGCTATGCCTCAGCGCAAAACACCATGGAACTGGCCCGTCAGGCTGACATGATCATCGGTGCCGTGCTGATCCCAGGGGCCGCTGCGCCCAAACTGATCAGCCGCGCCCAATTGTCCGAACTCAAGCCCGGTGCCGCCCTTGTGGATGTGGCAATTGACCAGGGCGGGTGTTTCGAAACATCCCGGGCCACCACGCATCAGGACCCGATCTATGACGTGGACGGCATCATGCATTACTGCGTCGCCAATATGCCCGGTGCGGTTGCCCGCACCTCAACAATTGCGCTTGGCAATGCCACGATGCCCTTCATGCTGGATCTGGCCAACAAGGGCTGGCGCGATGCCTGCAACGATGACGAACATCTGCTGAACGGCCTGAACGTACACGCCGGAAAATTGACCTATCACGCAGTGGGCAAGGCACTGGGCATTGACGTGCTGTCGCCCAAACTGGCGCTCAAACTCTAAAGGGTTTCCGCGAATACCTGAAACGCAAAAGGCCCGCCATCAACAGGCGGGCCTTTATCATTCGTCTCAAACCAGATCAGGCTTTTTGCAGGGCCTTGAGAATATCGGCCAGCAATTCTTCTTGTGTGGGGCCTTTTGGCGCGGCAGGTGCTGCCTCTTCTTGCTTGATCGCGGCATCCTTGACGCGGTTGACCATCTTGACCAGCATGAACACCACAAAGGCGATGATCAGAAAGTTGATGACAGCCATGATGAAGGCACCATAGGCAAAGATCGACGCACCCGCTTCGCGTGCGGCCTCAAGCGAGGCACCGGCAGGCACATCACCGGCCAGAACCGCATAATTATTGGTGAAATCGACGCCACCTGACACCAGGCCGATAATCGGGTTGATCAAATCCCCGACCAGCGAAGTCACGATCGCGGTGAATGCCGCACCGATGATGATACCAACCGCCATATCCATAACATTGCCTTTGGCGATGAAGGCTTTGAATTCTTGAATCATTTTCCGTCCCTTTTGTTGATGCGTGACCATTGTCATTTACAACCGGTACACTGCTGCACATCGATTAGCACAACTGCGCACATCGGTAAGCCTATTCTTGCGGGGAAAAATGGCTCATTATTGTCAGCATAATTTGCAGGAGCGCATAATGTCTGACCTTTCATCCTTTCCAATTACGAAAAAATGGCCGCCGCAGAACCCCGATATTCTGCAGCTTTATTCCTTTCCCACCCCAAATGGCGTCAAAGTCTCTATCGCGCTGGAAGAAATGGGCATTCCCTACGAGGCACATAAAGTCACCCTGTCAGACGCTGACGTCAAAAGCCCTGAATTCCTTTCACTTAATCCCAACAATAAGATCCCGGCCATCATTGACCCCAAGGGTCCGGATGGCACAGCCGTGGGCATCTTTGAATCCGGTGCCATCCTGATCTATCTGGCGGAAAAATCTGGCATGCTGATCGGCCAGACCGGGGCCGAGCGGGCGCATGTCCTGCAATGGCTGATGTTTCAGATGGGCGGGCTTGGCCCGATGCTGGGGCAGCTGGGTTTCTTTTACAAATTCGCGGGCTCCGAATGGGAAGACAAACGGCCCCAGCAGCGCTATATCGCTGAGGCAAAGCGGCTGCTGGGCGTTCTGGACCGCGCGCTGGAAGGCAAAGACTGGATCACCGGCACATATTCAATCGCTGATATCGCCATCGCCCCTTGGTTGCGGGGGCTGGATTTCTACGGTGCCAAGGGTGCGGTTGGCTGGGACGATCACAAGAACCTCGCAGCCTACCTTGACCGTTTCACTGCGCGCCCTGCCGTGCAAATAGGTCTGGTCACCCCCCCGCGCGAATGATGGGCCCGCAGGCCGGACATCTTAACCGGCCTGCCCGCCGCGCATCTGTGTGGCGATCTTTTCGGCGATCATGATCGTGGGCGCATTGGTGTTGCCCCCCACCAGCCGTGGCATCACCGATGCATCGACCACCCGCAAGCCGTCCACACCGTGCACACGCCCCTGCAGATCGACGACCGCCATCTCATCCACGCCCATCTTGCAGGTGCCCACCGGGTGATAGATCGAATCGGCGCGTTTGCGAATATCCGCCTCAAGGGCGCTGTCGCTGCCATCATGGGGATACAGCTGTTTGCCCCGCCATGGATCCAGCGGCGCGGCCGTCAGGATCTGCTCCATCTGCCGTGCGCCTTTCATCAGCAGGTCAAGGTCGCGCTTGTCCGACAAATACTGCGGGTCAACGCGCGGGGCATGGCCGGGCTTGGCCGATTGCAGACCAACACTGCCCCGCGCATGCGGACGCAGCACACAAACATGGCAAGAGAACCCATGCTGCAAATGGATCTTGCGCATATGGTCATCCACAATCCCTACGACAAAATGCAACTGCAGATCGGGGCGGTCCTGTGACGGGTCGGACCGCAAAAACGCACCTGCTTCGCCATACGGCGTCGCAAAATGACCCGTGCCATCCTTGCGCCAGCGCCATGCAGCCTTGGCCAATTGCACAAGGCCCTTGGGGTTCAGCCCGACCACGTCATCACGCTTTGAATGATAGCTGATGACGTAATCAAGGTGATCTTGCAGGTTCTGCCCCACGCCCGCGATCTCCTGCTCCACATCAATTCCATGCGCTGCCAGTTCATCCCTCGGTCCGATCCCGCTCAGCATCAAAAGCTGTGGCGACCCAAAGGCACCCGCGCTCAGGATCACTTCCTTGCCCGCCTCGATCGTCTTTTGCTGACCGATGTGGCGCAGCTCAACCCCGGTGGCACGCCCGTCTTGCATCACCACCCGCGCCACTTGGGCCTTGGTCAGGATCGTCAGGTTGGGACGGTGGCGCACGTCGCGGTTCAGATAGGCCGCCGCAGCACTGCAGCGTTCGCCCCTGGCCGGGCCGTCATGAAATTGCGTGACTTGAAAATGCCCCGCCCCCTCCAACTTTGGCCCATTGAAATCCGGGTTGTGGCGGATTTGCCGCTCACCTGCCGCATCAATAAAGGCCTGTGCAATCGGGCGCGGTGCTGATTGTTCTGCCACCTGCAAAGGGCCATCTGCGCCGTGCAGATCATCCGCACCGCGCACGTTCCCTTCGGATTTCTTGAAATAGGGCAGCACTGATGCCCAATCCCAGCCCTCGCAGCCCAAATCGGCCCATTCGTCATAGTCACGCCGGTGCCCGCGCACATAAAGCATCGCATTGATCGCCGATGATCCGCCCAATGCCTTGCCGCGCGGCTGATACCCCCGTCTGCCATATAATTCGGGCTGCGGGACCGTCTGCAACGCCCAATTGTTGATCTTGGGCCTGCCAGAGATCATCGCGGCCACCAGCGCCGGTGCCCGGATCAGGATATCGCGGCCCTTGCCGCCCGCCTCGATCAGGCACACCGATGTGCCGGCATCTTCGCTTAACCGCGATGCCATCACACATCCGGCAGAGCCGCCCCCGACAATCACATAATCGAATTTCATCGCCACCGCTCCTGCTTTGTCAGCAGGTTAGGCCCGGCGGTACTGGATTGCAAAGCCCCTGAAGGCCAAGCCGCATCTAGCCAGGCAGCGACCCTGTCAGCACATAGCCCAAGATCTGTACAACCTGCGCTGGGTCAGACGCCACCGCCAGTGCCGCGGCATCCACCTCCTTGAGCGCATGGGCGTGATCCGGCCCATGCAGGATGATCAGGGACTTGCCCAAAGCCGCAGCATAGCCCGCATCAAAGGCCGCATTCCACTGCTTGTACTGATCGCCAAAGCGGACCACGACCACATCGGCGTCCGCAATCCCCTTGCGGGTGCGGATCGCATTCATCTGTGCGCCCTTGCGGTCATGCCAGAATTTGTCCGCCTCTGCCCCCAGGATCGCCACACCGCAATCATCGCTGGCCGCATGATCTGTCACGGGACCATTGAACGATACATCCAGCCCCTTGGAACCATTCACGATCTGCTCGCGCCAATCGGTGTGAATTTCACCTGATAAATAGACTTTCAGCATTGCGGCATCCTTTGTGGTCAAACATTCGGTTTTGGGGGTGAAACGCGCGTCACCGCCTGGCAACGATGTAGCGGCTCATGGCAGGAAAGCTAGAGGTTTCTATGATCTCAAAGCCAGCGTCGGTGATCAACCCCTCCAGCTCTCCAAAGCTGAAGCGGCGTACATATGGCGCCAAACCAACCAGCCGCATCAGCGGGATCAGCCCACGAAAAATGAACCGTTTGAACCCGATAGACGGTTCCGACAAACACGGCGTCTTGGATATAAACAGCGCGCCCGGGGCAAGGTTCTGGTGCAGGCTGGCCAGCAGAGCCTCAAAATCATCCGTCAGATGGAAAAGGTTGAAGCCAAGAACCGCATCAGCCTTCCGCGCATCTTCCATTGCCTGCGCGGCGGTTCTGACCTCAAAGGAGGCGTTGGTGTTCCCCCCATCCCTCGCCCTTTGATTGGCAATCTCAATCATCTTGGGGGAAATATCGGTTCCCGTGATTTGCCCAACGCCCGGGGCCAGCAAAAGCGCGGTTGCCCCGGTGCCACAGCCGATCTCCACAACCTTGTCATCAGGCCCAAGGTAGCTGCGGGTGCGTTCAAGCGTGTATTCATAGGACTTCTGGTCCTTGATCGGGGATGCTGCATATTTTTCGGCATGCTTGTCCCAAAACTTGGCAGTTTGTGTCATGTTCGTCTCCTTTGTGATATTCCTACACCCGGATCAAAGGCGGCGAAATTGACCATATTCGCAGTCCATGTATACATATATGTATGGATCACCCCTCAACCCATCTTGACTGGAACCATTTGCGCGCCTTCCTGGCGACCGCAGAATGTGGTTCGCTTTCTGGGGCCGCACGCAGGCTTGGTTTGACCCAACCCACCCTAAGCCGCCAGATTGCAGCCTTCGAGGCATCTCTTGATCTGCTCTTGTTTGAGCGCAGCGCGCGCAACCTCATGCTGACCGAAGCGGGGCGCGCCTTGCTGCTTGATGCCAAGGATATGGGCAAAGCGGCGGCTGCCTTTGGCTTGACCGCCAGCGGGCAAAGGTCCGAACTGTCAGGAACCGTCCGCGTCACGGCCAGTGATATCATGTCATGGCACGTCATGCCGCAGGTGACACAGCAGTTGCGCCTGCGCGCCCCGCAAATCATGCTGGATGTGGTGGCCACGGATACGATCCAAGACCTCTTGCGGCGCGAAGCCGATATTGCCATCCGCCATGTCCGACCAGAACAGCCCGCCCTGATCGCCCGCCTGATCGGGCAAAAGACCGGACATCTTTATGCCGCACGCAGCTATCTGGACGCACGCAAACGCCCCGAGACCGCGCAGGACCTTGCCCATCACGACTGGATCGCAATGGGCGACCCAAAGCGCATGCGCGATCATCTGGCAGGGATGAACCTACCCCTGCCGATTGAGGCATTTCGTGTTGCATCGGAAAACGGATTGATCGCTTGGGAAATGGCCAAGAGCGGCCTTGGCATCATCCCCATCGATGATGATGTCGCAGCCCAGGCCCCCCAGATGGAGCAGATCCTGCCCGGCAGTTTTTCGGTGAAGTTTCCGGTCTGGCTGGTCACCCACAGCGAATTGCACACCAGCCCGCGCATCAGGCTGGTGTTTGATCTGTTGGCCGATCTTCTAGGGGACTGACCCTAAGACCCTAGCCGCGCAGGACACCGCCTGTGGCCTTGCTGACCTTCTCGATCACCTTGGCACCGACCGCTTCGATATCCGCATCTTTCAAGGTCTGGCCCTCGGGCTGCAACCGCACCGTAATGGCGAGCGATTTCTTGCCCTCACCCAGACTGCCGCCGATGAATTCGTCAAAGACCCGCACATCTGTGATCAGGGCCTTGTCCGCCCCCATCGCGGCATTGACCAGGGTCAGCGCCTCAACCTGAGCATCCACCACAAAGGCAAAGTCACGCTCTACCGCCTGCAGATCACTGATCTTGAGCGCGGGGCGCGTGGCCCCCGCCTTGCGCGGCAAGGGCACCTCGCCCGGCCAAAGCGTGAATGCCATCGCAGGCCCTTTGACGTCCATCGCCGCCAGGATTTTCGGATGCACCTCGCCATAGATACCCAGCACCTTCTTGGGCCCAAGACAGATCATGCCGTGCCGCCCCGGATGCCAGCAATCGGACGCACCGCGCAGGATCTGCACCTTTGTAGGCGCGCCCATTGCGGCCAGCACCGCCTCTGCATCCGCCTTGACGTCAAAAACATCCACCGGCCGCGAGGCACCATGCACATCCTTTGGTCCCGTGCGCCCGATCAGCAAACCGCTGACCAGGTTATGTTGCTCATTCGGCTCTCCACCATGAAAGGCAGGGCCGACCTCAAACAGGGCCATATCCGCAAAACCGCGCGCCTGATTGCGCGCCGCCGCCTGCAGCAGACTGGGCAGCAAGGCAGGGCGCATATGGCTCATATCCGCGCTGATCGGGTTTTCCAGACGTGTCTCATCCGTGCCACCGCCAAACAGCGCGGCAGACGCCTGATCAATAAAGCTGTAGGTCACGCATTCATTGTACCCCAGCGCCGCCGCCGCACGGCGCGCGGCCCCTTCACGGCGCTGCATCGGCGACAGGACCGGACGGGGCACACCATCGGTCAGACGCGGCAGCGGCCGCCCCTCCAGCTTGGTCAATGATGCAATCCGCGCCACTTCTTCCACCAGATCGGCAGAACCCTGCACATCGGGACGCCAGCTTGGCACATGCGCCATATCCCCCTCCAGGACAAAACCCAACGCCGTCAGCGTCTCGCGCTGCGTCTCGGCCGGAATGGTCATCCCGACCAGCGATTGCACGCGATCGGTGTCCAGCTTATAGGCCCGCGCCGTATCCGGCACCGCACCGGCAACCACCACCTCAGACGGCTCACCGCCCGCATGATCCAGGATCATCCGCGTCGCATGTTCGATGCCATCGGGCGTCCAGGCCGGGTCAATCCCCCGCTCAAACCGATAGCGCGCATCTGAATTGATCTTCAGCGCCCGCCCGGTATAGGCGGTGCGCACCGGATCAAAATAGGCCGCCTCGACAAAGACATTCACCGTCTCCTCGGTACAGCCCGAGGCAAGCCCCCCCATAACACCACCGATGCTCTCGACCCCGTCAGCATCCGAGATCAGCGTCATGCCCTCGGCAAATGTATATTCCTTGTCATCCAGCGCCATCAGGGTCTCACCGCCCTTCGCGCGATGCACCCGCAAGGCGTTGCCAGCGATCTTGTCGGCATCAAAGACATGCAAAGGACGGTTACGGTCATAGGTGAAAAAGTTCGTCACATCGACAAGAAACGAAATCGGACGCAGCCCAATCGCCCGCAGCGCATCCTGCAGCCAGACCGGGCTTGGCCCGTTCTTCACGCCCCGGATCACGCGGCCATAAAACACCGGACATTGCGCCAGCGTATCCTCTTCAATCGTCACGCTAACCGGGCAGGGGAATACCCCCTCCACCGGTGCCACATCACGCTCTTTCAGCTTGCCCAATCCACGCGCGGCCAGATCGCGCGCAATGCCGCGCACGCCCAGCGCATCAGGACGGTTGGGTGTAATCGCAATCTCGATCACCGGATCAACCTTGGCCGGATCATGTTCGGCCAGCCAATCCACAAAGCTCTGCCCAACCGTGCCGTTTTCCAGCTCGATGATACCGTCATGCTCTTCCGACAGCTCCATCTCGCGCTCAGACGCCATCATGCCAAAGCTCTCCACACCGCGGATCTTGCCCACCCCGATGGTGGTATCAATCCCCGGCACATAGACGCCCGGCTTGGCCACAACCACCGTGATGCCCGCCCGCGCATTGGGGGCACCGCAGATGATCTGCATAACGCCCTCATCCGTTTCCACCTGACACACGTTCAGCCGGTCTGCATCGGGATGTTTCTCAGCCGATTTGACATAGCCAATGGTAAAATCCCGCAGTTTCGCGCCGCGGTCCTCAACGCCCTCTACCTCCAAACCAAGGTCAGTCAGCGTCTCGCAGATATCCTCAACAGAGGCCTCTGTCTCAAGGTGGTCTTTCAACCAGGAAAGCGTGAATTTCATGGGTCTATCCCTCGTGCATATGCTTGGAGGTTTCGGTAGCGCCAAAAGCGGAAAGGTTCAATGCAACTTGCACCCTTAGGCGCAATCACCGGGCACAGGACTTGGGGTCAGCACCGCCAACCGCTCCTTTTTGCCCAAATACTCAAACCAACCTCACCAAAAGCACAAGATGCGCGATGGCCACCAGCCCAGACATCCTTGGACCGACATCGCCCAGGCTGATGCGCACCCCAGCCTAGCGCGACAAACCGCCATGCAAATTCGGCTGATCCAGCGACGCAAAGCCATAATGGCGCAGCCAGCGCAGATCGCTGTCGAAAAAGGCCCGCAAATCCGGGATCCCGTATTTCAACATCGCAATCCGGTCGATCCCCATGCCAAAGGCAAAACCCTGCCAGATGTCAGGATCAATCCCGCCCGCCGCCAGCACCTTGGGATGCACCATGCCAGAGCCCAGCACTTCCATCCAACCGTCGCCCTCACCAATCCGCAACTGGCCATCCACCCATGAACACTGGATATCCACCTCGGCGGACGGCTCGGTGAAGGGGAAATGCGATGCGCGAAAGCGGGTCTTGATGCCGTCGATCTCGAAAAACGCGGCAAAGAATTCCTCCAGAACCCATTTCAGGTTCGCCATGGAAATATCCTTGTCGATCGCCAGACCTTCGACCTGATGGAACATCGGCGTATGGGTCTGGTCATAATCGGCACGGTACACACCACCCGGACAGATGATGCGCAGGGGTGCGCCCTCTTTTTCCATGGTGCGGATCTGCACCGGCGATGTATGCGTGCGCAGCACATGCGGCGGGCGGTCGTCGCCCTCGGCACGGTGCATATAGAACGTATCCATCTCGGCCCGTGCGGGGTGGTGCCCGGGAATGTTCAGCGCGTCGAAATTATACCAATCGGTGTCAATGCGCGGCCCTTCGGCGACGGAAAAACCCATCTCGGCAAAGATCGCCGTCAGCTCTTCGGTGACCTGCGACACCGGATGGATCGACCCGACCCGCTGTGTGCGCACAGGCAGGGTCACGTCCAGCCACTCTGCCCGCAGCCGCTCATCCAGCGCAGCATCGCCGAGTGCTGCCTTTTTCGCCGCCAAAGCCGAGTTGATCTCGTCCTTCAGGGCATTCAGCGCGGGGCCGGCAGTCTGCCGCTCTTCCGGGGTCATTTTGCCCAGTTCGCGCATTTTCAGGGCAACTTCGCCCTTCTTGCCAACCGCCGCCAGCCGGATGTCTTCCAGCGCGGCCTCATCGGCGGCATTTGCAATCTGGCTCAGGTATTTTTGCTTGAGATCGTCCATCGCGGCACCCATCACTACTGTTGTGCCCCTGCTACTTGCGCCCCCTTTGAAATGCAACCCACCCGCAAATCCGGAAAATCACGCCCGCTGGCGGACATTTGCATAAAAAACACCCGAAATACCCATTTTCCTGCAGCGAAAGGCTTGGCGGCCTACCATATTTAGGTATTACTACGACATATTTCCGCAATATTTCGCGGCTCTCACTAGAGGTAGCCATGCCAGGGCAGATGTTTTCACTTCGCCACAAATGGGCAGCACTGAATTGTCTGCGCGAACGCCTGCCTGCCGAATACGAAATTCTCCCGCAACCTCGCCCTTTACCCCAGTCCCCGCGCTGAAGGAGGCCCCATGCATTTGTTCAAAAAGTCTCAAAGCACCCTGGATTTCAAAACGGCACAGAAAACGGGGCCGAAACGAACAGGCCTGCCCCTGCTTGCGGGCAGCGCAGCAGTGCTGCTGGCCGTGATTGCCATGATCGGCCTGGACAGCGGCAGTGACAGCAATGCTGGCAAAACGGCAAACGCGCCCCTTTCCCAGGCAACGACCCAGGCGCTGGCCGCGCTGGTGGCACCGCCCGGACCGGATCTGATTGCCACCACAGCAGATCAACCCGCAGCAGCCGCACCGCAGGACGAACTGGCCCTTGTTGTCGCCGCAGCAATGGCCAGGGATGCCGAACTCAAGGCCCGACGCGAGGCTGAAATACTGCGCCAGAAAGTGGCCGAACAAGCCGCAACTGCCCCTCAGGCACCGCCCCTTTCCGCGCGCAGCGCGCAGGCCGATTGCGTCACCGCGCTCGATTCCTTCCTTGCCCCTGTGATCTTGCGGTTTGAGCTGGGCAGCACCGCCATCACCCCGCAAGAGGCCGACAGGCTGGCACAGATCAGCGACCGGATCATCACCTGTCCGCAGGCCTATGTGCTGGTCGCGGGCCATTCTGACAGCAGCGGCGATGATGCGACCAATATGGCGCTCAGCTGGGAACGCGCGGATCGGGCGCTGAACCATCTGGTAGCACTTGGCGTCAATCCCAAGGCCGTCGAAGCGGTGGGTTTCGGGGCACGCGCCCCGATTTCCGAAGGCTCTGACGACGAAGACGCCGCAGACCGCCGGGTCGACTTTCGGGTGCTGCGGATCAGAAGCGAATAACCCTTCCGCGCCACCGCCCCTCATGGCGTTTACCGGAATGCCTGATCCACCTTGGGCCACTTAACGCGTTGCAACCTTGGATCTGTGGCAGTGTTAGGGGGGCAGGTTCTTCAAAAACACTCTGGCCGGGCTTTGGGCTTTCCCATTCGTACACAGGCCTCCATTGTCACGGGGACACAGTGCCTGCGGCGAACCCTGAGGAAAAAGATGACAGAACTTCAAAACCTACTGAACAGGGCAGTTGCGGCGCAGGATCTGCCCTTTGCCGTCGCCATGGTCGCCACAGGCCACCAGATTGTCTTTGAAGGGGCCGCTGGCGATGCAGCCCCGGGCAGGCCTGCGGATCTGGACACCACCTTTCGCATTTTCTCGATGACCAAGGGGATCGGTGCGCTGGCGGCAATGATCCTGATCGACCGGGGCAAACTGGCGTTGGACACTCCCGTCGCAGATATTCTGCCTGCCTGGGGACAGCTTCAGGTGCTGGATGGATTTGACGGCGAAACACCGATCTTGCGCGCGCCCCGCACCCAGGCGACGATCCGCCATCTGGCCACCCATACCAGCGGCTCGGAATACCCCCGCTGGAGCGACGGCATGTTCCGCTACGCAAAGGCCGTGGGTCACCCGCCGATCCACAGCGGATTGAACAGTGCATTGGAAACCGCCCCCCTGATCTTTGACCCCGGCACCCGCTGGGGCTATGGCCTGTCCAGCGACTGGCTGGGCAAGGTGGTTGAAGCGGTCAGCGGTCAATCCATCGTCGCCTTTTGCCAGACAGAGATTTTTGACCCCCTCGGCATGACCTCCACCGGCTTTGAGGTGACACAGGACATGGCCGGGCACCTGGCACAGGTGAACGCCCGAAACCCCGACGGCAGTTTCTCTCTGATGGAACTGGCCCCGGCCCCAAACCCCGAATTCTATGCAATGGGCCATGCGCTTTACTCTACAGCGCCCGATTATCTGCGGTTCTTGCGGATGATCCTGAACAAAGGCGCATTGGACGGTGTCCGCCTATTGTCAGAGCCTGCGGTGGCCACCATGACAGCAGATCACATGCAAGGTCTGGCATGGTCCAGATTGATCTCGAAGGTGCCCAGCCAATCGGCCGACTTTGACCCCTTTCCCGGCACCCGTCTTGTGCATTCTCTGGGCTTTATGCGCAATCAAGAGGATATTCCCGGCAAACGCAGCGCCGGTTCGCAAAGCTGGGCGGGCCTGCTGAACACCCATTACTGGATCGATCCCGCCCGCGACATCGCCGCCGTCCTCATGACCCAATCCCTGCCCTTTGTCGAAGCGCGATTCATGAAAACCTACGATGCATTTGAAAGGACCGTCTATGCCGAATTCTGAACCCCAAACACCAGCCCTCACCGGCAGGTGCTATTGCGGCGCGCTGCAATATGAAACATCGGGCGCGCCACAATGGCAGGCACAATGCCATTGCCGGGAATGTCAGTATATCTCTGGCGGTGGCCCCAACTACTTTATGATGATGGCAGCGGATGGGTTTCGCTATACGCAGGGCACAGCCGTCCAATTCACCCGAAGCGATCTGGAAAACCCCCGCACCCGTGAATTCTGTGGCACCTGCGGGACGCATATCATCACCCGCCTGCCGGACCGCCCCACGGTGGTGGTAAAGGTCGGCACATTGGACGACCCCAGCGCCTATGCCGGACCGTCCATGGCCATCTTCACCTGCGACATACAGCCGTTTCATGTGATTGCAGACGGGGTGCCGCGCGCTGACAAACGCCCGGTGCGCTAACCGGT
Organism: Sulfitobacter sp.; assembly: GCA_017854855.1. Lineage (GTDB taxonomy): Bacteria > Pseudomonadota > Alphaproteobacteria > Rhodobacterales > Rhodobacteraceae > Sulfitobacter. The sequence goes on along the minus strand of JAFMGZ010000004.1, from coordinate 88,482 downwards.
TTGTCGAAACATCCGATAGATCAGCCAGACATCAACAAAAGCATGCCAAAACGACAAAAGCCGCCCCCAAGGGAGCGGCTTTTCTAATCTCTGAATGCTGCGCGATTTACGCGGCCAGCGCATCCTGCGCTGTTTTCACGATCGCACCAAATGCCTCTGGCTCATGCACGGCCAGATCGGCCAGAACCTTACGGTCAACTTCGATGCCTGCAAGGTTCAGACCATTGATGAAACGGCTGTATGTCAGCGCCTCATCATGGCTCCGCACTGCGGCGTTGATCCGCTGGATCCACAATGCGCGGAAGTTGCGCTTGCGATTCTTGCGGTCGCGCGTGGCGTATTGGTTGGCCTTATCGACCGCCTGCGTAGCGACCTTAAAGACGTTCTTACGACGACCGTAATAGCCTTTTGCGGCTTTGACGATCTTCTTGTGACGGGCGTGGGTGACTGTACCACCTTTAACTCGGGACATGCTAGCTCTCCTCTATCAGCGGGCGTAGGGCATAAAGCCCTTGATGATCTTTGCATCTGGCTCTGACAGTGCTGTCGTGCCGCGTGCGTTACGGATGAATTTCTTGGTCCGCTTGATCATGCCATGCTGTTTACCAGCCTGACCACCGATGACCTTGCCGGTCGCCGAGATCTTAAAGCGCTTCTTCGCGCTCGATTTCGTCTTCATCTTAGGCATTTCCGTCTCCGTATGTTGAGTTCGGTTAACGTGCTGCTCGGCATGCCACATTGGCCGGCCGCACGGGTTGAGTGCTGGCGTATAGGAGGGTTGCATGGTTTTGGCAAGGGGAATGCCGCAGCATTAGGGCTGCCCCTTCAATAACGGTGCCGCAGCGCCATAACAGCAATAACAGCCAACGCAGCCTAGGGCATGAACCGACTGACAACAGTTGCAAAGACATGCGGTATCTCATCCATCCGATAGCCGCCCGGCTTGGTCTGCAGCGCATACAGAATCAACCCGCCGCCCAGCAATATCGTCACCGCTGATGCCCTGGGTGCCCTGCTCTCCGAAAGCGCCGACAGGATAGATGGTATGGAAAAGACCCCGATAACAGCGCCAATGCTCAAAGCCAGATCAGGGTCCATAATGGTATTCCTTCCGATATTCGGCTGACCCTACTCCGGATCAGACGCAAAAATCAAACTTTCGTCGCAGGGGGCAACACGCAGAATATTGGTGCTGCCCGGCACGTTGAAAGGAACGCCGGCCGTTACAACGATATGATCTTGCGCACCGGCAAACCCTTCATCCCGCGCGGCACGAACGGCTGACACCACCGCCATCTTGAAACGGTCCACCTCTCCGGTGATAACGCAATTGGTGCCCCAGCTCAGCGCCAGCCGCCGTGCGGTCCTGACCAGCGGGGTCAGTGCAATGACCGGCACCCGGGGACGTTCCCGCGCGGTCAGCAGCGCTGTGGTCCCGCTTTGGGTGAAACAGCAGATGGCCTTGATATTGGTCGTCTCGGCAATTTCACGGGCGGCGGCCACGATACCATCGGCCACTGTCATGCGGTCCGCGGTGCGCGATGCCTCAATGATCTGCGTATAGGTCGGATCGGCCTCCACCTCGCGGGCGACATTGTCCATCGTGGTCACCGCCTCGATCGGATAGTCCCCTGCGGCTGATTCGGCGCTCAGCATCACCGCATCGGCCCCTTCATAGATCGCCGTTGCCACATCCGACACTTCGGCCCGCGTGGGCATGGGGCTCTCGATCATGCTTTCCAGCATCTGGGTCGCCACGATCACAGGTTTCGCCGCCGCGCGGCACTTGCGCACCAACCGCTTTTGGATGGGCGGTACATTCTGCACCGGCAGTTCAACACCCAGATCGCCCCGCGCCACCATAATGCCGTCGCTGACCGCCAGAATATCATCGAACCGTTCGACCGCCGATGGTTTCTCGATCTTTGACAACAGCGCCGCGCGCCCCGCCGCAAGGACCCGCGCCTCGGTCACATCCTCCGGCCGCTGCACGAAACTCAGCGCCAGCCAATCAACGCCCAACTCGCAGGCAAACTCCAGGTCAGAGCGGTCCTTTTCCGACAAGGCCGCCAGGGGCAGCACCACATCAGGCACATTCACACCCTTGCGGTTAGAAATCGTGCCACCGATCACAACCTCGCACTCCGCATAATCCGCGCCGCATTCAATCACCTTCAGCCGGATCTTGCCGTCATTCACCAACAAGGACGCACCAGGCTTGAGTGCCGCGAAAATCTCGGGGTGCGGCAGGCACACCCGGCTTGCATCGCCTTCTGCCTTGTCCAGATCCAGCCGGAACCGCGCGCCTTCGGTCAATTGCTCACTCTCTGCCGAAAATACGCCAACCCGCAGCTTGGGCCCCTGCAAATCCGCCAAAATGCCGATGGTGCTGCCCAGATTGGCCTCAACCTCACGGATGATCCGGTGTTTGTCGCGGATTTCATCCTGGCTGCCATGGCTCATGTTCAACCGGAACACATCAGCGCCCGCCTTATGCAGCGCCTCGATCATCTCGTAGGTATCGGAGGATGGTCCAAGGGTTGCAACAATCTTAACGTTCCGCAGGCGTCTCATAATTTCTTTCCCATTTTCATCTCGGTGGCGCAGCCATTTCTGTTAGCGATAACATCCTTCACCTCTGACAGAAATGCCTCACCCATGCATTTCAAGGATTTCATATTTATGACAGGCCGACCAGCACAGATGGCCGACCCGCACAGATAATGCCTGCCGGTAACTTGACAGCGCGCCCTCCCGTGGTCAGCTAAGACAAAAGGAGTACCCCCATGCCCAGCCCAACAGAAATCGAACTACAAGCCGCCGCTTTCCGCCGTTTGCAGCAACATTTGATACAGGACCGGACCGATGTCCAAAACATCGACATGATGAACCTCGCCGGTTTTTGCCGCAACTGCCTGTCCCGCTGGTACCAAGAGGCCGCAAACGAACGCGGCATCGACATGGACAAGGAAGCCGCCCGCGAAATCTTCTACGGCATGACCATGCAGGACTGGAAAACCAACTATCAGACCGACGCCTCCTCGCAACAACAGGCCGACTTCAAAACGGCCTTTGCTGAAAACGTCAAAAAAGACTGACCCGCACGAAAAAGGCGGCAAGGCCTGCGCCTGCCGCCTCACCATCTCGGCCGACGACCTGTCTCAGACAGCCGCCTTGCGCATCTCTTCGAGGTAAATCTCGCGCAGCCGCGGGGCCACCCGGCCCGGCGTGCCATCGCCCAGTGCCACACCGTCAATCTCGACCACCGGCATGACAAAGGCACTGGCAGAGGTGGTAAAGGCCTCATCCGCCTGCTTGGCCTCATCGATGGTGAAATTGCGCTCTTCCACTTCCATCTGCGCCTCACGCGCAAACCGCAAAACGGCCGCCCGCGTGATGCCGTGCAAAATGTCATTGGACAGCGCCCGCGTGATGATCTTGTTGCCCTTCACGATATAGGCGTTGTTTGACGTCCCTTCGGTGACAAAACCGTCCTCGATCATCCATGCATCGTCACAACCGGCTTTCTTGGCCATCATCTTGCCCATCGACGGATACAGCAGCTGCACCGTCTTGATGTCGCGCCGGCCCCAACGGATGTCCTCGATAGAGATGATCTTGGCACCCTTCTTGGCGGCAGGGCTGTCGGCCAGGCCGGGCTTGTTCTGCGTGAACAGCACAATCGTAGGCTCCGTGGTCTCCGGGTCAGGAAAAACAAAATCACGATCCCCGTCAGATCCGCGCGTGATCTGCAAATAGATCAACCCCTCGTCAATCCCGTTCAACCGCACCAATTCGCGGTGCACCTCCAGCAGGTCATCCTTGCTGATCGGGTTGCGCATCTCCAGCTCGTTCAGTGACCGCGACAACCGCACCGCATGGCCGTCGAAATCAATCAACTTGCCGTCCAGCACAGAGGTCACCTCATAGACGCCATCCGCCATCAGAAACCCCCGATCAAAGATCGAGATACTGGCCTCATTCTCCGGCACATAGTCGCCGTTCACGTAAACTGTCCGCATGTCTTATCCCCAAAGCTCAACCGATGGCGGATGCACCCCGGCTTCATCATATTTCAACGCATCCCTGCGGTCTTCGCCTAACAGCAACGGTCCGTCAAGATCAACAACCCGGGCCCCCTGCGCCACCAGGGTCGCAGGTGCCATCGCCAGGGATGACCCCACCATACAGCCAACCATCACGTCATACCCCTGCGCGCGGGCCGCATCGCGCAGCCGCAACGCTTCCGTCAGACCACCGGTCTTGTCCAGCTTGATGTTCACCACATCATATTTGCCCTTCAGCTTGGATAGGGTGCTGCAATCATGGGCAGATTCGTCCGCACAAACCGGCACCGGCCGCGCCATGCCAAGCAACGCATCATCCTCGCCCGCAGGTAGCGGCTGTTCCACCAACGCCACGCCCAGCCTGACCAGATGAGGGGCCAGATCGGCATAAACCTGCGCCGACCAGCCCTCATTGGCATCGACAATGATCGTGGAATGGGGGGCACCCGCCCGGACAGCCTCAAGCCGGGGCATGTCATCCGGCGTACCCAGCTTGATCTTCAACAAGGGGCGATGCGCATTCTTGGCCGCCTGCGCCTGCATCTCGGCAGGGGACGCCAGCGACAATGTATAGGCGGTGATCTCGGGACCGGGTGCCGCCAGCCCCGCCAGCTCCCAAACCCGCTTGCCCGCAGCCTTGGCTTCCAGATCCCACAACGCACAATCCACCGCGTTGCGCGCGGCCCCCGCAGGCAACAGATCATATAGCGCCGCACGGGTGATAGTGCCCACCAACCCCTCAATCTGCGCCGTCACGGAGTCCAGCGTCTCGCCGTACCGCGCATAGGGCACACATTCACCCCAGCCGGTCACGCCCCCCTCGCTCACCCGCACCGTCAACACCTCGGCCTGCACCCGCGACCCGCGACTGATGGTGAAAACCTGCGCCAGCCTGAATACATCCCTGGTTACGTCAATGCGCATGACCGCTCCTCTTTTTGGCCCTAAATACCTTCCGCACTCTCCTCTTGGCACAGAGCTCAGAGCATCTCCAGTGCTGCGGCCAGCCGGTCCGCACCCTGCCGGAATGGATCTACCGCAGGCAATCCCATCTCGGCCTCGACTTTCGCCAGATAGGCCTCGGCTTCCGCCTCGGACAGATGCTGCGTGTTGATCGAGATCCCTACAACCTGACAGGCCGGATTTGCCACTTTGGCCAATGTCAGAGCCACATCAGACACCGCCTGCATGCTGGGCGGCGTGTAATCCGGCAGGCCCCGCATATGCGGACGCGTAGGCTCGTGGCAGATGATCAGGGCATCCGGCTGACCCCCGTGGATCAGCGCCAGCGTCACACCCGAATAGCTCACGTGAAACAGGCTGCCCTGCCCCTCGATGATGTCCCAATGGTCCGCGTCATTGTCAGGCGTCAGATATTCTACCGCACCTGCCATGAAATCCGCGATGACCGCATCCAGCGGCACGCCGGAGCCGGTGATCAGGATGCCCGTCTGTCCCGTGGCGCGGAAGGTGCTGTTCAGACCGCGCTTGCGCATGGCCTCGTCCAGCGCCAGCGCCGTGTACATCTTGCCTACCGAACAATCGGTCCCCACGGCCAGCACCCGCTTGCCGGTCCGTTTCTTGCCGTCCGCGATGGGGTATTGCACATTCGGTACCCGCACATCGTGCAGGGTCTGGCCATTGACCTGGGATGCCGCCACCAGGTCACCCTCATCGGCCAGCAGGTTGTGCAATCCAGACGCCAGGTCAAATCCCATGCCCAGCGCCTCGATCAGCACTTCTTTCCAGGCCTGCGAAATCACACCGCCGCGATTGGCCACACCAACCACCAGCGTCTTGGCCCCGGCCTCTTTTGCCTCGGCCAGCGTCAGGTCCTTCAGACCCACATCAGCCTTGCATCCGGGCATGCGAAACTGCCCCACGGCATTCTCTGGCCGCCAGTCTCTGATGCCCTGCGCCACCTTGGCGGCAAGTTGGTCAGGCGCATCGCCCAGGAAAAGCAGATATGGTGTTTCGATCATGGCGTATCCCCGCAAATAGATTTCGCGTCATATTGAGCAAGATGCCCCGCAAATCCATCGCAATATCGCCAGCAAAGAAAGTTCATACGCAAAATTCTTGTCCGATTAGCAGAATATGCGCAAATTTGTTGCATCCTCACCCCAAAGCCAATGCTGCAACTGCGAAATGACGCTTGCAGCCCGCCGCGCAATTTAATACCCCCACCCCATCAGTATTCCGCAATAATGTTTCGTCCAAGGATCCAGCTCATGTCATTCCGCATCCAGCCTGCCGCCCCCGCCCGTCCAAACCGCTGCCAGCTTTTTGGCCCCGGATCACGTCCGGCGATTTTTGAAAAGATGGCAGGCTCTGCAGCCGATGTGATCAACCTCGACCTCGAAGACTCGGTTGCCCCCTCGGACAAGGACAGCGCGCGCCGCAATGTCATCGACGCCATCGGCAATATCGACTGGGGCACCAAGACGTTGTCCGTGCGCATCAACGGGCTCGATACGCCCTACTGGTACCGCGATGTGGTGGAGTTGCTGGAAAACGCCAGCGAACGCCTTGACCAGATCATGATCCCCAAGGTCGGCAATGCCGCTGACGTCTATGCCGTTGACGCGCTGGTCACCGCAATCGAGACCGCCAAGGGCCGCAAAAAGAAAATCGCCTTTGAGGTGATCATCGAATCCGCCGCCGGCATTGCGCATGTCGAGGAAATCGCCGCCTCTTCCCCCCGCCTTGAGGCGATGAGCCTGGGTGCGGCCGATTTCGCCGCGTCGATGGGCATGCAAACCACTGGAATCGGCGGCACGCAGGAAAACTACTATATGCTGCGCGAGGGCGCGCAATATTGGTCCGACCCTTGGCATTGGGCGCAGGCCGCCATTGTCGCCGCCTGCCGCACCCATGGCGTGATGCCGGTGGATGGCCCCTTTGGCGATTTCTCCGATGACGAAGGGTTCCGCGCCCAGGCCCGCCGCTCTGCCACATTGGGCATGGTCGGCAAATGGGCGATCCACCCCAAACAGGTCGCCCTGTCCAACGAAGTCTTCACCCCCTCCGCAGAGGCCGTCGCCGAAGCCCGCGAAATTCTGGCCGCCATGGAAGAGGCAAAGGCAAAAGGCGAAGGTGCCACCGTCTACAAGGGCCGTCTGGTCGATATCGCCAGCATCAAACAGGCCGAAGTCATCGTGCGCCAATCTGAAATGATCGCAGGTTGATGCAGCACATGTTGCCCGGCACAGCCTGGGCAACATCTCCCAACGGCTCAAAAAGCGGTTCTCACTCGCGCAGCTCTCATGCCAAAGAGGACGCATGAATTTTGACGCCCTTCCCGCCCTGGCGCTGTTTGCCTTTGCCGGCTCCATCACACCGGGGCCGAATAACCTCATGCTGATGGCCTCGGGCGCAAACTACGGCTTTCGTCGGACCCTGCCCCATATGGCGGGCATTTCCATCGGCTTTATGGTGATGATGATTCTGGCCGGGCTTGGCATGGTTGAACTTTTTGACCGCTTCCCGGTCAGCTACATCATCCTCAAAACCCTCAGCATCGGCTATATGCTCTATCTCGTGTGGAAGATCGCGACCGCAGCACCAGCAACCGCAGAAACGACCACAGGCCGCCCAATGACCTTCCTGCAAGCGGCAGCATTTCAATGGGTAAACCCCAAAGCTTGGGCCATGGCCCTGACCGTCATCACCGTCTATCTTGGCAAACCCGATCTATTGATGCTCACCATCGCGGCAGTCGTCTTTGTCACCGTGAACTTGCCCACGGTCACCATCTGGACCGTCATGGGCCAACAGCTCTCGCGCATCCTGACCAACCCCAAACGTCTACGTATTTTCAACTGCACGATGGCCACGCTTTTGGTTGCCTCTCTCTATCCACTTTTGCAGATGGGCTGACCCCACATTGCAAAGCGCGCCAGCACCCGCCATATAAGGCCAGCGCAAAGGCGGAGTAACAGCATGACCCAATACCTCGATTTTGAAAAACCACTGGCTGAAATTGAAGGCAAAGCAGAAGAACTGCGCGCCCTTGCCCGTGCCAACAAAGAGATGGATGTCACCGCCGAAGCAAAGGCGCTGGACCTCAAAGCCGCGAAAATGCTGGATGAGCTTTACGCCTCGCTGACCCCCTGGCGCAAATGTCAGGTGGCCCGCCACCCCAACCGCCCCCATTGCAAAGATTATATCGACGCGCTCTTCACCGAATACACCCCGCTGGCAGGTGACCGTAATTTTGCCGATGACCAGGCGGTCATGGGCGGCCTTGCGCGTTTCGACGACAAGCCGGTCGTGGTCATCGGCCATGAAAAAGGCAATGACACGCGCTCTCGCATCGAACGCAATTTCGGCATGGCCCGCCCCGAAGGCTACCGCAAGGCCGTGCGCCTGATGGAGCTGGCCCATAAGTTCAACCTGCCCGTCATCACCCTTGTCGACACCCCCGGTGCCTACCCCGGCAAAGGGGCCGAGGAACGCGGCCAATCCGAAGCAATCGCCCGCTCCACCGAAAAATGCCTGCAAATCGGCGTGCCTTTGGTCAGCGTGATCATCGGCGAAGGCGGCTCTGGCGGGGCCGTGGCCTTTGCCACCGCAAACCGCGTCGCGATGATGGAACATTCGGTCTATTCCGTGATCACCCCCGAAGGCTGCGCCTCGATCTTGTGGAAAGATTCCGAGAAAATGCGCGAAGCCGCAGAGGCCATGCGCCTGACCGCCGATGACCTGCGCAAACTGGGCGTCACCGACCGGATCATCCCCGAACCCAAAGGCGGCGCACATCGCAACGCGCCTGCGGCAATCGCCTCCGTACGCAGCGCGATCGTCGAAATGCTCAAGGAACTGGACGGCAAGGACGCCAAAGCCCTGATCACAGACCGCCGCCGCAAATATCTGGACATGGGTGCCAAGGGTCTGGCCGCCTAAGGCCCGCCTCCCCGGCTCATCCTTATGCAACAAACCTAGAATCGTCGCATAACCTTCGACGACCAAATCTTCTTGCGTCCATCAGCCCGCCAAACAAACCGCCTTAGGCCCTGTTAAGAACCAAGCCGAGGTCTGGAAATCGGATCGGAGCCAACTTTAGTTGCAGTGGCGCTGATGGCAGTTTTCACAATCATATTGCTTCGGGCAGTTCTTCTGATGGTCTTATTAAGTCTTTTAACGCCTCTTTACGGCGGGACAGGGTTTCATGCCATTCTTGCGCCTCACGGTCTGAGAAGAAATTGGAGGATGGGGCAAGGCGTTTCACAGCATCCTCCACCTCCTCCAAACTGACGTGGAAGAACTCTTTACGCATGTTGGAGGCGTTCACGCGGCGATTGGAGAATTCTTTGTGTAGGGCAGTTTCGAGAGCGGGGGCATCATCCGAGTAGATCATGGCGTGGGTGTCGAAGCTGAACGGGACGCTTGCGTCGCCAAGTTCTTTCACACGGTCATCTGGTTCGAGCCGCCGGGTGAGACCGATCTTGACGACGTCCTCACCGAAGGAACCGATATTCGAAATGATGTAGACGTAGCCAGATTTCGTCATCTCAGCCATCGCGCGGGCGCGTTCGCTTATGGCATGGGCTTCGGCCAAAGCGGCTTCTAGCTCAGCAATCCGGTTTTCATCGATACCAACCTCTGAGCGCGCCTTGTCCAAGAGTTTTTTATAACGTTCTTCTTCACGTTCTGCAGCTTCGGCTTCCGCTAAAAGCTTCTTCTCTTCCCGTTCCGCGCGAGCCAGCTCTGCGCGCTCTTCTTTCTCGATCTTAAGCTGTTCGCGGTATTCATGTGTTGCGTGCAATTCGTCCAGTTTGAGACGGACATATTGCTCACTGATACGTAGGCTCATGGACTCATTGGATTTGTCGATTTGCGAGGCCGCGTTGAGGATACGCTTCTCCATAGCATTTACGTTGTTCCAGCGCGTGTTTGCGATTCCGGCTTCGCATTCGTTGTTAAAAGCACGCATTGTCAGACGGGTCTGGCGGTTAATCATCGTCTGACCTTTGGCGCGGCTTCCGTCTACTTGCCAGTCAGTCGGACAGACGGTCGAGGTCTTTGCCTTGACCATTACTTTCTGGCGGTCACGGATGCGTTTTATCTCTTGCTTGTATTCATCAGAGTCGTTGAAGTCGAAATGGGGTTCATAGACCCCTAGCTCCGCGAAAGAGAGCTTTTCGTCATAAATTGCGACTTGTTGCTCTAGCTTTTTCAGCGTGGCGCGTTTCTCAGAATATGAATTCCGTGCTTCCTCAATTTGTTTCTGTATCCCTATTGCCGTATCCTTTAGTGTCGAGACTTCATCCTCAACAACCGCGATGGACGCATATTTCTTCTTGAGAGCTTCTGTGGTCGCCTCCGCTTCAGCTATCCGTTTTTCGGCGCGTTTCTTTGCACCACGATCACGAAGCCAGAGGATCAATAAAAGGATAGGTATAAGTAACCAAGCGATTGCGAAAATCGAAATTGGGTCCATTAACTACGGCCTTTTTGTTTTCTTTCTTTCTGTTTGCCAAGTGCAAGACCGGCGATCAAGGGAAAGGTTTGCAGGCCTTCGAAAAGATATTACGAATAAGCAAAGTAGCCGCCCTCCACCACCTCTAGCGGCCCGGCACCACAACGCCCCGCCCCCTAGGCGTCAAACTTGATCCGAAAACGCGGGCCCGGGGGCGGCAAGGGTTCAAATCCAGCCGCCAGATAGATCGCAGCGGCCGGTTCGTTGTCTGGATGGGTGCCCACGGTCATATACCGGCATCCCGCCGCCTGCGCCGCCTCGATGCAGCCGCGGATCAACGCGCGTCCGATGCCCATTCCCCGAACCCCCTGAGCGACAAACAGATGATGCATATCCATGCCCCTGACACCAAACTGCAACTGCACCAAGGGAACAAGTGCGGCATAGCCCTTCAGGCTGCCGCCCACTTCCGCCACCAACAGACGCACCCATGGCTGCGCCCCAAGGCAATCGCGCGCAAGGTCCTGTGCGCTAAGCATGGCCTTGTCCCCATGATGTTCGGCCAATGCCCCGACCATCGACAAGACAGCCGGCAAATCATCAGCCTGAATGGCACGCACAACCGGGTTCTCGACCATTACTCGCCAATTCCTTTGCGCCCCAAGGGTCCCGAATGCGTTTCAGGCGTCCTGCGGTTCAATCATGTCTACCCGTGTGCCATGCCGGCCGCCCTCAAATTCGGCGTTCAAAAAGGCATCGACCACATCCAGCGCCAGCCCTTCACCAATGACCCGCACCCCCAGCGACAGCATATTGGCGTCGTTGTGCTGGCGGATCATCCGCGCCGAGAACGTATCGTGGCACACGCCACAGCGGATGCCACTGACCTTGTTGGCTGCCATCATGATACCCTGACCCGTGCCGCACAGGATGATCCCGAACCGGCAATCCCCCGATGCGACGCGCTGTGCTGCCGCTCTGCCATGGATGGGATAATGCGTGCTTTCAGGCGTGGTCGGCCCGATATCCACCACTTCCCAGCCAAGCGCCGCGATATGCGCGGCAAGAGTCTGACGAAACGCGATGGCGGCATGATCGCTGGACAGAACGATGCGGTTGTTGGCGGGCATGATGATATCTTTCCGTTGTCCAAGGTCATCTGCCGATGCAGCAGGCTGGCCTTGGGTGCTGTTGGTTAAAGGTACCTGACGGTCGCGCACTTGATAGCACAGGCCCCGCAGAGGTCCAGCCGCTGATTGCCCGCGCAGATCAGCCCGCCAGCATCCGCAATCCCTGTGTCACATCCGAACGCACGGCCAGACGCAGCCCCGGCTCATCCCCCGCCTTGAGCGCGGCAATGATCAGCCGGTGAAACTGTGGCGGATCGGTGCGGCGCAGGCGGCCATAAAGCGACCGCATGGTCGGCCCCATCTGCAGCCAGACCGTCTCTGCCATGGCCAGCATCGCAGGTGCCTGCGCGCGCAGGTACAGCGTGCGGTGAAACTCAAGATTGGTGCGCAAATAGCCCACGGCATCGCGCTGCTGAACCGCTTCAGCGATGGCCGCGTTGATGGTCTGCATCCGCTCAATCAGCGCCATATGCGCCCGCGGCAAGGCGCGACTGGCCAGTTCCACTTCGATCAGGGCCCGCAGGGCGGCCAGTTCCTCAATCCGCTCGCTGCTCAGCTCTGGTGTGGATATCCGCCCCGACGGCGTCATGGTCAGCGCCCCCTCTGCCACCAGACGGCGCACGGATTCGCGTGCCGGTGTCATGGAAACGGCGTATTCCGCCCCGATCCCGCGCAGCGTCAGCGCATGTCCGGGGGGCAGATCGCCATACATGATTCGCCCCCGCAGATGCCGGTAGACGCGGTCATGGGCCAGCGATGTGGCTTCTGCAGGGCGGGCGCTTAATGTCATGACCTGCATGTGATCACAAATCACCGGCAGGTCAAGCACGCCGGCAGATGCCTTGCCTCAAAACCGGTAGCGATGCAGCGCATTGCCGTGCTGGCGCAGCCATCCGCGCGGCTCTTTGTAGCTGCCGTAAATGCGCTCCACGCCCGCCCAGAAAGCCGCCGAATGGTTCATCTCGGCCAGATGCGCCACCTCATGCGCCGCAACATAATCCAGCACCTGTGGCGGGGCCATGATCAGCCGCCAGGAAAACATCAGCCCCCCGTCACTGGTACATGAGCCCCAGCGCGACCGCGTATCGCGCATGGTGATTCGCGTATAGGGCCGCCCCAGGCGGGCCGCGTAATCATCACAGGCCCCCGCCAGCCGGTCCCGCGCCACCTCTTTCAGATAGGCCCCCAGACGTTTGCCCACCCGGTCCGCAGCCCCCGGCACCGCGATTTCACTGTGTCCAATCTGCACCGACCGGCCCGTTCCCGCCACAACCCGCAGCATCTGACCGCCCAAAGGCAACTCAGACCCCAGGCCCACGTCAATATCATCGCCGCGTCTGTCCAGATGCCCGCGAATCCACTCCTCCTTGGACCGCGCAAAGGCCAATGCCTCGCGTTCCGCCAGCCGTTTGGGCATGGTCAATGTGACCCGCCCATCCAATTGCGAAATACGCAGCGAAAGCCGCTTTGCCTGCGCGGAACGGCGCAGGATCAACGGGATCGGGGGATTACCGGGCAGGACCGTGTCACTCACGTGGGCAACTCTCATCAGGGCGAAAAGGCTAAAGCCTTTGACAGTCCCCCCCTCATATGGCAGTTGCGCTGAATCATCTACTCTCAAACGCTAATTCAAGAAGGGGTATTTCATGCCCAAAGAAGAATGGGGAACCAAACGCCTTTGCCCGACAACGGGCAAGCGTTTCTATGACCTGAACAAAGATCCCATCGTCAGCCCTTACACTGGCGAAGTGTTGGAAGTTGACGCAGCCAAATCCCGTATGATCGCAGCAGATGCTGAAGATGCAGCAACAGCCAAGGCCAAAGAGGCCGAAACTGATGACGATGCACTGCTCGATGATGATGACGACATCGATGTGGATCTGGACGACGATATTCTGGACGATGACGACGACGATGAAGACACAGTCCCACTGGACGACATCGCCGACGTGACCACAAACGACGACGATTAAAAATTGCAGCAGCGGGAATGAGATTTTTCCCTTGATCCCGCTGCCACTAGCGCTTAATCACGCGCCACCACCCAAGGCCTTGGCCAATGGGGCATTAGCTCAGCTGGGAGAGCGCCTGCATGGCATGCAGGAGGTCAGCGGTTCGATCCCGCTATGCTCCACCAAGCCTCTTTCTTTGAAAAGGCTTGGATGACGTGGAAATTTACCCTTCCGCCCCTCGGATACACCCTTGCCGAACTTATACCGCCCTGTCGAACTTGACGTCTGTCTGGTACGGGGCCCCGGCCCTGTCGCGGCATAATGCTGGACCTTCCCACCGCAGCGGATAGATACAAGGGCAGCGCATGAAGGCACCTGATGAAACGTTTCACTCTCACATCCCTGGCTGATCTTCAGTCGCTGGCCGTCGACACGGTCATCGACGTCCGCGCGCCTGCCGAATATGCCCAGGATCATCTGCCCGGTGCCATCAACCTGCCCGTGCTCAATGATGCCGAACGCGCGCAGGTCGGCACGATCTATACCCAGGACAGCCCCTTCAAGGCCCGCAAGATCGGCGGCGCATTGGTCGCGGCCAATACGGCTCGGCACCTTCAGGGCCCGCTCGCGGACAAGGATGGCAGCTGGCAACCCTTGGTCTATTGCTGGCGCGGCGGGCAACGCTCCGGTGCCTTTTCAACGATTCTCGATCAGGTCGGCTGGCGCGTGCAGCTATTGCACGGGGGCTATCGCAGCTACCGGCGGCTGGTGGTCGAAACCCTTTACGATACCCCGACCTCCCATCGCCTGATCATGATCGACGGCGGCACCGGCACGGCCAAGACCGCGCTGCTGCACCATCTGTCCGCAGCAGGCGCACAGGTTCTGGACCTCGAAGGGCTGGCAGGCCACCGCGGTTCGCTCTTTGGCGGGATCCGAAAACAGCAACCCAGCCAGAAAATGTTCGAAAGCCATCTTGCCGCCGCTCTGGCCGCCGTATCGCCCGCAAGGGTCACCTTCGTTGAGGCCGAAAGCAGCAAGATCGGCGAACGGATGATTCCCCCATCGCTCTGGGCGCAGATGCTGCAGGCACCCCGCATCCATATCTCTGCCCCGCTGGCAGCCCGCAGCCGTTTCCTGTGCAGCGCCTATGCTGATCTCACCCGGGACAACGCCCATCTGGCATCGCTCATTGACCACCTGCGCCCCTATCATGCGGCCGCCGTGATTGCCCAATGGCAGCAAATGGCCCGGGACGGCCTTTGGCAAGACCTTGCCGCAGGCCTGATCGGCGCGCATTACGATCCGCGCTATGCCAAATCCGCAGCCCAGTCACCGCGCGCCCTGCAAACACTGCACTTGCCGGACCTCGACGAAACCACCTTGGCCGCAACCGCCAGAGAGCTGGCCGCGCGCTTCACTTAGGGTCAGGTACCAAACGCACAGCGCCCGCGCCCCGGCTCAACCGGCCAATCACATGGCCACGACATCCGGCAGCCTCCAGCGCCCCGATCACAGCCGCCTGCTGGCCTTCCGGCACGGCAGCCAACAGCCCACCGGCTGTCTGCGGATCATGCAGCAACGGATCCTCAAGCCCCGCCAAGGGCGCATCGGCCCGATTGGCCGGCATCAAGCTGGAGGACACGCCCGCATCCGACAAGGCCCGCGCACCCTCATAGATCGGGATCGCGGCCTGCCATAGCTCCGCATCCAGCCCCGAGGCCGCGCAGATCGCGCGCACATGCCCCGCCAGCCCAAAGCCCGTCACATCCGTCATCGCATGGGCAACAGGGCCCAGAACCTGCGCCTCGCGCTGCTGACCCTGTCCCATGATCCCAAGCGCCGCCGCCACATCACGGCCGTCGGCCTGCCCTTGCATGTCTGCCGCCAGGATCACGCCCGACCCGATCGGCCGCGTCAGGATCAACAGATCCCCCGCCTGCGCCCCCGACACCGTCAGCGGCATCACATCCCGCGTGCCCGTCACCGTGAAGCCGATCGTCAATTCCGCCCCCATGGTAGTATGCCCACCAACCAGCTGCGCGCCCGCCGCCTCGATCACCTCGCGGCTCACGGCCGTGATCTCTGCCAGGGTGCGCGCCTGCAATGGTGCCGACATCTGCGGCAGCACCAGCGACGCCAGAACCACCTGCGGCCTGGCCCCCATGGCCCAGACATCGCCCAATGCATGCACCAATGCGATCCGCGCCATCATGCCCGGATCCTCAATCAGACTGCGCAAATGATCGGTGCTGATCACCTGAAACCCGCCGCCCGGCTGGCGCAGCACCGCCGCATCATCCCCCGCTCCCGTCACCACATCACCCGACATCGGCGGCAGACCTTCCAGGGCACCGGCCAGAACACCCTGCCCCACCTTGGCACCACAGCCCCCGCACAGCGGCTTGGCAGCCAGCAACTCTGCCACACCAACCGCCGCAACAGCCTCATGGGGCGGCACAGCCATGCTGGGCAAATCACCCAGACGGTCCATAAAGGCCCGGTCAATCCGGTCCTTCCAGCGCCACATGAACGGCCCCTGCAGGGTCAGACCAAATTTCTCCGCGATGGCTGATTGCCCGCCCAATGAGATCAGCTTGAGATAATCCTTCTGCGGCCGCCACCTCTTGCGCCGCCCCCCACTCAGCGCGGCACGCAGATTATGCGTCAACACCGGTGCCGCGCGCACCGCGAAAACCCCCGCCTTGGGGCGCGGATGCGCAGGCATCACCGCACAATCGCCCACCGCAAACAACGCATCATCCCCGACAACACCCAGATCGCTGCCAATCTCGATAAACCCATCCCGCAGCGGCAGATCCGTCTGGGCAAGCCACCTTTGCGCAAACGCTCCCGCCGCCCCGACACATAGCGCCGCCGCCACCCGCTCCTGCCCCGCCAGCTCCACATGTCCCGCCTGCACCTGCACCACCCGCGCATCGGTGCGCAACACAACCCCCAGTTCCGCCATCGCCGCCAGGATCCGCTTGCGGGCCCGTGCACCCACGCCCGAAATCTGCGGTCCCGCCTCGATCACCGTCACCTGCGGCTTGGCCCCGATAGCGCGCAAACCATAGGCCATGGCCATCGCCAGCTCGCATCCTGCAACCCCGCCGCCAATCACCGCCACCTGCGCGCGCAGATCCCCCGCCGCCACCCGCTCCAGAAACTCCCGCCACCGGGCCGCATAGACATCCAGCGGCTTGGCCCCGATGCCATGCTCCCGAAACCCCGGCAAATCCATCTGCGCGGTAATGCCCACATCAACCGATGCCACATCATAGGCCACAGCCCCCCGCCCCTGCACAATCACCTCGCGCCGGACCCGGTCAATCCCCACCGCCCTGTCCAGGATCAACCGCGCCCCCGCATGACGGCACAGTTTCACCAGGTCTATCTCCAGATCATCACGCCCGTAATGCCCCGCCACATGGCCGGGCAACATGCCCGTATAGGGTGCCGTCGGCCCCGGATTGATCACCGTCACCCTTGCGCCCGGCAACGGGTCCATCCCCCATGCCCGCAAAACCAAGGCATGGGCATGCCCGCCCCCAATCAGCACCAGGTCACGCGTAAAAGGCACAAGGTTCAACACAATATCACTCTCTTTTTGGCCCTAAATCCCTCGGAGGTTTGGAGGCAGCGCCTCCAACAAACAAAATCGAATGCGGGCTTGCCCGCTCCTTTCCCTAACAGCTACCCCACTCACCCCCCTAATGAAAATCCCGCGACTTCGGGATCACCCGCACATCACGCGGATGCCGACGGCCGCCCACCTGTCCGGGCACCGGATGGATCACCTCATCCCCGCGCGCAAAAGTCGCCGGTACTTTCTCCTGCGCCAATGCATCCAGCCGGTCGGTCCCATTCTCCAGCCCTTCGGCCACCACGTGAATGACACGCCCGTCGCTTTGCACACGGCCCTTCACCACCAGCAAACGCGCGCTCATGATGATCGCCCGCCAGGTCTCGAACAACTTTGGCCAGATCACCAGGTTCGCCACACCCGCCTCATCCTCCAGCGTGATGAAACACACGCCCTTGGCCGATCCCGGCTTCTGCCGCACCAGCACCAATCCCGCCAGGGACACCTTTTGCCCATGCCGCATCCCCGGCAGCTCATCGGTGCACGAAAATCCCTTCCGCTTCAAACTGCGCCGAAAGAACCGCATCGGATGCGCCTTCAGCGACAGCCGCAGCGTCTGGTAATCGGCCACCACATGCTCTGCCTGCGCCATGGCGGGCAGGGCCACCACCGGCTCCGTCCCCTCATCCCCCGCAGCGGCATGCTCGAAAATCGGCAAGGCCGGCGCATCCTTCAGCCCCTGCGCCTGCCACAGCGCCTGACGGCGATCCAACCCCATGTTCCGCATCGCATCTGCTGCCGCCAACCGCCTGACCGTGCCCCGGTCCAGCCGCGCCCGCTCCTTCAGGTCCGCCACATCCGCAAAGGGCATATCCCGTGCCGCGACAATCCGGTGCGCCGCCTCTGCGCGCATCCCCTCCACCTGCCGCAAGCCAAGCCGCAGGGCAAAGCCCCTCCCGCAAGGCTCCAGCGTGCAATCCCAATCCGAGAAATCCACATCCACCCCGCGCACCTCAACCCCATGCTCACGGGCATCGCGCACAATCTGCGCGGGCGCATAAAACCCCATCGGCTGGCTGTTCAGCAGCGCACAGGCAAAGGCCGCAGGATAATGGCACTTCATCCATGAGGACACATAAACCAGCTTGGCAAAACTCGCCGCATGGCTCTCAGGAAAGCCGTAATCCCCGAACCCTTTGATCTGGTCAAAACACCGCCGCGCGAAATCCTCGTCATAGCCGCGCTCGGTCATCCGCCCGACCATCTTTTGCTGCAATCTCTCAATCGTCC
This sequence comes from Sulfitobacter sp., assembly GCA_017854855.1. Classification (GTDB taxonomy): domain Bacteria; phylum Pseudomonadota; class Alphaproteobacteria; order Rhodobacterales; family Rhodobacteraceae; genus Sulfitobacter. The sequence continues at coordinate 70,036 of JAFMGZ010000004.1, read as the reverse complement.
CACGCGACCGAAAAGTCGCCATCGCCTTGCGCAGCTCATTGGCCTCTTTCGGTGTGAACCGTGCCGCATCAATGGCAATCTTCATCGCCTGTTCCTGAAAGATCGGCACCCCCAGGGTCCGGCCCAATATCTTCAGCAATTCATCCTGCGGATGCTCCGGCCCCGGCGCCGGATAGCTCACCCCCTCAATCCCCTGACGACGGCGCAGAAACGGATGCACCATATCCCCCTGAATGGGGCCGGGCCGCACAATCGCCACCTCGATCACCAGATCATAAAAGGTGCGCGGCCGCAGCTTGGGCAACATCGCCATCTGTGCGCGGCTTTCGACCTGAAACACCCCCAGACTGTCGCCTACGCACAGCATGTCATAGGTCGCCGGATCCTCGCTCGGGACGCTGGCCAGATCATGATCCACCCCCTCATGGGCGCGCAACAGATCAAAGCATTTTGCAATGCAGGTCAGCATCCCCAAGGCCAGAATATCCACCTTGAATATCCCCAATGCATCAATGTCATCCTTGTCCCATTCGATAAAAGACCGCTCGGGCATCGCGCCATTGCCAATCGGCACCATCTGGGTCAAAGGCCGCTCGGTCAGGATAAACCCGCCCACATGCTGGCTCAGATGGCGGGGCATCCCCGTCATTTCCCGCGCCAACAGGATCACCCGGCGCAAATAGGGATCGCTCAGATCCATGCCGGCGTCTTTGACCCGTTGATCGCCCATCTGCCCTTCAAAACTGCCCCAGACCGTGCCGGCCAGTTTGCGGGTGACATCCTCGGACAGGCCCATCACCTTGCCCACCTCGCGGATCGCCGAGCGGGGGCGGTAATGGATCACCGTCGCACATAGCCCTGCACGATCCCGCCCGTATTTGGCATACATATACTGGATCACTTCCTCGCGCCGCTCATGTTCAAAATCCACGTCGATATCGGGCGGCTCGTCGCGCTCCTCGCTCAGGAAACGCTCAAACAGAACGTCATGTTCTTCGGGGTCGACCGCCGTGATCCCCAAACAGAAACACACCGCCGAATTCGCCGCCGACCCGCGCCCCTGACACAGGATCGGCGGCACGGCCTCCTGCCGGGCAAAACGCACAATGTCATTGATGGTCAGAAAATACCGCGCGATCTTCTTGGAGCGGATCAGTGCGAATTCCTTTTCGATGATGGCCCGGATCCGCGCAGACACACCACCGGGATAGCGCTCTGCCGCGCCTTCCCATGTCAGCCGCTCCAGCTCCTCCTGCGCGCTGCGCCCCTCGGGCACAATCTCATGGGGGTATTCATATTTCAGATCATCCAATGAAAACGCACAGCCATCCGCCACCTCGCGCGTGGCGCGCAGCGCATGGGGCCAGGCGCTGAACAGCTGACACATCTGCGCAGGCGATTTCAGATAACGCTCCGCATTGGCCTCCAACAGGAAACCCGCGTTCTTAATCGTCACACCATGGCGAATGCAGGTCATGATATCCTGCAAAGGGCGCCGTTTGGGCAGATGATACAGCACGTCATTGGTCGCCAGAATGCCCAGCCCATGGGCCCGCGCGATTGCGTCCAGCCGCGTGATCCGCGCCACATCATCCCCCCGGTACAGATAGGCCGCGCCCACATGGCGCATCCCCGGCAAGGCCTGAACCAGCCGCGGCAGGCCCGCCTCAAACACCGCCAGCGGCTCAGGCGGCATCACGATCAGCTGCAGACCCTCAGCATGGGCCGCCAGCATCTCCAGCGTCAGATGGGTCTCCCCCTTGACCTGCCAGCCCCCCTCCACATCCGCCATCTTGCCCTTGCTCAGCAATGTCGACAGCCGCGCATAGGCGTCGCGGTCCCGCGGATAGGCCAGAACCTGCGTCCCACAAAGCAGCACCAGCCGCGCCCCGATCAACGGGCGCAGCTTGGCCTTCTTGGCCTCACTGTGAATACGCACCACCCCGGCCAGCGTGTTGTGATCGGCAATGCCCATGGCGTCATAGCCCAGCATATTGGCCGTCGCCGTCAGGTCCACCGCATCTGATGCGGCACGCAGAAACGAAAAACAACTGGCCAGACCCAGTTCGACAAAAGGCGCAGGGGCATGCCATTGAAACGGATCATCCCCCTCAATCGTGCGCCGCTTATGTCCGTCCTGCTGTGGCATCCATCCCCCTCCTTGGCCCATAGGGGAGGGCGGGCGGGACGTCGTCGCAGACGCGTGCCGCACCGCCCCTCACGCGAAAATTCCCTGTACAAACCAGCGCGGATCTCCCCCACGCCCATCCCCCAATATGCCTTCGCGAAACAGCCAGAACCGCCGGCCATCCCCGACCTCAACCTTGTAATAATCCCGCAGCCTTGTGCCGGGCCGGTCGCGCCACCACTCCGGTGCGATCCGCTCGGGCCCCTCATGGCGCACCGTCAGATAGGCCACCCTGCGCCAGCGAAACCGCGCCGGCGGCCCTTCGGGCACCGCATAGAGCACGGCAACCTCCTCGGGTGGTTCCAACAGGCGCAAGGGCCGCTCCCGCAGCACCTCCGGGGCCTCTGTCGCCCCCCCGCCCAAGGCCGCAACACGCCCCTCGATCCGCTCCGGCACATGGCTCTCAACCCAGGTGGACCATGAAATCTTATCCGGCCCCAGTTTCGCACTCAGCCGGTCCAACAAGGCCGCCACATCCGCCGAGGCATCCCGCCTCCCATCCAGATGATCCTGATGCAAAGCCAAGGGTTCCACCCGCAAGGCCTCCAGCGTCAACAGATCGAACCCAAAGCCCGGATCAATCCCCTCCAGCTTGCCGCGCATCAAGCGCACCAGATGCGCCGCCTCCCGCGAAGACGCCGCCAGCGCCACATCGCGGCTGCGCCATTCCCCATCCACCCGGTAGATCGTCAAGCGCAAGCGCCGTGCGCCCTGTTCCGCCTGTGCCAATTGCCCACAGAGATCCCCGGCCAGAGCGTCCAGATGCGGTGCCGGGTCAATCACCGGCTCAGGCAAGCGCAGCCGCGCCAGCCAGCGTGGCAAATCTTCGGGCGCATTCAGCGGATCCCCCATGCGCCCCAAAGCACGGTCCAATAGCACCATCGGATTGACCTCGGCCGCCATCCGGTCAAACCGCCGCATCAAGGCCACACGCGGCACCTCCATCAAGGCCCCCAGTGTCTTCAACCCCAACCGCTGCAACAGCCGCACGGTATCTTCCTTGATGCGCAAAGCCGCCACCGGCAGCGGCGCAATCGCCAGCGCCACATCCTCGGGCCCACAGATCACCCCCGCGCTATAGCGCGCCAACATCTGCGCCGCGCCGCGTGTGGGGGCCACCGCCAGCCGCGCCTGCAAACCTTGCATCGCAAACCTTGTGGCAATGTCGCGCAGCATCCGGGCCTCACCGCCAAACAAATGCGCCGCACCAGTCACATCCATCACGATGCCATCCATACCGTCGCGCACAGTCCAGGGGCACCACCGCCTTGCCCAGAGCGCCACACGGTCCAGCAGCGCGATATCACCCTGCGGGTCCGCCTGTTCCACATGCAGATCCGGGTGGATCGCCTGCACATCCACAACCCGCGCCCCCGGCAGGATATCGCGCCGCCGCGCCGCATCGCTCAGCGCATGGATCACCGGCCCATGCGCGCCCTGCGTGACCAGCACCACCGGCACATCATCCCCCGGCATGCTCCGCTGTTGTGCCGTGATCCTGCCCCAGCGGTCCATCGCCAGCGCGGGAAAGAAGACGGAGACGATCCTTGGCCCCTCTGGCTGTCGCGTCATAGCGCGCCTCCCAGGTGCCGGGGCTGCGCCCGCGTGCGCGAAACAGCTCCGCCTCCCAGAGCGGCGCACCGGGGGCCTGCACATTGTAGGGATGCCGCTCTGAGGGCAGCGAGGACAACCGCCAGCGCTCGCGCGCAGCGCTCAACGCGCCGTGATCCCCTGACCGGATCAGCCAGAGCGGCACCTGCGCCGCCTCGGCCCGCAAGGCCAGCCGCTTGGTCGCGGTAAAGCTCAGCACTTCGGGCGCGCCATGGATCTCGCCCACAACGGCCGAGACACCGGCACAGCCCGCGCCCTCCTCCATCGCCCAAAGCACATCGCGCGGATGGCTGACCTCGACCCGCAGCACATGCCCCTTGAACCCGAAACGCCGCAGGCTGGGCCCATACAACCGCCCGTTCTCGCGCCGTGACATCCGGTCGCTGACCCACAGCACCGGCGCATCGCTGTCGGGCAGACAGGACAGCACAAACCCCGTCACCGCCCCGTCGAATGGCCCGCCCGACAAAACATCGCGCAGCACCGCACCGCCCGCATTGGGGGCCGGAACATCCTGAACCAGACGTTTTGACGACAGGGAAATCACCTGTGCAACTGGAGAATCGGGTGACATGCATCGCTCCATTGTTCATGTTTTGTTCTGTTTGTGAAGATAGCGCAGCACCGCACAAACTTCCAGTCTTTCATCGGCCCTCGTGCTCGCACCTCAGACCAATAGCGTTCCAAATACGGTGCCCTGCCGCATTTTATGGATCACCGCCCTCAAACAGGCCCCTCCCAATTCCCTTCACCCCACCACGTGATGCAGCCCCGCAAACAAAAACATGTACATTTACGCCCGAACCCCTTACCGACGGCCCAAATCCATGCCTTGGCCATGCCAACGGCTCTTGCCTCGTCGTGGCAAGCCCTCCCAGAACAGGACACCACCGTGATCCAGACAATCGCAAATGCGCTTGAAGCCCAAGGCTATGAAACCCTGACCGCCGTTCAGGAGGCCGTGACCGATCCGGCCCTTGAACAAGCCGATCTGCTGGTCTCTGCCCAAACCGGCTCAGGCAAAACCGTGGCCTTCGGCCTTGCCATCGCCCCGACCCTTTTGGGCGACGATACACATTTCGGCCCCGCCGGGTCACCGCTGGCCCTGATCATCGCGCCCACCCGCGAACTCGCCATGCAGGTCAGCCGCGAACTCAGCTGGCTCTACGGCAAGGCCGGTGCCATCGTCACCACCTGCGTCGGCGGCATGGACCAGCGCACAGAACGTCGCGCCCTTGATCGTGGCGCACATGTGGTCGTGGCCACGCCGGGCCGTCTGTGCGACCACATCAAACGCAGCAACATCGACCTGGGCGATATCCGCGCCGTGGTGCTGGACGAAGCCGACGAAATGCTTGATCTGGGTTTCCGCGATGAGCTTGAGTTCATCCTGTCAGAAGCCCCCAGCGAACGCCGCACGCTGATGTTCTCGGCCACCGTGCCCGCCGCCATCGCGAAACTGGCGAAATCCTACCAGAAAGACGCCAAGCGCATCGAGACCGTCAGCGAAGCCAAACAGCACGCCGACATCGAATACCGCGCCCTCAACGTTCATCCGCGCGATACCGAAAACGCCATCATCAACGTGCTGCGGTTCTACGAGGCGAAAAACGCCATCGTATTTTGCAACACCCGCGCCGCCGTGGCCCGTCTGACCACGAAATTCACCAACCGGGGTTTCTCGGTCGTGGCCCTGTCAGGTGAACTGTCCCAGTCCGAGCGTACAAATGCCCTGCAAGCGCTGCGCGATGGCCGCGCGCGTGTCTGTATCGCCACCGATGTGGCCGCCCGTGGCATCGACCTGCCCAATCTTGAGCTGGTTATTCACGCGGACCTGCCCTCCAACTCCGACACGCTGCTGCACCGCTCTGGCCGGACCGGCCGCGCCGGACGCAAAGGCGTATCCGCGATGATCGTCCCCCCCAAGATGAAGAGCAAGGCAAACCGCCTGCTGGGCGGGGCCAAACTGCGTGTTGAATGGGCCGCCGCCCCCACCGCCGCCGAGGTGAATGCCGCAGATGAGGAACGCCTGCTCGGTGACCCCGCATGGGCCGCCGCCATCCCCGATGATGCGGAAACTTTCGTGGCCCGGCTGATTGAACAGTTCAGCCCCGAACAGCTTGCCACCGCCTTCGTGAACCTCTACCGCGCCCGCGCCTCCGCCCCCGAGGATCTTACCGATCCCGGCTCCACGGATGACCGCCCGCGCCCCAGCTTTGGACCATCGGTCTGGTACTCCGTCTCCACCGGGCGCACCTCCGGGGCAGAGCCGCGCACCCTGCTGCCAATGCTCTGCCGGATGGGCGATCTGACCAAGGACGACATCGGCGCGATCCGCGTTCAACAAGACCACAGCTTTGTCGAAATCCTCGAAAGCTCGGCCCAGAAATTCGCCAATGCCCTCGGCCCCGACATGAAGGTCGAAGACGGCGCGATCGTCACCAAACTGGACCAGCCGCCAAACCTGCCGCGCGGCGGCAAACCCGCCGGCAGAGGCCCCAATGACCGTGGCCCGAAACCGGCGGCCAAACCCTATCGCAAATCAAACTACGATCCCGATGCCCCCTCCGCACCCCGCCAGCCGCGCGCGCCCGTCGCCGCAGCAGAAGCCCCGCGTGCAGAGGTCAGCCATGACAAGCCGCAATACGACAAGCCAAAGGCGGATGGACCAAAGTTCGACAAGCCCAAATATGACAAGGCCGCCAAACCCAAGGGCGAGCGGCCGCCAAAGTCACACAAGACCGAACGCACCCCCATGAAACCGGGTGCCAAACCCAAGCCCAAATCCAGCGGTGAGCCATCATCGGCCAAACCAAAGGCCAAGGCCGTGTGGAAAAAGGACGGTCCCAAAACCGACGGTCCCAAAACCGAATGGGGCGGCAAGCCAAAAGGTGACAAACCCTTCAAACCCAAGGGCGGCAAACCGTTTAAACCCCGTGGCGAAGGCACCGGTGGCGCAGGCGGCACCGAGACCAGCACATACAAACGCGCCGCAGACCCGTCCAAACGGTTCACCCCTCCGGGCAAGATCGGCAAACAGGGCGGCAAACCCAAAAATAACAAAGGCGGTGCAACCACCCCCCGCCGGGACAAGTAACAGACCGCCATAGGCAAAACAAAAACGCCGGGGACTTCCCCGGCGTTTTCATGTTCTCACTCTAACGTTTCGCACCGCCCGCCCGTGGTCAGGCCAGCCGCCCCAATCGTCAGCCTTTGCCCTTCCACGGCACCAGGAACCGCTCGGCCGCACGCATCAGCATGTCGATGCCAAAACCGATCACACCAATCAGCATGATACCCATGATCACGATATCCGTGTTCTGGAACTTCGATGCCGTCATGATCATCATGCCCGCACCCTGTTCGGCCGCGACCAGTTCTGCGGCCACAACCGTGCCCCAACACACGCCCATCGCAACCCGCGCCCCGGTGAAAATCTCGGGCAGCGAATTGGGAATGATGACATAGCGCATCACCTGCCACTTGCTGGCCCCCAGCGAATAGGCCGCATGCACCTTGGAAATCTTCACGCCCGACACACCGGACCGCGCCGCAATCGCCATGATCCACAGGGCCGCCAGAAACAGCAAGATGATCTTGCCCGCCTCACCGATCCCGGCCCAGATGATCACCAGCGGGATCAGCGCCAGCGGCGGCACCGGGCGCATGAATTCCACGATCGGGTCAAACCACCCCCGGAACCAATTGCTCAGCCCCATGGCATAGCCCAGCGGAATCCCCACAATCGCCCCCAGCAAAAAGCCCAGAACCACGCGAAACAGCGAAAAGCCCAAATGCTCCAGCAGCGTGAAGTTGCGGAAACCCTCATCCAGAATTTGCAGACTGCGCGTCCAGACCGCCTCGGGGGCGGGCAAATACAGCGGCTCCATCTGCCAGCCCTTGGCAGGCTCGAAATTCGGCGTGCCCTTGTCTGACAGGGTGACCGAACCGTCCTGGGTCTTGACCGTCTCGCCGGGGGCGATCTTTTGCCCGTCGATGGCTATGACCCGCGCCCCGTCACTCTTTGAAATATCGTCATTCTTGATCACATTCACCAGACCGGTGCGCCACTGGGCAATCGCAACCGAATCGTTCTTGGCAAAACCCTCACCGGGATCGACCTCGGGTGCCTCCTGTGACTCGCCCCTTGGATGGACGATCACGGTCACTGTCGCATCATCGGGGGCCTGCCCTTCGACCTGCGCCGTGTAGGTAAAGGTCGTCGTCCCCAGGAACGGACCCGGCGCATGCAGGAAACCCGGCAGCAGGCTGGAGCCCGTGAAAATCCCCCACATCACGAAAATCGTCAGGATCGAAATCACGCCCGCCGCCCGATTGGGCCGCACGGCACTTTCATCGCCAAAGGTCACAGTCTTGAGCGATGTATAATCTTTGACACCGGCACCCTGCACAACCTTGGTCACAATCAGATAGGCCGCCACAAAGATGGCAACATAAATCAGCAGAGGGATCATGCCGCGTCCTCCTTGGTGCCCATAATCTCTTCTTCCATGTCCCAGATCATGTTCAGGATCTCTTCGCGGGTCGGTCCGAACTCAGGGTGTTTCTTCACCTCGCGCAGATCCGCGTTCACCCCCAGCTCTGCAAAGGGCAAACGGTACTCCTTGTGAATACGCCCCGGTCGCGGGGCCATCACGATCAAACGCTCGCCCAACAGCAATGCTTCCTCGACCGAGTGGGTGATCAGAATGATCGTCTTGCCGGTCTCTTTCCACAGCTTCAGAACAAGGCTCTGCATCTTTTCGCGCGTCAGCGCATCCAGCGCGCCCAGCGGCTCATCCATCAAGATCACATCGGGGTCGTTCGCCAGACAGCGGGCCAGGGCCACACGCTGCTGCATCCCGCCAGACAGCTCGTAAACCGCCTTTTCCTTGAAATCCTGCAATCCCACCACGTTCAGCAGGTGGTCAACAATCTCGTTCTTGTTGTTCTTGGGCATCCCCTTCATCGAGGGGCCAAATCCCACATTCTCACGCACCGACATCCATTCAAACAGCGCGCCTTGCTGAAACACCATGCCGCGTTCGGCATCCGGCCCGCTGATGGTATGCCCGTTCAATGTCATCACACCGCTCGTTGGGGCCAAAAAGCCTGCAACGATGTTCAACAGCGTGGTCTTGCCGCAGCCCGACGGCCCCAGCACGCTCAGCAGTTCACCTGCCTTCAGGTCGATCGACACATCCTGCAACGCCTGCACCGAACCGCCATCCGGCAGATCAAAGCGCATCGACAGTTTTTCTATGGAAAGTCCGGTCATGATCTTGTCCCACCCCTGTCAGGGTCAAAAGGGCAAGGTTGGCCTTGCCTCAGTTTCATTGATCGCAAGTCGCCCCGGCGCGGCCCCCTGGCCGCGCCGGGACAAGGTCATCTTACATGCCTTTGGCAGCCATCAAAGGTCCGGTGTTCACAGAACCCTCATAGCTGTCCAGCGCGCTGTCGATGGAACCGGCCGTCACGAAAACATCCGCAACACCCTTCATGAAGGTCGCCGCATTGCCACCCAGCCATGCCTGGGACAGCTGCTCGTCAACACCCGGGAACTTCATGGTCGAGATGGAGGCCTTGGCCGCATCAACATCCATGCCGGACTGCTCGGCGATCACGGCCAGCATCTCGTCTGTTGGGTTGGTGTTCCAGGCGGTGTTCGCCTTGGCTGTCACGGCCAGGAACTTTGCCAGATCGTCGCCATTCTCTGCTGCATAGGCCGCAGGCACGGATGTGACGTCAAACACCAGAATGCCCAGCGCTTCTTTTTCAGAACCGGTCAGCAGGACGTTGCCGTATTCCTTCATCCGGCCCAGACCGCCGCCGTAACCACAGGCGAAATCAACCGCACCCTGTGACAGGGCTGCCGCGCCCTCTGGTGGGGCCATGTCAACGATGGACAGGCTGTCCAGCGGGATGCCAAAGTGGTCCATCTGACGCAGGAAACCGTAATGCGCAGCGGTGCCCAGTGGCACGGCCACTTTCTTGCCAGCCAGCTCGCCTGCGGAATCCTTGTCGATCTCCAGATCGGCGCGCACAACGCAGTTGTCGTTGTCAGAATAGGACACAGCCACATCTACAACCTGAATGTCCTGACCGCCCGATGCGGCCACAACGAAGGGCGGCACACCCTGAGAAACGGAAATCTGCACGTCACCTGACGCCATCGCGGCAGACATCGCTGTCCCGGTCTCAAATGAAACCCAGTTGATTTTCTTGCCCAGCGCGGCCTCGTATTCACCGGCTGCTTTCGCCGCCAGGAATGGCATCGGCCACTCAAGGAAATACGCGACCGTGATCTCTTCGTGACCATCGGCCAAAGCGGCCTGCCCGGTCATCGCCATCACGACGCCCGCGACAAACCCTGTTGCTGTCTTTTTGATCATAGTGTTCTCCCTTTTGATCATCATCTCCGGCTTATCTGCCGGATATTCTTTGTAACTCTGCATGTGCAATCCAACTCAGAATGGGACCTCAGGTCTCACTTCTGCAAAGCTTGCCCAAACATCAGGCATCACCATGTCCGTTCCTCTTGGATTGCGCAATCAATTCCGGTATTTTCGTTCAGCCCTGCCCGCCCGTTTTTTTCACAACGGCCAGGGCACACCGCAAGGCCCCACTCAAAAGCGTGGACGCCCAACAATCTACCACCAATTCATTCACAGCGATGAGTCCAGTTCACCACAAATCCCGACATTTCCTGTCGAAAATCAGTCCAAACGCCTGACGCAGGTGCATGTTTCCAAGGCGGCCGCGTTCATTTTCGGTGCGAAATCAGAATCCTTTCCGATCCTCCGCTGCCTCTGAAATGCGCAAAACCGGCAAAAACAACGCCCCAAACCCCAATGTATGCGCTGTCATTGCGGAATTTGGCGGAAAAACCAGAAACGACTTCACACAGCCTGCCAATCTGGCGCTATCTTTCCCTACACTCTGGCCCTACTTGATTCTGCGATAAATCAGCAAAGAATGAAAAATACGGGGCAAAATGGTCCTGATTTCATCAACGCATCCCTATCCGAAAGGTCTGACCCATGGACGGCAATTTCAACGAAAACGATATCTCCCGCGTTGTCGAAGCAGACCGCGCCCACATCTGGCATCACCTCAGCCAGCATAAACCCTATGAAACCACAGATCCTCGCATCATCGTCGAGGGCAAAGGCATGCGCGTCTGGGACCAAAAGGGCAAAGAACACCTTGATGCCGTCTCTGGTGGGGTCTGGACCGTCAACGTGGGCTATGGCCGCGAACGTATCGCCAATGCCGTGCGCGACCAGCTGATCAAACTGAACTATTTCGCAGGCTCCGCAGGCTCGATCCCCGGCTCCAACTTTGCCGAAATGCTGATCGACAAAATGCCCGGCATGTCCCGCGTCTACTATTGCAACTCCGGATCAGAGGCGAACGAAAAGGGCTTTAAAATGGTCCGTCAGATCGCCCACAAACGCTACGGCGGCAAAAAGCACAAGGTGCTCTACCGCGACCGCGATTACCACGGCACCACCATCTCCTGCCTCTCCGCGGGTGGCCAGGATGAACGCAACGCACAATACGGCCCCTTCACCGAAGGCTTCGTGCGCGTCCCCCATTGCCTTGAATACCGCGCCTTCGAACAAGACGGCGCACCACAGGAAAACTACGGCGTCTGGGCCGCCGACCAGATCGAAAAGGTCATCCTCGCCGAAGGTCCCGACACCGTGGGCGGCCTCTGCCTCGAACCTGTTACAGCGGGCGGCGGCGTGATCGTCCCCCCAGCCGGCTATTGGGACCGCGTGCAGGAAATCTGCAAAAAGTACGACATCCTGCTGCACATCGACGAAGTCGTCTGTGGCGTGGGCCGCACCGGCACATGGTTCGGCTACCAGCACTACGGCATCAAACCCGACATGGTGACCATGGCCAAAGGTGTGGCCTCGGGCTATGCCGCCATCGCTTGCCTTGTGACCACCGAAGAAGTGTTCAACATGTTCAAGGACGATGCCGCCGATCCAATGAACTACTTCCGCGACATCTCCACCTTTGGCGGCTGCACCGCTGGCCCCACAGCGGGCATCGAAAACATGGCGATCATCGAAGATGAGAACCTGCTCGAAAACACCACCAACATGGGCCACTACATGCTCGACCAGCTGAACGCACTGGGCGACAAACACGCCTGCATCGGTCAGGTGCGCGGCAAGGGCCTGTTCCTTGGGGCCGAATTGGTAGCAGACCGCGATACCCGTGAACCTGTCGCAGAAAAACTGGTTCAGGCCGTCGTGGGTGACTGCATGCAACAAGGTGTGATCATCGGGGCCACCAACCGCTCCCTGCCGGGCAAGAACAACACATTGTGCTTCTCTCCCGCGCTGATCGCCACAAAGGATGACATCGACCAGATCGTATCGGCGGTTGACGCGGCTCTGGGCCGGGTTTTCGCGGGCTAAGGCGTCTGTCGGAATACTGAATAAATCATGTACCGCTCAGGTCAGGACCCGCGCCCTTGCAAAAGACGCGGGTCCTGCACTACTCTGCATTCAACCCTTCCAACCCAAGAAGAATGTGGATGAAAAATCTGATCAAGAAAGGTCTGGCAGCTGCCGGATACGATCTGCGCAAGATCCCCGATACCCCCCAGATCACCACCGAAGGCTGCATCGTCGAATGGGACGAGGCGGGCACGCCGATACGGTTCTACATCGAAAATCGCTATGATCTGATAGGCAAGGATATCTTCAACTGCCGCTTCTTCGAACGCGAGGAACTGGATGCGCTGGCCCGGCTGGTGGACCCTTCGGGCACCTGCGTCGATGTCGGTTCCAACATCGGAAATCACACGGTCTATTTCGCCAAGGTGCTGGGGGCCGCCCGTGTCATAGCCTTTGAACCGGGGCTCTGGGCACATCCGCGCCTGTGCTTCAATGTGGCCCTCAACCAACTGGATGATAAGGTCACAATTCACAAAACCGCCCTGTCCGACAGCGACGGCACCGCCGAGATGCGCTTTATCGCCGCCGACAATCACGGCACCCTGGCCATCATGGCCACGGGCGAAGGCGAAGGGATGACCCAGACAGTCCCGCTGCGCCGGGGCGACGATCTGCTGCGCGATGAACCGGTACGCCTGCTCAAGGTCGATGCAGAACGGCATGAAATGCAGGTCCTCAGGGGCATGTCAGAAACCCTGCAACGTCACAAACCCGTGGTCATGGTCGAAGTGGCCCTGACCGAAGAGGCCGACATGCAAAGCTTTCTCTCTGGCTACGGATATCAGATCAGCACGCGCCGCGAACGATACGGCGATATCGTCAATCTGATCGCAACCGTGCCCTGACCGCTCTGGCCTTGTGGGTCCGTTCTGGCAGCAAACCGCCGACCGCCAGCGCGGAACCGCTTGGCTCTGCGCGCAATTGGCGTATTCAATTCCTATCTTGCCCGAACAAGATGGGCCTTCGCGCTCTTGCTACAGATGGGTCAGCACGGCAGCACCAAACGCCGCTGCCCCCTTTTTCTATCCTTTTCACCCTATCGGGAGACCAACATGAAAAAATTTCTGATCGCCATCCCCCTGATCGCAGCACTTGGTGCCTGCGACACCTACAATCCGAACACCGGCACATTGGCCGGGGCCGCCCTTGGGGCTGCTGCGGGCGCAGCAGTCTCTGGCAGCGATGACAAATTGGTCGGGGCCGTCATCGGCGGTGCCGCCGGTGCCGCCGCAGGCAGCTATCTGGGCCGCGACTCCTCTGGCAAATGCGTCTATCAAAATACCGACGGCTCGCGCTACACGGCTGCCTGCCCATAAGCTTTGGCAAAACGGGGGCCGGGCCCGGCGACACGTCCGGCCCGGCCCCCGATGCCATTCACGTCCTTGCGTATGTACGCCCGGTGTACGCCTGCGGTACAGGATGTGACAATTAACCGTCTCTTCATATTCATAGAGCAGCAACCGACCCCCGCGTTCGCAGGGCGCGCTAAAAGCTATTGATAACAACACCTTAAATGGAAACCTTTCAGATACGCCGCACGGCGGTGCCCCAAAGCTTGGCTAGACGTCTGAAAACCCTCAAATATTCATATTTTGATACCAAAAGTCTCATTATTGATTTACTTTTGCAGTTCGATCAGCGATACTAAATCAAGCAAGAAACTGGTTTCAAAATTATATATTGCCAGTTATGCTGGCGATTAAGTCCAGTTGAGATTCCGCCAATGACGCTCCCGGTCGAAACATTTTTCCTCCACCCCGAGGCGCAGGGGACGCTGCAGCAGCAGATCCAGCAGATGATTGCGCAGGGCATCTTGTCGGGCCGTTTCCAACAGGGCGAAAAACTCCCCTCCACCAGGAAACTCGCGGTTCACCTTGGGGTCAGCCGGATCACCGTCACCATCGCCTACACAGAGCTTTTGGCCAATGATTACCTCGCCTCCAAAGGGCGCTCAGGCTACTACGTCTCGGAAAACGCGCCCGCGCCGCCCAGCTTCATCGCCAGCCCCGAAGGTCAGGATGCGGTCGACTGGACCCGCGCGATCGGCAGGAAATACAGCGGCGGGCTGGCCCCTTCAAAACCACAGGACTGGGCAAAGTTTCGCTATCCCTTCATCTACGGACAGGCCGACCCAACCCTGTTTGACCACGCAAATTGGCGGCTTTGCGCCCTGCAGGCCCTGGGCCAGCGCGACTTCAGCTCACTGACCACGGACTACTTTGACCAGGACGATCCGCAGCTGATCGAATTTATCGCCCGCCACACCCTGCCCCGCCGCGGCATCACCGCACGCCCCGAACAGATCCTGATCACATTGGGGGCGCAAAATGCCCTTTGGCTGACCACACAGGTTCTCTTGACCCAGCGCCGCCGCGCCGCACTTGAGGATCCCTGCTATCCTGCACTCAGCGATATTCTGTCGCAGTCACGATGCCATGTAACGCCCGTGCGCGTGGATCAGGACGGCCTGCCACCCGATGCCATTCCGCCCGATACCGATGTTATTTTCACCACGCCCAGCCACCAGTGCCCGACCAATGCGACAATGCCCATGGACCGCCGCCGCGCCCTGCTGGCCAAGGCCCGCGAGATGGACGCGCTGATCGTCGAAGATGACTACGAATTTGAGATGTCTTTCCTCAAATCCCCCTCTCCGGCGCTTAAATCGCTCGATACCGACGGGCGCGTGATCTATGTCGGCAGCTTCTCCAAATCCCTGTTTCCCGGCCTGAGGCTGGGCTACCTGGTGGGCTCGGAACCCTTTATCAAGGAAGCCCGCGCCCTGCGCGCCTCGGTGCTGCGCCATCCTCCGGGTCACATCCAGCGGACGGCGGCCTATTTCCTGTCACTTGGTCATTACGACGCCTTGATCCGCCGCATGGGCGGTGCCCTTCAGGAACGCCGTCAGGTCATGGAAGAGGCGCTGGCCGAAAACAATCTGCGGATTTCCGGTCGCGGCTATTACGGCGGCTCGTCCTTTTGGATGCGGGCCCCTGACCACATCAACACCAGCGATCTGGCCAGACGCCTGCACGGCGCGGGCGTGCTGATCGAACCGGGCCGCGCCTTTTTTGCCGGAGCGCATCAGCCGCAGAACTACTACCGTCTGGCCTATTCCTCGATTCCCACAAGCCGGATCAGGGAGGGCGTAAATCTGATCGCCGCCGCAATTGCGAAAGTATAATGATCTGGCCTTACCCGACATTGCATGTTGGACCTAACGGAAAGCCGCCGTTGCGTTTACTTTGCCCCAAGCTTTCCACTTGACCCGCATCATCTAGGATTCCCTGCCATGAAAATGACGACCGAAGAAGCATTCGTAAAAGTTCTCCAAAAGCACGGCATCGACAATGCCTTTGGGATCATCGGCTCTGCCATGATGCCGATCTCTGATCTGTTCCCGCAGGCCGGAATCAAGTTCTGGGACTGCGCCCATGAAGGCAGCGCCGGCATGATGGCAGACGGCTACACCCGCGCCACCGGCCAGATGTCCATGATGATCGCGCAGAACGGCCCCGGCATCACCAACTTTGTTACCGCCGTGAAGACCGCATATTGGAACCACACTCCTTTGCTTTTGGTTACCCCGCAGGCCGCCAACAAAACAATTGGTCAAGGTGGCTTTCAGGAAGTCGAGCAGATGAAACTGTTCGAAGACATGGTGTCTTACCAGGAAGAAGTGCGCGACCCATCCCGCATCGCCGAGGTGCTGACGCGCTGCATCGCCAAGGCCAAGCGTCTTTCCGGCCCGACACAGATCAACATCCCGCGCGATTTCTGGACACAGGTCGTCGACATCGAAATCCCTGATCCGGTCGAGTTTGAGCAATCGCCGGGCGGTGAGAATTCTGTCGCGGCGGCGGCCAAGCTGCTGTCAGAGGCGAAAAACCCTGTCATTCTGAACGGTGCCGGCGTGGTCCTGTCGCATGGCGGCATTGAGGCCTCCAAGCTGCTGGCAGAGCGTTTGGATGCGCCCGTTTGCGTGGGCTATCAGCACAATGACGCCTTCCCCGGCTCGCACCCCCTGTTCGCGGGCCCCTTGGGCTACAACGGTTCAAAGGCAGGCATGGAGCTGATCAAGACGGCAGATGTCGTGTTGTGCCTTGGCACGCGCCTGAACCCATTCTCGACCCTGCCGGGCTATGGCATGGAATACTGGCCTGCGGACGCAAAGATCATTCAGGTCGACATCAACGCGGACCGCATCGGCCTGACCAAGAAAGTTTCCGTCGGTATCGTGGGCGATGCGGCCAAAGTGGCCACAGGCATTCTGCACCAGCTTTCGGATGACGCAGGCGATGCAGGCCGCGCCGATCGCAAGGCCCGCATCTCCAAGGCGAAATCCACATGGGCACAGCAGCTGTCCTCCATGGACCACGAGGACGACGATCCGGGCACCACATGGAACCAGCGCGCGCGCAACGACAAGCCGGACTGGATGTCACCCCGCATGGCATGGCGCGCCATCCAGAGCGCGCTGCCACGTGAAGCGATCATCAGCTCTGACATCGGCAACAACTGTGCCATCGGCAACGCCTATCCTGACTTTGACGCGGGCCGCAAATATCTGGCACCGGGTCTGTTTGGTCCCTGCGGCTACGGCCTGCCTGCCATCGTGGGTGCCAAGATTGGTCAGCCTGACGTGCCGGTCGTGGGTTTCGCCGGGGACGGCGCATTCGGCATCGCCGTGAACGAACTGACAGCCATCGGTCGTGGCGATTGGCCACCGGTCACCCAGATCGTTTTCCGCAACTACCAGTGGGGCGCGGAAAAGCGGAACTCGACCCTGTGGTTTGACGACAACTTTGTCGGCACTGAGCTGGACACAGACGTCAGCTATGCCGGCATCGCGCAGGCCTGCGGTCTGGAAGGTGTCGTTGCACGCAGCATGGATGAACTGACAGCGGCGCTGAACAAGGCCATCGACGATCAGATGAACCATGGCAAAACCACCCTGATTGAGGCAATGATCAACCAGGAGCTGGGCGAGCCGTTCCGCCGCGACGCCATGAAGAAACCGGTTTCGATTGCAGGCATCAGCAAGGATGACATGCGCCCGCAGGCGTCCGCATAACCAAGGGTGCTGATCCGGCATTCACACAAAAAGGACAGGCCATGACAATGCTGCAAGAGTTACGCGCCCGCGCAGCAGCACGGCCTGCCCATATCGTTCTCAGCGAAGGCCACGATCCCCGGATCGTGGCCGGTGCCGTTGAGGCTGTTCGCCTTGGCATCGCGCGCGTCACGCTGGTGGGGCCGACGGCGACGGTGCAGTCACTGCTTGCCGATGCAGGCGCATCCCAAGGTGATGCCATCAGCATTCAGGACCCCGCGACCTCTGACCTGACTGACGACATTGCCAAGACCTACTATGAGCTGCGCAAGCACAAAGGCATGCGCGAGGATTATGCAAAGGAACATGCCCGCGACCCGCTGGTCTTTGCCGCCATGATGGTGCGCAACGGTCATGCGGACGGCACCGTGGGCGGTGCGGTGGCAACCACGTCAGATACCGTTAGGGCCGCATTGCAGGTCATCGGCAAAGCCAAGGATGCGCCGATCGTATCGAGCTTTTTCTTGATGGCCCTGCCAGAAAATCACCCCTGCGGCCGCGACGCGATGATCTTTGGCGACTGTGGGCTGGTCATTGATCCCGACCCCAAGGAACTTGCCGCGATCGCGGCGGCCTCTGCCGCGTCCTGCCTGCAGCTGCTTGAGGTGGCGCCAAAGGTTGCCTTGCTGTCTTTCTCAACGCTTGGCAGCGCCAAACACGCAGCCGTCACCAAGGTCACCGATGCGCTGGACATTCTGCGCCACGACCACCCCAATCTGCAGGCCGATGGCGAATTGCAATTCGATGCGGCCTTTGTGCCTTCTGTCGCGGCGTCCAAGGCCCCCGGATCACCCGTTGCGGGCCATGCAAACGTGATGATTTTCCCAAACCTCGATGCGGGCAATATCGGGTACAAGATCGCCCAGCGGATCGGGGGATGCCAGGCCATCGGCCCTATCCTTCAGGGGCTGAGCAAACCGGCGAATGATCTGTCGCGTGGCTGCACAGCGCAGGATGTGACGAATATGATCGCCGTGACCACCCTTCAGGTCGATCATGGATAGTATCTGGGCCACACTCTCTCTTACCCCGGCCCAAGGGATCATATTGGCGGCAATCTTTCTGATGGCGGGCCTTGTGCGCGGCTTCACGGGATTTGCCCTATCTGCCTTTGGGCTTGCGCTGGCGGTCCTCATCTTGCCCCCGGTCGAATTGGTGCCGCTGATGTGGTGGCTGGAAATGGGGGCATCCTTGATGATGATCCGCGCGGGTTGGGGCGATGCCGATCTGCAGGCGGCGGGCATCCTGACCGTTGGCAGCGCATTGGGTGTTTTCGTAGGGCTGGGGATCACGACATCGATTGATCCGCTTGCATCGCAACGGATTGCACTGGTGATCCTGATCTCACTGGCCGCCCTGCAACTGGCCAAGGTGCGCATCAAGGCACTGGACAGCACCGCCGGTACCGCCTCCACCGGGGTTGTCGCGGGTGTTGCAACGGGCCTTGCCGGCGTGGGCGGCATGGTGGTCGCCCTCTACGTGCTGGCCCGCGACAGCGAACCGCGCGTGATGCGCGCAACATTGGTGGCATTCCTGTTCTTCGGATCCCTGACCACCCTGCTGACCCATATTTACTATGGCACAATGAACAGCACCTCGGCCGCGCGCGGGATATTCTTTCTCATCCCCTGCATGATCGGCGTCTTTTTGGGACAAAAGTTGTTCACGCCGAAACTACAGCCCTATTATCGCAGTGTTTGCCTTAGCTTGTTGATCGGCCTTGGTGCCGTATCACTTGTGCGCAGCGCCACCTGAAGGAGACGCATATGAACCAGCCCAAGATTGATCTGAGCCCCAAGGTATCGGACGAGATTCGCAAAACCACCTGCTACATGTGCGCCTGCCGCTGCGGCATCAATGTGCATATGAAAGAGGGCAAGGTCGCCTATATCGAAGGCAACCGGGACCATCCGGTAAACCAGGGCGTGCTCTGTGCCAAAGGCTCTGCCGGGATCATGCAGCACAATGCCCCCTCGCGGCTAAAATCCCCGCTGAAACGCGTGGGCCCCCGTGGCGCGGGCGAATTCGAAGAGATCAGCTGGGACGAAGCCTATGAGATCGCCGCAGGCTGGCTGAAACCGATCCGCGATGAAAACCCCGAAAAACTGGCCTTCTTTACCGGGCGCGACCAGTCGCAATCTTTCACCTCGTTCTGGGCGCAGAACTTTGGCACGCCCAACTATGCCGCCCATGGCGGCTTTTGTTCAGTGAACATGGCCGCCGCCGGTATCTACACCATGGGCGGCGCGTTCTGGGAATTCGGCCAACCCGATTGGGACCACACCAAGCTGTTCATGCTCTTTGGCGTCGCCGAAGATCACGATTCCAACCCGATCAAGATGGGCCTGGGCAAGATCAAGAAGCGCGGCGCGCGTGTCATCGGCGTAAACCCGATCCGCACCGGCTATAACGCTGTGGCCGATGATTGGGTCGGTATCACGCCGGGCACCGATGGGTTGTTCATCCTGTCGATGATTCACTGCCTGATGAAGGCCGGCAAGATGGACCTGCATTACCTGGCGCAATATACCGACGCACCCGTTCTGATCAATGAGGACGAAAAATCCCCCGAATTCGGGCTCTATCTGCGCGACAAGGATGGCAAACAGCAGGTCATCGACCGCACTACAGGCAAGTTGACGGCCTTTGACAAACCCGGCGTCAAACCCGACCTTTCCGGCACCTACCGCGCCAAAGGGGTCACGCACCGTCCCGTGTTCCATAAAATGGCCGAGATGTATCTGAGCGATGAATACGCCCCCGAAGCCGTGGCCGAGCGTTGCGGCCTGACCGCGGACCGCATCCGCGCCATCGCCGCCGAAATCGCCCGTGTCGCCTTTGAGGAATCATTTGAGCTGGACCATGAATGGACCGATTTCCGCGGCGAGACCCACAAAACCATGACGGGTCGCCCGGTGTCCTTCCACGCCATGCGCGGCATCTCGGCCCATGCCAACGGCTTTCAAACCTGCCGCGCCCTGCATACATTGCAGATCATCCTGGGCACCGTCGAAGTGCCCGGCGGCTTCCGCTTCAAACCGCCCTATCCGAAACCGGCCACCGCCCACCCCAAACCCCATGTGGGCCTGACCCCCGGCGCGCCGCTAAACGGACCCCATTTGGGTTTTGTCCACGGTCCCGACGATCTGGCCCTGAAAGAGGACGGCTCCCCCGCCCGGATCGACAAGGCCTTCACTTGGGAAAACCCGATGTCGGCCCACGGCCTGATGCATATGGTGATCTCAAACGCCCATGCCGGTGATCCCTACAAGATCGACACATTGTTCATGTATATGGCCAATATGTCGTGGAACTCCTCCATGAACACCGGCGGCGTGATGGAGATGCTGACCGACAAGGACGAAAACGGCGACTACGTAATCCCCCATATCATTTACTCGGATGCCTATAGCTCTGAAATGGTCGCCTATTCCGATCTGATCCTGCCCGACACCACCTATCTTGAACGCCACGATTGCATCTCTTTGCTGGACCGTCCCATCTGCGAAGCAGGTGCCGTGGCCGACGCCATCCGCTGGCCCGTGGTAGAGCCTGATCGCAACGTCAAAGGCTTCCAATCCGCGCTCTGCGATCTGGGCGCGAAACTGGGCCTGCCAGGATTTGTGAACGAAGACGGCTCGCAAAAATACGCCGATTACGCCGATTACATCGTCAACCACGAACGCCGCCCGGGCATTGGCCCACTTGCCGGCTGGCGCATGGGCGAAAACGGCCTGCAATCGGGCCGCGGCGGCACCAACGCCAGCCAGATCGATAACTACATCGAAAACGGTGGTTTTTTCGCCGAACACATCCCAGATGGTGCCAATTACTACAAACCCTGGAACCGTGCCTATCAGGATTGGGCTGTAAAAATGGGCCTCTATGACAGCCCCCAGCCCTATCTGTTTTCCCTCTATGTCGAACCCATGCGCAAATTCCAACTGGCCGCCGAAGGCCATGGCGACCGCCAGCCCCCCGACCACCTGCGCCAACGCATCAAGGATACGATGTCGCCCTTGCCAATCTGGTATGAAACCGACCAACAAGGCAATGAAGGCTTCACCATCACCGCCCTCACCCAACGCCCGATGGCCATGTACCACTCATGGGGCTCCCAAAACGCCTGGCTGCGCCAGTTGCACGGTCACAACCCGCTCTATCTGCCGACCAAGCTGATGCGCGCGAACAACCTCAGCGACGGCGACTGGGCCCGCGTCTCCTCGCCCCATGGTGAAATCACCGTACCGGTTATGGAAATGGCCGCTCTCAACGAAAACACCGTCTGGACATGGAACGCCATCGGCAAACGCAAAGGCACCTGGGCGCTCGACCCGGACGCCCCCGAAGCCACCAAAGGCTTCCTGCTCAACCACCTGATCCACGAACTGCTGCCGCCTAAGGGTGACGGTCTGCGATGGGCCAACTCCGACCCGATCACAGGTCAGGCGGCATGGTTCGACCTCAAGGTCCGCATCGAAAAGGCCCAGGCCCCCAAAGAATCCCGCCCCGAATATCCCCCCATCACATCCCCGGTGGGCCAGGGGCCCGACACTCTGGCATGGAAGGTCGGCAAATGACCCCATCTTCATCTTGCCCCTTAAACTCTTCAGGGCCCGCCTTCTGCCCCACCGACCCGGGTTCAATCACCGGCAAAGCCGCAGTCAACACCAGCAAGGAGCGCCGCATATGACGACCCTTCCCCAAACCACCGAAAAAAAACTCGGCCTTGTCATCGACCTGGACACCTGTGTGGGCTGCCACGCCTGCGTGATCTCCTGCAAAGGCTGGAACACCGAAAACTACGGCGCGCCCCTGTCGGATCAGGACCCCTACGGTGCCGAACCCTCCGGCACCTTCCTGAACCGTGTCCACAGCTTTGAGGTCCAGCCCCCCCAGGGCGAGGCCCAGCTGATCCACTTCCCGAAATCCTGCCTGCATTGCGAAGACGCACCCTGCGTCACCGTCTGCCCCACCGGGGCCAGCTATAAACGGGTCGAAGACGGGATCGTGCTGGTCAACGAAAGCGATTGTATCGGCTGCGGACTTTGCGCCTGGGCCTGCCCTTACGGCGCACGCGAAATGGACGCCCAGGAAAAGGTGATGAAAAAATGCACCCTCTGCGTGGACCGTATCTATAACGAAAACCTCCCCGAGATCGACCGCGAGCCGACCTGCGTGCGCACCTGCCCTGCGGGCGCGCGCCACTTTGGCGATCTGGGCGATCCTGACAGCGCGGTCAGCCAATTGGTGGCCGAACGTGGCGGTGTGGACCTGATGCCAGAACAGGGCACCAAACCCGTGAACAAATACCTGCCCCCACGCCCCAAGGACGCGCTGCCGGAATTCGACGTCTTGGCCCCCTTCCTTGAACCTGTGATCGCTGAACCCAAGGGTTTCCTTGGCTGGCTCGACAAAGCGCTGGAGAAAATCTGATGCATCCCGCTCCTTCGGTAATCTTCTTTTCCACCTTCTCCGGCCTTGGCTTTGGCCTGTTGTTCTTTCTGGGCCTCGGATTTCCCGGCGTCACAGGCTGGACCGCATTCGCCTTTTTCACCATCGCCTATTTGCTGGCGGTGGGCGGTCTGATCTCCTCGACCTTCCACCTGGGCCATCCCGAACGCGCGCTCAAGGCCTTCAGCCAATGGCGCTCAAGCTGGCTCAGCCGCGAAGGGTGGTGCGCGGTGGCGGCCCTTGTGATCATGGCGCTCTACGGTGTGGGTCTGGTGTTTTTCGATGCGCGCTGGACGCTGCTGGGCATCCTTGGCGCAATCCTCTCGATCGGCACGGTCTTTACCACGGCGATGATCTATGGCCAGCTCAAGACGATACCGCGCTGGAACATCTCGCTGACACCTGCCTATTTCCTGTCGATCAGCATCGCTGGTGGTGCGCTGATGGCCGGTCAGGTGACCTGGGCCATTGCACTATTGGTGATTGCCGGGGCTATCCAGCTGGCCACCTGGATGATTGGCGACAAGGCCTTTGCAACCTCGGGCACAGATATGGCCAGCGCCACGCAGCTGGGCAATATCGGCACGGTCCGCGCGTTCGAGCCGCCCCATACCGGGACCAATTATCTGCTGCGCGAATTTGTCCATGTGATCGGGCGCAAACATGCGCAAAAGCTGCGGGTCATCGCAATCGGTCTGATGGCTGTGCTGCCCGTGGTCTTACTGCTGCTGCCGTTCAACCACTTCATTGCCCTGATCGCGGTGCTGGCCCATGTGGCGGGCGTGCTCGCCTCGCGCTGGCTGTTCTTTGCGCAGGCCGAACATGTCGTCGGCCTGTATTACGGCAAGCGCTGATAGGAAGGTGTAGGGTGGGGTTGACCCCACCTTACCCGTTCTTTCAGTCCAACAGACCCGCATGACGCAATGCGTCATCCAGCAGTGCCTTGGTCTCGTCCAGCAGGCCGGTCAGCGGCAGGCGCACCTCTTCTGAACACAGACCCAGACGGGACATGGCATATTTCACGCCAACCAGACCCGGCTCTGTAAAGATGGCCTTGTGCAAGGGCATCAAACGGTCCTGGATCTCAAGCGCCTTGGCATAATCGCCTGCGGCACAGGCCGCCTGCAGCTGACTGCACAGCTTGGGCGCGACATTCGCGGTGACAGAGATACAACCGACACCGCCCTGGGCGTTGAAACCATGCGCCGTTGGGTCTTCGCCAGACAGCTGGATGAAATCCGGGCCGCAAGCCATGCGCTGCATGCTGACACGTGCCAGATCGCCCGTCGCGTCCTTGACCGCAACGATCCGTGGCAGTTTGGCCAGTTCACCCATGGTCGCGGGCGTCATGTCGATCACAGAGCGGGGGGGTATGTTGTAAATCACGATCGGCAGGGCACAGGCGTCATGGATCGCGGTGAAATGTGCAATCAGGCCACGCTGCGTGGGCTTGTTGTAATAGGGTGTCACGACCAGGATGGCATCAGCACCTACGTTTTCCGCATGGCGTGCCAGGCGAATCGCCTCAACGGTGTTGTTGGAACCGGCACCGGCCACCACCGGAATGCGCCCTGCGACGGCCTTGACCACTTCTTCCACGACTATCTCGTGCTCGCGGTGCGTCAGGGTCGGGGATTCGCCGGTGGTGCCCACCGGCACCAGACCATCGGACCCTTCGCCAATATGCCATTCTACAAGTTTTTTCAGCGTCTCCAGATCCAGCTCGCCGTTGCGAAACGGCGTGACGAGGGCAGGCATTGAGCCTTTTAACATGTGCACGCTCCTTTATTGTGCTGGCAGGCGGAATGCCTGGCGGGGACGGATCAAGGACGGCGATGTGATTTGATTGCGCCGACCTATCAGATATGCTGCAAGGCTCTAGCCCTTTGCCCATAGGAAATGCAAGCGATGACACGGATTCTGACCGCCCTCCTGCTTGTTTTTATCACCGTTCTGCCAGCGCTGGCAGAGCGACCGCGCCCGTTGGGCTGGGCCTTGGACGCGATGCGCAATGGAAACTGGGACACTGCCCGGCGGATTGCCGCCCGCGACGGGCCGGTGGCCGCCGATGTCATCGAATGGCACTGGCTGCGCACGGGGCGTGGCACATTTGATCAGGCCCGCGCCTTTCTGGATCGCCGCCCCGACTGGCCCGGCGAAACCTATCTGCGCCGACAGGCCGAAGACAGCGTGATCGCGCGCGATGACGCCACCATCATCGACTTTTTCGGCCCGCGAAAGCCGCAAACCCCCGCAGGTGTTCTGGCCCATGCTGCGGCCCTAACGCGCACAGGCCAGACCGGCGAGGCGCAGGCAAATCTGGTTCTGGCATGGCGCATGATGCCGATGGATGCCGATGCGCAATCCGCGTTTCTGGCGGCCCACGGCGCATTGCTGCGCCCCCATCACGGCGCACGGCTAGATGCATTGCTTTGGGCGCGTGAACACGGCCCTGCCCGCCAGATGTTTGACCTGGTCAGCCCCGCAGAGGTCGCCCTGGCAGAGGCCCGCATCGCCCTGCAACTGCGCCAGAGTGATGTGAACGGATTGATCAACGCCCTGCCAGCACCGCAATCCACCGATCCCGGCCTGCAAGCAGACCGTTTTGAATGGCGCATCCGCAAGGGATTGACCGATACGGCCAAGGAACTCTTGCTGGATCAATCCACCAGCCCCGAGGCATTGGGCAGGCCCGAAGCATGGGCCAACCGCCGCCGTGCCCTGGCAAGGGATGAAATGCGAAGCGGCGATGCCCGGCGGGCCTACCTGATGGCCTCTAGCCATTTTTTGCAAAGCGGGTCGAATTTCGCCGATCTTGAGTGGCTTTCGGGCTATATCGCCCTGCGGTTTCTGAATGATCCAGCCACCGCCTATAAACATTTCCTCAGCCATGACCGCGAAGTCCAATCGCCTATCTCTGAGGGGCGCACAGGCTATTGGCAGGGCCGCGCCCTGGAAGCGATGGGCAAGCCCGCAGAGGCGGCAAAAGCCTATGCAGAGGCGGCCACCTATCAGACGTCCTTTTATGGTTTGCTGGCCGCCGAACGGGCGGGCCTGCCCTTTGATAGCAGCCTTGCAGGCACAGCCCCGCTTGAGGACTGGCGCAGCACCCCGATGGTCCGCGACCCCCTGTTCGAGGCGGGCCTGCTGCTGCAAGCCTCAGGAGAGATCAGTCTGGCCGAGCGTTTCTGGACCCATCTCGCGGATCAGCTGGTGTCAGAGGATCTGGCCCTTTTGGGGCAGGCCGCGATCGACATGGATCAGCCGCATCTGGCTGTGATGATCGGCAAACGTGCGGCGCGGCGCGGGCTGACCATTGCCGCCCCCTATTACCCACTGCATCCGATGATCGAGCTGGATCTGCCCATGGCCCCCGAAATGATACTGGCCATCGCCAGACGCGAAAGCGAATTCGACCCGGTCGTCCGCAGTGGCGTTGGCGCGCTGGGTCTGATGCAGGTCATGCCCGCCACGGCCAGGGATGTGGCCCGTGACCTCGACCTGACCGATGGGCACAGCGAAACCCGTCTTACCGCCGATCCAGATTATAATGCCAGACTGGGGGCCACCTATCTGTCGCAGATGGCGGGGCGGTTTGAGGGGAATGTGGTGATGGTGTCAGCGGCCTATAACGCAGGGCCCTCGCGGCCGCCGCGCTGGATAGAAGACTACGGCGATCCGCGCCGGGGCGATATCGACATTGTCGACTGGATCGAAATGGTACCTTTTCGCGAAACGCAAAACTACATCATGCGCGTCACCGAAAGCCTGCCCGTCTACCGCGCCCGGCTTGGGCTGACGCCCCTGCCCATCCCCTTCACCCAGGAGTTAGTTGGCAGCACGTTGAATGCGTTCGCGCCAAAAGGTGAATAGGCCTGCCGCGACGATCAATGCAGCCCCTATCGCCACATTGGTTCTGACCGTTTCGCCAAACAGGCTGATGCCGATGATCGCGGCAAAGACCAGTTGCAGATAGGCAAAGGGTTGCACCGCGCTGGCCTCTGCCACCTCGTAACATTTAATCAGCAGCCAATGGCCCGTCACCCCTGTGATGCACAGACAGCCCATGAACAGCCAGTCGGTACTGCTCATCGGTTCCCAAAACCATACGCCCGCGCATGTCATCGCGATGGAACCGGTGACACCGGTCCAGAAAAAGCTGGTCGCGGTGGAATCCTCGCGTGCCACATAGCGCGTCAGCAAACCGTAAAAGGCAAACATCGCCGCCGCCAGCAACGGTATTGCCGCTGCCGGATCAAACACATTCATCCCAGGTTGCAGAATGATCAGCACCCCGATGAAACCGACCCCGATCGCCGCCCAGCGCCGCCAGCCGACTTTCTCGCCCAGCACCGGTCCTGATAGCGCTGCAACCAGCAGCGGATAGCAGGTAAAGACCGCATGGCTTTCCACCAGCCCCAGGATGGTGAAGGCCACAACCATGACGCAAATCTCGGCCGCCAACAGCAGGCCCCGGACAGATTGCAGGATCGGCTGCGATGTCTTGGCCGCCGCCCTGATCCCACCGGCCTTGCGCCGCGCAATCGCAATCACGAAGGCCGCAAAGAACCAATAGCGGATCATCACAACCATCAAAACGTTATACTCAGACGCCAGATGCCGCGACAGCCCGTCCTGCACCGCAAAGACCAAAGTCGTGGCCACCATCAGGCCAATGCCCAGGGGGATGTTATTGCTTTGGGTCATTGGGGCATCCCTGCACGGGTCATATGTCTTTTGCGGCCATATCCCGCCACACGGGTTACGTCAAACCCTGCGTCAGCCAATCCGCGCCGTACAAAACCAGCCGCCGTATAGGTGGCCGCACTGCCCCCCGCGACGGTGTGCCGGCCAACCTCGCCCATCAACTCTGGCGACCACAGTTCGGGGTTCTTGGCGGGCGAAAACCCGTCCAAAAACCAGGCATCCGCCGCCCCCTGCCACTCCGGCAGGGTCTGGCGGGCGTCGCCGATCACAACATCCAATGTCAGTCCCGGCAGATCAATCCGCCCGCCCTGGCCGCGCCAGACCCTGCCCAGCAGATCGCGCTTGCCGTCAAAGGCCGGAAAGGCCTGATGCGCCCGTGCCATATCGGCAGGTGCCATCGGAAAGGCCTCAAAACTGGTAAACTGCAGCGGGCCGTCCTGCCCTGACCGGGTCCAGGCATCCCAGACCACCAACAGGTTCAACCCAGTGCCAAAGCCAAGTTCGGCAATCTGAAACCCTGCGCAAAACCGCGCGGGCAGGTCATTTCCCGCCAGAAAGACATGGCTTGTTTCTGCCACGCCATCCTCAAGACTGAAGAATGGATCATCAAACAGGGTAGAGACAGGAATGTCCCCGTCCCGCCAGACGATCTGATCCGACTGGTTCTGCATCTCAACACCGCGTATGGAAGGTCTGGCCCAAGCAATGGGCGAAGGAGAATGACTTGGCAAGCATCGATCTGACAGTGCGCGGGGCGGGTATCTTTGGCCTGTCTGTTGCCTGGGTGGCAACGCAACGCGGTGCACGGGTGCAACTGGTTGACCCGAACGGCCCGGCCGCTGGCAGCAGCGGCGGGATCGTAGGGGCCCTGGCCCCTCATGTCCCCGAGAACTGGAACCCCAAAAAGGCATTCCAGCTCGACAGTCTGCTGATGGCAGGCGGGTTCTGGGCCGAGGTCGAAGAGGCGGGCGGCGGCACGTCCGGCTACCAGCGCAAGGGGCGTTTGCAGCCCATTCAGGACGATCACGCAATGGCGCTGGCAAGGGGCCGGATACAGACCGCTGCCGAACACTGGCAGGACAAGGCCATATGGGAGGTGATCCCGGCCCAGGGCACCGCCTGGGAGCCGCTCAGCCCCAGTGGCCATCTGATCCGCGACACGCTCAGCGGTCTGATCCATCCGCGCCGGGCCTGTGACGCGCTGGTCAGGGCGCTGGTGGCAAAGGGGGTGAATATCGTGGCAGATGCGCCTGATGCTGGTGCGGTCCTGTGGGCCACGGGCGTGGCCGGGCTGGCGGAAATGACCGCCATGCACCGGCGCAGCATGGGCAACGGCGTCAAAGGTCAGGCCGCCTTGCTGGACCATGACGCGCGCGGGCTGCCGCAACTGTTTGCCGGCGGGGTCCATATCATCCCGCACGGCGATGGCACTGTCGCCATCGGCTCCACCTCGGAGCGGGACTATGCCTCGGCTACCGGCACGGATGCACAGCTGGATGACGTCATCGCTGCCGCCCGCAAGGCCGTGCCGGCGCTGGCGGATGCGCCCGTGATCGACCGCTGGGCAGGGGTGCGCCCCAGATCCCGCAGCCGCGCGCCGATGTTGGGGGCCTGGCCGGATCGTGCGGGGCATTTCATCGCCAATGGCGGGTTCAAGATCGGCTTTGGCATGGCACCCAAGGTGGCCCATGTCATGGCGGATCTGATGTTGGAGGGGGCAGACATGATCCCCGACGGTTTCCGCGTCGAGGACAACCTTTAGCGGCGGCCCTCGGCATGTGCTGTCATGGATTGGCGGCCATCCGGGCCCCGGACCCAAAGATCGTTGCCTTTCATGCAAAAACTGGCTGTCTCAAAATGCATCAAGGGTGCCGTGGCGCGGAATTGAAACGCCTTGAGCGGCCCAAGGTGTTTTTCAGCCATCAGCATCAGCATCTGCGCCAGCAAGGGGCCATGTACCACAAGGCCCTCATAGCCTTCGATATCGCGGGCATAATCCAGATCATAGTGGATGCGGTGCCCGTTGAACGTCAGCGCGGAATAGCGAAACAGCAAGGTGGATGAGAATGCCATCTGCTGGCTGTAGTCCTCATCCATCCGCGCCCGTGGCGGTGTGGGTTTGGGGGCATCCGGCTGCGGGTCTTCGCGGTACACAAGGTCCTGCCATTCAGTCAGGCAGGCCACACCGTCCTGCACGACATCGTGGCGCAGGGTGACAAACCCCAAGGGGCCGCTGCGTCCCTCCTTGCGCTGATGGCTTTCGCAAACCGTGCTGCGCGTGGCGGCAATACCGGCCCGCAGAGGCGCGTGGAACGCCATGCGCCCCGCCGCCCACATCCGCCGGGGCAGGCCCATGTCAGGGATCAAACCGCCCACTTTGGGATGGCCGTCCCGGCCCAGATGCGTCGGCGGTTCCGGCGTCCAGAAATAGAGCTGGTGAAAGAAGGGCGGCAGCGCATCACCTACGCCGATTGTCGGGGCATGACCCAAAGTTGTCTGAAAGGTGCTGGCCCGGCTGGGGTCCATCACATCGCTTTGACTTGTGCTGTTGTGCTGTGCAGTTTGCATGACAGTTGATGTAGCCAAGAGGCCCCCATGCCGCAACAAAAACCACAGCTTTCCCACCTGGATCATCTGGTCCTGACGGTTGCCGATATTGCCGCGACGATTGCGTTTTATCAAAATGTACTGGGCATGCGGCCCCAACAGTTCACAACCGCGCGCGGTGAGCTGCGCCAGGCGCTCAGCTTTGGCAACCAAAAGATCAACCTGCATCAGGCAGGTGCCGAATTTGACCCCAAGGCCCGTCATCCCACCCCCGGCAGCGCGGATCTGTGTTTCCTGACAAAAACGCCCCTGGCAGAGTGGGCGACACAGCTGACCGCCCATGGCATCCCCGTAGAGGAAGGCCCTGTTGCCCGGACCGGGGCAACAGGGCCTATCACATCGCTTTATATCCGCGACCCAGATCAGAACCTGATCGAAATCGCGGTTCTGGCATAGGGTCAGGCCCCTAGATCATCGCGCGCAGCGATTGCATCAACTGGGTCAGTTCCTTGACATAAATCTCACCCTTGAGATGTCCGTTTTCGTCAAAGGCCTCGCCACTGCCTGCCAGATGGATTTCTGGCCCTTGCAAGATACGTGGCCTGAACGGCACCATAAAGCCGCGCAGGATCATCTGCGCACGTTCGCCGCCCGCACGCCCCGCTGCGGCGGACATCACGGCCAGCGGTTTGTCGTTCCATGGTTTGACCTCAGCACGGCTGATCCAGTCCAACGCATTCTTGAGCGCGCCGGACGGTCCCTTGTTATACTCAGGCGTTGAGATAATCACCGCATCTGCCTGCGCGATCTGAACTGCCGCCGCCTGCACGGCCGCAGGCACGCCTGACGCGGCCTCATCATCACCATTATAAAGTGGAAAGTTGATGTCGATCAGGCTGTAGTCACAGTCACCAAAAAGCCGGGCGGCCTCTTGCAGCAGTTTTGTATTTGTTGCCTCGGACCGTAACGATCCAGAAATACCGACAAGTTTGGGGGCGGTCATTGCGCGTGCTCCATTTGAAAAATCATCACCTTAAAGGTCGTCCGCCAAGCGCAAAAAGCAAGAAGCCCCCGCGCATTGCAGGGGCTTCCGTCAAGAATAGCGGCGATTTATCAGCCTGCGTTCGGCAGAATGACAATCTCGACACGACGGTTCTGGGCTTTGCCAGCGGGTGTCAGGTTGCTTGCCACAGGCTGGCTTTCACCGCGGCCAAAGGTCTGGATGCGCTGTGGTGGCACGCCATTGTTGATCAGGACATTCGCAACCGACCGCGCACGCCCTTCGGACAATTGCTGGTTATAGCTGGCGTCACCGTCACTGTCGGTATGTCCGACGATCTGCAAAGTTGAATTGGCGTAGACCTGAACGTTATTGGCCAAGGCCTGCAGATCACCCTGAAGCATCGGGCCAACAGCCGTGCTGTCAGTCGCGAACAACAGGTTGTTCGGCAAGGTAACGATCAAACGGTCACCCGTGTTGGTGATCACGACATTGCTGTCCATCTGCTGGCGCAGCTCGGCCTCTTGCTTGTCCAGGGAATACCCGATGCCCGCACCCAGTGCGCCACCGATCACCGCCCCCACCAAGGCACCATCGCCCCGGTTGCCATCACCTTTTGACAGCGCGCCGATCAATGCACCGGCACCTGCACCGATCAGGGCACCGTTCTTTGTTTTCTGGTTCGGATCGCCAGGCTGGGCCACGATCATACCGGGATCCGTACAGGCGCTGAGTGTCAATGCACCCGCAACCAGCGCGGCCAGAGAAAGTTTGGAAGAAATCATAACTACTGCTTTCATGTTTTGGCCCCGTTCGGGCGGGGCGCTTGGTTCATGCCCTATATATGAACCCTACGGCAGAGATAATCACGGGGAATGTTCGCTCGGCCATATCCCGCGCATCACTGTTCCGTGCGTGCAGCCTCAAACGCCAACATTGCCCGTTTGACAGGCAAACCCCAATGATAGCCACCCAAAGCGCCCGATTTACGCAAGACGCGGTGGCACGGAACAAGCCATGAGACAGGGTTGCGGCCCACTGCTGTTCCCACCGCGCGCACCGCTTTGGGGTGCCCGATGTGACTGGCAATGTCGGAGTAGGTGGTCACCTGCCCCTGCGGCACCTGCAGCAGCGCCTCCCAGACCTTGATCTGAAAGGGTGCCCCGATCAGGTAGAGCGGCGCTTTTTCCGACGCGCTCTCCTGAGCTGCAAAGGCCCGCTGGACCCAAGGGCGCAGCCGGTCCGGTTCCTCGACAAAGCGGGCCTTGGGCCAACGCGACATCAAATCCTGCATCGCGGTCTCCTGGCCCATCTCGGCGGTCAGTGCCAGACCGCAGATCCCCTTGTCGGTGCCCATCACCAGCGCCTGCCCAAAGGGGCTGTCGAACCATCCCCAATAAATCACCAACCCTGCTGCCTGGCGTGCATAGGTACCCGGGCTCATGGCTTCCCAGCGCAGGAACATATCATGCAAACGCCCGGTACCCGACAGACCCACCTCATGCGCCGCCTGCAGGGTTGTGGCATTGTTGCGCAGCATTTCCTTGGCCTGTCCCAGCTGCAGATATTGTTGATACCTTTTGGGCGACACGCCCACCCAGCGTGAAAACACCCGCTGGAAATGTGCCGCAGAAAGGCCCATCTGCGCGGCGATGTCTTCCAATGACAATGTCTCTTGCGAGGCATCGAGCAGCTCTATCGCGCGGCGCATCACCCTGTAGTGATAGCCATCGTCAAAGGCGGGGATCTGGGGGTTCTGGTTCATGCCCCCAATCTAGGCCGCACCGCCCCTTTATGCGACCCGAAACATGCGCAACTGCTTGCCCCCGGTCCCTGCATCGCGCATACCAAGGGCCATGGCAAAACAGCTCGATTATCATACCATCCGCGAAATATTCACGCGCTTTCATGATGCAGACCCGGAACCCAAGGGTGAACTGGATCATGTGAATGTCTACACGTTGGTCGTGGCCGTGGCCCTGTCGGCGCAGGCCACGGATGCCGGTGTCAACAAAGCAACAAAAGAACTGTTCAAGGTTGCCGATACGCCGCAAAAAATGCTGGATCTGGGCCTTGAGGGGCTGACCGAACATATCAAGACCATCGGCCTGTTCCGGCAAAAGGCCAAGAACGTGATGAAATTGAGCCAGATATTGGTCGATGAATATGCAGGCGTCGTGCCCAATTCACGCGCGGCACTGCAATCGCTGCCCGGCGTGGGCCGCAAGACCGCCAATGTGGTTCTGAACATGTGGTGGCACCAGCCGGCACAGGCGGTGGACACGCATATTTTCCGCGTCGGGAACCGCACCGGCATTGCCCCGGGCAAAACCGTCGACGCCGTGGAACGCGCCGTTGAGGATAACATCCCCGCCGATTTCCAATTGCACGCCCACCATTGGTTGATCCTGCACGGGCGCTATCATTGCAAGGCACGCAAACCAATGTGCCCGACCTGTATCATCAAAGATCTTTGTCCCTTTGAGGACAAGACCACTCATTAATCCCCAAGAGGACCGCTTCATGAAAACCTACGACCTTGTTGGTATCGGCAATGCTGTTGTTGATGTGATTACCCAAACTGATGACAGCTTTCTTGACCTGATGGGAATTGAAAAAGGCATCATGCAGTTGATCGAAAAAGAACGCGGCGAAGAGCTGTATATGGCCATGGATGACCGGGTTCAAACACCGGGCGGGTCCGTGGCAAATACCATCGCCGGTGCCGGTGCACTGGGATTGCAGACAGCCTTTATCGGACGGGTCAGCGATGATGCATTGGGCAGGTTCTATGCCAGTGCCATGGCCGATCACGGCATCGACTTTGTCAATCCGCCGGTCGCTGACGGCAAAACGCCCACATCACGCAGCATGATTTTCGTCACCCCCGATGGAGAGCGGTCAATGAATACCTATCTGGGTATCTCCACTGGTCTGTCCTATGCAGATGTGCCGCATCAAGTGGCGGGAAATGCAAAGATGATGTTCCTTGAGGGCTACCTGTTTGATCAGGACGCAGGCAAGACCGCCTTCCGCGAGGCCGCGCGCGCAACAACAGCGGCGGGCGGCATGGCGGGCATCGCGATTTCCGATCCTTTCTGCGTTGAACGCCACCGTGCGGATTTTCTGGCGTTGATCCAGAACGATCTGGGCTTTGTCATCGGCAATGAGGCTGAATTGAAATCCCTGTTCGAAACAGATGATTTCGAAACCGCCCTGTCCAAGACCGCCGATATCTGCCCGATCGTGGTGGCCACGCGTTCCGGCGATGGCGTCAGCCTGATCAAGGATGGCACACGCGTCGATGTCGGCGTCGATGCCGTAACACCCGTCGATGCGACAGGTGCCGGTGATCAATTCGCCGCCGGTTTCCTGTTTGGCATGGCCAATGGCTGCGCGCTTGAGGTGTGCGGGCGCATGGGCAACCTATGTGCGGGAGAAGTGATCAGCCACATCGGCCCACGCCCCCAAAAGGATATGCTGGCCGTCTTCAAATCCGAAGGATTGATCTGACAGATGCTTGGCAGCGGCAATCATGATGTACCTGCGGGCCATGTGGCGATGGTAGTCACCCATCTACAGATGACGGCCCCTGCCCCGACCCGCGATCTGCCTTTGGCTGATGGCATCACCTTTCGGCAGGTCACGCCCGATCTGGACTGGTACCGCGACATATTCAGCCGTGTCGGGGCGGAATGGATGTGGTTCGGACGGCTGCGGATGGATGACGCCACCTTGCGGGGGATCATCGAAGACCCGTCAGTGGCGATCTATACGCTGGCAAAGGATGGTCAGGACGAAGCGCTGCTGGAGCTGGATTTCCGCGAAGACAACGCCTGTGAGCTGGCCTATTTCGGTCTGACCCCGAAACTGATCGGCAGCGGCGCTGGCCGCTTTTTGATGGACGCGGCCATCCGGCTGGCATGGGCGCAACCGATCAGCCGGTTTCATGTACATACCTGCACGATGGACAGCCCGCAGGCGCTGTCATTCTACATGCGCAGTGGGTTTACCCCATACCGCCGCCAGGTCGAGGTGGCCGAAGACCCCCGCCTGCACGGGCTGTTGGCGCGCGATGCAGGCCCGATGATGCCCATCATCGACTAGCGGCAGCACTAAAACGCGGTGCAGTCATTCCGCTTCATACATTGTTTGGCGCGCTTCAGCATTGACCGCTTTGGTGCAGAAAAGACCGCCCGGCCGCAAGGGTTGACCGCCAGCGCATATCCTTGCGCATCCTTGCGCACAAAGGCCAGCACGTCCTCACCGTTTTGCACCATGCCGCACCACCGCCCCAGACAGGAAACCTCTAGCGTCAGATCTTGCTCAAACGGTTGGGTGAACCCTGCCTCGGTCAGCATCAGACCACCGATATGTCCCTTCACATTGGTCTGCTCCGGCGGCATCCGGTTGTTGACGACGCCACGTGGCAGCTTGGACATATCAAGTGTCAGGCGGCCGTGGATCACGACATAGGTTTCCTCTGCTGCGGCGTAGCTGGCATAGCTGTGCTCAACCGATGGTGCCATGCATGACAGGGCAAAGGCCGGCGCAGGGGCCAAAAGCGCCAGGATCAAACCAAGATACCGCATTACAAAAACTCCTCGAACTCTGATAGAACCGCCTCGTAGACTGATCGTTTGAACGGCACGATGCTGGCGACCAGATCATGGACCGGCATCCATTTCCAGGCAGAAAACTCCTGGTGTTCCGTCTCAATGTTCACCTGATCGTCATGGCCATGAAACCGCATCAGGTACCATTTCTGCTCCTGTCCGCGAAACTTGCCCTTCCACAGCTGCGGCACCAGTTCATGGGGCAGCTCATAGGGCACCCAGCCCTTTGTTTCGGCCAGGACGGTAACCAGGTCACGGCTGACGCCGGTTTCCTCTTCCAATTCGCGCAAGGCGGCCTCGGCGGGGTCTTCGCCCTTTTCAACGCCACCCTGTGGCATCTGCCATGCATCCTTGTAACGGTCCTTGCGCTGGCCGACAAAAACCTGACCCTCCGCATTCAAAAGCATCACACCGGCACAAGGTCGGTAGGGCAGTTTTTCGATTTCTTGTGGCGTCATCACGCAACTTCCTGATCTTTTGGGATGGCTGGTCAGTAGCATGGATGCGCCGCCACAGAAAGCCACCCAATGCCTGTGAAACGCCTGAGCGATTTGCGTCAGCCTGTGGTATTGTCCAATGCGGTCGGATGACGCGGCGTTGTGCGTGACACATCCCCACAATTCCAGTGTTGTCTGCTGCAACACTGCCAAAGCCAGAAAGGTTTCTTCATGTCCAGCTATCCGCATATGCTTGCCCCTCTCGATCTGGGGTTCACAACCCTCAAGAACCGCGTGCTGATGGGGTCGATGCACACCGGCCTGGAGGAAACCAAGGACTGGAACCGCGTCGCGGAATTCTATGCCGCGCGTGCGCGCGGCGAGGTTGGCCTGATGGTGACAGGCGGGATCGGCCCGAACATGGAAGGATCGGTGCTGCCCGGTGCCGCGATGATGGTCTCGGATCAGGATGTCGCCAACCACAGCATCGTGACAAAACGCGTACACGACGCGGGTGGCAAGATCGCCATGCAGATCCTGCATGCGGGCCGCTATGCCTACGGCCCTGCCTGCGTGGCCCCATCGGCAATCAAATCACCAATCTCGCCTTTTCCGCCAAAGGAACTGGACGAAGACGGCATCGAAAAGCAGATCGCCGATATTGCCGCCTGCGCAGCCCGCGCCAAACAGGCAGGCTATGACGGGGTCGAAGTGATGGGATCAGAGGGATATTTCCTCAACCAGTTCCTTGTCACCCATACCAACAAACGCACCGACCGCTGGGGCGGCTCTTATGAAAACCGGATGCGCCTGCCGATCGAGGTTGTCCGCCGCGTGCGCGAAACCGTGGGCCCGGAATTCATCATCATCTACCGGTTGTCGATGATTGATCTGGTGCCCAATGGTTCCACCTTTGATGAGGTGGCACAGCTGGCCAAGGAGATCGAAAAAGCCGGGGCCACGATCATCAACACCGGCATCGGCTGGCACGAGGCCCGCATCCCGACAATCGCCACCTCCGTGCCGCGCGCGGCGTTCTCCTGGGTCACAAAGAAACTAATGGGTCATGTGAGCATTCCGCTGGTCACCTCCAACCGGATCAACACCCCACAGGTCGCCGAAGACGTGCTGGCGGATGGCTGCGCCGATATGGTCAGCCTTGCGCGGCCCATGCTGGCCGATCCGGATTTCGTGGCCAAGGCGATGGCAGATAAATCCGCGCAGATCGCGCCCTGCATCGGCTGCAACCAGGCATGTCTGGATCACACCTTTGGTGGCAAGATTTCAAGCTGCCTGGTCAACCCCCGCGCCTGCTATGAGACCGAACTGCTGATCGAGGCCACCAAGACACCCAAAACCATCGCCGTCGTCGGCGCGGGTCCCGCTGGCCTTTCGGCCGCCATCACAGCGGCAGAGCGGGGCCACAAGGTGACCATCTTTGACCGCGCCTCTGAGATTGGGGGCCAGCTGAACCTGGCCAAACAGGTTGCGGGCAAGGAAGAGTTCTGGGGCTTTGTCGATTGGTACCGCACCATGGTCGCCGAAATGGGTGTCACCGTGAAATTGAACACCGACGTATCGGCCAACGATCTGGACGGTTTTGACGAGGTGATCATCGCCACCGGCGTCATCCCCCGCGATCCGCAGATCCCCGGCCAGAACGCGGGCAATGTGGTCAGCTATATCGACGTCCTGAAAGGCACCGCAGACGTGGGCCAGCGCGTCGCGGTCATCGGGGCGGGCGGCATTGGTTTCGACGTATCAGAGCACCTTGTCCAGGACGGTGAAAGCACCACGCTGAACCTGCCCGAATGGATGAAGGAATGGGGCGTCGCCGATCCCGGGAAACATCGCGCGGGCCTGGCACCCGAAGGTCCGCAACCGCATAAACCTGCCCGTCAGGTCACGATGCTGCAACGCAAGACATCAAAGGTCGGCAAAGGTCTGGGCAAGACCACAGGCTGGATCCACCGCGCCTCTCTGACGATGAAGAACGTGCAGATGATCGCTGGCGTGAACTATGAAAAGATCGACGCACAAGGGCTGCACATCAGCTTTGGCGAGGCCCGCGAAAAGCCCACGTTGATCGAGGCAGACACGATCGTGCTATGCGCCGGTCAATTGTCGGACCGTTCCCTGGCCGACGCACTGGAGGCCAAGGGCAAACCCTGCCACGTGATTGGCGGCGCAGATGTGGCCGCCGAACTGGACGCCAAACGCGCGATTGATCAAGGGACACGTCTGGCCGCCGCGCTTTAACAACAGCCAAGGTGGGCGATGCGCCCACCTTACGGCCAACCCCGACAGGCCCGGTCACGGCAGGGAACCAGTTGCGCTGACATGGCTTGAGGTGCAGTCTTGTCAGCAGGTTTTGCTGAGGATGACCATGCCGATTTGTGTTTTCGATATTTATCCTGACGGGACCACCCTGGTTCCCGAAGACAGCAATCTGACGGGGCCGGGCACCTATCGTTGGTGGCATTTCGACATGACGGACCCAGCTTTTTCAGATTGGGTCCATGCGCATCTTCCGCCGATCCCCGCTGGTGCCTTGTTGCAAACCGAAACGCGGCCCCGCTGTGATCAGTTCAATGATGGGATCATCCTGAACCTGCGCGGCATCAACATGAACGAAGGGGCCGAGGCAGACCAGATGATCTCTGTGCGCATGTGGGTCAGCGCGGACGTGGTCATCACGGTGCGGCGTCGCAAGGTCTTTGCCATTGATGCCATCCGGGTTGCCTGCACCGCAGGGTTTCCACCCAGAACAGTCGCTGATTTCCTTGCGCATTTGGTCCAGGGGCTGATCGAACGGGTCCAGAATCATATTGAGACGATTGTCGCGCTGACAGATATCTATGAGCAGGACCTGGAAGACGCCACAGCACCGCAACCCCGTGACCTGCCAGAAACCCGCCGAAGCATCATCCGCCTGCGCCGCTATCTTGATCCGCAGCGCGCCGCATTGGACAGGCTGGCCGCGATGGACCTGCCCATGCTGCCGCTTTCAGGCGCGCAGCAACTGCGCGAACTTGCCAATAGCTCTACGATCGCGGTCGAACATCTCGACGAACTCAGAGACCGGTTAATCTCCATCCAGCAAGAACACGACACCAATGTCGCACAGCGGCAGGCCCGCCACGGCTATGTCCTGTCCGTTGTCGCCGCCGTCTTTTTGCCGCTTAGCCTGATCACCGGATTGTTCGGGGTGAACCTGCAAGGGATCATCGGTGCAAATTCACCTTTCGGTTTCATTGCCCTCTCGCTTGCCCTGCTGATCCTCGCGGTGGGCTTGGTCGCCCTTTTGCGCTGGCTGCGCTGGATCTGACGGCGGTGAAAACACGCCGTTCAGCTGTTTCCATGCCTTGAACGATCCCTGCAATTAACACGCAACTGTCCCACCACTGCCCCGATCCTGCCTGATTTAGCCGTCATACCAATCCTTGAAATGAAAGCTATGAAGGAGCTGGTATGGACCGCCTGACAGAAATGGAAGCATTCGCCACAGTCGTGGATCAAGGCGGCTTTACCGATGCCGCCAAGAAGATGGGGATCTCAAAATCTGCCGTCTCAAAACATGTCTCTTCACTTGAGGCCCGGCTTGGTGCGCGTCTGCTGAACCGCACAACGCGCCGCGTCTCTCCGACAGAGATCGGACTGGCCTATTACGACCGGGCCCGCCGGGTCCTGAATGATGCAGGCGAAGCGGATGCGCTGGTCACCTCGATGCAATCGGCACCCTCGGGCTTGCTGCGCATCTCGGTCGCGACGGACTTTGGTGTGAACCACCTGTCCCCTGCCCTATCAGAATTCCTGAACGATTTTCCGGACATCACCGTGAACATGGTGCTGAACAACCGCTACGTTGAACTGATTTCTGAAGGGTTCGACATGGCTGTGCGGATCGGTGAACTGGAGGACAGCACGTTGCGGGCACGCAAGCTGACCGAAACCACGAAACGCATGATCGCCAGCCCCAAGTATTTTGAACAATACGGTCGCCCCGAAAAGATCGACGATCTCAACGATCACAAGCTCTTGCATTACTCCAACCAGTCCAGTGGCAACGTCTGGAAACTGACCGCCCCATCGGGTGAAAAACGTCAGGTACGCACCGCAGGATGGCTTTCTGTGAATGACGGCCAAAGCCTGCTGAACGCCGCGATTTCCGGTCTTGGCATCGCATATCTGCCCAGCTTTTTGTATTCGGAGGCGATGGAAAAAGGGCTGGTGGTCGACGCGATCCCTGATCTGCCGCAAGAAACCCAAGGCATCTATGCGGTCTACCCCCCGGGCCGCTTTACACAGCCCAAAGTCCGCGCCTTCATTGATTTTCTGGTCCACAACTTTGCCGACAAAGGCCCAAGCGACTGGTAAGACGAACACCTTCCCCTCGGTGAAACTGCCCCCCGGTACCCATGGTATCGGGGGTTTTTTTGGTTTGTGGCAAACTGTGTTCAAGAATTTGCAACTTCTCCAAGTTCTTGCCCAATTTTCGTCAAAAATGACGCGTATCAAATGATCAAACAACGAGTTTCAAGGCAAATTGACATGATCAAATTCCGTACGATTTCACTGATGTTCTCCGCGATCACGCTGACGGCTTGCGGTCAGGCGGGTTTGACCACCACCGCGCCGACGCGTGCGATGATTGATCCTTTGACGATCCATTCCAGCCCTGTCGTATCTGACGGGTTGACTGAACAGACCGATGCCCTGACAGCCAGTGCACGCGGTATCGTGCGTGCCTCAACGGTCAAGGGGGCCATGATCGGTGCGGCTGTGGGCTGCGGCGTGGGCATGTTGGCGGCGGATGCCAGCGCCTGCCTGAAGGTGGGGGCATTGGGTGCCGTTGGCGGCGCAATCGCAGGCAACGCTGCGGGCAAACGTGACGTGGCGCGCCGGGTTGAACTGGCCTCTCCGAATGGGCTGGTGATCAACCTGCGCAAGGCAAACCGCAGCATGAGCGAGATCCAGAACGCGCTGCCAAATCTTTTGGCGCAGCAAGAGGCAGAGCTTAATCAGCTGACCATGGCCTTTGCCACGAACAAGATCACCAAGGACCAGCAAGACCAGCGGATCAGCGAAATCCGCGCCGAACGTGCGGCGCTGGCCGAAGCACTGTCATTGACCGCTGCGCAGGCGCGGCTGGCC
This sequence comes from Sulfitobacter sp., assembly GCA_017854855.1. GTDB lineage: Bacteria > Pseudomonadota > Alphaproteobacteria > Rhodobacterales > Rhodobacteraceae > Sulfitobacter. The sequence continues at coordinate 28,732 of JAFMGZ010000004.1, read as the reverse complement.
TCTGCCAACCTCAAGACCGCCAGCGCCAATGGGCACAGCGGGCTGGACTGGCACATCTCGGCCACTGAACAACTGGCCCGTCAGAGCATTTCAGCCCGGTCCAGCATCAGCCTGCTGTGATTCACTGCGACAATAATACCGCCTCTACGCGCCGGTTCTGCTCGCGGCCCGCAGCGTCCAGATTGCTGGCGATGGGTGCCAGGTATCCCATCCCTTCGGCATCCAGCCTATCGGCTGCCACCGCATACCTGTCGATCAGGCGCTGACGCACCGCGCGGGCCCGTTCCCGCGATATGGCAATATTGGCCTCCAGCCCCCCAACACTGTCCGTATGGCCCACCAGGGCGATACGCAGTGCCGGCTCTTGCACCAGAAATTCCGCAAGCTGTTCAAGACTGGCAAAAGGGCCGGGGCCCAATTCCGTGTTTCCCGTCGCGAAATCAAGGTCGGACAAAACGACATGGCCAACCCGCAATAGATCCTGAAGCAAAGGGGTGCCTTGCGCTGTCCCCGTCGACGTGCCCGGCGACGTAGCCGTCGTCACAGGAAAATCCGCATCCGTGGCCACCGCGACACCCTCATCCTGCAACCCGCCCGCATGAATGATCTGCACATAGGCTGAACTGGCCGCCGTACTGGCCAGCAGCGTGACAACTTCCGCGCCCTTGCCGGCTGTGTCGCGGGTGCCGGTCACGAAATGAAAGGCCCGAATGTTCACGTACATGTTGGGGCCCGGCAATGTCTCCGTTGCAAAGCGGAAATCAAAGCCACCGCAAATATCTGCCGCGCAATCCAGCACCACCTCAAACCCTTCTGCAACCAATTGGTCCCGCAGCGGGCGCATCACCTGAAACGGCGTAAGCCCCGGTGAATCAAGCCGCCATGCACTGCGCCGCACCTCTCCCTCAACCGTCATCATGGGCACCGCACCGTTTTCAAACACGCCAATCGGTGCGGTATAGGTATCGGGCCCTGTATTGCGCTCGACGGTCAGCCGGGCGGTGACGGGCAGGCTGAACTCAAACGCCCATACAGGCGTGGAAAGCAGCACAAAAAGGGCAGCGCAGACGCGGATCATCTGGCCTGTGCGTGATATTCGGGATTGGGCCGCATATCGGTGCCACTGGCCACGCGGTTGGTCATGTTGAAAAATGCCGCCACGCTGGCAATGTCCCAGATATCCCGGTCGCTATAGCCAACATCCCGCAGCGCCTGACGATCGGCTTCTACCACGCTGGCACTTTCGCGGGTCAGTTTTACCGCGAAATCCAGCATCGCCATCTGCTGCGCCGTGACGTTGGCAACCTTGTAGTTCATCACCAGCGCCTCGCCCAATGCCGGATCACCTGACAGCTGTCGTACCGCCGCGCCATGAGCAACAAGACAGTAAAAACATTTGTTCACCGCAGAAACCGCCACGGCGATCATTTCACGCTCAAGCTTGGACAGGTTGCTGCCCCCCAGCATCAGATCGTTGTACATCGCCGTAAAGGCGTTCAGTTTCTCAACGTCAAAGGCATAGGCGCGCAGGACATTGGGCACCATGCCCAGCTTGTCCTGACAGACGTCAAAATACTTTTGCGTGGCCTCTGGCAGCGGGTCCATCATCGGCAGGTCAAGGGCGGTAGGCATGTCGTTGGCCATCAAAAGGCTCCTTTATTCCGGTATGTGGCGATAATGGTAGCGGCCAACCTCGACAAAGCCCAGCGCCTGATACAACCGGTTGGCACCCTGATTATGTTCCACACAAAGCACCGCCAGATGACGGGCCCCTTGGGCCTGCCCCCAGAGGGCCGCGCGCCGCATCATCCATTGCGCGACACCTTGGCGGCGCTGATGGGCCAGAACCTCAACCGCGTGCACCATGCAGACACCATCGTGGACCGCGGCAAATGCCACACCACCGGGTTTTTCGTTCCAGCGCGACAGGATTGCCGTCTTGACCCGGGCCCGTTCCATTACCGCCAGACGCGCAGGGCCAACGCCGCCCTTTGCCCAGATCTCGCGCATGATCGCCAAGGGTTCCCACAGGTTGAAAGCGGTGACAGGCGGGATCGGCAGATCGGTCAGTTTTTCGATGGGCAGGCTGTACAAGATCACCGGGTCAACGACGTGATAGCCTTTGGCGTCCAAAAGCTGGTCCAGGGCCTGCTCGCCCTCGCGGATCATGAACAGGGGCTTTTGCCCCATCGCCGTCATCGCCGCCTCCGCATGCGCGACATCATCGGCGGCGACAGGCCCCGTTGCCGTTGCCGCAGACACCCGTTTGCCGCCGCCCTGACCATCGCGCAGGGTCCAGACGCCTTCGGTCCAGCGCCGGGCAGCAGGCCAGGTCTGTTCGCAGACCTCATAGAGTTGCGTGGCAGAGGGGCTCACGAAAATGCCGCCTCAAGTTTGGTCAGGGCCGCCGCGATCTGCCCCTCGTCATTGCCCCGAATGACGATATGCGCGCCGTATTTGCCGTCTTTTTGAAACGGATATGACCCGATCGACAACATCGGATAGGCCTCGGCCAATGCGCCCAAAGGTCCCGCAATATCCCCTTCCCCCCGGTCGATCCGCATCGTCTTGCTGATCAATGGTGCACCACCCGTAAGGGTCGGCAGGACAGAGGCAACCATCGCATGAAACACCGATGGCACCCCGGCCATCACATGCACATTCCCGATTTTGAAACCCGGTGCCGCCGAGACCGGGTTGTCAATCAGTTCAGCCCCATCCGGGATCCGCGCCATACGCAGGCGTGCCGTGTTCAGCTCTGTCCCCGACTTGGCGTAATGCGCGGCCAGAATCGCACGCGCGTCATCGCGCACGTCGATATGCGCATCAAAGGCCGCCGCGATGCAATCGGCGGTGATGTCGTCATGTGTGGGCCCGATACCGCCACTGGTGAACACGTAATCATAGACCACTGACATCGCCTGAACGGCCGCGATGATCGTGCCACGTTCGTCTCCGATCATGCGCACCTCCTTGAGGTCGATGCCTGCCTCGGTCAATTGCCCGGCCAGATGGTGCATATTGCTGTCGCGCGTGCGGCCCGAAAGGATCTCGTCTCCGATAACGATCATCGCGGCGGTGGGGTTTGACATGGCGCTTCTCCTTGAGGGGGCTTTGGCAACGGTATAGGCCTCTGCCCATGCGCTTTCAAACTGATCTTGTCCCCGCCCGTCTGATCCGCCGTTACAAACGGTTTCTGGCCGATTGCACCCTTGAAGATGGCCGCGAGGTCGTGGCCCATTGCGCCAATCCCGGCTCCATGATGGGCCTGGCCGAACCGGGCAGCAAGATATGGCTGGAACCCAACGACGACCCAAAGAAAAAGCTGAAATATGGCTGGCGCTTGGTCGATCATGAAAACGGTCATTTCACCGGCGTCGACACCGGCCTGCCCAACAAGGCCGTGCGCGCCGCATTGGAAGCCGGGTCCATAGAAGCGCTGTCTGCCTACCGCTGCGTGAAGCCCGAAGTGAAATACGGCACCAATTCACGCATAGATTTCCTGCTGTCCCAGCAAGGTTTTCCAGATGCCTATGTCGAGGTGAAATCCGTCACCCTGTCGCGCGAAAAAGGTCAGGCCGAATTTCCTGACAGCGTCACCGCGCGCGGCGCAAAGCATCTGGGCGAACTGGCCGCGGTCGCCCGCGCCGGACACCGCGCTGTCTTGCTTTATCTGGTGCAACGCACCGATTGCACCCATGTGGCCATGGCCGATGACATCGACCCCACCTATGCCGCAGCACATAAGGCTGCGACATTGGAAGGGGTGGAAACCCTCTGCCTGAGTACACATATCTCTCCCCAAGAGGTGACAATCGCCGCACCTCTGGTCCTTGGACGCCTCACGCGTTAGGAAGGCACAAAGAACAGGAATTGGAGATTTCGGTGAACGACCTGCATCGTGGCCGCCAGACAAAAGACGGCATTCGCATTTATGATCCCAGCGACTTTGCAGGGATGCATGCCGCTGGCCGGCTGGCCGCAACGATTCTTGACCAGATCGCCGAACATGTCTTTGTTGGCCAGACCACGGCAGAAATTGACCGCATCATCGAAGATATGGTGAACGATGCCGGGGCCAAATCCGCGACCATCGGTTACAAGGGCTACAGGCACGCCAGCTGTATCAGCGTAAACCATGTGGTCTGCCACGGCATCCCCGGTGACAAGAAGCTCAAGGATGGCGATATCCTGAACATCGACGTGACGGTTATTGTGGATGGCTGGTTTGGCGACACCTCGCGCATGTATGTCGCAGGCAAATTGCCGCGCAAGGCCGAGCGACTGATCGAGGTGACCCATGACAGCCTGATGCGGGGCATTTCTGTGGTCAAACCCGGCAATACCTTTGGCGACATTGGCCATGCCATCCAGACCTTTGTCGAAGGGCACCGCATGTCCGTGGTCACGGATTTCTGCGGTCATGGCCTGGGCCGCGTGTTCCATTCGCCCCCCAATGTGCTGCATTACGGCAAACCGGGCACCGGTGCCGTGCTGGAACCGGGGATGTTCTTTACGATTGAGCCAATGGTGAACCTGGGCCGTCCTGAAACCAAGACCTTGTCAGATGACTGGACCGCCGTTACCCGCGACAAATCGCTGTCGGCGCAATTTGAGCATTCCGTCGGGGTGACCGAAGACGGGGTTGAGATTTTCACGCTGTCGCCCGCGGGCAAATTCCACCCCACTTACGGCTGATCCGGACGCGCACCAACCAGCCAAGACCGTCTGCCCAGCAGTAAAACATATGTGCTGCACTCCAATTTAGGTAATAACTGTTGCCATAAATTTCGAAACATGCTGTTTTCCCAAAATCCAACGGGAGGACAGGTCATGGATTGGCAAAACATCTTTGCAACACGGATGAGCCGGATGAAAGCAAGCGAGATTCGCGAGCTTCTCAAACTGCTGGACCAACCCGACATCATTTCCTTTGCGGGCGGCATTCCCGACCCGGCGCTGTTCCCGACCAAAGCGTTCCAAGACGCGCTGGCCGATGCCCTGTCACCCGCCAACAGCAGTGCAGCCCTGCAATATTCCGTCTCCGAAGGATACGGCCCGCTGCGCGACTGGATCGTGGATCAGATGGCAGCACTGGGCGTGCCTTGCAGCCGCGACAACGTGCTGATCACGTCAGGCTCTCAGCAGGCCCTTGATTATCTGGGCAAGCTGATGCTGTCGCCCGGGGACACGGCATTGGTCAGCTGGCCAACCTACATGGGGGCCTTGGGGGCCTTCAACGCCTATGAGCCCAATTATGACCGCCTCATTCCCGGCGGCAACCGCTCTGCCGGGGATTATACCGCCACCGCTGAGGCGGCAGGGGGCCGCGTGAAATTTGCCTATGCATCGGTCGATTTTGCCAATCCCACCGGCGAAACCCTTGATCTGAAGGCCCGCGAAAACATCCTTGATCTGGCAGATGACCTTGATATCGCGGTGATCGAGGATTCTGCCTATCAATCCCTGCGCTATGACGGTGATCCAATCCCCCCCATGCTGGCCCTCGAAGTGGCCCGCAAAGGCAGCATCAATGACTGTCGCACGCTATACTGCGGCAGCTTCTCAAAATCGCTCGCCCCTGGTCTGCGGGTCGGTTGGGTTTGCGGTGCCGCATCGGTGATCAGTCAGCTGGTGCTGATGAAACAGGCCGCTGATCTGCATTCATCAACCCTGAACCAAATGGCCATCAACAGCGTTGCCCGATCCGTCTTTGCAGACCACACAGCCACCCTGCGCCGCACATATGCCGCGCGCTGCGACACGATGCTGGCCGCATTGGCAGCCCATATGCCTGAAGGCGTGACATGGACAAAGCCCGAAGGCGGCATGTTCGTCTGGCTGACCTTGCCCAAGCACATGAATGGCGGCGATCTGCTCAAGGCGTCGTTGGAAACGCAAAAAGTGGCCTTTGTCCCCGGTCAGGCGTTTTTTGCAGATCGGTCAGGTGCAAACACCCTCCGGCTCAGCTTTTCGTTGGCGGATGATGCCAAGATCAACGAGGGCATGAAACGGCTGGGTGCAGCAATCAGGGCTGCGCTGTAATCTGCAGCAAGGTAACATGGGTATCGCCGTATTTGCGCGTATCCAGACGGCTGAACCCCGGCGGCGGCAACATGGGCGCGTTTTCTTCCCAGACGATCATCGCGTCTGGCGACAGCCAACCGCCCTGTAACGCCGCCTCCAGCGCCTTTTTGCCCATGCCCTTGCCATAGGGCGGATCCAGAAAGACCAGATCAAAGGGCGCATTCGGCCAATCCCCCAGCCGCGTCGCATCATTGCGCATCAGGACGGTTTCATCCGCCACCCGCAGCTTGGTGATATTCTGAGAAATCAGTTTTTGACCAACCCGGCCATTTTCAACGAAACAGACCTCCTTTGCCCCCCGCGACAGGGCCTCCAGCCCCAAGGCACCGGTGCCTGCAAACAGGTCAAGCACCCGCGCACCTACCAGCACATCGTGATGCCCCAACATGGAAAACAGGCTCTCGCGGACGCGGTCAGAGGTGGGCCGCAGATGTGCGCCTGCATCGCCTTTGCCCAGTGCCGCCAGCGCCGTGCCGCGAAATCTGCCCGCGATGACCCTCACGATTTCAACAATGCCTTGAGGTCCGTCGCGGGATCCGCGATCAGATCGGGCGCGGGGGATTTACCCGCCTCGATCAGCCGCTTGCCCACCATGAAACCGCGTGGATCATTCATCGCATCCACCGCCAGCAGCGTATCGCCGCTGTAATACCAGAATCCCACGCTATCTGCGTCTGATCGGCGGGTCACAACCCGGTCATAGCCAGTATTCAGGCCGGCAATCTGCAGTTTGACATCATATTGATCGGACCAGAACCACGGCTTTGCCACATATTCCTTGCCGGCCCCCATGATGTTTTCCGCGACACATTCCGCCTGATCAATCGCATTCGGGACAGATTCCAGCCGGATCCGCCCGCCTTTATAGGGAAAGGACGCACAATCCCCCGCAGCCCAGACACCCGGTGCCGAAGCGCGGCCCTGCGCATCGACCTTGATGCCATTCTCGATCTCAATGCCTGCGGCCTCGGCCAGCGCGGTGCCGGGCCTGATCCCCACGCCAACGATCACGAAATCGACTTGCAGCTGAGTGCCGTCGGTCAGTCTGGCACCGCTGACGCGCCCCTCGCCGGTCAGCCGGTCCAGCCCCACGCCCTCGCGAATGTCCACACCCTGTGCCTTGTGCAAATCGCGAAAGAAATCGCTGGTTTCGGGCGCGGCGACCCGCTGCAATATCCGCTCTGCCATCTCGACCAACGTCACGTTGAGCCCCAGCTTGGCCGCAACCGATGCCGCCTCCAGCCCGATATAGCCGCCCCCCACGATCAACACACTTGCCCCTTGGACAAATCGCGGGGCCATCGCATCCACATCCGCCAGATCGCGCACAACATGCACGCCTTCCAGATCGCCTCCGATGGCGGCAGGCAACCGATTGGGAGTAGAGCCGGTCGTCAGCACCAGATCATCATAGGCCAGCGTCTGACCGGAAACCGAAACAGTTTGCGCCGCCGTATCAATCGCATCCACACGCTGGCCCATGCGCAGGTCAATGTTGTGTTCTGCATAAAACGCTTCGGGCCGCAGGAACAAACGCTCCAACGCCATCTCTCCCATCAGGTAGGCTTTGCTCAGCGGCGGACGCTGATAGGGCGGCACAGGTTCTTCGCCGATAAGGGTGATCTGCCCGTCAAACCCACTGTTGCGCAGCTTGGCCACACAGGATGAACCCGCCTGCCCTGCCCCGATCACAATCACATGCCCCATAAATCTACTCTCTGAATGACTGGTCGCTCCTGCGCATAAAGCCTATATGCTGGACAAGAACAAACGCAATGACATGAAAGGCAATTACTCATGACAATATCACAAGGCGATACCCTGCCCAACGCAACACTGGTTCAGATGGGTGCAGAGGGTCCACAGCCGGTACAGCTGGCCGACAAGTTCAAAGGCCGCAAGGTCGTTGTCTTTGCCGTACCGGGTGCTTTCACCCCCACATGCCATTCCGCCCATGTGCCCAGCTTTGTGCGCACCAAGGATCAGTTCGATGCCAAGGGCGTGGATGAAATCATCTGCATCTCGTGCAACGACCCCTTTGTGATGAAAGCATGGGGCGAGGCGACAGGTGCGACGGCTGCAGGCATCACGATGCTGGCCGATGCATCGTCTGAATTCACCAAGGCCATCGGCATGGATTTTGATGCCGCACCCGCCGGTCTGGTCGCGCGTTCCAAGCGTTACGCGATGCTGGTAGATGACGGCAAGGTCACCCTGTTCCAGCCTGAAATCGGTACCGGCGTCTGTGACCTTTCAGGTGGCGAAGCGCTGCTGGCCAATATGTAACGAAAAAAGGGGCGCCTGTTCGGGCGTCCCGCCTTATCTTGGGCTGGTCGGGGCTGATGCCCGCAATGCTCAGCCGGATGTCTGGATCAGCGTCCGGGTGGGGAACGGGATATCCACCCCGCCCGCATCCAGCGCCTCTTTGACCTGTCGGGTCATATCTGCGCGGAACGCGAAATAATCACCGGCGTCGCACCAGACCCGCACCAGAAAATCAACAGAACTCTCGCCCAGGTTTGTCACCTGAACAAAGGGCTCAGGCGCTTCATGGGCGCGCGGATCGGCCATGATCGTATCACGAATGATCGTTTCCGCATCCTTGAGGTTCGCGCCATACCCCACACCAAAGCTCCATTCCGCCCGGCGTCGGTCATTGCTGGAATAATTGGTGATAACATTCCCCCAAACCTGGGAATTGGGCACAATCACCTGCACGTTGCTTGCATCTGCCAGCTCTGTGAAATTCAGGTTGATCTGCTTTATCGTGCCCATCTTGCCTGCGACCTCGACGAAATCACCGATCTTGATCGGGCGAAACAGGATCAGCATCACGCCTGCCGCCACATTGGACAACGTCCCCTGCAAGGCCAGACCGATCGCCAAACCCGCCGCACCAATGACAGCGACCACGGATGTCGTCTGTACCCCAAAAGTGTTGAGCACGAACAACAGGGTAAAACCCATGACGACATAGCGGACAATCGACGCGAGAAAATCGAACAGCATCTCATCCAGATGCCGGTTCTTGCGCCCCAGGTTGGACACCCGCCGCTGCAACCACGCAGACACGATCCAGCCCAGCAGCAAGATTGAAATCGCACCCAGCAAGGACCCCGCAGCGCTGGCCAGGAATTCAAGCGTCAGAATATCGGCAAGGGATTTGCCCTGCCAGATTTCTGTCGTCATCACGGATTCAACCGTATTCTCGACCTCTTCCATCAGCTCTGCATGCTCCCGGCCAGGCCGTCCATCTTGCGGGCCAGTTTGGCATCCAGCGCACTTAACCCGCCGACGTCATGGGTCGTCAGGGTCACGTTGACTGTCTTGTAGACATTGTCCCATTCAGGATGATGGTTCCATTTCTCAGCCCAAAGCGCCACTTGCGTCATCCAGCCAAAGGCATCGACAAAATCGGCAAAGACAAATGTCTTGTGGATAGCGTCACGGCCTGGGGTCATTTCCCAACCGCTGTTGAAAAGCGGCTGCAGAACCGTCTTGCGGGTCTCATCGCTTAGTTTCTCAGTCATTCCTGTTCCTCAATTTGGGCGCGTTTGAATGGCCCATATTCTGTTAACACTTCGATCTCATGATCAACTGCATCTCGCTCTGCCTCAAGATACTTGGCGATTGCGTGGGCAAATCCCTCGTCGCGCATCCAATGCAGCGACCATGTCGGCGTCGGCAGATAGCCGCGTGCCAATTTGTGCTCTCCCTGCGCGCCTGCTTCGACAGTGCTCAGGCGCTTTGCAATCGCAAAATCGATGGCCTGATAATAGCACAGTTCAAAATGCAGGCAGGGGTGATGCTCCGTACAGCCCCAATACCTGCCATATAACGCATCCGCCCCGACAAAGTTCAGCGCACCGGCGATCCATCTGCCCTCGCGTTCCGCCAGCACCAGCGCCATATCATCGCGCAGGGTCTCTTGGGCGATATCAAAAAACTGGCGGGTCAGATAGGGGCTGCCCCATTTGCGCGCGCCGGTATCCTGATAAAAGCGCCAGAAGGCATCCCAATGTTCCGGCTGGATCTGATCGCCGGTAAAGGTCTGGATCGTGCCCCCAAACCCCTGCGCCTGCGCACGTTCCTTGCGGATGTTCTTGCGTTTGCGTGAATTCAGGCTGGCCAGAAACCCGTCAAAATCGGCATATCCGTGATTGCGCCAGTGGAACTGCTGGTTCTTGCGCACCATCAGCCCCATTTCCTCGGCGAATTCCGCCTCTTCTTGGGTGCAGAACGTGATGTGGACCGACGACAGGTCATTGTTCTGTGTCACCTGAACGGCACCCTGGATCAAGGCCCGCTTGCCCACCTCTTCAAACCCAGGACGGGTCAGAAACCGCCGCCCCGTGGCAGGCGTATGCGGCACGGCAATCTGCAGCTTGGGATAATAGCGGCCGCCGGAATGCTCATAGGCATGGGCCCAGTTGTGATCAAAAATATATTCGCCTTGCGAATGCATCTTGGCATAAAGCGGGGCAACCGCGATCAGCTCAGTGCCGATATAGGCGGTCAAATGCTGCTGCTGCCAGCCGGTGCCGGGGCCGACACTGCCGCTTTCTTCCAGCGCGGCAAGAAACCGGTAGGTCGTGAAAGGATCATTCGGCGGCGCGCCATCCACCGCTTCTGGACAGGCACAGGCATCCCAGTCGGGCTGGCCGATCTCAGCGATACTTGGCACTAACCTGATTTCGATTTCCTGCGCGCTCATGCTCTGCCCCAATCACCTGATATGTATGTGTGGCATTACCCTGCAGGATCAAGGATGCAGAGCCGCGTCATAGCCTTCAAACGTGATGTTATCAGCCACTTCGCGCGCTTCTTCTTCCTCCTCGGGGCTGCGCACCGTCCAACACAGGATCATCGCGCCCTGCGCCTTCAGGTGTGCCACCCGGGGGCGCGACAGATCGTTCATCTCATGCGAGATGAAACAGGCACCGACCCGGTCATAATCGGGGATGTCACGCAGCAGGTCACAGGTGCGGCGCGGCAGGGGCCAATCCTCATACCGGTAGGCGCTGGTGACGATGCCGCGCGGCACGTCAGGGGCAAATTCAGCCATCTTGGCCACGGAATAAGGGTTGAACGACATCACCGCAACAGGGCCGTCATAGCCCCGCACCGCCTGTGCTGTCGCCTGTTCCAACGGCCCCACATCAGGGCCCATGCCGCCATCCTGATCCTTTATCTCGATCAAGAGCGGCACCCGCCCGTCAATCAGTTTCAGCACCTCAGGCAAATCCGGAATGCCCTCATCCCCCCCCAGCAGGGACACCCGCGCCAGATCATCGGCTTGGCGCAGCCGCAGGGGGCCGCGCTGTCCTGTCAGACGCTCCAATGCATAGTCATGAAACACCATCGCCGCGCCATCGGCGCTGAGCTGGACATCAATCTCGATGCCGTAACCCGCCTGTATCGCCGCAAGGATCGCAGCACGGCTGTTTTCAGGCCGCCCATCTGACACATCGTGCAATCCACGATGTGCCATTGGCCTGTCGTAAAATCCGCGTGCCAGGGTCATTTGATTTCAAAGATGCCTTCAATCTCAACCGCCACACCCAAAGGCAATGATGGCGCAGAGACCGCAGACCGCGCATGCCGTCCACGATCGTCCAGGGCTTCAACCAGAAAGTCGGAGCAGCCGTTGATCACCTTGGGCTGATCGGTGAAATCAGCGGTAGAGTTCACAAAACCGGTCAGTTTGATCACCCGCACCAAACGTTCAATATCACCGCCACACGCGGCCTTGACCTGTGCCAGCAGGCTGATCGCACAGTTTTTCGCCGCCGCAGCCCCCGCCTCTACCGTCATGTCCGCGCCCAGTTTGCCGATGATCAACCCGTCCGGCCCGCTGGAGATTTGCCCAGACACATAGACAATGTTCCCAACCTGCACGTAGGGCACATAATTGGCCGCCGGTGCCGGTGCATCGGGCAGGGTGACCCCCAGTTCAGAAAGTCTTTCGGTGATGCTCATGATGCTGATCCTTTGACAAATGGTTTGCCCGGAAGCTAGCTGTCTTGGGACCCGGCGAAAAGGGGATTCAATGATTTTGTCGAAATAGCGAATTCATGACGCATCCCTTAACGCGTTGAAATATCTGATGTCAGGCCACGCAAAAGGGTTCCGGGGTTTTTCCAAACCGCTTGAGGGGCCTCACCCTAGCTTTCGCGAAAAGCCCGTGCGAAATAATCGGCCATTGGCTTCAGGAAATAGGCCATGGGTGATCGCAGGCCTGTGTGAATAAACGTCTCCACCGGCATTCCCGGCAATAGCACCGCCCCCTCTGGCAGCCGATCCAGCGCACCGGCCATCAGCATGACCTCAACCTGAAAGAACCCCGCGCCGGTTCTTTGATCGGTGATCACATCAGCCGATATCCGGGTCACCCGGCCAAATACTTCGGGTGTCAAACGCTGATCCAGCGCTGACAGCCGGATCTTGACCTGTTGTCCGACCGCAATCTGGTCAATGTGGTTGGGCACAACCTGGCTGATCACAACAGGCGCGCGGCCCTGCCCGATCAGATAAAGCACAGGATCCGCCGGGCGCAGCACCGCGCGGGGTGTCTGCACGGTCATCCCATGCACGATGCCCGCAATCGGCGCGTAAATCCGGGCCTGCGCGATTTCCGCCTGCAATTGTTGTGCATCCTTGCGCAGCCTGCGGATCGCCTGTTCAAGGTCCCGCGCCTCTGCCATGGCTTTTTCCCTGGCAAGGGACCCGCGCTGCAAGATCTCCAGCTCAATTCCGGCAATCTGTTCGCGGGCCTGCGCCTGTTGGCCGCGCAACTCTCCCAGGCTGCCTTGCAGGCGCGACATCTCGCGTTCAAATTCCAGTACAGTTGCAGCCGGGACCAGTTTGCGGGCCAGCAGGGATTTCTGGTTCTTCATCGCAGCCGCCGTCAGAGTGATCTGCTGGGCCACCGATACGATCTGCGCCTCCAGTCCGGTGATCTGGGCCGTCGTCTGAACCTTGCGCTGCAGCAATTGCCTCTTTTCCGCGCCTAACCGCGCTTGGCTGGCGGCAAACAGGCTGCGCTGCCCCTCCAACACCGGGAGCAGTTTTGGGTTTGCACGGCTTTGCGCCAGCAGGATCGGCGAAAAGGTCACCGCCTGCTGCCCCGAATATTCTGCCCGCAGCCGATCCTGCCGCGCCGTCAGGTCAAATAATTGCTCCCGCGCATAGGCCAGTTCCGCCTGCTGGCTTGCCGTGTCCAGCCGCATCAGCAAATCCCCGGCCCCGACCGGGCTGCCATCCGTGACCAGAAGCTCTGCGATGACGCCGCCCTTTGGATGCTGAACAGACTGGCGCACCCGGTCAGCCTGCAACGTACCCGGCGCAATGATCGCGCCCGTGATCCGCGCCGTTGTGGCCCACATGACAAAGCCCAGGATCAGCACCATTAGCGCCACAATCCCCAGCAGAACATAGTGCCCGGCACCAAGCGGGTTTGCGCGATCATCGGTCATCGCATACCCGCTGCAGCGGCGGGAACCGCCTGGATGGACTGGGCATTCTTGACCATCCCCGCCAGCACCTCCTGCTTGGGACCAAAGGCCATTCGCACACCCCCTTCCAGCATCAGGATCATGTCGCATTCCTGTATCGCGGCTGGCCGATGTGCCATCACCAATACCGCCTGCCCCTGCGCCTTGATCTTGCGGATCGCCGCGTTCAGCGCGGCGGACCCGTCGTTGTCCAGATTGGCATTGGGTTCATCCAGCACCACCAGAACCGGGTCATCATACAGGGCGCGTGCCAGCCCGATCCGCTGCAACTGCCCCCCCGACAGGCGCGTCTGCTCTGATCTGACAGGGGTCTCGTAGCCCTGTGGCAGGCTGAGGATCAGGTCGTGCGCCCCGGCCATCCGGGCTGCCGCCACAACCTTTTCGGCATCGGGCACCAGCGCCAGGCGGGCAATATTCTCGGCCAGGCTGCCCTCAAACAGCTGCACCTTTTGCGGCAGGTAGCCAATGTGGCGGCCCAACACTTCTGCGCCAAATTGATCCAACGCAGCACCGTCCAGCCGCAAATGCCCCCCCGCCACGGGCCACAGCCCCACCAGGGCCCGCGCCAGCGTGGATTTACCCGCGCCAGAGGGGCCGATGACACCCACCGCCTGCCCCGGCCCGACCGTGAAACTCAGCGATTTCAGCGCGGCGACCCGTTCACCCGGTGGGACGACGGTGATGCTTTTGACCGATAGCTGGGCCTGCGGCTTTGGCAGGGCAAGGCGCGGCTGCTCTGCCGGGACCTCACCCAAAAGCGCGCCAAGGCTGTGCCAGCTTTGCAGCCCTTGCTGCGCTATGGGCCATTGGTTCAGAATGGATTCCACCGGCGCCAGCGCCCGGCCCAGCAAGATGGATCCAGCGATCATGCCCCCCGGCGTCATTTGGCCACCAATGACCAGCCATGCGCCCAATCCCAACATCGCAGATTGCAAGAACAGCCTCAGCGTCTTGGTCAGCGTGGCAAAGGAGCCGCTGATATTGGCCGCCTCCATCTCGCTGGTCATGGCGCGGCTTTGGATGCGGTGCCAGCGCAGACAGCCGGCATCGCCCATGCCCATGGCGCGCATTGTCTCTGCCTCCCGGCGCATGTGATCGGCCATCGTTTGGGCACCGTGCTGCAACACGCCTGCATCCCGCTGACTGCGGCGCGACAACAGCTGATTGGCCAATGTGATCAGGATCAGCGCCGCAGCCCCACCCACCGCCATCGCGCCCAAAAGCGGATGAAAGACGAAAATCGCGGCGAAAAAGATCGGGGTCCAGGGAATGTCATACAGCGCGATCACCAAAGGTGCCGTGATCAGCCGCTGAACATTCACAAGATCCTGCAGGCCGCTGCTGGTACCTTGATCCGGCAACACCGCCGCCTTGCGCATCACCGCCTGAAACACGCGTTTGTCCAACCCCTGTTGAAACCGCATGCCGACCCGCAGCATGATCCGCCCGCGCACATAGTCCAAAAGCCCCATGATCACGTAGAGAAACACCATCAGCAGCGACAGCGCCACCAGCGTCTCAACAGAGCCAGATGACAGCACCCGGTCATAGACCTGCAGCATATACATCGGACCGGTCAGCATCAGCAGGTTGGCAAACAGGCTGAACAGACCCACGGCCCAATACAAGGCACGGCTCTTGACGCGCACCCCGCGCAGTTCTTCTTTGCCCCGGATGGCGTCATCTGCGCGCATGGTGCGGTTCCTGCTCAATTCAGGGCATGCAGGCTCTGTTGGCCGCTCCCCCTGTGGCGGGCAGTAAAAGCAGATGTTCTTTAAGAATGGATTGCCAGCAGCCCGGGTCAGTGGATTCAGACCACTATCCTAGATCCAGCGCACCGCCCCGCTGACCCGCACAGAGGCACCGGGCAGGCCGGTCACTTCGACATCCAATGCCGATGGCATGCCCATATCCTCGCCCTGCATGATGTGAAAACTGCCCCCCGCGCGCAGCCCGTCCCAATCCCGGTCCACCAGTGCCCCGGCAAGGGCCGCCGCCGCCGCACCCGTGGCCGGGTCCTCGACAACCCCGCCGCTGGCAAAGGCATTGCGCGATACAAATGACCGGGCTCCCGCCACATAAAGCAGGCTGACCGTCACCAGCCCGTGCAAAGCCATCAGATCGCGCATCGCGTCAAAGGGATAGGCCATCTTGCGCAGCCTCTCGCGGTCTTGCAGCGTCAAGATGGCATGCAACGCCCCGCCAAAAGCCAAGGTTGGCGGCAAGGCCGGATCAAGTTCATCATCAGACAGGCTGAAGGCATCCAGCAGCGCATAGCGCAGATCATCCTCCAAGGGCTTTGACCATGTCGATGGGGACTGCAATGCAGCATGCCAGCGGCCTTGGGTTTCATGCGCCTCGACGCTGATCTGCGTGTCGCGCAGATGCAGCTCAAACCGTCCCGGCCCCTCTTGGGCACCCAGGGCAGCCCCCAGCGCAATGGTGGCGTGACCGCAAAACGGCACTTCGCCCACAGGCGCGTAAAAGCGCACCCGCCAACTTTTCCCTTCAGGGGCCGCAAACGCTGTTTCGGAATAGCCAAGATCGGCGGCTATCCTTTGCATCTTGGCGGCGTCAGGCAGGTGGTCTGCAATCACAACCCCCGCCGGATTGCCCCCGGCATCACCTTGGGAAAACGAAGAAATACGGATCGGTATCATGTGCAGCCTCGCCTGTCGGGTTTCGGCAATCCTGACCGCATCGCGCCCAAAAGGGAAATGAACAGATGTGTTTGCTGCGATCACAGATATGGATGTGTCCTGCGCTAGCGATCTCCGGCACTTGGGTTGGTGCCTGTGCTGCCATTTCCACCGGTTCCGAATATGTCACGCAGGACCTGATCAATGATGCTGACAGGCTCCGAATTTCCGACAGGGATCGCAATGCCGTTGCCATCGTCGCCCAGTCCGGACGCGGGTCCCGGTCCCTGCATCGGCAGCGGCGTCAGGGGCAGCCCTTCGTGAACCCGTGACATTGTCTCGCGCCAGATGTCGGTGGGCAGACCGCCGCCGGTCACACCATTAAGCGGGGTGTTATCGTCATATCCCATCCAGACACCGGTCACATAATCGGCTGAAAACCCGATAAACCACGCATCCTTTGCCGCAGAGGTGGTTCCCGTCTTGCCCGCCAACTGTCGCCCGCCAAACTGCGCCCGTGATCCGGTTCCCTCAGAGATCACTTTTTCCATCATATAGACCAACTGCCGGGCGGCCCCTTCCTGAATGACCCTTTCGCCAATGCCGCCGCCAGTGCCCATCAGCGGTTCATTATCGCCCAGCAAGGTCAGTTCAACCAATCCATAGGGCGTCACCGAAGAACCGCCGTTCAGGATACCGGCAAAGGCACCTGTCATCTCGATCAACGTACTTTCCGACGCCCCCAGCGCCAGCGCCGGACCTGCGGCCAGATCACTTTGGATGCCGAATTGCGTCGCGACCTGACTGACCAGCTCGCGTCCCACACTCTCAGAGATCTTGACCGCGGGGATGTTCAAGGATTTTTCCAGCGCCTCTGTCAGCGTCACCTTGCCGTAGAAATTATTGGTATAATTGCGCGGGCACCATTCCCCCGATCCGGGGATGTTCAGACAATAGGGCGCGTCCTCTATCAGATCATCGGGCGAATAGCCCAGATCAAGGGCCGCCGCATAGACAAAGGGTTTGAACACCGACCCGGTCTGCCGCAGCGCCTGTGTGGCGCGGTTGAACCCGCCCGCAAACTTGGTCTTGCGCCCCCCCACCATGGCCCGCACCGCACCATCGGCCGACATGACTATAACAGCGGCTTGCGCCTCGGACCCTTCGCGCACCTTGTTTTCAAACACCCAGGTCAGACCGTCTTCGGCAGCTTTCTGGATCCGCTGGTCCAATGTGGTCGTGATCCTCACATCCTCTGTGGTGTTCCGGGTAAAGAACTCGGGGCCTGTCGACATGACCCAGTCGGCAAAATACCCGCCTGCCCGCGCCTCGGCAGCTTCGCTCAATTCTGCCGGGTTGGCCTGTGCGAAATCCGCTTCCTTCTGTGACAGATACCCCTGTTCACGCATCAGACGAATGACCGTCGCCGCACGGTCCTGTGAGCGGTCCAGGTTATTGGTCGGAGACAGCGTCGTGGGCGCGGTCAGCAATCCCGCCAGCATCGCACCCTCAGCGGCATTGACGGCCGCTGCCGGCTTGCCAAAGAACCGCTGCGCTGCGGCTTCGGCACCAAAGGCACCGCCGCCCATATAGGCCCGGTTCAGGTAGATCGACAGGATGTCATCCTTGGTATATTTCACCTCCATCGCGATGGAGAAAAGCGCCTCCTTGGCCTTGCGCTGCAGCGAACTGCGCCGGCAACTGGCCTCGTATTCCTGTTCGGTCATCCCAGAGGAAGCGTCATATGGCTCTCCCAGGCAGATCAGCTTGGCCACCTGCTGCGTGATGGTGGACCCGCCATGGCCTGACAGCGGGCCGCGCCCCTCGGACAGGTTGATCCGGACCGCCGATGCAATGCCCCGCGGGCTTACGCCGAAATGTCGATAAAACCGCCGGTCTTCCGTGGCGATCACAGCGTTCTTGAGGTGCGGCGACACGGAATCGGCCGTCACAACACCGCCAAACTGATCGCCCCGCCAGGCAAAGACATCGCCGTTGCGGTCCAGCATGGTGACAGAGCCGCGTGCGCGCCCATCCAGCAAAGCGTCCAAAGGCGGCAAGGTTGTATAAAGGTACCCAACAGCCAATGACAGCACCAGCACCGCCACGGCCGTCAACCGCCAGGTGATCTTCCAGATCAACCGCAGGATCCACGCGATGACCGCCCTGAAAAAGCCGATGATCCCGCCGCGACGGGGAGGTTTGCGTTTCACGGGTTTGCGTCTGGTCGGCGCGGCCTGTTTTGCAGGCTTTTTCGCGGCTGCCGTCGCCTTGGACGGATAGCGCCTGTCCGCCACCAGCGGGCGCTTGCGTTTGGATGAATCACTCATTTTTTGACCGGTCTGCCTGCTCTTTTTCATAAGTGTAGCGCCTTTTTTCACCTTTGTTTAGCGCCAGTGGCAGCCTTTATCCGTCAACGTAGCGTCTATTTTTTAGGCAATACCCATTTTATGCACATATTTTAATCATTATCCCCTGGGCTGCCTGCGGTTTTTGCCCTCCAAAGCTTTCCACCGCGCCCAAAATACCGACTTCTGCAGGGGCATAACGCAGGGCTCTCCTGCACATCGGAAGAGGGATCCAAAGGTGAAACTCATCATTGCTACAATCAAACCATTCAAGCTTGAGGAAGTGCGTGAAGCACTGACCGAAGCGGGCGTCCGCGGGCTGATGGTAACAGAAATCAAAGGTTTCGGCGCGCAGTCGGGACATACCGAAATTTACCGTGGTGCAGAATACGTCGTGAACTTCGTGCCCAAGGTGAAACTGGAACTGGTCGTCGCTGACGCGGTGGCAGACCAGATGGTCGAAGTCATCTCTCGCACGGCCCAGACCGGCAAGATCGGCGACGGCAAGATTTTTGTACTCGACGTGGAACAGGCTGTGCGCGTGCGTACCGGCGAGACCGGCGAAGACGCCATCTAACTTAAGGACGAAATGATGAAAAAAACACATATCATCCCAGCCGCCGTCGCAGCCACAGTGCTGCCGACCGTTGCGCTGGCACAAGACGCAGCAGCTGTGACCGCTGAAATGGTCTGGATCATGAACACATTGCTGTTCTTGATCGGTGGCTTTCTGGTGTTCTTCATGGCTGCAGGCTTTGCGATGCTCGAGGGCGGCCTGGTCCGGTCCAAGAACGTCACAATGCAGATGACCAAGAACGTCGCATTGTTTTCTCTGGCCACCATCGCCTATTGGGCGTTCGGCTATAACCTGATGTATCCACTGGGCACATGGTCTGTTGACGGCGTCCTGTCAGGCGTGTTCGGCGCAGGCGTATTGGAAGCCGTTGGCATCGATCTGGCCGGCGCGGATGATGGCGAATATGCCTCAACCGGTTCGGATTTCTTCTTTCAGCTGATGTTCTGTGCGGCGACCGCGTCGATCGTGTCAGGCGCATTGGCTGAGCGTATCAAACTCTGGCCCTTCCTGATCTTCGTCATCATCCTGACGGGCATCATCTATCCGCTGCAGGCTTCCTGGAAGTGGGGCGGTGGTTTCCTGGACGCAATGGGCTTCCTCGACTTCGCGGGTTCCACTGTCGTGCACTCCGTCGGTGGCTGGGCTGCTTTGGCTGGCGCATTGATCCTTGGGCCGCGTATCGGCAAATACAAGGACGGCCGTGTTAACCCAATGCCAGGTTCCAACCTCGCACTGGCGACACTGGGCATGTTCATCCTGTGGCTCGGTTGGTTCGGCTTTAACGGTGGTTCGCAGCTGGCGATGGGTTCTGTAGGCGATATCGCTGACGTGTCCCGCATCTTTGCCAACACCAACGCAGCCGCTGCAGGTGGTGCCATCGTTGCACTGATCCTGACGCAGATCCTGTACAAGAAGCCTGACCTGACGATGGTCCTGAACGGCGCATTGGCTGGTCTGGTCTCCATCACAGCCGAGCCGCTGACGCCAACACTTGGCATGGCAACGCTGATCGGTGGTATCGGTGGCGTGATCGTGGTCTTCGCAGTTCCTCTGCTGGACAAGTTCAAGATCGACGATGTTGTCGGCGCGATCCCTGTGCACCTGTTTGCCGGTATCTGGGGCACCATCGCTGTTGTTCTGACCAACGGCGACGCGAGCCTGGGCACACAGCTCTACTCCATCCTGGTTGTGGGTATCTTTACCTTCATCGCATCCGGTGTTGTCTGGTTCATCCTCAAGGCGACCATGGGCATCCGGGTCAGCGAAGAGGCCGAGATCCAGGGTCTGGACATGGCAGAACTGGGCATGGAAGCCTATCCCGAGTTCTCCAAGAGCTAAGCTCTGATACATAAGACCGAAAAACCCGGGCCATTGGTCCGGGTTTTTTATGTCGGCTGTATCGGCAGAGTGCCTGCATCACGCGTGCGGACAGGATCATGGGCACCGCAGGCGGGTGACGTCCTGCAAGGTATTTTTGGCCAAAAAGAAAGGGGAGCGGTATCGCCCCCCTTTTTTGATTGTCCCGGTCGCGAGGTGGGCGTGTCGCCCGGAAGCCAGGGTCAGATCCCTACGTCGATGATTGCATGGGCCAATATCGGCACTGTCCTGGCGTTCAGGCCAGCAATATTCATCCGG
Source organism: Sulfitobacter sp. (assembly GCA_017854855.1). Taxonomy (GTDB): domain Bacteria; phylum Pseudomonadota; class Alphaproteobacteria; order Rhodobacterales; family Rhodobacteraceae; genus Sulfitobacter. Next base: position 7,932 of record JAFMGZ010000004.1, on the reverse strand, counting down.
CTGTCGCCCACCATGTAGATGCCATGTTTGACGCGCAGTTCCTCGACCTTGTCGGGGGTCGTGCCCAGCCGCGAGAACATGCCACGGTGCTGGGCGATGAAGCCGAAACGATCGGAGCCAGACAGGCGTTGCAGTTCTGCCGCGAGATCAGTGCGCAGGCCAAGCATCGCGTTGCGGACCTCTTCGAGTTCGGCCATCCAATCGCCCCTGAGGGCCGCATCGTTCAGGATCGTCGTCACGATCCGCGCCCCGTGATCGGGCGGGAAGCTGTAGTTCTGCCGGTTCAGGAAGGCCAGCGTCTGCTGGTTCAGCGCATGGGCCGACGAATCAGCGGTCACGGCCATCAACAGGCCCGTACGTTCGCGGTAGATGCCGAAGTTCTTGGAGCAGCTGGCCGCGATCAGGCATTCAGGTACCGCTGCCGCGATCTTGCGCGTGGCGGCCGCATCTGCGTCCAGGCCATCGCCGAAACCCTGATAGGCGATGTCGATCATCGGGGTGGCCCCCGTGTCCTGCAGCAGTTTGATCACCACATCCCATTCAGCCGCGTTCAGATTGGCCCCTGTCGGATTATGGCAGCAGCCGTGCAGCAAGATCACATCGCCGGCATGGGCGGTCTTGAGGTCTGCGATCATGCCGTCAAAATCAACGCCGCGTGTTTCATCGTTGAAATAGCGGTAGGGGACGACTTCCATGCCGAGGTATTTCAGGATCGACAGGTGGTTGGGCCATGTCGGATCAGAGACGAATACCCGCGCATCGGGTTTGGCCATCTGGATCATTTCAAAGGCCTGGCGCACAGCCCCCGTACCGCCCGGCGTGGCCGCAGCCGCCACAGAGCCACGCGACACCGCATCGCCCAGGATAAGCGCGATCATCGCATCCGCGAATGCCGGATCACCGGCAAGCCCGGTATAGACCTTGCTGTCCTGGGTTTCCCAGATTTGATGTTCCGCGGCTTTGACCGCGCGCATCACCGGGGTCAGGCCCGTGGCATCCTTGTAAACGCCCACGCCAAGGTCGACCTTGGTATCGCGCGGGTCGTCGCGGTACATCTGCATCAGGGCCAGGATCTTATCTGCTGGCTGCGCCTTGAGGGTTTCAAACATCATGCATCTCCGGTTGCGACGGGCACGGTCGGGAACATCCCCCATTCGGCCCATGATCCATCATAAAGTGACCAGTCCTTGTGCCCCATACGTTCCAGCGCCAGCGCCAGGATGGCTGCTGTCACGCCTGACCCGCAGGAGGTGATGATCGGCTGGTCCAGATCAACACCGGCCGCCTCGAAAATGGCGCGGGTCTGATCGGGGGTTTTCATCGTTTTGTCGTCATTCAAGAGCAGCGTGTAGGGCACGTTTCGTGCGCCCGGGATATGCCCTGCGCGCAGCCCCTCGCGGGGTTCGGGCGCATCGCCGCGAAACCGTTCTGCGGATCTGGCATCCACGATCTGCGGCGTGCCCAGTTTGGAGGCATGGGCCACATGGGTCACATCGCGCACCAGCTGGTTCTGCAACCGCACCGTCATGTGACGATCGCGCGGGATGGGCGGCATGTCTTCGGTCTCATGGCCTTCGGCCACCCATTTGGGCAGGCCGCCATCCAGAACGGCGACATTGTCCTGTCCCATCAGCTTGAACAGCCACCAGACCCGCGCGGCCGACAGCAATCCTGCGCCATCATAGACCACAACCTGATGCCCGTCGCCCACACCCATGGCCCGCATCCGGGACATGAATTTTTCCACCGGGGGGGCCATATGCGGCAGCTCAGAGCGCGCATCGGAAATTTCATCAATGTCAAAGAACCGCGCGCCGGGGATATGGGCGGCCTCATATTCCGCTTTTGGGTCGCGGCCAGCATCGGGCAGGTACCAAGATGCATCCAGCAAACGCAGATCAGGGTCCTTGAGATGCTTTGCCAACCATGCGGTTGACACGAGTGTCTTGGGATCATCAGACATGGGCGTTCCTTTCCTCGCGGGTCTGACCTTGCCTAGCGCTGCGCGTCGAAACTGGCAAGAGTGCGCCCGCGTCACGGGGGCCTCTTGGTGCAGTGCAATACCGGCACAGCTGTCAAAGACGGCAGGTTTCAGCAGGCCAGACCGACCAGCAGGGCGGTCACATCCTAACCGTGGTCTTTCAGCAGGCGGGATTTCTGACGTGACCAATCACGCTTGGCGGCGGTTTCGCGCTTGTCATGGTTTTGCTTGCCTTTGGCGATGCCGATTTTGACCTTGGCCATGCCGCGATGGTTGAAATACATCACCAGTGGCACCAGCGTCATCCCCTTGCGTTGGGTCGCACTCCACAGGTCTGCCATTTGCTTGCGGCTGACCAGCAGCTTGCGGCGGCGGCGTTCTTCGTGGCCAAAGGTCTTGGCCTGTTTGTAGGGCGCGATATAGCTGTTCACCAGCCACAGTTCCCCATCCTCAACAGCCGCATAGCTTTCGGCAATATTCGCCCCGCCGTTGCGCAGCGATTTTACCTCTGACCCTTCAAGCATGATACCGCACTCGATATCCTCCTCGATCGCGTAATCGTAGCGTGCGCGACGGTTCTCTGCGATGACCTTGTAGTTCGGGTCCGATTTGGATGATGATTTGACCTGTGCCATACCTGCCATTTAAGCTGGCATCCCCGCGCGTGCAAGTCACCGCCTGAGCGACTTGTGCACCCACGCGAGGTCAAAGGCCGTCCATGCCGCCCACCGGGACCAACGCGGCCCCGCTCAATCGCCCAGCTTCGCGTGCACCTCATCCAGATCTATTTCGCCAATCGGCATCTTGTTGCCCGGATTGTCAAAGTCATATTTGAACAGATCGAAATCACGCTTGTAGATTTCGCGCACCAGATGCATCGACAGGTCGTCGAAATAATCCTCAACTGGATGCGCGCGCTTGGGTCCATGCCCTTCGCTTTCGTTAAAGCGTGGGATTTCCTCAAGGTTGACGGGATGAGGGGTCTTTATCGCATCCAGAACCTGCTGCATCCCCTCATTGAAACTCTCGGTCCAGATGATCTTGTCATAGGTGCCGCCGTTGGCAATGAAGGTGCTGACATGGCCAGAAACCGCAGACCAGTGAATGTCAGGGTCCATGGGGCGGCGCCAGCGGATGGTGTCACGGGCAAACAACAAGAAGCGGCGGAAACTGGCAATCTGGTCAAAGTCCTGTTTGCCATCCTCGCCCCCAACCTCGATCCCGTATTTCTGGACCAGCAACGGCACCATGTTTCCGCGATACCGCTTGCCGTTCCGCTGAATACCGCAGATCTTGTCAAAGAATGACGAAAGGACCCGCGTGTAGGGGTTGCGCACGCAGGTAAAGGCAAAAGAGGCATGATTGCGCACGTTGGTCATGATCGGGGCCTGCGAAGGGTCCAACGCCCATTTATGCATGCCTGACTTGGCATCATGGATGTCGCCGTCAAAAAACGTGCCGTGATCGGAATAATACATGATCTGTCCGATCGTCGAACAGGCACATTTCGGGACAACGCGGTAGACCACGCTCTCGCTCTCTGTCATCCAGGTTCCCGGAAATCCCATGGCGCTCGTCCTCTGTTTATTATGACTGTTTTAGGCAACAGTTCCGCTTTGCTGCAAAAAAGCAAATTAATGGTGTTTATTCAATCCATCTTCACCTTTATCAACATAAACAACCAAGGGCAAAAGAGCAGATCGTTTCCAGAATGGCAAAAATCGCCTATATCCTGCTGTGTCACAAGGATCCCGATGCCGTTATCCGGCAGGCGGAACGCCTGACAGATGCGGGCGATTTCATCTCCATCCACTTTGACGCCTCTGCCGATCCGGCTGACTTTGCCCAGATCATGACAGCCCTCAAGAACAACCCCAACGTCACATTCGCCAAAAAACGGGTGAAATGCGGCTGGGGCGCATGGTCATTGGTGCAGGCAACGCTGAACGCCGTGCAGTCCGCGCTCGATGCCTTTCCGCGCGCCACGCATTTCTACATGCTGTCGGGGGATTGCATGGCGATCAAGTCCGCCGAATACACCCATCAGTTTCTGGACGCCAATGATGCAGATTTCGTCGAAAGCTTTGATTTTTTCGAAAGCAACTGGATCAAGACTGGATGGCGCGAGGAACGGCTGATCTACCGCCATCTGGTCAATGAACGCGAACATAAAAAGCTGTTCTATTTCCTGTATGAAGTCCAAAAGCGGCTGGGCCTCACGCGCAAGATACCGCAGGACCTGAAAATAATGATCGGCAGCCAATGGTGGTGTCTGCGGCGCGAAACGATTGAAAAGGTGATGGAATTTACCCGGAAACGCCGTGATGTTGTGCGTTTCTTTCGAACCACCTGGATTCCGGATGAAACCTATTTCCAAACCCTCGTCAGGCATCTGGTCCCCGACCAGGAAATCCGCTCGCGCACGCTGACCTTCTTGATGTTCACCGATTACGGGATGCCGGTGAACTTCTATAACGACCACTATGAAATGCTGATGTCTCAGGACTATCTTTTCGCGCGCAAAATCAGCCCAGAGGCAAAAGACCTCAAGCGCAGGCTTGGACTGCTCTATGTGGCCAAGGGCGTCAATTTCCAGATCAGCAACGAAGGCGGCAGCCTGTACAGGTTCCTGACCGGCCGGGGCCGTATCGGGCGCCGCTTTGCCACCCGGTTCTGGGAGGCTGACAGCACCTTAGGCCGCGAACGCGAATTGCTGATCGTGGTGTGCAAGAAATGGCATGTGGCCAAACGGGTGCTTGAACGTATCCGGCAGGTCACCAATGTGCCCGCGATCGAATACCTTTTTAACGAACAGGACACGGCATTGCCCGATCTGGGCGGCATCCAGAACACGCTGGAAAAACGCCACCGTCACCGCCGGACAATGATGCGGATGCTGTTTGACTATTTCGGGACGGACAAACTGCTGATCTGCATGGATCCCGAAAACCTTGACCTGCTGAATGATTTTACCACTGACCGCTCTACCACGCGCATTCTGGAAATCGAATGTCAGTTCACCGATGCCTATCTGACAGGACACGCCATGCGCGTGGGACTGGCGGGGGATCACACCTCGCTTGAAACACTGCAACGGCTGCTGCCCACCATTCGCAATGACATGGCCTTTGAATCCGACCAGCTGCACGATGCCCAGTTCGAAAATTTCAGCCGCATGCGCGAACACGCCGACGCAGACCAAAACGCCGAGGCCCTGACCCAGTTTCTGAGCATCCCCAAAGACAAAGCAGCCGAAATCCTTCAGGCGCACCATCTGTTCTCGGATTAGACGGACGCGCGCGGCACCCTGTCAGGTCTTTTTCTTCCAGCTTGCCAGCCAACGCAGGACAGCGCCGCCTTTTTCCGCAAAATCATCTTCGATCGCCTCCAGCGTCGGATCAATCCGGGCCATGCGAAACCGCCGCCAACGCACCCAGACCGCCCAGGCCAGCGCCGCAAACAACGTGATGATAATGATATTCAGATAGGGAATCCCCTTGGACGCATCCGGCCCTGACACAGGGCGCAGAGAAATCGCATTCGGAAAGATCGTAAAGAACTCGTTGCGCCAGCCATAATGCTTGAGCGCATAATATTGCGCAGACCCGGCAGTTGATTTTGCGTCCGCAGCCTCTGCCTGCAGGTTCGATGTGTCAAACTTGAAATAGGGCGGCCAGCCCCAACCGGTATCCTCATTGCGGTAAACCATCACATCCCCTTTGGCCCGCCGCGTCTGGATGAAAAACACATCGCGGTTCGCCAAGGTACCGTCAGACCCCACATCGGCCTGCGCCCAGAACAATGAATTCTCGCCCGGGTCGATCCGCTTTTCATAGGTATCGGTGACCCGCACGATATCAACCTGCGGCAGCGTGTAATGAAACACACTGATCACCAGCACCCAAAAGACGCTCCAGAAAACCCATTTGATGATCGTAAACATAGTAACCCTTTCAGGTGAAATTCGTAAGGTAGATGATCACCCCGATCACCACCAATGGCACCACATAGACGCCCCATATCAGCTTGCGCCGGATAGAACTGTCATAACGTTCCAGCCCGCGCTGCACAAAGGTATCACGGTCCACCAGCTGCTTGCCGTCATGCCATTTCTGCCGCAGCTTTGATTTGCGCACCGCGCGGCTGTAGAATGACAGGCTGACATAGACAACCGTCAGCGCCACGAACAGCATGATCACCAGCCGGATAAATCCAATCATCTGCGTCCCCCCACTGCACCCCAAGGGCCAACCCGCGCGATCATGTCCTGTTCGGGCTCTACCATCGCGGCGTCATGCCCAAACAACTCTGCCCGCGCACCCGCCTTGTCCACCTGATACTCGGCCACAAGAAAATCAACAACATAGGCCTTTTTCGCCTCGGCCCAGCCCGCATAGGTGCGATAGAACAATTCCTTGTGACAGATATACATCTGGCGCGCATCCTTGGGGGCCAATTCTGCCAGCAACATGTTCACCAAGGGCGCATCCTTGGTATCACTCGCCCGCAGCGTATAGAAATACGCCGGATGGTCCGATGCGATGCGGGGCCACTGCCCGCCATTCTCCGCCCAGTTCACCAATGCGCCCAGCGCATGAAACTCTTGCGGCAGTTTCGCGTGATGCTCCCGCGCCAACCGCCGCATATCGCGCCGCGTGGCCCCCGACAGGTCAACCCCCTGATCCGCCACCGCATCCACCAGAATGAAATCCATCTTCTGTCGCAAGATCGCCGCCGCCCGGTCCCGGCGTCCCTCCACAATGGTTTCGGTCAGGCGGTTATATTCAAAGAATTGCGCAATCCGGTTCCGCTGGCTGGCATCAAAGACATATTTGACCGGCAAATCCCCCAGATGGCCCGTGCCACTGGGCGCAATCACCGCCGGATGTTCCACATCCTGAAACAGATAAAGACCGCCAAAATGCGCCGTCCAGAAATTGCGCTGGTCAAATCCCATCTGTTTCAACCGCACCGGATTGCGCACCACATCCCCGGTCTTGCCCGCCAGTTCGATCATCTGCGCAATCAACACATCATCAAACCAGCCGTCCGGCTCGGTCTTGAACCGCTCAACCATCCGGGCCAGCTTTTCAGCATCGCGCACGGTGCCCGCAGTTGTATCCGCCTCAATCTCAACCCGGCGAATGTCGAACAGCCGCGCCGGGGTTGAGACATCATAAACCGAATTGACCAATTCCCCCGCGATGGCATCCTTGGCCGTCAGCGCAAAAAGCGACACCTCATTCTGCGCGATGAAATCCTGAAGGATCGCACGAGAGGTGGAGAATTTCATATTGAGCAAGGGCGCACGCCGCTGTTCCATACTCAGCAAGATAAACTGCCGGTTCACACCTGCATGGTTCAGGTAGGCATGATCCCCCAGTTCATCCCCCACCTCAGGCGAATATCCCGAAATATCAATGTGGAAATCAGCCAGCGCCGTCGTCTTGCCCGTCAAATGCACCAGCGCACGGTTATACCTCTCGACCAGCGCCGGCGAAGACACATGGAACAGGTTGCCAAACATCAGGCCGTGCCGGATCAACCGTTGCATGGGCACACCCTGCCAAACTGGGCCCTCAGCGCCCCTTGCGCCAAAGCTATCGCCATTGCGATCCCCGGTATGGAGACTGGCAAGCTCACCCCTCACCCCCGCTCAAATACCGCTTCTTCGCCTCAGCCATCCGTCCCATATCCCGCACGGCGTTCTCAATCGCCACCTCGTCCGACTTATCCGCATAACGGAACTCTGAATCGGCATAGCGGTTGATCTCCTGCACCACCATCTCAACTGTGACCTCTTGGCGCATATCCTCGATCATCGCCTTCTTCTCTTCATAGCCTTTGAACAGAAACAGATCCGGCTGCTCCATCCATTCATCGGGCAGTTCAAAGTCCATCGCCCGCACTTTGACCGCATCGGTGATATTCTTGATCGCCCGCCCGGTGAA